>JADJDU010000003.1 GCA_016702505.1 Microthrixaceae bacterium
GTGCGCGGTGTCCGGCCATGATGGTCGGGTCACTCACCCATCGCACTGACTGCTGGAGTTCCCATCATGGCCTACACGCGCTTGACGTTGCCCGGGCACGAGGAGATCAGCCGGTGCCTGGCTGAGAACCCGATGGTCTCGTGGACCGAGCTGGGCCGGGTCTTGTGTCGACACCGGTCCTGGTCAAGCCCGATGTCGACGCCAACGGTGGCCGCCACCGCTACCGGGCAAGCACGGCGCAACGGGCCCTCGCGACAAGCGGCCCCGACGTGGGTGCCGGTTCGTCACAGCCCGAGCGGCAGCCAAGGTGACCAACCATCTCACTGCCGGGTACTCCCGGCAGGCACCACCTGCTCCGATCGGCGGGATCGCCACCGAAACGATCTACCAGGGCATCTACCGGGGACTGCTGGAAGTTAAACCCACCGAAGTGCTGCGCACCCGCCGGCACCGTCGCCGAGGCCGCAACCAGCGTCGATCCCAGACCAGCACTCACGTCTTGGGTGCCTTCACCTCGATTCATGACCGTCCCGCCGAGGTCGAGGACCGTAGCGAGTTCGGACACTGGGAAGGCGACGATCATCGGGGCCAGGAACCGGTCGCGTTGATCACCCTGGTCGAAACGTGTCAGCCGCACCCCAGGTCGTGCTCGCGTTGCCCCGGCGGTCACGACTCGCTCACCACCTACAGAACGCTCGACGACTGGGTAGCGGGAATGCCCGCCAGCCACGCCGGTCCATCACCTGGGACCGAGTCAGAACTAGCCAAATGGGCCCTGATCGCCATGGCCTGGGGCATCGACTTCTACTCGCGGACGCCCACTCGCCCTGGCAACGAGGCCAAAAACAAGCGGCAACCGCCAACTCCAGTTCTGGCTCCCCAAAGGAACCGACCTCCTCCATCCACCCCAAGCCCACCTCGACCACATCTGCCACATCCTCAACACCCAACCCCGCCGATCACTCCACTGGCAGAGCCCCAACCACGTCTACGCTGCACGCACCGCGCACTGAATCCTGGAACCTGCCGACTGCCGACGTCATGCGGTTCTCCGCATCGAACCGAAGGTTGCGGTCGTTCCCGACGGATAAGTCATCGGTCCGGTTCCTCCGGGCGTCATAAGCGCATCAGCTGATCTCCTCTCGCTCGACGACAGACAGGGCACTGGCTGCTGGAACTCAACGTCCCATCACCTCACGGTGTTACCGTTACGCCGGAACCCGTCGGCCTGCGTTCAGGTATGCAAGCCAATCAGCTGAGCCACAAATGCAACCAAACTGCACACAACAATGGCCCACCTGCCCATAGAGTCGAAACTTCCCAGGCGCGGTCATTCGCCGAGTAGGCCTTAGCAGGCGCGCTCCCGTCGCCTTCAGATAATTCGCTAGCATCGCGAATATATCGGCGGGATGAAACAACAATCACCAATCCACGACGCCATCATTAGAGGCTGCCATTGGTCGTCCATAATCAACAATCCGTAGGGGATGAGACTGAGCGGCACAAACAACATCGGGAAGAGATATTCGGGAGAAACCACATGCCGACATCATCACCCATGTGACGTCCCACCCAACCTGGAACATACTTTCCAAAGCCCAGTCCAACAGTTGCTCCAACAAGTGACCACCAGTCACAACTCGTGAAGATACATGAATAGGATTCGGATACAAAGTTGAGTGCCGTCGCCTTGCTTGCATATGCCGTGACGCAGGCAGGGCTGACAATGGCAAGGGGCCATCGAAGGTTAGCCGACAACACCACCGACAGTTGTAGCTGTGGAATCCCACCGCACCTTGTCCGCTTGACCGATTGCCGATAGCACCGTATCAGCGTTACCCATCGTGATGCCGTCAAGGACCCCGGCAGCGGAATTTGCCGCATCCTGGCCTCGGACCGGACTCCTATCCGCGATGTCGTCGACGATACCGCCCGGTGTGCACGGACCATCACCCAGAATCCGCAGAGACCGGTTGGATCAGAGCGATTGGCTGGGTTGCCTTGGTATAGCCGTAGGGTTCCTCGGTGATTGCTAAGAGTGGGTCGACTGTTGTGATTGGCCTGTTGTGGGGTCGTAGTGGCGGGCTCTTAGGTAGATGTAGCCGGTTTCGGGGTCGTGGTAATGGCCGGTGTATCCGTTGAGGGTTGTTCGAAGCCACCAGTTTGTGTTGGCGGTGATTTCACCGTGGGCGTTGTAGCTGATAGTGTTGCGGGTGGTTCCGTTGGCGTTGGTGGTGAGTCTGGTGGAGCCTTGGTGGTCTTGGTGAAGGTTATTGGACTTCGCCGGTGGTGTTGATCTGATAGATCGGTGTCCCGCCCGGCCCGTAGATCCTACGCGCTCTGTGCGCCTTGATGCTCGGCTAGCAGCAACGGCGGACCGGTTCCGCCGGGTCAGGTGTGTTCTTTACGCCACTCGACGCCGGTGCCGGCGGTGTTTATCGGAAGTTGTTTGGCGGTGCGCATGCCGGTGGTGTCGTATTCGTAACGCCACGTCCTGGTCGGTGCCTTGAACACGCCGATCACATCGACCGCCACGTCAGTTTGGGTCCAGGATCCGATCGTGAGAGTCGGTGTCGGTGAGCGGGATGATCATGGTCGTCGAGGCGTGTTGGGCGGGGTCGAACACCACGATCCCGCCACCCAAGTCGGCTTCGGTGGTCCCAACCCGGACACCGGTGCCGGTCGGGTTGATAGCGGTGACCGAAACCCATGACCGCCGCCAGTCTCACCCGACAGCCCCCCTGTCCGGTGGCCGCGACTTCGACTGGCGTGTTCGCCTGGGCGTGTCACGGGTTGTTGTCGCATATGCCGGTGCTGGTGGTGGTGTCGACGGGCGGGTGGGGGCTTCGAGTAGATCCAGTCCGGAGTCGGTGTCGTTTCCGGTGGGGATCTTCCAATACCCCCGTGACCGCGACCCTGATGCTGGTGACACCGGCGGTTTCCAAAGTGATGGTGCCGTCAGGGTTGGGGGCACGGTGAACACACCAGCAGCGCCGACACTGCCTGCCTCCCACCAACTCACCCGGCCGCATCCCCGACGGGGCGACACGCACCCTGGCCACGGGCGCGTTCTGGGCCAGGATCGACACGGTGACCGCGTTCACCCCCGGATGCGGGGATCCGCCGTGTCCGGCGGTGGCGATATCGGTTTCACCCGCCGGGAGGTTTCCACACGGCGAAGCGTCACACACACCAGTTCCCGACGTGGATTCGGCGGTGACTGTGGGGGGGAGCGGCCAGTAGTTCAGGGCCGGAACCCACGGCGACGGCGCCGGAAATAGCCGACCACATCGACCGACACATCACACCACCCCGCTGGCCAAGGTGATCGTCCCGTTCCAGCCAGTTTCGCGGTCACAGTCTGAGCCGGGTTTGCCCGCTGTTGAGTGGGAGGTTCCAGCGGCGGCGTCACCAGCGGGGTTCACCTCCAACCAACCATCCGATGTGGTGCCTGGCGCGATGATCGGCTCACCACCGCCGTCACCCCTGACGCCGGCACACCACCACACCGGCGACCTTCTGATTCGGACTGGGATCGCGCAAGGTGCTCCTGAGCTTGGAAGCGAGTATGGAGCATGGCAAGCTTAACAGTGGTGGCCGAAACGGCCGCAGAAGTACCGGACGAGTTGCGTGAGCGAGGCGGTCCCGGATGGTCCTGGAGATCCGCCGTGAGTCCGGCCAGTCTCAGGGTGATCGCCCGGGTGGCTCGTGACCTTGGTGTAGGTGCCCGGTCCTAGCAGGTGGCTGGGTAGGCCGAAGCTGAGGTCGACTCGGGGACCCGTCCGGGCACGTCGACGGCCTGGCACGCAGCGTATCGCGGAGCTGGTGAAGGAGAACCGTGAGCTCCGCAGGGCGAACGACATCTTGAAAGCCGCATCGGTTTTTCTTCGCGACCGAGCTCGACTGGTCACCCGAAGAGGGCAAGGCCGCTGACCTCGGCAGAGGTCGCTGCGGTTGTTGAGTTCATCGATGCCCACCGGACCCGTGAGTCCGGTGGGCTGAGATGGGGGATCGAGCCGATCTGTGAAGTGCAGAGATCGCCCCCACCACCTACTGGTCCGCCAAGACCCGCAAGCCCTGCGCCCGCAAGGTCCGCGACGCTGAGATGGGCCCGAAGGTCCGGGCGATCTGGAAGAAGAACTACTCGGTGTACGGCCGCCGCAAGATGGCCGTCGCCGTTCGTAAGGCCGGCATCGACATCGGCCGTGACCAGGTCGCACGCCTGATGAAAGCTGAGGGCATCAGCGGCCAGTCGAGCGAAGAAGCGTTTCACCACCCACGCCGATCCGGCCGCGACCCGGGCCCCGGATCTGGTGAAACGGAACTTCACCGCGACCGCACCCGATCAGTTGTGGGTTGCGGATTTCACGTACTGCTCGACATGGTCTGGGATCGTGTACGTGGCGTTTGTTGTCGACGTGTTCTCCCGGCGCATCGTCGGCTGGAAAGCAGCGCGCACCATGCACGCCGACCTCGTCGTGGATGCGCTGAACATGGCCGCCTGGACCCGGCGGGGCACCGACCTCGCCGGGCTGATCTGCCACAACGACGCCGGCTCCCTGGGCAGTACACATCCATCACCTACACCGACCGCATCGACGAGATCGGAGCGACGCCCTCCATAGGCACCATCGGCGACAGTTTCGATAATGCGATGGCCGAATCGGTGAACGCCCTCTACAAGACCGAACTGCACCGAAACCCTGCCGTGCTCGCCGCCAACGGCGGGCACTGGAAAGGGCTCGAGGACCTCGAACTCGCCACCTGTGGGTGGGTGTCCTGGTTCAACGAGGACCGCATCCACGGCGAGCTCGACGACCGCTCCCAGGCAGAGGTCGAAGCCGCCCACTGCCGTTCACGCGGTCAGGCCGATGCGGCCCTGACAAATCAAACCCACCGAGCACCCGTCAAACCCAGTCCGAATCAATCTGACCGCTCCAAACGCGACATCAATGGTATTCGCGCGTCGCAGTCCAGATGAGGTCAAACAATTCGTCCTCATCCGCCCGACGGGCACCTAACGCCACGGAGCTCTTTGGCCGATACCCGAGAGC
Organism: Microthrixaceae bacterium; assembly: GCA_016702505.1. Taxonomy (NCBI): domain Bacteria; kingdom Bacillati; phylum Actinomycetota; class Acidimicrobiia; order Acidimicrobiales; family Microthrixaceae; species Microthrixaceae bacterium. The sequence continues at coordinate 5,055 of JADJDU010000003.1, forward strand.
CTCAAGACGAACCAGCACGGCGTCGAGAAGGTCCGCCCGACTTGCGGCATCCCAAGCAGGAAAAAGGCTGATTCGCTCCGTTCTTCCGCGCGGCAGCAGCCTCTCGACTCCACCCGGGAGTCGTCCCACCCTTGTTCCCGAGTAACGAGCAAGCTCTACATGTCGAATCCGGCTATCGAGTACTCCGAAGTCGCTAACCACGCAGGGCCTTCCCGACTTCCCAGATCTCAATGTGCCATTTCCGGTTTCCGATACCGATGCGGAACACGTCCTGTCCTGCCGAGGCGGATCCCTTCCACCCCCACCCGATACGCATCCATGTGTGGTTCAGAAGGCCACCGCCACCTTTCCCGCCGCGACCGAACAAGGTGCTTGACTTGCCGAACACCGATGAGTCTCGGATCCGAGCAGCCTGGGTTCCACCGGCTGCCCAGATGTCGATGACGAACATCGTCGCCTGCCCACCCCGGTACCAGCCGGAACATTCATTGGCATACTGCCCGGTGTCAGTGGCTCCTGTCGCATTCGTAACGGCGGTGATAGGGTTTATGTCGAGCATGCCGCTCGAGAAGTCCACGATGCCCTGAGCAACCTCGGGATGTTCATCACGGATGTTGTCGGAGGCGGTGTTACAACTCTCGTCGGACGGACCGTATTGAATGCAGAACCCGCCCGGCAGGTCGATGCCCAGGCCCGAGTGATCCGTATTGTTCAGCGGGTCTCCGCTTACGTAGCCGTAGGGTTCTTCGGTGATTGCGACTAACGGGTCGAGGGTTGTGAATTGGCCGGTTGTGGGGTCGTAGTGGCGGGCTCTTAGGTAGATGTAGCCGGTTTCTGGGTCGTGGTATTGGCCGGTGTAGCCGGCTAGTGGTTGTTCGAGCCACCAGTTGGTGTTGGCGATGATTTCACCGTGGGCGTTGTAGGTGATGGTGTTGCGGGTGGTTCCATTCGCGTTGGTTGTGAGCCGGGTGGAGCCTTGGTGATCTTGGTGGAAGTATTGAACTTCGCCGGTGGTGTTGATCTGATAGATCGGTGTCCCGCCCGGCCCGTAGATCACATACGCGCTCTGCGCGCCTTGATGCTCCGCTAGCAACAACGGGAGACCGCCGCTGGCGGTCCAGGTGTGTTCTTTACGCCACTCCACACCGGTGCCAGCGGTGTTGTCGAGTTGCTTGGCGGTGCGCATGCCGGTCGTGTCGTATTCGTAACGCCACGTCCTAGTCGGCGCACGGAACACACCGATCACATCGACCGCCACATCAGTTTCGGTCCATGATCCGATCGTGAACGTCCCGGTATCGGTGAGCGGAATGATCATGGTCGTCGACGCGTGTTGGGCTGGGTCGAACACCACGATCCCGCCACCCAAGTCGGCTTCGGTGGTCCCAACCCCGAGGACACCGGTGCCGGTCGGGTCGGTAGCGGTGACCGAAACCATGACCGCCATGATCTCACCGCTCAGCCCCGCCTGTCCGGTGACCGCGACTTCGACTGGCGTGTTCGACTGGAGCGTGTCACACGGGTCGCTGTCACAGACACCGACGTTGGTGGTGGTATCCACCAGTCGGGTGGGGGCATCGAGAAGATCCAAGCCGAGACCGGTATCGGTTCCGGTGGGGACCTTCCAGTAGCCCGTCACCGCCACCCTGATGTTGGTGGAACCGGCGGCTTCCAAAGTGATCGTCCCGTCAGGGTTGAGGGGCACAGTGAACACACCAGCAGCACCGACACTGCCCGTTTCCCACACCAACTCACCTGCTGCTGCCGTCCCAGATGGTGCGACACGGACCTGGCCACCAGACGCATGCTGGGCGAGGATCGACACGGTGACCGCGTTCACGCCCGAAGCGGGGATCCCGCCGTGTCCGGCGGTGGCGATATCGGTTTCACCCGCCGGGAGAGTCCCACACGGCGAAGCGTCACACACACCAGTTCCCGACGTGGATTCGGCGGTGACTGTGGGGGTGAGCGGCCAGTAGTTCAGGGCCGGCACCCACGGCGACGGCGCCCGGAAGTAGCCGACCACATCGACCGACACATCCACACCCACCCCACTAGCCAAGGTGATCGTCCCGTTCCCAGCCAGTTTCGCGGTCACGGTCTGAGCCGACGTTTGTCCGGCGTTGAGTGGGAGTGTCCCGGCGGCGGCGTCACCAGCGGGGTTCACCTCCAACCAGCCATCCGATGTGGTGCCTGACGCGATGATCGACACCACCACCGCCGTCACCCCTGACGCCGGCACACCACCCACACCGGTGACCTGCACCGCGACAGGGTCATCAGCGGCAAGCCGGGCACACGGGGCACCATCACAAGTTCCGGCACCCGTCGTGGTGTCCACGATGCGAGACGCGGGGACGGGTACGTATTGGCGGGCGGTGTCGTCCTGCCACGTCGTCGGCAGGACCGCGCTGGTCATGCGGTTCTCGGCATCAAACCCATACGTTGCGGTCGTTCCCGACGGATACGTCATCGAGGTCCGGTTCCCGCGGGCGTCATAACCGTAGGTGGTCGCATCCTCGGGTGGGGTCCCACAATCACCGCCCTCGACGGTTTGCGATGTCCAACACAGCCGTTGGGCGGGGTCGAACACCTGCAACACCCCATCCTGGTCGACCAGGTTCGTGGCCGCATCAAACCCGAACCCCTCCGTCCCAGTCGCGGTCAGCCGGTCCCGGTCGTCATAGGCCCACGACTGATTCTGACCAGCCACGACCCCGGTGCCGGCGACAGACGTGACCTGGCCCTTCAAGTCACGGGGCCCATAGGAGAGGCTGCCCAGCATTGTCGAGCCGCGGTTCCATGTGACACCGACCATCCGATCAGAGCGATCGAACGAGTAGACGTCACGGTTCTGTGACGACACCGGGAACACCGTCTCAGACCAGTTGCTGTTCTGGTCATAACCAAACGTGGTGAGCCGGCCCGTCCAGTCCGTGGTCGAGGCCATTCTTCCGGCCCCGTCGAAAGTGCGGGTGACCGCGGTGGTCTGGCCCGGGTAACCAATCGATGTCAGGTTTCCAGTGTCGTCCCACCCGTAACTGGTGGCACGGCCGTTCACATCCGTGTGTGACGTCAACCGTGACCGCTGATCCCACACCCATGTTTCGGTGTCACCGCCCCGAGACGCTGAGGTCCTTCGTCCCAGCGCGTCATAGGTGATGGCGGCGATGTCGGGGGTGGCCGGATCGGCGTAATCGACACCGGTCGGACGGCCCGCCAAGTCATATGTGTAGGTGACACAGCCGGTCTTGGGTGCGCCATTGCAGTTGCCGCCGGGTTGGGTGACCGACGCGAGCCGTGACGCCTCGTCCCAGCCGTAGCTTGTGGTCGCGTTGGTCGGGTCGGTCACCGACTCGACCCGCCCCAGAGCGTCGAAACTGTAGGCCCAGGTGCCGTCCAGCTCGTTGGTGAACCCGGTCCGGCGCCCGTCAGGGTCATAGCTGTAGGTGCGGTCCCCCGGACCGGGTGGATCAACCGTTGTGAGGCGGTCCGCGTTGTCGTAGCTGTAGGTGGTCACATCCCCCGCAGTGACCGTGGCCGACAAGCCGGTCTCGGTCGAGGTCACGTTGCCGTTGGCGTCAAAGGAGGTTTCGACCCGGTTCCCCATCGGGTCGACCTCGCCGGTCACCCGGCCCCAATCGTCATACTCCAAGGTCGTCGCCCACAGGGCCGGTGTCGCACCGGCGAGGTTGCCTTTCGGGGCCACCACCGTGTTCAGCCAGCCGATGTTGTTGTAGGACATCGTGGAACGACCGCCCACCGGATCAACCGCTTCGACCACATCACCACTGGCCGGGTCATAGCCATAAGTCCAGTGCTGTGAGCGGCCGTCGATCACCTCCACCAGATCCTCGCGGTGCACACTGTCATAGACGAAGCTGGTGGTTGCTTCCGAGGCGGTGCCGACCGCGTCCACCATCACCGTCGGCAAACCATCAGCGTTGTAGGAGATCGTCGAGGTCACCACGTTCGCTGTCGAGGACGGCAACGGTGCTGCGGTCTCACCCACTGACATCGACGTCACCTGATCCTGGCCGTTGTAGGTCCACCGTGTCACCCGCCCCGACCCATCACGGACCATCGTGGTGTTCCCGTGAGCGTCGCTGTCGAACACCGTCACCTCATTGGCCGCGTTCGTGACCGACTCCAACGCCAAAGTGGCCGGGTCACGAACAAAGACCGTCTCAGACTCCGCCGCAGTGCCTGGGGCCCACACCGTCGACGTGTGCACACCCAGCCCGTCATGATCATAAACATCGATCTTTTGGCGGCCCGACGCCATCGTTATCGTCGTCGCACCCGGAACCGGCGTGAAATACTCAAACGTCACTTTCTCGTTGTTCTCATTTGTTTGTGACGCGACCCGACCCAAATGGTCATAGGTGTTTGCCACCACCGCACCAGGTGCGCCGCCGTGATGGCGGGGTTTACGCATACTCAACAAACGATGCGAACCGTCGTAAGTGAACGACCATATCCCGTCACCAACATCGGTGAACGACACCAAATCACCGGCCGCGTCATAGGCCATGTGGATTGACCGAGGACCGCCCGAAGCCACCAGCGAGTCAGTGACCGACACCAGCCGGCCCGCCGACCACCCGAAACTCAACCGGCGACCAGCCTCGTCCTCCATGAACACTGCCACCCCGCCACTGTAGGTAACAGTGGTCTCGTTACCGAACTGATCACCAATCGAAACCAGCTTCCCAGCCGCGTCGAACGTGAACTTGTCGAAATGGTTACGGGTAAACACCCAGCCCCCACCCGGCAACGCCACCAAACCAGCAGAGAACCTCGACGGAGCCACCCAACCCCCGCTGCCATCCGGGCCGAAACGAACCGTCGAACCGCCCTCTTGGGACACCACCCGATCCCCGCCATCAGCCACCACCGTCATCGACAACACCGACGACCACCCAAACCCCGACAACCCAGCACTGCCAGCACCCAACGAGTTATACGCCAACCCGAACCCCAACGAGCCCCGACCACCCACCGAAATACCCGGCAACACCATGTTCTGATTACCAGTCCTAGTATCCACCGGATCCGCGAACACCTGCTGCACCGCACACGGCAAACACAAAGCCGGATTCACCCCAAACGTCTCCGACTCAGCAATCAAACCATTAGGACACCCCGGCGGATCATAAACAGCCCCACCAGACACCGTAAACCCAGCCGACCACTTCAAATCCGCGCCACCCTTACCGCGCTCGGTGCTTATACCCAACGTAAACCGCTGCGACACGCCCGTATCGTTGGTGAACAAATAGCCGGCATGATCTTCCAACTCGAACCTGCCAGCAGCACCATTCGTGTCAACGATAAGATCAAACGGTCGACCAGAAACCACCACGTCGTCAAGATCCGAAGTCTTGTACACCTCAACAAGACTCGCGAACTCAACCCACGTATGCGAATACGAACTCGTCGCCTGAGCCGAACCCTCCTGATTAGTCCACAAAGCCGCACCAGCCGGTACCCACACCGTCACCCACTGCGGCTCCGTGTAAACACCAGTCAACCCAGCATCAAATAAGGACACCCGCTGCGACGAGGAACACCACAACTCCGGCGCCCCCTCAGCACCAACCCCCGGATCAACCGCCGCCCACACCGAGACCGGAGCCACCACCAACACCCCCGCCACCAACGAAACCACCACCAGCCACGCGGCCCACCAACAAGGCCCTACCCGCCGCCCAGCCCGAAACCAGCCATCAAACCGAGAGAGAGAGAGAGAGAGAGAGAGAGCACCAAACCCACCTTCACACGAGATGTCCAACCCCCATCGGCACCAATCCACCGAGACTTGAGCACGAGACGGTCGGCGAGCCACAGGCTCCGGGCCAAGCCCGCAATCCCAACTGCCACTCGCCTTCCGGCGCGTACCCAAGCCGAGATCGTCGGCGCTTCACCTATCCGATGTTTGCTGGGTCGGGCTGCAGGCTTTCCAATGCGTCGGCTGCGGCTGGGGCTCCTCCGGCGGTGGTGAAGGAGTCTGCTATTCGTCTTGCTGCGGAACGTAAGTCGGGGTCGGTCAGGGCGTGGTGGATCACTTCTCGTAAGGCCTCGGCTCGGACCCGGGTGAACTTGACCCTCACTCCGGCTCCGGCATTCACCACCTGGTCGGCTACCACCGGTTGATCGTCTCGGATGGGGGCCACCACCAACGGCAGCCCGGCGGCCAGGCTCTCACACACCGTGTTGTGGCCGGCGTGGGAGACCACCGCATCACACCGGGCCAGCACCGCCAACTGGGGGATACGGGTCCGAACGACCACATTGGGCGGGGGGTCGGGCACCAGTTCGGGCGGGGCAACGAACACGGCCTGCCACGGCTGATCTCGACAGGCCTCGGCCGCGGCGGTAAAGAACCTTCCGCCCACCTCGGCGTTCAGGGTCCCCAACGACACCAGCACCGTCGGCATGTCCGGGGCCAGGAGGTCCCAATCGAAGTCGTCGGTATCGGGGCGGCCGAGGGTGGAAGGGCCGACGAAGGCCACCGGGACATCCAGGGACACCGGTCCGGTCAAGGCCTCGGTTGTGTAGGCCACCACCAGATGGGGCGACAAGCGGAGATCGCCGACTTCGGCCTGGTCGACGGGGATGCCGTGGGCCACCTGAAGATCGACGCGGAGCCTGTGCATAGCGGCCGCCACCAGGGGCAAGCCTTCGAGGGGATCGACCAGTTCCCCTGATGTGGTGGCCGACGTGGCCCACACCAGCCCTCGGCGCCGCGCCACCACCGCCCCGGCCAGGGCCTGCTGGTCCACCACCAACACGTCGGGCCCGAACTGGTCGACGGCGGCATCGACTCCGTCGACCATGGCCCCGGCCAGTGGCAGCAGCACCTCCTCCTGGAGGAACTTGAAGGCGGCGGCCCCCCGCAGGTCGGGGCGACGCTCCCCCGCCGCGGCCACGTGGTCGGCAACCTCCTGAGATGTGGCGGGCAGAAAGGTCGCTCCCGCCGGGAGGAGGTGCTCGACCGTGCCCGGCAGCCCACACCAGGCCACCTCGTGGCCCCGTTCGGCGAGGAACTTCGCCACCGGGACGGTCGGGTTCACATGGCCGGTGAAGGGGGGCACCACGAATAGGAAGCGGGTCACCCTTCAGCCCTCGCCGGAGGGGTCAGGGCGCGAGCCACCAGCCCCGACGCTGTCCCGACCAGCCATGGTGGTGAATCGCCCGATCCAGGCCAGCGCCCGTTCTCGTACCAGGGCCGACTGCTCGGTTAGCAGCGAGTGGCTGCAACCTTCCACTATCTCCAACTCACAGCCGGGCACCTTGGCCTCCAGCTCACGGGCCCGGTCCAAGATGTCGGACTCGCTGCCGTACATGGCGTAGGTCGGGCAGGTGATCTGGTCCAACCAGGCGATCGGGGGCTCGGCCTGGAGGTCATCGATCAGCGACGTCTCCATCAGGAACCGCTCGGAACGCTTGGCCAGGCGCGACAGCTTGCGGTCGGCGTTCTCGGCCAGCCAGTCCTGCACTGCCGTTTCGTCCAGGCCGAACGCGGCCAGCGCCAGGCTGCCGGCCATGTGCTCGCCCCAGCCCTCCACCGCGAAGTGGGCTTCGATCAGGAACAGGCTGGCCACCCGGTCGGGATGACGGTGGGCGAAGGCCAACGACACCACCCCGCCGAAGCTGTTGCCGAACAGGTGGACCGGCTCGTCGATCCCCCACTGTTCGAGCAGGGCGTCCAGGTCGTCGACGTTGTCGGCCACGGTGTAGCCGGTGGCGGGCATGTCGCTGCGGCCGTGACCCCGCAGGTCGACCAGGTACACGTCGGCATGGAGGGCCACCGCCGACGCGATCGTGTAGTACCAGCTCGACAGGTTGTCGATCACCAGCCCGTGCAGCATCACCACCTTGGGCCGGGTCGCCGCCGGCCCGCCGGGGGTGGTGGTGTCGGCGGGTTTGAGGACCTGGACGTGGAAACGCAGGCCGTTGGCCTCGACGTGGGGCACCGGTCAGCCGCCGAGTGAGGAGACCACGAACCCGACCACGTCACCGACGGTCAGGGCGATGATGTCGTCGAGCTCCATGCCCGCCAACCAGGTCACGAAATCGACCCTCTCGCCGTAGGTGACCAGAAGCTGTTCGGACAACGCCACGAACTCGATGCTCTCCAGTTGGAGGTCGGCATCGAAGGACGTGTCCATGGCGATCGGCCCATCGAGCAGCAGGTCCTCACCCACCACGTCTACCAAGATGCGTTCCATCTCGGCCAGGACCGACTCGGCGGTGACCCCATCGGGGGCGGCGGCGTCAGTCATCTCGGGGCTCGATGAGTGTCCAGGCAACGACGTGCTCCTGCGGTTGGGCGGGGCCGTCAGGCGCCGCGGGGTTGGTGACGGTCCGGGTGGCGATGACTCGGTTCCCGATGCGGACCCGGTCACCGTGGTCTTGGGACACCTCGAAGTCTCGCGGCCGTCCATCCATCCCGGTGCCGTCGGCTTTGGCCGCGGCCTCCTTGGCCGCCCACCAGCGGGTGATGGTGCGGTCCCGCTCGGAAGGCGGACCGGCCGCCAACAGGTCCCGCTCGGCGGGGGTGAGGGCCGTCGCCTCGAACGACGCGGGACGCGGCTCGACCAGCTCGATGTCTATGCCCACGTCGGTCCCGACCGCGGCGAGCGCCACACCTATCCCGGCGGTGTGAGCGATCGACACCACCACGTCGTCCACTCCCGGTCCGGTCACGGTCGGTCGGCCATCGGCGTCGTTGGCAACGGAGATCTCGACCGGGAACACCGGGCCCGTCCCCTCGGACCACAACAGCGTACGGACCGCGTCCTTGGCCGCGATGCGGCCCAGCAACCAGGTCCGCTGGACGTTGGGGTTGCGAGCGAAGTAGTCGTCCCGTTCGGCCTGGCCCAGGAAACGGCGCATCACCACGTCGCGCGACGCCGAGTCGGGCCAGCCCTCGCGCACCATCACCCAACCCTCGGGCTGGGGTTCGGCCAGCGGAGTCACCTGGGGTTTGCGCAACACCATGAACAGGCGATCGTTGCTCTGGAACCGGCGGTCCTCCCACCCATCGATCCGACACCACACCTGCCCGTCAACGGTGAGCTCGAGGTCGGCCCGAACCGTCTGGTCGGTCAGCGAAGTGCAGTTGACCACGCACCCGACCCTCGAGCCCGGTTCGGGCAGCGGGCCGTAGAACGTCATGGAGTCGATCGAGGTGGGAAGCACCAGACGGTCACGATCCACCGCAGAAGCCATCCATAGGCCGAACACCTGCCCGGCGTTGTCGAGCAGGGCGCCAGGCGCGGAGCCGGCCACCAGGACGCCGGTGGCGCCGTCAGCCCCGAAGGTGAGCTCGGCCAGACCCTGGTACTCGGGGCCGTGGAACAGGTGGCGCTCGACGTAGATCCGCTCGGGAGCAACCGGGACCTCGATGTGGCCGGTGACCGGTCGGGCCTCCGGAGCGGGCGCGGCGGGCCAGTCGGCGGCCAGGTGGACGATGGCCCGGGCATGGCCGTCAACCGAAGCCTTCACCACCGTGGTGCCCGGCGGGGCCGCCGCGGTTGCCGCGGCGTCGACCGCCACCTTGACCGTCACCGACGTCGGCGGTTCCACGGCCAACCACCGGAACGCCCGTATCGACTCCACGCTGAGCACTACCGACCCTGGGACCAGGGCCTGCGCCTCGGCCGCCAGCATCTCGATGATGCCGGTCATGGGTACCAGCGGGAACTCGTCTTCGATGCAGTGCCATCCGGCCGGTTGTTCGTAGAACGAGTGATCCCGCCACCACGGTTGGTCGGTGACCGACAGCTCCCAGGTGACCTCCCGCGACGTCACTGGAGCGTCTGGACCGGAGGCCGACGCGGCGCCGGTAGATCCGCCCCCTCCGATGGATGCAGCGGTCTCGGCGGGAACCGACCCACGTGTTGCACCGTCGGTACCGCCGGTGGCGGCAACGTTGGCCGACGGCGCGCCCGTCGCACCCGGGCGTCTTGCCCCGGTGACCGGTGCCGGGCGACGGAGGGCGGGGTTCGCCGCGGCGTCCAGCACCGCTCGGGCCGCGGCCCCGGCCTCGCCCAGCGCGGCCCGCATCTCGGCCAGCAACTCGGCCGATCCCATCGCGGTGCCGGCCAAGGGCGACCCGGCCGAATCGGCGGTCGGCCACCCAAGATCGTCGATACCCGTCCCACCATCGCTGACTTCTCCGGCTCCGGACACGGTGATGGCGAGCGGGGACAGGTCACGGATCAGTGTCGAACCCAACACCAGGGGAAGACCGACGGTAGGCCGCGGCCCGGACGAACCGCCGGGAGACGCCCCTACTGACTCGGAGGCAGCACCGGAAGAGACATGACCCTGACCGGCGGGGTCCAACTGGTGGCCGAGGGGCGCGAAGTCGACGTCCACCCCCGAGCTCCACAGCGCGGCCGCCACCCGGCGGAGCTGACCGATCCCGGTCTGCTTGGCCACGTTGGCCGAGATGGTCAGCACGTCGTGGTCCCGAAGGGTGTCGTCGAGGAAACCGGTGAGGCTGCCGGTACCGACCTGTACGAAGACCCGCACGCCGTCGTCGACCAGCGCCTCGGCCAGTTCCCGGAACCGCACCGGTTCGACCAGGTGACGCCCGGCGAGGGTCCGGGCCTGGTCGGGGTCATCGGGGTAGGGCGCCACGCTGGTGGCAGACCACATCGGTACCGTGGCGGCGACGACCGGAATGGTCCCGAACTGGTCGGCCAGCGCGGCCACGTGGGGCGCGAACAGCGGGGAGTGGAACCCGGACCGGAACGGAAGCACCTGGGCCAGCACCTTGGCCGCCTTGGCTCGAGCCAGGATCTCGGCCACAGTGACCTCGGGGGCGCACACCACCGACTGGTGCGGGCAGTTGTCGTGAGAGACGTGGGCGTCGCTCAGACCCGCGACCACCTCGGCGGCCATGTCGGCCCCCGCACCCAACGCCACGAACACCACGTCTGACACCTCGACCGAACCGGGCCGCAACGATCCGAGGAACTCCTCCACCGACTCGTCGGGGATCATCCCCGAGACGATCTGGCCGGTCCACTCCCCCAGGCTGTGTCCGGCCACGGCGTCGGGACGGATCCCGAGCCGGCCCAGGGCATCGGCCAGGAGGCGACCGACCGCCACGATGCCCCGGCCCTGGGAGTGGAGGCCGGTCAGGTCGGCGTCGAGCCCTTCCCAGGTCATCTCGAAGAGGTCGGCGACGTCGTCGACGCGAGGCTCGAAAACCGGCTCGACCCCGGGGAACACGAACGCCACCTTGCCGCCGGCGGTGACCAGACCGTCGGGGTCGAACCACACGTCGTTGCGGCCCCGGAAGGCGGTACCCCGTTCCAGCACCTTGCGAGCCAAGGTCAGGCGTCGTTCGTCGGGTGCCACCACGGCCAGGCGGGCCGGCCCACCGACGGGGACGGTCAGCGTTGGTTGGCCGGGAACCCAGCCGTCGAGCTGGGCCAACAGGTCGGCGGCGTCGACACCCGCCAGCAACAGCACGTCCTCTGGGGCTTCGCCTACCCGGCTGGTAGCAGCGTCCGAACCAGAAACAGGGCGACCGGCGATGACCGGTGATGCCGCGCCTCCACGCAGTCCGGGGGGTTCGGCCAGGACCACGTGGGCGTTGATGCCTCCGAAACCGAAGGCGTTGACCCCAGCCAGGCGGCGGTCGTCCCCGGCCCAGGGCTCGGCCTGTGAGATCAGACGGAATCGGGTTTCGGCCACGGCTGCGGCCGGCTCCTCCACGTGCAGGGTCGGGGGCAGCACCCCGTGGTACACCGCCAACGCCGCCTTGATGAGACCGGCGGCCCCGGCCGCGGGCATGGCGTGGCCGATCATCGACTTCACCGATCCCAGACCGGCCTTGGCCGACGAGGCCGACGACGGCGCTCCGAACACGGTGCGCAGGGTGTCGAGCTCGGTGCGATCCCCCACCGGGGTGGCGGTGCCGTGAGCTTCGATGAGCCCGACCTCGGCGGGGTCCAGTCCGCTGGCCCGCCACGCCGCCTCCACCGCCAGCACCTGCCCCTCGGGCCGGGGGCTCATCAGGCTGGCGTCGCGACCGTCGCTGGCCACGCCGGTGCCCGCCACCACGGCGTAGATCCGGTCCCCGTCCCGTTGAGCGTCGGCCAGGCGTTTGAGCACCACGATCCCCGTTCCCTCGCCGACCAGGATTCCGTCGGCGACCTCACTGAACGGACGGATCGCGCCGCTGGGCGACAGGGCCCGAAGTTGGGAGAACACGCTCCACAAGGTCAGGTCGTGGCAATGGTGGACCCCGCCCGCCAGCACCACATCAGCCCGCCCGGAGCGAAGTTGGTCCACGGCCTGATCCACGGCGATCAACGAGGAGGCACAGGCGGCGTCCACCGTGTAGGCCGGGCCCTGGAAGTCGAAGCGGTTGGCGATGCGCGACGCCGCCAGGTTCGGCACCAGCCCGATCGACCCCTCGGGGCGTTCGGGACCGAGGCGGTCCTGGAACTCGGCCTTCACCGCCTGGATCCGGTCCTCGTCCAAGCTCGGCATCAGCGATCGCAGCGTCTCCACCAACTGCTGGGCGGTGCGCACCCGTTGGTCGAGGCGGGCCACACCGTCACCCAGGTATCCACCTCGGCCCAGGATCACCGCCACCCGCCGCGGGTCGACCCGCTGGTGGACGTCTCCGGAGTCGGCCAGGGCCGCAGCCGCAGCACCGAGGGCGATGAGCTGGTCGGGTTCGGCCGTCTCCATGGCCACCGGCATGATGCCGAAGGCCAGGGGATCGAAGGTGACCAGGTGATCCACGAAGCCACCGCGGTTGCAGTAGAAGCGGTCGGCACCTTTGGCGTCGGGGTCGTAGAACACCGGATCCCAGCGGTTGGCCGGTACCTCCGAGATGGCATCCACCCCGCTGGTGATGTTGGCCCAGTAGGTGGCCAGGTCGGGCGCGCCGGGGTAGAGGCAGGCCATGCCCACGATGGCGATGCCGTCGTCGGGACCGTCAGGCCAGCCGGGCCGGTCAGGCACCGGGCTTGAACCCTCCGACCAGGTCGTCGCTGGCCGAGGTGTGGTCCACCGGCGGACCGAACGCGGCCGGAGTACCACGCATGACCACGAGCTGAGACGGACCGGTCGGTGCCGCCACCTCGTGAAGCAACGCCATCACGCCGTCGGCGGGATCGACCAGGCCGATGCCTCGGCGGGCGTACTCGCGTTCCAGTTCGGCCGACACCATGCCCCCGCCGCCCCACGGACCCCAGTCGATGCTGATGACTCGGCAGTCGTGCAGCCCGTCCCGGGTGCGGGCCAGGGTGTCGAGGGCGTCGTTGGCCGCGGCGTAGTCGGCTTGGCCCTTGTTGCCGAACACGCCGCTCACCGAACCGAACAACACCACGAAATGCATCCCGGCCTGACGGTCCAAGATGGCCCGAGCACCGTCCAGCTTGGTGCCGTAGACCCGGTCGAAACCGGTGAGGGTCTTGTCTCGCAAGAAGTGGTCGTCGAGCACTCCCGCCCCGTGGATCACACCGTCGATACGACCGTGACGGTCACGGATCTCATCGAGGAGCTTGCCGAAGCCGGGGTCGCGGACGTCGAGGGACAGGTACTCGACCTCGGCCCCGAAGGAGCGGAGGGTGGTCAGTGTGGCCCGCATCTCGCGGTCGGCCTCGATGCGGTTGCAGGCTGCTTCGATCTCGGCCGGGGCGTGGAGCTCGCCGATCTCCAGCAGGGCCCGGCGTAGCGATTGGCGGTCGGCGGCCCCTGCCGTGCGGGGGTCCTCAGCCCGTTCGGGCAGGCTGGATCGACCCACCAGCACCACCCGGCACGGGTTGGCTCGGGCCAGTCCCTCGGCCACCCGGGCGGTGATGCCCCGGGCTCCACCGGTGATCACGATCACCGCGTCGGAGCCGAGGCCCAGCTCGCCGGGCACGGACAGGTCGACGGCGTCTCCCACCGTCCGGGTGGTGCGCTGACCCCCGGCCCGGCTCACCGCGGCGGGGGCGTCGAGGTCGAGGAGCTCGTCGACGAGGGTCTCGGCCAGTTCGGCCAGATCGCCTTCTAGGTCGGCGGGTTCGACCTCGACCGAGCGGACCAGAGCGTCGTGACGTTCGCGGGCCAGCGCTCGCATCAGCCCGGGGATCCCGGTCGGGGTGCCGTCGGGGTGGACGGCGACGGTGACGGCCAGGGCCCGCCGGGTCGCCCCGAGCAGTGCCGGTTGAAGATCGGCGAACACGGTGCGGGCATCGATGGCGGCGTCGCCGGTGGTGGCGGTGAGGTCCACCACCACATCGGCGGTGGCGAGCTGTTGGGAGCGGGCCTGGTCGGGTTCACCCCGTTCCAGGACGGTGGCGGTCGCGCCCCGCTCGCCCAGTGCGGCGACCAGCGCCGAGGTCAGGCCGTCGTGGCCGTCGATGACCACCGCCGAAGCACCCTTGAGGTCTCCCACGGCCACCGCCGGGTTCAACGGGGTGACGTGAACCTCGAAGCGCTGGGCCACCGGTGGCAGCGGGCCGTGGTGGTGTTCCTCGTGCGCGTTGTGGGCGGCGACCACCGACTCGACCGTGACCGGAGACGCCTCACCGGTGGTGAGGGCCTCGATCCATTCGACTATGGCTCGCAGCGACTTGTGCTGGGCCAGTTCCTCGACCATCTCCTCGTCGACCGCGCTCTCATCCAGACCGGCCAACCCGATGCGCTCGGCCAGTTCACCGACGATCTCGATGCGCTTGATGGAGTCGATGCTGAGATCGGCTTCCAGGTCGAGGTCGGGGTCGAGCATCTCGACGGGATACCCGGTGCGTTCGCTGACGATGGCCTGTACCTCGTGCATGAGTTGCTCACCGGTGAGCACCGGAGCCGGAGCGGCCGCGCCAGCAGCCGGGGCCGGCATCGGGGTGGGCGCAGACACCGGTGCAGCCGAGGCGGGGACGGCGGCCGGGACCGCGGCGGGGGCCAACGCCGGCTGGGCCGCCCCGGCGATCACCTCGGTGTAGTCGGCGAAGGCGGCGGTGGCCGGCACCGCGGCGCCGAGGTAGCGCAGCATCACGTCGCGCTCGGCGGCCACTATCTGGCGGACGCTGCGCAGGTACTCGAGGACGACGCCGCTCGGATCGTCGGGGGTGTGGGTCATGGCGATAGCTCCGAAATCCAGGGCGGGCAGGCGGTCGGCGGGCTGAAGGCTGTTGGGCAGGGGCACGCCGGCGGCGTTGGTGACCAGGGCCCCGTCGATTCCCCAGTTGGGGGCCGGGACCGGCAGGGCGTGCAGATCGGCCGGCGTGGACCGGCCTTCGAACAGGGCGGAGGGATCCACCTCCACGCCGAGGGTGGCGAGCTGGGCGACGGCGGTGAGGAACCGGCGCACCCCTTCTTCGCCGGCTACGTCGCAGGCCACCATGGCGTGGGGACGGTCGCCGAGGATCTTGGGGACCTGCTGGGTCAGCACCCGACCCGGTCCGGCCTCGACGAAGACCCGGACCCCGGCCTCGTACATCGATTCGATCTGGTCGACGAAGCGCACTCCGGCGGTCACCTGTTCGGTGAGCAGCCGGGACACGGCGTCGACGTCGCCTTCGGGGTAGGGCTCGGCGGTCACGTTGGACCACACCGGGAAGGCGGGGGCCGCGACGGTCACCTCGGCGAGACGGGCGGCCAGCAGCTCACCGGCCTCAGCGATCAGGGGACTGTGGAAGGCACACGCCACCGGCAGGACCTTGGCGGTGGCCCCGCCCGCCTTGAGGGCGGCCACCGCTTCGTGCACCGTGGCGGTGGGTCCCGACAGCACGGCCTGCCGAGGCCCGTTGTGGTTGGCGAGCACCAGGTCGGGCCAGGGGGCCAGGGCCTCGATCAGCTCCTCACGGCTGAGGGCGACGGCGGCCATGGTGCCGGGGTCACCGCCCGAGCGTTCCACCGCTTCGAGAATCGAACCACCCCGGGCCGCGCTCAGTTCCAGCAGGGTGGCGTCGTCGAAGGATCCGGCCGCGGCCAGCGCCGCCAGCTCGCCGTAGCTGTGACCGCCGGCGACATCGGGGCGGATACCGAGCCGACCGAGCAGCCGGGTGAGGGCGAGCGACGCGATGCCCAGGGTGGGCTGGGCCACGTCGGTGGCGGTGATCGCCTCCTGTTGGGCGTCGCGTTCGGTCCGGGTGAAGGCGGCGGGCGGGAACATCTGGTCGGCCCAGCGTTGCCCGGTGCGCAGGAGATCATCGAGACCCCCGAAGGTGACGAACAGGTCGCTGAGCATCCCCGGTCGTTGACTGCCTTGGCCGGGGTACAAGAACCCGACGGTGGGGGCCGGGTCGGTGACGTCCCGTTCGGGGTCGGCCACGAACACCCCGGCCCGGGGGTCAGATGTTCCGGTCCGGGCCATCTCGACGGCTTCGGCCAGTTCTGACAACGATCCAGCCACGAACGCGGCCCGGACCGGCCCGGTACCGGCTCGACAGACCGCGTGGGCCAGATCGGCCACGCGGTGCCGTTGCCCGGCCGGGTCGGACTCGATCACCGACCCGACGGTGGCGGCCAACTGGTCGAGGGACCGGGTGGCATCGGCGACCGAGGCGCCACGGATCAAGAACAACTCAGCGGGCCAACGAACCGCTCCGTGGACGGGGCGGTCGCCAGCGTCGTAGGAGGACACCACGGCGTGGAAGTTGGTGCCCCCGAACCCGAAGGCACTGACCCCGGCCCGGCGGGTCTCGGCCGCCCACGGTCGGGACTGGTGCAAGAACCGGAACGGGCTGGTGTCGGCGTCGTAGTACGGGTTGGGCTCCACCAGGTTGACGGTGGGCGGCAGGACACCGTGATGCACGGCCTTCGCCGCCTTGATGAGACCGGCCAGACCGGCCGCGCACTTGGTGTGGCCGATCTGGGACTTGACCGATCCGAGCACCGCGGCACCGGGGGCGACACCGGCTTCGGCGAACACCTCGGTGAGGGTGGCCATCTCGGTGCGGTCACCGACGACCGTCCCGGTGCCGTGGGCTTCGACCAGACCGATCTCGGTGAGCGGGTGACCAGCCTGGGCCAGAGCCCGATGCACGGCGCGCTGCTGGCCTTCCTTGCGGGGTGCGGTGAGCCCGAGGTGGCGGCCGTCGCTGGACCCGGCCACCGCGTCGATCACCGCGTAGATGCGGTCGCCGTCGCGCTCGGCGTCGACCCGACGCTTGAGCACTACGCAGGCCACGCCTTCACCCAGGGCGATACCGTCGGCGGCGGCGTCGAAGGTGCGGCACCGGCCGGTGGGCGACAGGGCGTGGACCGAGGCGAACAGGAGGTAATCGTTGAGACCGTTGTGGAGGTCGGCACCACCGCACAGCACCAGGTCCGATGTGCCGAGGCGCAGCTCCTTGCAGGCGGCATCGAGGGCGGCCAGCGACGAGGCACAGGCGGCATCGACGGTGTAGTTGACCCCGCCCAGGTCGAGCCGGTTGGCGATGCGTCCGGCGATCACGTTGGCCAGCACCCCGGGGAAGGAGTCCTCGGTCAGCGACGGCAGCCATTCCTCCAGGGCGGGGGGGATGTCGCCCAGCAGTTGGGGTAGGAAGGCACGCACCCCGTAGGCGCCACCCAGTTCGTTGCCCGATTCGGTGCCGAAGATGACCGATGCCCGCGACCGGTCGAAGGCCCGTTCGGCGTAGCCGGCATCGGCCAGGGCTCGGGCCGCCACCTCCAGGCTCAGCAGTTGCACCGGTTCGATGGCGGCCAGCGACGCCGGGGGGATGCCGTAGCCGAGAGGGTCGAAGCCGATGCGGCGCAGGAACCCGCCCCACTTGGACGGGGTCTTGCGGCCGGCGTCGCGGGTGAAGGCGTCGGCGTCGTAGTAGCGGTCTACGTCCCAGCGCCCGGCCGGAACCTCGGTGACGGCGTCGGTGCCGGCCACGATCTCGGCCCAGAACTCCTCTAGGTCGTCGGCACCGGGGAACAGCGCCTCCATGCCGATGATGGCGATGTCGAGCGGGTCGGCCTGCGGCTCGGGTTCGCGCACCTTCACCCGCGGCGCGGGAGAGCCATCGGCAGTGCCGGAGTTCCATGCCGCGCTGCCGTTGCTGACCTCGGCGTGGAGGTCGGCGATGGTGGTGACCTGGTGGCGCAGGGTCGCCACCTCACCGATCATGTACATGCCCTCGCGGCGCTGGTGGTCGGGGTCGACGGTGACCAGGCCGGTGTCGTCACGGACGATGCCCTTGGATGCGATGCGAAGGCGTCCCAGGTTCAGCGTCTCCAGTTCGGCCCAACGGGCCTTGGGGTCGACGCCGGCGTCTTCGAGTTCGGTCTTGCGAGCGGCGAAGGCCCGGACGAAATCGGTCTCGACGCAGCGGGTGGCGTGGCCGGGTGCGGTCTCGAGCAGCACGGTGGTGTCGCAGTGCACGGCGACGTCCTGGAACGCCGGCTGTATGGCCCCACCCTCCACCGCCTCTTTGGTGAACAGGTAGGCGGTGCCCATCAGCACGCCGACCTTGACTCCCCTCTCGGCCAGGGTGGCGCAGGCCGCGGCGGCCATGGCCGCGGAGCGGGCATCGTGGATGCCTCCGGCCAGGAGGATCTGGAGGTTCTCGGGGTCGTCGACGGTCAGCAGACGTTCGATCTGGGCATCCCACAGGGCGAAGCTGGAACGGGGACCGACGTGACCACCACATTCGCGCCCTTCGAACACGAACTTGCGGGCCCCGTCCTTGAGGAACCGGTCCAATAGGCCGGGCGACGGCACGTGCAGGTAGGTGCTGATTCCTGCCGCTTCCAACGGTGTGGCCTGGCTGGGTCGACCACCAGCGATCAGGGCGACGGGTGGAGCGATCTCGTGAACCACCTCGAGTTGTTCGGCCCGGAGTTCAGCGGGAACGAAGCCCAACACGCCCACGCCCCACGGCCGGTCGCCCAAGCGTTCGGCGGTCTCGGTCAGAAGGTCGCGGACCTCTCGGGCCGGGAGCAGGGCCAGAGCCAGGAACGGCAGTCCTCCGCCGTCGGCCACCGCGGCGGCGAAGGCGGCCCGGTCGCTGACCCGGGTCATGGGGCCCTGGGCGATCGGGTACTGGGTGCGGTGGGCTTCGGCCACGCCGTGGCCGGGTGCGAGCGGAGGCTCGGAGGCGGCGGCATCGAGGTGTTCGGTGACGGCGTGCCTGATGGCCTGGACCACTCCACCGACGGTGGCGTGGCGGCGGGCCAGTCCTTCGGCGAATCCACCGTCCTGGCCGAAGGGGACCAGATCGTGGCGGAGGCGGGACCCGAGGCTGGCCGCGACCTCGGCATCTGGGGTGTCTTCGGCCAGTGCGGCCGCGGGTAGGTCCGGGCGGGTGTAGATGCGGTGACCACCGACCACACGGGTCTCGCTGCCATCCATGGCGGCGAGGGCATGGCGGGTGTCGGTGTCGAGGCCCGATTCCCGCAGGAGGCCGAGCTGGACGTCGAGCACGACACCGGCGCCACCTCCGGCCATCACCGCGGCCGCGGTGTGAGCGCCGATCCCTCCCCGAGACCAGACCGGCACTCCGAGGTCGACCACCTGTTGGAACAAGATGAAGGCCTCGGTGGTGCCGACACGGCCACCGGCTTCACAGCCCGACGCCACCAGGCCATGGGCGCCGGCGGCCACTGCGGCCTCGGCTTCCTCGCGCGAGGTGACCTGGGCCAGCACCCGCCACGTTCCGCTGGAACGCCAGGCCTCGACCGTCGCTCCCAGATCCTGGGCGTCCACGACCACAGCATCGACACGGACGTCGGACTGACCGATCAGGGCGGCGGCCACCGACGGTTCGAGGCCGGTCCCGGCTCGTAGCCAACACGAGGCGACGTTTCGTCGGGCCAGTTCGGCCACCGTCGTCGCCAGGGTGGCCGGGTCCGATACATCGAGCACACCGCGCCCGCCGGCGCGCTGGGCCGCCGCCACCAGCGCCGGGTTGGGAAGCCCGCACGGGTCGGCCGCCACCACCATGTCGGTGGTCTCGGCGATTTCGGATGGCTGCGCTTCGTTCATTCTTCCCCTGTCACCAGGCCGGTGGTCGGGGAAGCCCCGAACGCCGGAATGAGCCGCCTGTCACACGGTAGGTTACCCACTGGTAGCAACCCCTGCCTACCGGTCGGTAGGGAGGGGCCGCGGTCCAAGTTTCACCGTTGCCAGACGGGACAAGCCCCTAGGACGGACTCATCCATGGCCCTTCGACTGGCCGGCAGCGACGCCGGTTTCCTCTACATCGAGAGCCCGACCAACACGTCCACCTGCGTCGACCTGATGGTGTTGGGCCCGGCCGGCGACGGCCGCCCGTCGCTCACCGTCCACGAACTTCGAGACCACCTGGCCGCTCGCCTGCCCCGGGTTCCGTCCCTTCGCCGGCGACTGGTCCCCGTCCCCGGAGGCCTCGACACCCCCCGTTGGGTGGACGACCCCGACTTCGACCTCGGCTACCACGTCCGCCACGCCACCATTCCGGCGCCTGGCGGCGACGACGAGCTGCGCCGCTACGTCGCCACCCAGCTCCCCGGCTTGATCGACCAACGCCATCCGCTGTGGCAGGTGGTCCTGGTCGACGGTTTGGCCGACGGCCGTCAAGCCCTGGTCTGGCGTTGGCATCACACCTTGGCTGACGGCGCCGGCCTGGTGACCACCTTGTCCCGCCTACTGGGCCCACCCCGCCCCGGCTCGGACCCAGGCCCGGGCCCAGGCCCAGACCTTGCAGCCGGGTTCGACCGGTTCGACGATGCGTCGCCACTGCCCCGCCCCGCCCAGTTGGTCAAGGGTGCTCTCGGCCACCAGGCTCGAGCCTGGCGCGATGTGCCGCCGCTGCTCGTCGAGACGCTGCGCCGCTTCAAGGCGGTGGACGAGCGCCGCGCCACCGCCGCGGTCGCTGTGCCCCGATCGATGGGTGATGCTCCCCGCACCGTGCTGAACCGCTCGGCCGATGCTCGCCGCGGGTTCGGTCTGGTCGAGGTGGACCTGGCCCGGCTCCAGGCCGTCCGCAAAGCGGCCGGGACCACCCTGAGCGACGTGGTGCTGGCCGTGGTGGCGGGCGCGTTGCGAGCTCACCTGCTGGCCGACGACGAGCTGCCCGATGGGCCCCTGGTGGTCAACGTGCCAGTGGCCAACGATGCCCCCGGGGCCCCGCCCCGCATCACCGGAAACGTGTTCGCCAACTACTTCTCGTTCCTCGCCACCGACGAGCCCGATCCCATCACCCGGTTGCGCCGCGTGGCCGAAGCCAACCAGGAAGCCAAGGACCAACTCGAGATCCAAGGTCGCCACACCCTGCCGGCCTGGCTCGACCGCATCCCACCGGTGGTTGCATCTAGGGCCTCGGCGTGGATGGCCGGTCGTCAACGCACCGGCACGGCCCCACCTGATTTCAACGTGTTGGTCTCCAACGTCCGGGTCACCGAGGCCAACTGGTCGCTCGGAACCCGCCCGGTGGAGCGCTTCGCCATGTCGGGCCCGGTGGCCGACGGGGCCGGTCTGAACATCACCGTCACCGGTTACGGTCCCACCGTGCACTTCGCCCTGGTGGTGAACCCCGCCGCGGTAGCCGACCCCCAGGGACTGGCCGAGCGGATCGATGATGCTCTCAACGACCTGGAAGAAGCTCTCACTGCGCCCACCGACGACCCCGCTGCCTCACCCACCGAGGAGGCCTGAGATGATGCGCCTGTCGGGAGAAGATGCCGGGTTCTTGTACATGGACCTGCCCGGTCAACCCATGAACACCATGGCGGTCGGTGTGCTGGCTCCCACCGACGGCGCACCGGTGACCCTCGATGATCTGGCTTCCCACCTGGAGGATCGCCTCGATCAGCTTCCGTCGTTCCGGTGGCGGATGGTGCGGGTGCCGCTGCGCCTCCACCATCCGGTCATGGTCGACGATCCCGATTTCGACCTCGCCTTCCACCTTCGTCACGAACGGGTTGCGGCCCCCGGTGACCCCGCCGCCTTGAACGCCCTGTTCGCCCGGATCGCCGAACGACACCTGGACCAGCGACATCCCCTGTGGCAGGCGACCCTGGTCGACGGGCTCGAAGGTGGCCGTCAGGCGGTGATCCTCAAGTACCAGCACTGCCTGGCCGACGGCGTGGCGGCCTACACCATCTTCTCCCGGGTGTTCTCCGACGAGGTCCGAGATCCGCTCCCGGGGGCGGGCCCCTTCGCCCCGGCACCGCTGCCCGGCCGGGTCAGGCTGATCGGCAGCGCTTTGGCCGACCACGCCCGCGCCCTGGCCCGCCTGCCTCGGCTGGCCGCCACCACCCGGACCCGGACCGGCGCCGTCAAGGCCCGGCGAGCCCGAGCCGAGGTGGCCACGCCCGGCTTCAGCGGAGAAGCCCCGTGGTGCGTTCTCAACGACGCCTTCTCCCCTCCCCGCGCCTACGTCCGGGCCGAGCTTCCATTGGCCGGACTGAAGCAGATCAAGGCCACCGCCGGGGTGACCCTCAACGACGTCATCCTGGCCGTGATGGCTGGTGCCTGCCGCCGCTACCTGGAAGCCCACGGCGGCGTTCCGACCCTCCCGCTGCTCACCAGCGTGCCGGTGTCCGACGAGCCCGCTGACGCCCCGGTCCGCCAGCACGGAAACCGGTTCTGGAGCTTCACAACCTCATTGGCCACCGACGTCGAGGACCCGTGGGATCGGCTGGCCAAGATCAGTGCCGTGACCCGCGAGGCCAAGGAACAGCTCTCGATCCTGGGCACGGACCTGATGCCGGCCTGGCTGGACGTGGTGCCGCCGCTGGTGGCCGAGCCCGGGGCCCGTGCCCTGGTCGGTCGGCTGAAGGCCAGCACCGACCGCGTCGACGCCAACATCTTGATCTCCAACATCAAGGGCCCCGACCAGCCCTGGACTCTGTTCGGCCGCACGGTCGAAGACCTGCACGTCGACGGCCCACCCAGCAACGGGGTGGGCTGCAACGTGATGGTGTGGAGCTACGGCGACCGGATGCTGCTGGGGATCTTGGCCTTCGCCGACGCCCTGCGCGACCCCGATCTCCTGTCCCGTTCGATCACCGAGTCATTCGAAGAACTGGCCGCCCAGACGGTGAAGACATGAGCTTCTACCGGGAACGGCTGCTACCCCGCCTCGTCCACGGTTGACGCCTGAGGTTCTGACCTCATCGGGTGGTCATACCGGCAACAGTCCCAAGGAACGTTCGAGCGACCCGGCGGTGATCGCGCTCCGGCGCAGGAACCACTCGTGGGCCAGTACCTGGTGGAAGATCCCCGGTGGGATGCCCATGAAGTCGGCGGCATCGGGGACCTGACTGGCGTGGGCGGCCAACGCCGCTTGCTTGGCTGCCCACTCCCGGGTGGGATCCAGGTCCAGTCGGGTCAGCGGCTTGGGCTCGTCACCGATCCCGGCGTGCCATCCGCCCGCGGTCGGGGCGACGCCCAGGGCGGCCAGTTCCGCCGCACACCATGCCTGTGGCGCCAGCCGGCCCGCCTCGATCCGCTCGGCGCGGAGCTCCCCGAGCCAGCGACGGTCGATGGTGGCCTCCAGGATCTCGGCAACTCCGGCAGCGGCGGCGGCGGCGGCCACGATCTGGTGCACCGCCGTGTGGTCGGGGTGACCGTAGATCCCGTTGGGGTCCTGACCGACCACGGCATCGGCACCGCAACGGACCAACAGCCGCTCCAACACCTCGGTGGCCTCGACGACGGAGGCGGACAAGGTTCCCGGGCGGTGATTGGCCGACGTGCCGGCCATGCCCGAGTCACGGAACCCGAGATAGTGGATCTCATGGGCACCGAGCACCGCCGCGGCCTGGGCGGTCTCCATCCGGCGGTGATCGGCGGCGTCGAGGGTGACCCAGTCGGGCATGGTCCCCTCCTCCCCTGCCGTCCCCAAGACCAGGATCACCCGCCAGCCGGCGTCGGCAGCGCGGCGCATGGCACCACCGGTGAAGATGGCCTCGTCATCGGGATGGGGCTGAACGAAGACCGCAGTTGGCATCGAGGTGGCGACGCGGCCCGACGCCGCCGTCAGCGCCGAATGGACTTGAGGACCTGGCGGGCCACCGCGGTGTTCATCTGGTAGATCACCGACTTGGACGCGTCCTTGGCCAGCTTCACCACGGCCCCACCGCTCACCTCTTCCAGCGAGTCGAGCCCGTCGTGCAACGCCTGCTTGGTGGTGTCGGTGGCCTTGTAGCCGGCACTGGTGAGCGCCTTGACCAGTTCGCTCTGGGCCACCGGTTCGGGGGCGGCGGAAGCGATGATGCGCAACGCCTCCTTGGTGAGCTCGGCGCTCTGGTCGACGACCTCGTGGGTGGTGAGGTTGCCTTCCTCTTCGCCTTCCAGCGATGCCAGCCAGCGGCGGACCTTCACCACGAGCTCGCCGTGCGTTTCACCTTCGAAGGACAAGGTCGCCATGGTCAGATGGTATCGCTCCAACGGTTCCAAACGGCGATGCAACCCCCGGCCAGCGGGCTAGGTGGGCGGTGTCAGTTGGCCGACGGGTTCAGCGGGCAGTTGGCGAACCATCCCGTCGTTCCGGGTTGGCGACGGACCACCCGGCGCCACAGCCCTTCGGGGTCATCGGTCAGGGCATCTTCGGGTAGCGCCGGCACCAGCCACCATGCACCCTCGCGCATCTCGTCCTCCAGTTGGCCGGGGGCCCATCCCGATGATCCGGCGAACAGGCGTAACTGCCCGAACGGCGCCACATCGCCTCGGGGCGGTCGACCCAAGTCGACCGAGCCCAGACCGTCCACCAATGGAGAAAACCCGTCCAGGTCACAGTCGTCGTCGGCAGGTCGCCCGATCCCGATGACGGCGTCGGGACCTACGGGTCCCCCGACAAACAGCCGGTCTGGTGGAGACATGTGGCCATCCCAGCCGTCGACCACATCTTCGGCCGCGGTGTCCGAAGGGCGGTTGAGGATAAGCCCGAACGCGCCCTCGTCACCGTGGGTGAGCAGCAGCACCACGCTGCGCTCGAAGTGCGGGTCGCCAATAAGAGGGGTGGCCACCAGCAACCGTCCGGCATGATCGGCTACGCCCATCAGCAGACCAGCGACGTGATCGCCCAGCACTTCACGACCACAACGCTAGGCATCTGACCCGACTGAGACGACCACGCCGGCCGAACCGGTCCTCGCTCGGACACCAAGCGCCGTTCAGTCGTGGTCGAGGTCGCCACGAGTGAGGGTCCCTGTGAGCAGCCCCAGCAGCTGGCGCAACATGGCGGCGGTGGCCCCCCAAACCGTGTCTCCCATCAACTCGAAGAAGAAGATGGGCCTGACCATCCCGAAGATGTGCCATCGCTCCTCCCGGTAGACCTCCGGTAGGAGCAGCTCGGACAGAGGCACGTGCAGCACTGCCTCCACCTCGGCCGGGTTCGGTGTCACCACGGGTCGCCCCGAGGCCAGAAGCCCCACGTAGGGAACGATGAACGAGCCGCTGGTGATGGTGGTGAGGTGGTCCAGTTCACCCACCACGTCCACACCACTCGGGTCCAGGCCGATCTCCTCGCGGGCCTCGCGCAGGGCGGTGTCGACCAGTCCTTCGTCGGGCTCACGTCGACCGCCGGGGAAGCTGACCTCACCGCTGTGGACCCGCAGCGACGGTGAACGACGAGTCAGGATCACGTTGAGATCGCCGTGGTCCTCATAGAGGGCGGCCAACACCGCCGAACCCCGCCCCACCTTGTTCTCCCGCTCTGAGCGGTGGGCCGGCCCCAAGACCTCGAAGGCGTTACGCACGTCGTTCGGGGTCAGCGATGGCCTCTGGTGCTCGGCCCAGGGGGCTGGTCGACCCGGCTCCACCAGCGGAGGGCGGGGGATGTGTTGGGGACCACCCCGGCCCTCGGTCATCGACACAGCCTACCGAGGCCACCGCCCCCGCGGCCCTGGGTGGACGTCCGGCAACGTCGCCATCGGCGACTCCGGTACCGTGACGGCACCGGCGAGCCAGCTCTGGGAGCACCGTGTCCGACGAGAGCAACCCCCATCTGAGAAACATGCCCCGCCAGGCCCGTTCCGCGGCCCGGGTCGAGCACCTACTGGACGTGGCCGAGGAGGTGTTCGAGGAGGTGGGCTACGACGCCGCCACCACCAACCTGGTGGCGTCGCGAGCCGGGGTCCCGGTGGGCACGTTGTACCGCTGGTTCCCGGACAAGGCCGCCTTGGCTGAAGCCCTGACCGATCGATACCTCGACCACCTGATGGGCCTCTACAGCGGGATGCTGGACCAGATCTCGCCATCGGATCGCATCGGTGACTTCGTACGACGGGTGTTGAACCGCCTGGCCGAGGAGACCCGCACCCAGCGGGCCATGCCGGCCCTGTTGGTGTCGGCCATGGTTCCAGGCGGAAGGTCACGAGCCGGGGCCCGGCTCCGCCAGGGCCTCGAAGGTCACGTCCGGATGCTGTTGGAGCTCCGGGCTCCCGGCATTCCCGAAGACATCCGGGACCGATCCTCAGAGGTGATCGTGACCCTGGTGTACCTGGTGTTGGCCGCCGCCGCCGACAGCGCCACTGATGCTGACTCCGACGCCGATGTCGCGGTCGGAACGGAGATGGACTTCCGCTCGCAGATCACCGACGAGTACATAGACGTCGTGTTGTCCTACCTGGAGGCCAAGTTCCCGAGTCCCGGGCACCCCGCCTGGAGCGACCCCGACGTACCGGTCAAGCCGGTGTTCGCCGCCCCCGACCGCAGCCACCGCCTGGCCGCCGCCGAGTCGGCCAGCGCCGACTGAACAACCCGCCCGTCACCGCAGCATCGTCGGGCAGCATCCTTAGCCTGGATCCACCGATCGATCTTGGGTTGTGCTCGATTCTCCTTGGTCACCCAGGCGAATTCGGCTCGCTGTGCGGCCACCGTTAGTGCTCGGTTGTCTGACGAGCTGAAGCCACAGGACTGGGCGGGGGTTCGGGGCCAGAGCCCTTTGTGGCGGAGCCCCCGACCTGCGGAGATCGGCTTTGCCGGTCGTAGCAGCGAAGGCCGCGGCCGTCAGGCCGGCGATCGAACTCCGCCGGAAGGCTCTGCCTTCGGCGGATCCAGGCTTAGCCTGGACGCGAAGGAGCCCGGGCTCGCGGCCCGGGCTCCTTCAGTTCATTTCCCTGGGTGGGAAAGGGTCACATCATTCCGCCCATGCCACCCATACCGCCCATGCCACCGGGCATGCCGCCGCCAGCGGGCTCATCCTCGGGCTTGTCGGCCACGATGGCTTCGGTGGTGAGCAGCAAGCTGGCGATCGATGCCGCGTTCTGCAACGCGGCCCGGGTCACCTTGGCCGGGTCGATGACGCCGGCCTTGACCAGGTCCTCGAACTCACCGGTGGCGGCGTTGAGGCCGATGCTGCCGGTCTCACGCTCGATCTGTTGGACAACGACGGCACCTTCGAGGCCGGCGTTGTCGGCGATCATGCGAGCCGGGGCGTCGAGGGCCCTGTGCACCGAGCGGGCACCGGTGGCTTCGTCCCCCGAGAGGGTTTCGAGCACCTTGGCCACCGCGGCGCGGGCCCGGACCAGGGCGGTGCCACCGCCGGGGACGATGCCCTCCTCGATGGCGGCACGGGTGGCCGACAGGGCGTCTTCGATGCGGTGCTTCTTCTCCTTGAGCTCCACCTCGGTGGCGGCACCGACCTGGACGACGGCGACGCCGCCGGCCAGCTTGGCGAGGCGCTCCTGGAGCTTCTCGCGGTCCCAGTCCGAGTCGGTCTCGTCGATCTCACGCTTGATCTGGGCGACCCGACCGTCGACGTCGTCGGCGGAGCCGCCACCCTCGACAATGGTGGTGTTGTCCTTGGTGATCACGACCTTGCGGGCGGTGCCCAGCAGGTCGAGCGTGGTGTTCTCGAGCTTGAGACCGACGGTCTCGGAGATCACCTGACCACCGGTGAGGATGGCCATGTCGCCGAGCATCGCCTTGCGGCGCTCGCCGAAGCCGGGGGCCTTGACGGCCACGGAGTTGAAGGTGCCACGGATCTTGTTGACCACCAGGGTGGCGAGGGCCTCGCCCTCGATGTCCTCGGCCACGATCAGCAGCGGCTTACCGGTCTGCATGACCTTCTCGAGCACCGGGACGAGGTCCTGGACCGAGCCGATCTTGGATTCGGTGAACAGCACCAAGGCGTCCTCGAGCACGGCCTCTTGACGCTCGGGGTCGGTGACGAAGTACGGCGACAGGTAGCCCTTGTCGAACTGCATGCCCTCGGTGAACTCGAGGTCGATGCCGAAGGTGTTCGACTCTTCGACGGTGACCACACCGTCCTTGCCGACCTTGTCGATGGCGTCGGCGAGGACCTCGCCGATGGCCTTGTCGTTGTTGGCCGAAATGGTGGCGACCTGGGCGATCTCGCTGCGGTCGTCGATCTCCTTGGCCTGCTCGGCAATGGACTCGACCGCCGCAGCCACGGCGGTGTCGATGCCCCGCTTGAGGGCCATGGGGTTGGCGCCCGCGGTCACGTTGCGGAGGCCCTCACGGACCAGCGCCTGGGCCAACACGGTGGCGGTGGTGGTGCCGTCACCGGCGACGTCGTTGGTCTTGGTGGCGACCTCCTTGACGAGCTGGGCGCCCATGTTCTCGAAGGGGTCCTCGAGCTCGATCTCACGGGCGATGGAGACACCGTCGTTGGTGATGGTGGGGGCGCCGAACTTCTTCTCCAGCACCACGTTGCGGCCCTTGGGGCCGAGGGTCACCTTGACGGCGTCGGCCAGCTTGTTGACACCGGCCTCGAGGCCGCGACGGGCCTCTTCGTCAAACTTCAGGATCTTGGACATGTGGTTTCCTCAGCTCACTTCTCGACGATGGCGAGGACGTCGCGGGCATTCAGGATCAGCACGTCCTGGCCATCGACGGTGATCTCGGTGCCGCCGTACTTGGAGTAGACGACGGTGTCGCCGACCTTGATGTCCATGGGGATGCGGTTCTCGCCGTCCTCGTCCCAACGGCCTTCACCCACGGCGAGCACCTCGCCCTGCTGGGGCTTCTCCTTGGCGGTGTCGGGGATGACCAGGCCGCTGGCGGTGGTCTCTTCGGCGTCGCCGGGCTTGACGACGATGCGGTCTTCGAGCGGCTTCAGGGACATTGCGCCTCCAGTGGCGGGTGTGGTTCCGTGCCAGCCGCGACGGTTCGCGGGCGTTAGCACTCCTCTTTGTCGAGTGCTAACGATACGGCCCGAATCCACCAGTCGCAAGCAGTCGACCCAAGAGAGTGCTAACGGGTCCCTGGCGGCCCTGCCCTGGGTGCTGACCGCGTGTTGTGGGCGATGCCCGGTGGCGTACCGTCCCAGCGATGTCCACTCAGGCTTTCGCCGGCGTCGTCGCCATCGTCGGCGGGGTGATCATCGCCGTGCTGGCGTTCGTGCCGATGGCGGCGGTGACCTACCGGAGGCGGGGCCAGCTCACCCGCCGTGACCTGGCCAACCTGTTGGTGTCAGCGGTCTACGGGTTGTCGCTGTGGACCTACACGCTGCTGCCGTTGCCGGCGAGCGATGACTTCGAGTGCCGTGAGGCCATCACCCGTCCTGAACAGGTCCTCGACATCATCCGTGCCCACCCCCACCACACACTGTTGGACCTGGCCCGCAACCCGATGGTGATGCAGATCGCCCTCAACGTGGCCCTGTTCGTCCCACTCGGAGTCCTTCTGCGGGTACGGGCGCGCCGAGGCGTGTTCACCGCCGCATTGGTGGGGTTGGCGATGTCGTTGGCCATCGAGGTGACCCAGCACACCGGCCTGTGGGGCATCTACGACTGCGCCTACCGCTACTTCGACATCAGCGACCTGATCTCCAACCCCACCGGTGCGGTGGTGGGTTCCGTCCTCGCCGCAATGGTCGCCGGCCGCAGGCCTGCCCCCCTTCCCCGGGTCACACCGCGCCTGACTAGGGGGCGACGGGTGGTCGCTCTGGTCAGTGACCTGCTGGTCGTCGCCCTGCTGGGCTCGCTCACCGTCGTCCTGTGGCGCGCCTGGCAGTTCCTGGGAATCACCGAGACCTCGCCCCTCATCGCCCAGCGCCAAGCCCTCATCCAGTGGGGCCTCCCGCTCGCCGTCCAGACCATCTCGGTAGTCGGCTGGGGGACGACGATCGGTGAGCGGGTGGTCCAGGTCCGCACCCAAACCCACCGCCGGACCTGGGCCCTGCCCGCTCGCCTGATAAAGCTGAGCACCGGGGTCGGGGCTCTGGCGGTGCTCGGGGCTGGGGTAATCCCCGGCTCGGGCTGGCTTCTGCTTGGCCTCACTACCGCCCACCTGGCCGCCGTCGCCATGCCCGGCGGGCGGGGCCTGTCCAACACCCTGGCCCGCCTCGATCTAGTTCTCGACTCGACCACCGGGCCCTCCGCTGAGGGGTCAGCGTCGACCCCGGCGGCCAGCTGACGGTCACGTGAGGATCTGACCGGTAGTTTGCCGAGCATGAGGTCAACATCGATCCCACCGCGGTGCGCACCTTTCCGATCGATCTCGGCTCGGCCGTCATGGAACTGAACGCTCAGGCAGTGAACGAGATGTTGGCCGAGTTCTTTCCCGGCGCGGGGGCATCGTGTGCCGAGCTGGGACCCGACTTCGCGGTGGCATCCAACCCGATCTCAGACTTCTCGATCCGTCCCGGGGGCTTCGTATCGGGACCCACGCAGTTCGCCATGGCCGATGCCGCCCTGTGGTACCTGACATTCGTGGCCATCGGCCGCATCGAGCCGATGGCTCTCACCTCGGAGCTGTCCATTCGCTTCCTGCGGCCGGCCCAAGGCGAACGGATCTGGGCCCGAGCCCAGCTCAACACCGCCACCCGCCGCTCGGTGGTCGGGTCCGTCGACATATGGATGGACGACCAGCAACACCGTCCGACCGCCGTCGCCCAGGGAACCTACGTCCTCCCCCGCACCTGACCTCGGGCCGCCCGGGTTCGAGCGGACCTAGTGTTGGGCCATGCCCACCTACGACTACCGATGCCTGGTCTGTGACCGGGTGTTCGAGAAACGGACCGCCATGGCCGTCGCCGACGACGTGAGCTGTCCCGAAGGTCACTCCGACGTGAAACGGCTCATGTCGGTGTTCGCAGTGTCGGGCAAGGCAAACCCAGCGTCGTCGGCGGCGCCTTCTCCCGCCCCATCGGGCGGAAGTTGTTGCGGTGGCGGTTGCGGGTGCGGCTGAGCCCGCCGCGAACGACTCGAACCGGGGGGAGCACCTAGATGAGCAAAGACGCGCTGGCCGGAACGGCCGAGGATCGGGCCGTCGGGGCCCTGGTCGGGCTGGCGGTTGGGGACGCCGTCGGCACCACTCTCGAGTTCAAGCCTCCGGGCACCTTCACCCCGATCACCGACATGGTGGGAGGCGGACCGTTCCGGCTGAAGCCCGGGCAGTTCACCGACGACACGTCGATGGCCATGTGCCTGGCCGAGTCGATCCTGCACGCCGGTGACCTCGATCCCGCCGATCAGCTCAGCCGCTACGTCGAATGGTGGCGCAACGGCTACTGGTCCTCCACCGGCATCTGCTTCGACATCGGCGGCACGACCACCCGGGCCCTAAGCCGCTTCGAGAGTTACGGCTCCGTGATCGACGCCGACACCAACCCTGAGGACGCCGCCAACGGGTCGCTCATGCGACTGGCCCCGGTACCGATTCGTTGGTGGACCGATGTGGCCGAGGCTGCCGAACGTTCCGGCCGGTCCAGCACCACCACCCATGCCGCCGCTCGCCCGGTAGATGCCTGCCGGGCCTACGGAGCGATGATCGCCGCCACCATTGCGGGCACGCCGTTCGACGATGTGCTCGACCCCGGTTTCTGGCACTACGGCGAACTGCATCCCGCTGTCGAGGAAGTCGTCCGCGGGTCGTGGCGCACCAAGCAACCACCCGCCATCCGGGGCACCGGGTACGTGGTCGATGCCATGGAAGCGGCGCTGTGGGCAGTGGCCGGGGCCGACGACTTCGCCGCCGCGGTGCTGCGTGCCGCCAACCTGGGCGACGACGCCGACACCACCGCCGCCATCGCCGGGCAGTTGGCCGGCGCTCGTTTCGGTTGTTCCGGCATCCCGCCGCGGTGGCGGGATCTGTTGAGCGAAGGTGACCGCATCGCCGCGATCGCCGCAGATCTGTTCCGAGCCGGAGGAGGAGGCTCGTGACCGACACCGAGGCCCAAGCTCACATCTGGGTTCACGATGACTCCGTGCACGGCTACTGGGTGGAGCCGGGTTCGATCCTGGCCGGCGAATATCCCGGGGCGCTCGACCCCGACCAAGCCGCCCACCGCGTCGACCTGCTGATCGCCAATGGGGTGCGAACGTTCGTGGATCTCACGTCTTGTTCCACCACCGATCGCCATCTGCTCCCTTAGGACCCGAGCGGATAGGTCCGATCGTCGTCGCTACCAGGTTGACCAGACCGAGGCTTCGCCTCGGTTTAACCATGCCGTACTTATGGGTCGGCTCGCCTCCGCTCGCCTCCTTACGAGCACCTGATCGCTCCATCCGCCGAACGTCACGAGGTCGAGGCGTCGTGGGTCAACCATCCCCTTCCTGACATGGGTGTCGGTACCAGAGGTGACTACGACAGCATTGTGGCCACCATCGTCGAGGCCACCGAGCGGGGCGTGGTCTACGTGCACTGCTGGGGTGGGATCGGACGGACCGCCACGGTGGTGGGCTGCCTGCTGGTCGACCAAGGTCTCGACGGTGGGCAAGCCCTCGAGCGCATCGGGACCTGGCGGGCCCTCACCCGCAAGGCTCACCAGCCGGCACCCCAACACCCGACCCAGTTCCAAGTGATCCACGACCGGGCGTCAGCCCAGCCATGACTGGACACCAACGTCCTGCCCCGACGTGATCCAGTTGTGGGCGAGGACCGGACAGCGATGACGGCTGGACCTACCCGCTAGGGCCCTAGGGCTCGAGAGAGGTCATGGCCTCGGTCAGTACTGCGAGGGTGCGGGCCTCCTCGTCAGGATTGCCACCCATTGGCACGGCGGTGAAGTCGGTGGCTCCACAGGCGGCGATATCTCCAAGGGCATCGCGCACGAACTCCTCGTTGCCCACGATCGACAGGTCGCCCAGGCCTTCCACACCCTCGATGTCCATCATCGCCCGGTAGCTGGGCAGGGTGGCGTAGTTCGCCAGGATCATGGCCAGGAACTCACGGGCCGGGGCTGGGTCATCGGTTACCCAAACCGGAATCGAGCACACGACGGATGGAGCCGGGCGATCAGCGGCCGCGGCAGCATCGTTGACGAGCGGGGCAATGTGGGTGGCGATGGTCTTGGGGCCCACGCACCACAAGATGGTGCCGTCAGTGCGTCGACCGGCCACCTTCAGCATCTGGGGACCGAGCGCGGCGATCATCACCTTGGGCACTCCCGCCGATGGCTTTGCCGCGGTCCCGTCGAACGACCAGGCCTCTCCTTGGAACGACGCCGATCCCGTGGCCAACAGGTCGTTGAGGATGGCGAGGTAATCGATCATGTGACGGACCGGCTTGTCCCATTCCATGCGCAGACTGGCTTCAACGTGGGGCTGATGATTGACCCCGATGCCCACGATCAGTCGCTCGCCCACCAGCGACTGGGTGGTGAGGGCCTGCGCCGCCAGGGTGTGGGGGTGGCGTTCCCATGTGGAGATGACGGCGGTTCCCAGCTCCATGGCGGAACCGGTATCACCGTGGGCGGCTATCGCGGTTAGGGCGTCGATCAAACCAACCTGGGCTACCCAATAGCTGGAGAAGCCCGTCGCCTCGGCGGTCTTCATGTCGTCGAGCAGCCCGGCCACCCCGTGGGAGATCATCCGGCCAGACCCGTTGATGCCGTAGCGCATGACGTCAGGCTAGGTGAGCAACGGCAGCTTGAGGTTGGGGTCGGCTCCGTGGTCGAGACCGCTGGGACCGTCCGATCCGAGTCGCCACCACGCGGCAGCAGCCACCATGGCGGCGTTGTCGGTGCACATGGCTCGGCTGGGCAAGAAGCCGTGGACCCCGTCTTCAACACACGCCGACAGGAACCGTTCCCGCAGCAGTGAGTTGGCCGCCACCCCACCGCCCAACACCAGACCCTTGGCGCCGATCTGGGCCGCGGCCCGCCGAGCCTTCGCCACCAGCACATCTACCACCGCTTCTTGGAAGCTGGCCGCCACATCGGCGGTGGCGGCATCGGGGTGCTTACGAACGTGGTTGATGACCGCGGTCTTCAAGCCTGAGAAGGAGAAGTCGAGACCATCGGCCATCATGGCCCGAGGGAAGGCGATGGCGTGAGGGTCGCCGTCCATGGCGATGCGGTCGATGGCCGGACCCCCGGGATAGCCGAGCCCGAGGTAGCGAGCCACCTTGTCGAAGGCCTCGCCGGCGGCATCGTCGAGGGTGGAACCGAGCAGCCGGTAACGACCGTGGCCCTCCATGGCCACCAGCATCGTGTGACCACCCGACACCAGCAGCACCACCACCGGCAGCTCCAGGCTCGGGTCCTCCACCAAAGCGGCGTACAGATGAGCCTCGAGGTGGTTGACGGCCACGAACGGCACATCCCACACCAGGGCCAAGGCCTTGGCGGTACTGACCCCGACCAGGAGCGAACCGACCAGGCCGGGACCGACTGTGGCCGCCACCGCATCGAGGCCCGGGCCATCGACGCCAGCTTCTACCAAGGCTTCGGCGATGACCGGGGTCAACAGGTCGACGTGGGCCCGGCTGGCGATCTCGGGCACCACACCACCGAAACGGGCGTGGATGTCGACCTGACTGGACACCACCGACGAGCGGACGATGTGCCCGCCGACCACCACCGAGGCCGCGGTCTCGTCGCACGAGGTCTCGATGCCCAGGATGGTGGTGGACGCGTCGACGGTCGAGTCGGGGTCGGAAGCGAGATGGATCATGTCAGCACGAACCTCGGGAGGGATGCCCTGACGGTACCGGGACCGGCTCGGCAAACCCCTGCCTGACGGTGGGCGGGTCGAACGACGCTGCCAGCTCGCTCAGTCGCCCGGCGTAGTCGGGACCCGACACCTCGTGGGCCCACATGACCAGGGCGTCCTCTCCGTTGTCGGCGTAGTACGCCTTGCGGGCCCCGGCCGGAGCGAACCCGAAGCGTCGGTAAACCGACTGCGCCGCCAGGTTGGACACCCGCACCTCCAAGGTGAGCTGGTTGGCACCCATCTCCAGGGCTTGGTGGACGAGCTCCACCAGTAGCCGGGTGGCAAGACCCTGGCCCTGCCAGTCGGGGTGGACGGCCACCGTGGCGACGTGCCCGTCATCGGCGATCATCAACAACCCGGCATAGCCCACCACGGTGGCTCCGACCCGGGCCACCAGGTAGGTGCGCCCCGACCGATCCAGTTCGTCCTCGAACAGGCGCGACGACCACGGGCGCGGGTACACGAGGCGTTCGATCTCGAGCACTGCTCGCAGGTGCCGACGCCGCATGGGCGAGACGGTCACCTCCACCGAGCCGGGATGACCCTCGACCCTGTCCCCAGCTACACCGGCCGCCGCTGGGGTCACGCCCCCTCCCGGGTAGTCCAGTTGATCTCGGCATCGGGCTTGCGCAGGTAGTTCAGCTCAATCTCCTGGGGCCGGACCCAGTCTTCGCGCAAGGCCCGGGCATGGGCGAGCTGTACCAGCGAACGCGCCGACGGGTAGGCGTGGTCTCCGCCGGCCACTTCTATGTCGGCTCGATCGATGAATCGGTCGGCGTAACGGATGGCCCCGTCTCCGGCCAGCAAGGTCTCCCCCGGTTGGGCCAGCAGTTCGGCGGCCAGCTCATCGGGTGAACCCACCGTCGGTTCGCCTAGCCGCTGAACCCCGCCGGGGACCTGGCGGTAGAAGGCCCAGAACACCTCGCCACGGCGGGCATCGATCACCGCCGCGATGCGCCGGTCGGTGTAACGCAACGGAAAGGCCAACAGGTCCAGGCTCGACACCGCGATCATCGGGACCCGCAGGGCCTGTGCGATGGCCTTGCCCGAGGCCACCCCCACCCGAAGTCCGGTGAACAGTCCCGGCCCGTTGTCCACGGCCACACAGGAGATCTCCTGCAGCTCGACGCGGGCCTGGCGGCACACGAAGTCGATGGCCGGGGTCAGGTTCTCGGCATGGCGCTTGCCCCGGGCCGAATGCGACGAGGCCAGCACCCCTTCGTGGCCGCCGATGGCACAACCGACCTGGGCGGTGGCGCTCTCCAATCCGAGGATCAACATTTCTGTCCCTGACCCTCCTGGTCACACCAGCGTTGAACGGTCTCAGCCAGCAGTCGGGTGCGGGCCTGCCACCGACTACCTCGAGCCGACACCTCCAGGCGCCGGTCGTCATCACCTTCGCCGAAGGTGATGCGCACCTCCAAGATGTGCTCACCCAGGGCGGGAAGCACGGCGTCGCCCCATTCCACGACCATCACCGCGTCCTCGTCGAGCATCTCGCCTACGCCAAGCTCGAGGACCTCACGAATCTGGTCGAGCCGGTACACGTCGAGATGGTGCAGGTCGAGGCGCTCCCCTGGGTACTCGCGCACGATGGTGAAAGTGGGGCTGGTCACCGAGTCCGACACCCCGAGTCCCAGTGCGAACCCCTGGGTGAAGGCGGTCTTGCCGGCCCCCATCTCACCGGCCAGCACCACCACGTCTCCTGCCCGGCACAGCCCGGCCAAGGCTTGGGCCAGTGCCTTGGTCTGGTCGGGGGATCCGGTGCGAACGAGCACGAACCGATCGTAGTGACCACCTCCCCCCGAAGGAACAGGCTGGTCAGGACCGGTGGTTCGCTGCGGTCAGAACGGACCCCCGGCCGCTTCCACCTGATCGGCCTCCACTGGCCGGTCGTCGGCGGCCACCGCTTCGGCTACCGAGGCAACCTGCCCTTCGACACGGGCCACGAGGGCGTCGATCAGCTCGGCCAACTCATCGGGACGTTCCTGCATGAGCTGATGCCCGGCCCGGGGTAGCACCACGAACTCCGAGCCCGGCATTACACGGGCGATGGCCCGTCCGGCCGGAACCGGGGTGAGGAGGTCCCTGGTTCCCACCACCACCACCGATGGGGTTCGGGTGGCCGCCAGCGCGTCACGGGCGTCGTGTTCGACGATCCCGAGGAGTGAGTCGATCAGGTGACCGTCGTGCATGGAGGTGGTCATCTCGTGGACGATGTCCACTGCCCGCGGGTGAGGTCGGTCGCCGAACACCATCCTGACCGCGGGGCGACCCACCACCTTGCGGGTGGGAAGGCCTGCACCGCGATCGATCTGGCCACGACCGCTGGCCAGAACTCGTCGGGCCATCCCTTCCATGTAGGGCGGGACGGCCTGGTGGCCAGCGGTGGCGACCAGGGCCAAGCCGGCCACCCGTTCGGCCAGCACGTCGGGATGGTCGCCGCAGAACCTCATGACGGTCATCCCGCCCATCGAGTGGCCGACGACGATCGAATCTCGCAGGTTCAGTTCGGTCAGCAGGGTGGCCAGGTCGGTGGCCAATCGGGGTAGACCCAGACCCAGCGAACCAGGCTGTGATCGACCGTGGCCGCGCAGGTCCACGGCGATGACCCGATAGCGGTCGGCGAGCTGGTGGAACTGAGGCGACCAGACGTCGTGGCGGAGCGTCACGCCGTGGAGCAAGACCAGCGCCCGCCCGGAACCCTTCTCGGCGTAGTGGATGGTGCCGCCGTCCGGGGTGGGCACATCGCCTTCGGTCACGCCGTCGGGCATCTCGAACAGGTGCGGCGGGAGCGGCGGCCGGTTACGGCCCGGATCGGGGGACACCGGCCCCGAAGCTTCTGCTGGGTGGGTCGACCGGTAGAGGCCGATGGCGGCAGCGCCCACCGCGGCCCCGGCCCCGAGCAGCCCGATGGTACGGGCGGTATGACGGTTCAAGATCCTGCTCACACTTCGTCTCCGTGGGTGAATGACCGGACAGCATGCTGCCACCGCGCCAAAGGATCGGCACGTCCGTCGGCCGTCACCGATGAAGTCAGTGGTAGCAGCGGGGGACGCGGAGGCTGACCCCGCACACCACCTCGTAGTTGATGGTGCCGAGACGCTCGGCCCACTCGTCGGCGGTGATCTCCTCGTCTCCCTGACGGCCGATGAGCACCACCTCCTCGCCCACCTGCACAGGTCTGTCCCCGCAGTCGACCAGCAGTTGATCCATGGTGACGGTTCCAGCCACCGGGAAGCGGCGACCGCCGATCAGGACCTGGGCCCCCGTGGATCCGAGGCGGCGGGCCACGCCGTCGGCGTAACCGAGGGGCACGGTGGCGATGTTGGCGTCGGTGGCAGGGTGATAGCGAAGGCCGTAGGAGAGACCTTCGCCGGCCGCGACCCGCTTGACGTGTGATACCCGGGCCTTGAGCGACATGGCGGGGCGCAGACCGACTCGGCCAGATAGGGCGGGACTGGGAGGGAGGCCGTACATGCCGATTCCGATTCGCACCAGGTCGTAGCGGCTGGCCGGGTGGGCAATGGCGGCCGCGGTGTTGGCGGCGTGGCGCATGGCTACGTCTACGCCGGCCTGAGCCAGGTCGTCCAGCACGTCCTGGTAGCGGCGGAGCTGCACGTCGGTGAAGGGGTTGTCGGGTTCATCGGCCACGGCGCAGTGGGTGAACACCGACGCCAACCGCAGCTCGGGTCGGGCGATCACGGCCTGAGCCAATCCGACGACCTCGGCAGGCTGGGCCCCCACCCTGTGCATGCCGGTGTCCACCTTGAGGTGGACGGCTATCGGCTGTCTGGGGCTGCGGGATGCGGCGGCTGCGGCCAACTCCTGGACACCGGCGGCGGTGTAGACGGTGGCGTCGAGGTCGTGGCGGACCAGGTCGTCGAGCTCGTCGGGAGAGGCTTGGCTCAGCACGATGATCGGGCCGTGAAGCCCGGCGTCACGAAGCTCGGACCCCTCTGCGGCCAGGGCCACTGCCAGCCGGTCCGCTCCCCCGGCCAGAGCGGCGCGGGCGACCTCTACGGCTCCGTGGCCGTATCCCTGTGCCTTCACCACCGCGCAGACCCGAGCCGGAGCCACCAGGTCGCGAAGCACGGTCACGTTGTGGGTGACGGCTCCTAGATCTATGTCTGCCCAGGCCGGACGCACCGTGTCGGTCAGCTCTCGGGGCTGGGGCGGTCGCGGTCCAACAAGGCCCGCAAGATGTCGACCCGGGCGACGATCCCGACCAGCCCGCTGTCTCCCACCACCGGCAGGCGCGAGATGTCGTGGTCGTGGAGCAAGGTGGCGGCTTCCTCCACGGTGTCGTCGGCGCCGATGGTGATCGGGTCCGGTTGCATCACGTCGGAGACCGTGCTTCCCAGGGTCTTGCGTAGATCTTCCTCGAAGTGCCGCTTTGCACTGGGAAGTTCGATGGTGGCTCCGAGGATGGAGATCACCGTCGGAAAGTGGAGGCGGCTGCTCTGGACGATCAGATCACCGGTGGACAGCATGCCGACCACGGTCCCGCCCTCAGCCACCACCGGGGCACCGTCGATACCTCGGTCGACCATGGTCTCCATGGCCTCGTATGCCTGGTCGTCAGGGGCGAAGGTGAGGACCTCGCGGGTCATCACCTCGGATACGGGGGTCTCACGAGACATCAGGGTTCCTGGAGGTGGGAGAAGGCGACAGGTAGGAGGGCTACCAGGTCCGATGCGACCAGGCCCCGGGGCCAGGCTAGGGCGCCGGCCCGGCCGTGCATGTGTGCGCCGGCGGCCGCCGCTTCCAGCCCACCCAGCCCACCGGCCAGGAGGGCAGCGATGATCCCGGTGAGCACATCGCCGGTACCGGCCGTGGCCAAGCGGGCGTCGCCGCTGGTCACCACGAGCACCGACCCACCGGGGTCGGCAACCACGGTGGTCGCTCCTTTGAGCAGCACCACCGCCCCGACGCGAGCGGCCAGTTCCCGGGCTGCGGCGAACCGGTCGGAGCCCGGCCGGTGGCCGGTGAGGGACTCGAACTCGCCGTCGTGGGGGGTGAGCACCACGGGGCCGGCGCCCTCGGCACGAGCCGCGACCACCGATGCCGCCGCGGCACCCAGGGCGCTGAGCGCGTCGCCGTCGACCACGGTGGCTAGATGGCACTGGCTCACCAGCCGGCGAACCTCGGCTTCGGTGCCGGGACCTCGGCCCAGGCCGGGTCCTACCGCCAGGGCATGACAACGGTGAAGACCATCTGACAGCACGGTCTCGGCCCACCCGTCGACCGGCAACGGCGTGTACACGCACTCGGTGGGTGCCCCCGGGTCGGTGACCGCCCCGGGGGTCGACGCCCACAGGTATCCGGCGCCGGCCCGCATGGCGGCCGCGGCCGAGAGCCGGGCAGCACCGGTCATGCCGGGGGAACCAGCCACCAGGCGCACCGCGGCCTTCCACTTGTGGGTGTCGGCTGGGCGGACAGGAAGCCAAGATCTCACCTTGTCGTCGTCGAGGAGACGTGCGCGGGCAGATGAAACATCCAGGCCGATATCGGCCACCTCCACCCGACCGGCCAGTCGCCGGCCGTCGGCCAGCAGCAGCCCCGGTTTGAGGGCCGCGAAGGTCACGGTCACATCGGCGGCAAGAGGCTCACCCGCGGCGACGCCGGTCAG
This sequence comes from Microthrixaceae bacterium, assembly GCA_016702505.1. NCBI lineage: Bacteria > Bacillati > Actinomycetota > Acidimicrobiia > Acidimicrobiales > Microthrixaceae > Microthrixaceae bacterium. The sequence goes on from JADJDU010000003.1 coordinate 45,472, forward strand.
CCCGTCGACACCAGAAGGGATGTCGACGGCCAAGACCGCGGTGTCGGTGAGTGCCGGCTGGGGGGCAACGTATGTTCCTGTGAACCCGGTGCCGTAGGCGGCGTCGATCACCAGGTCTGCCGGTGGCAGAACGGCCGGCGCCGAAGCAGCATCGAAGATCTGGCAGCGGACGCCGCGCTCTGTCAGTCGACGGGCAGCTTCCCGCCCGTCGTTGCCGTTGTTGCCCTTACCCGCCACCACCACAACCCGTCGGCCGTAGGAACCGCCGAGCATCGCCACCGCGGTGCGAGCCACCGCGGTGCCCGCCCGACCGATCAGAACTTCGACCGGCTCAAGCGCCTCGGCATCTATGACGCCCATCTCCGTCGGGGTGACGACCGCATCCATCACCACAATCCTGCCCGATCATCGCCGAGGGATGATCGTCGACGGACTCTGCCAACAACCCTTCACACACGAGCGTGACGAGTTCGGTGGAACGCTCAGATGGCCCGGACCGGAATTGTGACGCGGCCTGCTCCGAGATTGCGGTCGGTCACGCCCGGTGAGAGCTGTTCGAGCAGCCCGAGGGTCTCGTCTCTGTCGGCGATGAGCTGGTCGGCCTGCCACTCCGGTCCGACGAAGGCCATCATCGGGTCCTCGGCCACAGCGCGGATCCGATCGGCGATGTAGTTGACGGAATCACCGTTGCAAGTGGTGCACAACGGACCCCGGTTCCGGGTGTAGTCGAGCTTGGGACCGAAGATGTCGATCAGGCTCCGGTCGAACACCGAGGAGAACGGCACCCGCTTCTCCCAGTCTGAGCAGCACAGGAAGTAACGCCCGTCGAAGCCGATGAACTGAGACGTGAACGGCCACACGCACTCGGGGGCGCCTCCGCGCTCCTCCAGGATCACCCGCGCCTCGGCCGGCTCGGACCGCTCCGAGAAGTACATGTGATCGAGCGGAAGTGAGCCACCGCGGTTGATCAGTGGGAACGCAAAGAAGTTGGTGAACCCGTGACCGCTCCAGAAGCTCCTCATCGTCTCGATGTGCGCCGGATCGTTGCGGTGGTCGACCAGGATGATGTTCACCGCGCTCCGGCCCTCGGCCAACTCCCGGAAGCGGAGCAGGTTGTCGAGCGTTCGTTGCCATGGGAGCTTGTAGATGGCCTCGTACTCGTCGTCCTTCTCGCCCACGTTTATGTCGAAGCGTTTGACCCCGGCGTCGATCAACGCCCGCGCCTTCGTCTCATCGAGCAGAGAACCGTTGGAGGAGACGGTGCACAACAGCCCGGCATCGACCACCGCTCTTGCGAAGTCGACGGCATGCTTGTTGATGAGCGGCTCACCCAGGCCGCAGAGGCTCACCCACACGTCCCTGCCGGTTCGTTCCTTGGCCACCGCCTCGAACTCGACGGCGCGGGCCAGCGCTGCCTCGAACGTCTCCGGCGTCATCAACCCCTGGTCCGGGGTGGCGGCGCGAGGGCAGAAGTAGCAGTCCGCGTTGCAGCGGTTCGTCAGCTCGATGTCGATGGTGAAGTGGTCCGGGATGGTCACTCGGGACTCCTAGGGGCAGGTCGCCTCGGCGCGCGAGAAACGTTTCACACGCTACCAGCCCGCTGGCTGGACAGCATCGGGGCCTGGCCCCAGGCCGTAGTCACGAGAACACCCTGGTCAACGGACCGTCCAAGAGCGGGTCGGTAGATTGCGGCGGTGACCGCTTCCTCCACCTTGACCCTCGCCGATGGGCGGGATCTGGGCTTCGACGACGTTGGCGACCCCGAGGGCGCGGCGGTCATCTTCGTCCACGGCACCCCTGACTCCCGACGGTCACGTCACCCCGACGACGACCGGGCCCGCGCCTTGGGGGTGAGGCTGGTGGCGGTGGACCGGCCCGGCATCGGGCTGTCATCACCACATCGGGGCTTCACGGTGGGTTCGTTCGCCGACGACGTGGCCGCCTTGGCCGACTGGCTCGGTTTCGAGCGGTGGGCGACTTTGGGATGGTCCGCTGGCGTGCCGTTCGCGGTGGCCATGGCCGCCCGCCATCCCGCCAGGGTCGCACGGGTGGCAGCCGTGGCCGGCCTGGTTCCCTTCGCCGCCTACACCACTCCCGGGATCCTCGACGACGCCGACGGGGGACGCCACCTGGTGGCAGAGTTGGGCGCCGAGCTGGGCGCCGTGGCCACCGCAGAGATGGCGGCTCCGATGTTGGCGCCGTGGCCTTGCGATCTGGACCTGGCCCGCCAGCACGTGACCGAGGGAGCCGACGACAAGCGCCGAGCCGACCTGGGAGCGGTGACCGGTGCGGTTGACGCCATGGCCTGGGGAGTGGTCGATGCCGTCGCTCAGGGGTTGGACGGCCTGATCCGGGAGGTGGAGCTGCAGGTGGAGGCCCCTGACGTCGACTGGTCGATGGTGCAGTGCCCGGTCGACCTCTGGTACGGAGGGCGGGATCAGACATCCCCGCCCGCGTTCGGAAGGTGGTGGAACGAGGCGTTGTCGACCAGCGATCTGATCGTCGACCCCGACGCCGGGCACCTGATCGCCCTCACCCACTGGGATCAGATCCTGGCGCGTGTCCTCGCCTGACCAAGACCCGGGGCGGGGGGTACCGGTAGCGTCTGAGGCCATGGCAGACACCGGTTCGTGGATCGAACGAGACGTGGCTTCGGTGTGGCACGGCTTCACCCAGATGGCCTGCTACGCCGACAACCGGCCGGTGATCGTGGACCGCGCCGAGGGGCGTGAGGTGATCGATGTAGACGGCAACCGCTATCTGGACGCCATCTCGTCGCTGTGGGTCACCACCCTCGGCCACCGGGTGCCCGAGCTGGACCAGGCGATCCGGGACCAACTGGACCGGGTAGCCCACACCACCATGCTCGGGAACGGTAACCGGATCGTGATCGAATTGGCCGAGTCACTCGCGCCTCGGGTTCCCGTCGACGGGGCTCGGTTTCTGTTCGCCAGCGACGGTGCCGCCGCGGTGGAACAGGCCCTGAAGGTGGCGTTCCAGTTCTGGACGAACCAGGGTGTTTCGGGGCGCACCAAGTACCTGGCCTTCGGCGGCGCCTACCACGGCGATTCGATCGGTTCGCTTTCGGTGGGTGACGGCGGCTTCGGCACCGACGTGTTCGATCCGTTGCGCTTCCCCGTGTTGCGGGCGCCGTCTCTGGGTGAACCGGGAGCGGTGGAGGCCGCGCTGTCGGCGATCGAACAACATGGGTCGGAGCTGGCGGCGGTGGTTCTCGAGCCACTGGTACAGGGCGCAGCGGGCATGGCTCTGGTGCCACCCGAAGCGGTGGCAGCCGTCGCCGCCGCGGCATCGGCCCACGACGTGTTGGTGATCCATGACGAGGTGGCCACCGGGTTCGGACGGACCGGCACCCTGTTTGCCACCGAGCAGTGCGGCACCCGACCCGACCTGTTGGTCCTGGGCAAGGGCATCACCGGGGGCTACCTACCCCTGTCGGCCACGGTCGCTTCGGACCGGGTATGGCGAGCGTTCCTGGGACCTGACCTGTCCGAGCGCACCTTCTACCACGGGCACTCCTACAGCGGGAACGCCCTGGCCGCGGCGGTAGCGCTACGGCACCTCGGACTGTTCGAGGAGTGGGATGTGCTGACCAACGTCAACGACCGAGCCGACCAGTTGGCTCAGCGGTTGGCTCGATCGGTGGCGTCACTTGCCACCGTGAGAGAGGTGCGCCAGTGCGGGTTGATGATCGGTGTGGAGTTGGCGCCACCCGCCGACGGGTTGCGATGGGGTCGGAGGGTGTCGGCGGCGTGCGTGGACCAGGGGGTGTTGATCCGCCCCCTGGGTGACGTGATCGTGCTGATGCCGCCGCTCACGACAACTGCCGCTGAGATCGACCGGATCGTTGACGCCTTGGCCTCTGCCATCGTCGAGGTGACCGACCCCGATGCCGCCGCCCGAGATGCCGATGGCCACCACGATGACGTGGCCTGACCTGATCGACCAACGGCTGAACTCGATTCGAGTCGAGGGCCGATGGCGGTCCTACCGGGATCTCGACGGGCTCGGCCCGGTGGGGGTGCTCACCGCGGAGGGCCGCGAGGTGGTTTCGTTCGCGTCGAACGACTACCTAGGTCTCACCGCGCACCCGAAGGTGATCTCAGCCGCGCACGCCGCCTTGGATCGTTGGGGTTCGGGGAGTGGCGGCTCGAGGCTGATCACCGGGGCCCGCCCGATCCACCGGGAACTGGAGGAGACGTTGGCCGAGTGGAAGGGGACGGATCGGGCCGTGTTGTTCCCGACCGGCTTCGCCGCCAACCTCGGGGTGCTGTCCACCCTGGGCGGGGCCGAGGTGACGATCGTGTCGGACTCGCTCAACCACGCTTCGATCATCGACGGCACCCGTCTGGCCCGGGCCCAGGTGGCCATCGCCCCTCACGGAGACGTAGACGCGATCGAGTCCCTGGTGGGGTCGGCTGCGGGTCTGGTGATCGTCGTCTGCGACACCGTGTTCTCGATGGACGGAGACGTGCTCGACGTGGCCGAGGTCGCCGATGTGTGTCGCCGCCACGGGGCGCTTCTCGTTCTCGACGAAGCTCACGCCGTGCTCGGACCTCACCCCGACCCCACCGACCTCAGCGGTGTGGAGGTGGTTCGGGTGGGCACCCTGTCCAAGACCCTGGGGTCGCTGGGGGGATTCGTGGCCTGCTCGGGTCCGGTGGCCGACCTGTTGGTCAACGCAGCCCGGTCATCGATTTTCACCACCGCTCTGAGCCCGGCCGACACTGCTGCCGCGCTGGCGGCGCTGGGGGTTCTGCGTAGCCCCGAGGGCGACGATCTGATCGCCCGGCTGCGCCGACACGTGGACCGTCTGGCACCGCGTCATCCGTCGCCGATCGTGCCGGTGGTGCTGGGAGACGAGTTGCGGGCGGTGGAGGCCGCGTCGGCGTTGTTGGATGCCGGTCTGTTCGTGCCCGCCATCCGCCCGCCCACCGTTCCGACCGGCACCAGCCGCCTGCGGGTCACGTTCTCGGCAGCCCACACCGACGCCCAGGTGGAGCGCCTCATCGCCGCGCTCGAGGCCTTGGACGTCCCCGCTCTCGAGGCAGTGGACGGGGTCGACGGGCCGACCGCCGGGGGGACAACATGAGCCGGCCACATCACCTGGTGCTGGTGACCGGCACTGCCACCGAGATCGGCAAGACCTGGGTTGGCGGCAAAGCAATAGCGGAACTGCGGGGACGAGGTCTGGTGGTGGCGGCCCGAAAACCGGCGCAGTCCTTCGACCCCGATGATCATCACCCGAGTGACGCCGAGGTGCTGAGCGCAGCCAGCGGCGAACCAGCCCACCAGGTGTGCCCGCCCCATCGTGCCTACCCGGTGGCGATGGCCCCGCCGATGGCGGCAGAGGTCCTCGGGCTGGCAGTGCCGACCACCGCCGACCTGCTGGCAGAGCTCGCTTGGCCCGACCCTCCGGTCGACGTTGGTTGGCTGGAGACGGTGGGTGGACCCCGTTCCCCCATCGCCGTCGATGGTGATGCCGTCACCATCGCTCGCGCCTTGAGGCCCGAGGTGGTCGTGGTGGTCGCCGATGCCGGTCTCGGCACCGTCAATGCTGTGGCGTTGACGGTGGATGCGTTCTCCGGGTTCCGCGTCGAGGTGATCCTCAACCGGTTCGATGCCGCAAGCGACCTCCACCACCGCAACGTGGCCTGGCTGGTCGAACATCACGGTCTTCGCTGTGCCACCACCATCACCCAACTGGCCGACCACATCTTGGACGGCTAGAGAGGTGAGTCAGCTCACCCACCCGGTCCCGACGGCCCCGACGTTCCCGATGGTTGGGTCGGAGTCGACACGATCGGCGTGACAGGGCTGAAGGTGGCCGACACCGAGTCGAACCTGACCACCCGGGCCTGACGAGCCACCACGGGGTCGGTCGGTGTCGCCTGGAATCGGATTCCCTCGAAGGCCAGTCCGGCGTCGGTGACGTCCAGAGAGGACAGCGCCGTCATCAAGGCAGACCGACTCACCGAGCCGGCCGAGGCCACAGCCCGGGTGAACAGGTCGGCCATGGTCCAACCCAGCACCACGTTGGGGTCGTCGGGGCTGGCCGTGGGGTTATCGAGGTCCTTGGCCCATGTCTCCACTTCGCTTCGGTACCGCCGGACCCGAGGATGGTCGACGAACTCGGGATCTGACGGGTCCATAAGGTTGGCGGCGGCCAGGACCCCTTCGGCGGCGTCACCGGCCTGACCCACCAGCGGGGCCGAGGCACATCCCCCGGCCGCGACCACCACCGGGGACCACCCGACCTGGCGGGCTGCCTCTATGGCCCCGGGACAGCTCAACAGGTCGACACCATCGACCATGACGTCGGCACCGGACCAGGCCAGCAGTTCCACCTCGGCCGAGGTGTCGGTGTCGACACCCACCGGCACCCGCTGAGCGGCCACAACGCTCAGCGACGTACCCTCCACTGCGGCCCTGTAGGCGTCTTCGATGCGGTCACCGTCCTCACCGGCGGAGGCCAGCACACCGATTCGGGCACCGGGGCTGGAGATCACCAGGTGGGATACCACGGCTGCCGCGGCCGTGGCCTCGGAGATCACCGGCCCACCGACAGACCAAGGTTCTTCGACACCGCCGACCAGTGCCGAGGTGACGGGGAAGATGTTGGGCACGCATTTGTCGGCCAGCGTCCCCGCCACCCCCGCGTTGTTGGCGGTACCGATGATCCCGAGCACACCGAAGGCGCCGAGCCCGTCGGGACCAAGGGCGGTATCGAGGTTCTCCGCGGTGCGCGCTGCTCTTCCGTCGTCGTTGTTCGCCTTCACCACGATCGACCAGTTCTGGCCACCGATGGCCACCCCACCGGCGGCGTTTCGAGCCGCGAAATAGGCCTGGTAGCCGGTGACGATCCCCGACCTTGCAGCGAACGCTCCCCCGCTCGGATGGCTGGCGACCAGGGTCAGCGTTCGGCTCTCCCCAGGGTCGCCGCCACCAGCGTCACTTCTCTCACCGTCTCGCGTGATGTCCAGGCCGGCATCATCGGATCCCGATGGGCAACCCTCGCCGGCTGGAGGTCCTGGGGGTACCGTCGACGCTGCCGATGAGCGGTCGTCGGCACCATCGGTCTTGCCCGAACAGCCCGAGACGGATCCGACCAGCACGGCGGCAGCCATCACGGCGGGGGCGAGGGTACGGATGGACATGACGACGAGGCCAGGGTAGGTCGTCGGGAACGCGAAGATGCCCCGGGGTAGCCCCGGGGCATCTTGTCTAGTTTCGGGCCGGGACCGATGGTCCGCGGAGCGATCAGTTGTTGATCAGGTCCCCGGGGTGAACTCGGCGGTCTTGCCTTCGAAGTCCAACACCTCACCCACGTTGTTGAAGTGGCCAGCAGCGGCGTCGTACTGAACCATCTGTAGGTACTCGGCCAAGAACGGATCGTCGGCGCTGGTCTGCACCTTCACGCCGTCGATGAGCATGCCCGCACCCTCGATGCCGTCGATGGAGTGCATGGCTTCCATGAACGAAGTCCGGTCCAGGGTGTCGAGGCCTTGGAGCACCTCGACCATGATCGCCGCCTGGGTGTAGCCGTAGGCCACGATGCCGTTCTCCGGGTCGACGTCATCGGCGCCGAACTCATCGAGGGTGGCCAGGTACTCCTTCATCTGGGGGCCGTCGGCGTAGGCCGGGTTCATGGGGTCGATGGTGTTGGTGGCGGCCAGCACCTTGTCTCCGTTAGCGCCAGCCAGGCCCATCAGGGTCTTGGAGATGCAGGTTCCGGAGATGAAGGTGATGGGCGACCAGCCCGCGCCCTTGGCCTTCTCGAGGGCGTTGGGGCAGGCCAGCAGGGTGCCGCCCATGAAGAAGGCGTCGGCCTTGGTGGCGGCCAGGCTGGTGACCTGTGAGCCGACGTCACCGGCGCCCGCCGGGTAGGTGGCGACCTCGACCACCTCGATGTCGGTGCCTTCGATGGCCATCTTGAAGGACTCCTCGTAGGCCTTCCCGAAGTCGTCGTCTTGCACCAGCATGGCCACGGTGGCATCGGGCTTCTCGGCTGCCAGGTAGTCAGCGAACGCCTTGGCTTCGAGCGAGTACGGCGCCAAGGTGGACCCGATCAGCCACGGGTAGTTGGTGTTGCCCCACGTCGGGGAGCCGGTGGCGGCGAACACGTTGGGCACGCAGTTCTCACCCATGGCTTCTCGGATGGCGATGTTGTTGGCGGTGCCGACCACGTTGAAGATGGCGAAGGCCTTGGAACCGTCGGTGCCGGCCAGTTCGTTGATGTTCTGGACTGTCTTGGACGCGTTGTACTCGTCGTCTTTGTCCTCGACCTCGATCTTGTACTTCTTGCCAGCGATCTCCACGCCGCCTTCGGAGTTGACCTTGGCGAAGTAGGCGTTGTAGCCGTTGGCGATCTGGGCGAAGGCGGCGGTGAGGCCCGACTGGGGGAACGATGACGCCAGGGTGATGGTGTCGCCGTTGATGCCGGCGGTGCCGTTGTCGGGACAGTCGGCGGTGTCGATGAGGGTGTCGGCGGTTTCGCCGCCGGAGGTGTCGGTGGGCTTGTCCCCACCACCGCCCGAGCTGGCCTTGTCGTCGTCACGACCACCGCATCCGGCCGCAATCAGGCTGAAGGCCAGTAGCGCGAGCAGTGCTCGGGTGGTGGGGGTGCGTCTCATCGGGTTTGCTCCTGGGGTGGGGGGGACGGTTCAGGTGGGTTCAGTGTGACTTTGCCAGATCGACGCCGGGGTCGGCAGCCGGATCAGGCGCTTGGGGAGATCCCGACCGGCGGGCCAGCACCTTCGCCGAGACCCGGCGGTACAGGCCGACGATGCCGTCGGGCATGAGGAACACGGCCGCGATCAACGCCCCGCCGAGCAGGGCCGGCGCCATGGCTTCGGTGCCTTCGAACCGGCGACGGATGGTCACCAGCAGCGCAGCACCCAGGAAGGGCCCGGTAAGGGTGGCGGCACCACCGATGACCACGGCGATCAGGAACTCGATCGAGTATTGGAAGTAGATGAGCGGGTTGGAGCCGTCGGCCACCCGGTTGACCAACACCGACAACGACCCAGCCACACCGGCGTACGCGGCAGAGATGGCAAAGCTGGCCACCTTGACCTGGGCCATGTTGATGCTTACGGTGGAGGCCGCCACCTCCTGGTCTTGAACCGCGATCATGGCCCTCCCGGCTCGGCTGCGGACGAGGCTGGCGGCCAGCGCGAACAGCACGACCATGATTCCGAGGCACACGAAGTACTGGTACTGGTCGTCGGCCAACGCCGGTATCAGCGACGCGACCTGGCTGCGCTTGGGCTGGAGCAGCGGTACGCCGCCGGGCCCCTCCACGAACTTCTTGACCACCGACGGGAACAGAACAGCCAGACCGAGGGTGACCAGCGCCAGGTACAGGCCCTTGACTCGCAGGGCCGGGAACCCGACCAGCACACCTAGGGCCGCAGCGGCCAGCGCGGCCACCGGGATGGTCGCCTCGATGTACCAGCCGTGGTCGACCACCAGGATCGCCGAGGTGAACGCTCCCACCCCGAAGAAGGCGCCATGACCGATGGAGACCTGTCCGTTGTACCCGGTGAGCAGGTTGAGCCCCATGGCCGCGATGGCCAGGTAGAGGACCTGGGAGAAGACCTGGACTGTTTCGGCCTCGTTGTTGAACGGCAGGCCGATGGCCACCGCGGCCACCACCACGCCCACCGCCACCCGTAGCCACGGGATCCGGGCCGCCATCACACCCGCTCCACGATGGTGCGTCCGAACAGGCCGTTGGGCTTGACCAGCAACACCACCAAGATGAGCCCCAGCGGGACCACCAGTTCAATTCCGGCCAGGCCGATGTCTGGCCCGTACTGGTAGGTGAGCGCTTCGGCCACGCCCACGATGAGACCGCCGACGACGGCTCCGATGGGGCTGTCGAAGCCGCCCAGCGCGGCACCGGCGAATGAGTAGACGAGGATCTGTTGCATCAGAGACGTGTCGAACCCGCTGGATTGGCTGGCCACCAACGATCCAGCGATGGCGCCAAGGCCGGCGGCCAGGCCCCACCCGACCATCAACATGACGCCGGTGTTGATACCGACGAGACGGGCACTCTCAGGGTTGGAGGCCACGGCCCGCAGCGACAGGCCGAGCTTGGTGCGTTGCAGCAACACCCACAACAAGACGCATTCCAACGCCAGGACCAGGGCCAGCCCGATCGTCTCCTTGCGGATTCCCATCAGTTCGCCCTCCGGGAACGGCGAGGGCATCTGGAGGGCTTCCTGTCCGGGCTTGATGAAGATGAGCTGGGCCAGGGCGTTGATGGCCAGGAACATGCCCAGGGTGACGATCACCACGTTGAGCGGGCTGTGTGCCGACTCGACCGGTCTGATCAACAACCGTTCTATGGCGGCCCCGGCGATCACCGAGAACACGACCGACCCGATGATGGCGGGCACGATGCCCACCCCCTGGTCGGTCAACCACCAAGTGACGAAGGTGGAGAACAAGGCCATCTCGCCCTGGGCGAAGTTCAACAGGCCGGTGGTGCGGTAGATGATCACCAGGGCCAGTCCGACCGAGGCGTACACCGCGCCTCGGCCGATGCCGTTGAGGACCTGATCGATGAACAGCTCCATCAGAACCCCAGGTACGCCTTGCGGACGGTTTCGTCGGCCATGAGCTGGCTGGCCGGACCCGAGGCCACGATGGACCCGGTCTCGAGCACGCAGCCCCTATCGGCGATGGCCAGCGCCAGGCTGGCGTTCTGTTCGACCACCAACATGGCCAGACCGTCCTGTTTGTTGATCTCACCGAGGCGTTCGAACACCTCTTTGGTGATGAGGGGAGCCAGACCCAGCGAAGGCTCGTCGAGCAGCAGGATCCGAGGCCGGGCCATCAGGGCCCGGGCGATGGCCAACATCTGTTGTTCGCCGCCCGACATCGACCCGGCCGCCTGGGTGCGGCGCTCGGCCAGGCGGGGGAACATCTCGAACCAGCGGTCCAGGTCGGCGTCTATGCCACCGTCTCGGCGGTTGATGGCGCCGAGACGCAGGTTCTCTTCCACCGAGAGATCGCCGAAGGTGCCACGTCCTTGGGGGACGTGGGAGATCCCGGCTCGGGCGATGACCTGTGCGGGCTTGTTGGTGATGGCCGAGGAATCGAAGAACACCTGGCCGCTCACGTTGTCGAGCATCCCCGAGATGGCTCGCAGGGTGGTGGTCTTGCCGGCGCCGTTGGCGCCGAGGATCACCACCACCTCGCCTTCGTCGACGGTGAGGTTCAAGTCTCGCAGGACATCGACCTGGCCGTAACCCCCGCCCAGGCCCCGCAGTTCGAGCAGGCTCATGCCGGGGCTCCCAGGTAGGCCTCGATCACCTTGGGGTCGTTGCGAACCTCATTCGGCGGGCCATCGGCGATCTTGCGGCCGAACTCCATGACCACCACCAGATCTGAGATGGCCATGACCATGCTCATGTGGTGTTCGACGAGGAGCACGGTGAGGTCGAACTGGTCTCGGATCTCACGAATGGTGTCGCCTAGTTCGTCGACCTCGCCGTGGGTGAGACCGTTGGCTGGTTCGTCGAGCAACAGAAGCTTGGGTCGAGCGGCCAACGCCCGAGCGAACTCGATGCGCTTGAGGGTACCGAAGGGCAAACCGACGGCGGGCCGGTTGGACAGGTGCCCAAGCGACAGTCGCTCCAAGATGGCGGTGCATTCGGTTCGAAGGCGCTTCTCCTCCTTGGCGACACCAAGGTGGAGCAACCCGCGGCCGAACCCGACATGGCCGTGGGTGTGGGCGCCCACCATCACGTTCTCCACCACCGACAAGGCCGGGAACAACGCCAGGTTCTGGAAGGTGCGGGCCACTCCCACCCGGGCGATTCCATGGGGCGGCATGGCCAACAGATCCTGGCCGTCGAAGGTGATCTTGCCCGAGAAAGGTTCGTAGAGACGGCTGACGCAGTTGAACAGCGTGGTCTTGCCGGCGCCGTTGGGACCGATGAGCGCACAGATCTGGCCCTGATCGACGTTGAAGCTCAGGCCGTCGAGGGCCACGATGCCGCCGAACCGCACCTCGATCTCACTCACCTCGAGCAATGCCAACGCCTAGGTCCTCTACCGATCGGGCCGGCCCGCTCCCGAATCAGCGAGCCGTGATGGCGTCACCCTAGCCAAACCCAGTTTGCCGAGAGCCCATGTGTCCTCTCGTGCCACCTGATGATCCGTCAGATATCACCACATCGGGGCGCCGCGTGGGTCTGTTCTAGCGGGCGCCCATGAACATGACTCGGAGCTCGTCGTAGTGCTCGATGCAGCGGCCAGCGCCCATGACCACGCATTCCAGGGGCGCATCCACCAGGGTGACCGGGATGGCGGTCTCTTCGGCGATGCGCTTGGCCAAACCCTTGAGCATTCCGCCCCCTCCGACCAGGTGCATGCCCCTCAGGATCAAGTCGTGAGCCAGTTCGGGCGGGGCTTCTCCCAAGCACGAGATCACCGAGGCCACCATGGCCGACACCGGTTCGGCTATGGCCTCCCTAACCTCTTCGGGCGAAAGGATCACGGTCTTGGGCAGGCCGCTCATCAGGTCTCGGCCGCGGACCTCGGCCTTCACCCCGTCTTGCACCGGCCACGCCGAGCCGATGGCCACCTTGATCTCCTCGGCGGTGCGCTCGCCCACGGCGATGCCGTACTCCCGGCGGATGAAGGTCTGGATTGCGGCGTCGATGTCGAAGGAACCAACGCGCACCGCCCGCAGTGCCACCACGCCACCGAGGCTTATGAGTGCCGTCTCCGATGTCCCACCACCGACGTCGATCACCATGTTGGCGATGGGTTCGTTCACCGGCAGGTAGGCGCCCAGCGCCGCAGCCATGGGCTGCTCGATCAGTTGGGCGTCGGCGGCTCCGGCTCGGCGGGCCGCCTCGATAACCGCTCGCCGTTCCACCTCGGTGATGGCCGACGGCACGCAGATGACCACACGGGGCCGGTTGAACCGAGACACCCCGGCCCGCTGCAACAGCAGGCGGATCATTCGTTGGGTCACCTCGAAATCGGTGATGGCACCCTGGCGCAGCGGCCGCACGGCCACGATCGAGCCGGGCGTCCGGCCGATCATCTGCCATGCCTCCTGACCCATGGCCAGCACGTCTCCGGTCTGCTGGTTGAGAGCGATCACCGAAGGTTCGTTGAGGACGATGCCCTGGCCTTTGGCGTAGACCAAGGTGTTGGCCGTACCCAGGTCTATGGCGAGGTCGCGCGCCATCTCAGGACGCCGTTCCCGGTGGGCGGGGCGGACGAGGGGACCGGGGCGCCCGTCACTGCCTGGTTCTTCGCGGTGACGGAAGCTGGGGGCCGCCTCGGGTGACAACGCCCTCATCTCCCGCCGGAACGAGTCGAGCCCTGCTTCCATCGAGGTGGGTTGACGGTTCCGAACCCAACTGATCACGGCCACGACGGCAACGACCAGGGCAGGGATCAAGATGTAGACGAGGATCTTCACGCCGTGGTCGACTCCATGGAACCTACGGTGACCGATTCCAGGTCAACCCGTTCGGGCGATGCGATGGTGTGGCCGTGGTCGCATCGCACCCACTCGGCACCCCCAGGCCAATGCTCTCGCTTCCAGATGGGAGTGGTGGCCTTCAGTTCGTCGATGGCCCAGCGCGCTGCCGTGAAAGCCTCGTCCCGGTGAGGGCTCGACACCGCCACCACCACCGCCACATCGGTGACCGCCAACTCACCGGTGCGATGCCACAGCACCACCCGGCCCAGGTCCGGCACCACTTGGCGAACCTGGTTCGCCACCCGTTCCAGCGCTGGAACCACATACTCCTCGTAGGCCTCGTACTCCAGCATCTCTATGCCGGTTCTGGTTCCGGCGTGGTCTCGGACGGTACCGGTGAAAGTGACCGCCGCACCGCACGATGGCAGCACCACCCATGCCCCGGCCGCACCGGCATCGAGATCTGAAGGGCTACAGGCGATCCAGTCACGACCAGCAGGGGGCGACAGCCACGACGACGAGCCGACAGACATGGGACCCATCGTAGGTCGCCACCCTCGAAGGCCCGCCCGCGGCAAACCCGGACTTGTCCGTCGATAACGTTTCAGCGATGCCCGAGGAGCCTGACGATCAATGGGACCAGGCCCCGACGGGGGTGCCGGCCCCAGGCGACCGGATTTGGCGCCACCCCTCCGAGCTGGGGACGGCGGGCAGCGATTCGGCCAACGGCTTCGGGCTCGATCACAGCCTGGGCGGTGGCCACCCGATCGCGCCCAGGACATCAACCCGCGGTGCCCTGGTCGGAGCTGTACTGGCCGGGTTGTTGGTGTCGGTCGGGGTCATCTGGTTGGCCCAGCCCCTGCCCGATGGTCAACGCCGTTCACCACTGGGCGGCGTCACCGCTTCGATCGTGCCGCAAACCACCACGACCCCGGTTCCCGCCGCTCGTGCCGCCCAGCCGTTGGCGCGGCCCCTTGTTCATCCCGCTTCGCTGCTGACCACCACCGCGCCCACGTCAGCCACACCGTCCACGATGACGGCCCCGACGACCGCCGCGATCCCCACGGTTAGCGTGCCGTCGACGGACTCCAGCCCGGTCGGAGGCCACGACCCTGGCGGGAGACTCGGCGTCTCGATCGGCGACGCCGACCTCGACGGCGACGGGGCCCCCGACGGGGCGCTCGTGATGGCCGTCGATCCGTCCGGGCCAGCGGCCAGCGCCGGCCTCGCCGTCGGCCAGACGATCACCGCCATCGGCCAGGCTCCCGTAACCAGCGCCGGCGATCTCACCACCGCCCTGAAAGCCACCCACTCTGGTGACGTGGTGGTGGTGAAGACCTCCACCCAATCGCATGGCACCGCATCCACCGAGGTGGTCATCACCCTCGGATAGCGCATCGGCCGAGCAAGTCGGCCAACCCAAGGAGATCAGAGGTTCGAACGACCATGCCCGCCGTGTCGTCCGGGCGAGTGGGGCTGGCCCGTTCAGGAAGAATGGCGACGGTTGCGGATCAGCGCCGCCACTCCGGCACCGGCGGCGGCCACGGTGGCCGCCACCACCCCCAACGCCAGTTCCTGGCGACGCTGAGGGCTGATGGTCTCGATGGCCCGGGCCTGATGACCGGCCACATAGGCCTCTTCGTTGCTGTTGGATGCGGTCCACCCGGTGGCGGTGAGACGATCGTTGGCCACGACCCACGGGTGACGGGCGTAGGCCAACACCCCAGGAGCGGTGGGAGCCAAGCGCAGACGCCAACGCCAGTCGGCCACCCCCAGCGCCACCGACTCGGGAAGCCGCACCTTGGGCACCGGGTCGAGCGCCCGGCGTTCGGTGGGTGTGAGCCATCCGTCGGGCGCAACGTTCACCGGGCCGTCCACCAAGGCGGCCCACACCGCCACCACCGCCGAGGCCAGGTCGTCTATGTGGAGGTACTGGATCGGGGTCTCCTCGTTGGCCGGCAATGCAGCCGACGCGTGCAGCGCCTTGGCCAGCCAACCACCAACCCCGTCTGCCACCACGGTGACGGGCCGCAACAGGGCCGCAATCGCCCCCGGATGATCTGCCGACCATTCGCCCACCATCCGCTCGATCTCGGCCTTCTGGACGGCTAGCGCCAGATCGGGGTGAGGACGCAGCGGGGCTTCCTCGGTGAGGGGAACCGGGTTGTTGGCCCACGGCCCGTAGACGGTGGCACTCGACATCACCACGATGTGGTCGACCCCGGCCCGCCCGCGGCGTCCAGCACCCGCCGGGTGACCGCCACCTCGACGGCGGTGTCTATCTCGGGACCTTCGATGGCCGCACCGAACACCGAAGCCAGGTGCAACACCGAGTCGGCCCCGGCGAACACGTCGTCGAGATCGGCGGTCAGCAGGTCGATCTGGTGGTTCACGCCACCGGGGTTGCAAGACACCAGGTCGACACCGATCACCTCGAGGGCGTCGTCACGCGACGTCAACAGTCGCACCACCCGCGCCCCCAACCGTCCAGCCCCTCCGGTGACCACCACACGTGTCATCTGGTGAGCATGCCCGGCCCGGACCCCGGCCCGCCACCCGCGGGTGGCCTCCACGTCCAACCGTCCTACGCTGCACCTATGGGTTCCGACGACCAAAACCCCTTCGAGGGCATGCCGTTCTTCGGCGACATGTTGCGAATGCTCGGCAACCAGGGTCCGGTCCAGTGGGACGGTGCCCGCCAGTTGGCCCTGTCCATCGCCACCGGCGGAGACAGCGAACCCAACATCGACCCGTTGGAACGCATCCGTTTCGAACAGCTCGCCCGGGTCGCAGACCTCCAAGTGGCAGCGGCCACAGGGTTGTCCACGTCGACCACCGGGCAGTCGATCACGGTCACCCCGGTGACCCGCACCCAGTGGGTGATGTCCACCCTCGACGTGTACCGACCTCTGGTCGAAGCCATGGCCGCCGCCCTGCACCCACCGACGGAAACCGGCACCGACGCCAGCGAGGTCGAGCCCAGCGGCGCCGACCCCGCCGAAGCCTGGTTCGGTCAGATCATGGGACTGTTGAGCCCCATGCTGTTGGGCATGACCGCGGGTTCTCTGGTCGGCCACCTGGCCACCCGGTCCTTCGGTTCGTTCGACCTGCCGGTTCCTCGCCCTCCCTCAGACGAGGTGGCGGTCATTCCCGCCAACATCGAACCTTTCGCTAACGACTGGTCCATGGACGGAGATGATCTGCGCCTGTGGATCTGCCTGCACCAGATCACCCACCACACCGTGCTCGGCCTACCCCACGTCCACCAGGCCTTGACCGGTTTGCTCACCGATTACGCCGGGGCGTTCGAATCCGACCCTGACTCGTTGGGTTCACGGTTCGCCGACTTGGGAGTGGAGCCCGGCAGCGACCCCATGGCCCAGTTCCAAGAGCTGTTGGGTGACCCAGACGTGTTGTTGGGCGCGGTCCGTTCGCAACGCCAACAAGAGATCCAGCCCCGGCTCCAGACCCTGGTGGCCGCGGTGGCGGGCTATGTCGACCACGTCATGGATTCGGTCGGGAGCCGCCTCATCGGGTCCTACCCTCAGATCACCGAGGCCATGGCCCGTCGCCGGGTGGAGGCATCCTCCAGCGACCGATTCGTGACCCGGCTCCTCGGCCTCGACCTGACCCAGGACCACTTCGACCGGGGCCGAGCCTTTGTGGACGGTGTGGTGGAGCGGGCCGGCGCCGACGGGCTGGAACGGCTGTGGTCGTCGGCCGAGGTGCTGCCCACCCCCAACGAATTGGTTGCCCCCGGGTTGTGGCTGGCCCGCATCGACCTCTGACCGCCCGCCCAGGTTCAGAAACGCCGTGGCAACCACGGCATCCAGGTCAGCGGTCTGGCGACCAGGGATAGGGGTTGTTGACCGAGGTGGGCACGTCGGCCAGGTAGGCGTCGGAAGGTTCGACGCGTTCGGTGGGGGGTTCCCACGGGTATTCGGAGCCGTCGGCCCATTGGGGTTCGGGCCAGGTGTCGGGGTCGTCTCCCAGCTCGGGGTCCTCGTCCACCGACCCGGCACCGGTGGTGGTGCTGGGTTGGCCTGGGTTCCCGGAGTAGCCGGCGTTGGCCGGGTCAGCTTCGGCGACCCCGTCACCGTCCCAGTCGCCGGGCTGGTCCCGCTCGTCGTCTAGGAAGACGGCCTGATCGAGCTCGTCATCGAGCTCGTCGTACCCGTCGTCGTAGCCGTTCTGTCCTGGGTACTCGTAGTAGTCATTCGACGTGGCGTAGCTGTCGGGGTCGTCGACCTCCCCGCTGCCGCGGCTCCCGGGCCGGACCCGGCGTAGCGCGGCGCGGGGTGCGCTGGTGAGACGGTCCCGAACTTCGCCGGATACGTCGCTGAACCGTTCTTCGATGGCGGCCGCCGCCGCGGTGGCCGGGGTCTGACGGGCTCCGCTGCGATGGGCCAGAGCAAGACGACCCACCGCGTAGGTGGCCAAACCGATCAGGGCCAGCCCTTCCACCACCCCGAACCCGATGTCGAGCTTCATGGTGAGCCAAACCGGGATCAGGGCGCCGAGGACCCACATGATCTGGAAGCGGGTCTCGAAGCGGGCGAAGGCCCGGCCCCGGTTGGCGTCGGGGGCGTCTCTTTGCAGAATCGAGTCGAAAGCCAGCTTGCCCAGCGCCGCGGAGAAGCCGACGCTGGCGCCGAGCAGCGCGGCCCCGGCCACGTCGCCGATCACCAGGGCCATGACCCCACCGATGACCACCAGAGCCAATGCCCCGGTGAGCAGGTTCTCTTCGCTGGTGTGGGCACGGATGTGGGGGGCGGCGGCGGCCCCGCCGAGTTGGCTGAGCACCGAGGCCCCGGCCACCACGCCGAGCTGCCACGTTCCACGGTCTCCCCGGAAGTCGAAGGCGACCAGCAAGGTGAGAAACCCGACACAGGCCCGCAGCAAACCCATGGCCGACCCGGCCATGACGATCCCCGCGCCGCGCAGTTCGCTGCGCTCCATCTCGTCGGGGGCCGACGACGCCACCTGGGCCGGTGGTATCTGGGCCGCCAGCACCGCGGCCACCAGGTAGGTGACCAGTGCCATGGCAACGGCCCACTCGGGCCCGAAGAACTTGACCACGAGGGCCGCAGGCCCGGCCCTGGCGAAGCTCGACAACCCGCTGAGCAGAGACAGCTTGGAGTTGGCCTCGACCAGTTCGCGGTCGCTGCGAACCACGGTGGGAACCAGGGCGCTACGGGCCAACTGGTAGGCCTTCTGGCCGACCAGCACACACAGGGCCAGCAGGAAGAACCCGGTTCCGGCCTCTTCGATCTGAGAGATGAGCAGGTAGCACAACAAGGCCCGCACCAGAGCGGCGCCGACCACCACGAAGCGGTGACCGCCACGGAGCCGGTCGATCAAGGGACCGATCAACGGTGACAGCACCGCAAACGGCAACATGGTGATGAGCAGGTAGCGCAGCACCGGCCACCGGGCGTCCGAGGCCGGCAGCGAGAAGAACAGCGACCCGGCGAAGGCGGCGGCGACCATGGCATCGCCGACGGTGCCGGCCACGTGAGCCCGGGCCAGCCGAGCGAAGGGCGTGACGGTGAACGCAGCCTGCCCGGCCGCCGTGGCTGGCCCCACCACGCTGGAGCTACTGCGATCCGTCACAGACCCATGGTAGAGAGGCCAACCGACACTCCGCCCCCCACCCAGAGGGCCGACCAGACCCAGACTGAGCCAAACGTCAGATCACCACCCAGCGTTGACGGCGTTCCTACGCCACACCGCGCATGAGATCCTGGATCCTGCCCACCCCCGGATACACACACGCCTCCACCGTCCCATCCCCGGCTCAATCAGCGGCATGCCCCGTGGGCTCGCGACCCAGACGCCGCTCACTCACCGCTTACCAAATATTGATGCCATAACAGGTCATAGACTGGATCCAGCAGCGCTTTATTCACAATAGACCGAATAACTTTGGATGGTGTTCGATGTGTTGTGATGAGCCGGGCAAACTGCACCGAGGCGATACAAGAGATACATCCAGGGAATAACGTACCTAAATGGTCCTTCCGGGTCTTGATGTTTTCCATCATTGCGTAAAGTAGATTTTCTTGAAATGAGTCATCACACAATGCATACTTACTCCAGGCAACATCGTACACCCAATCAGCCCCCTCACCACGGTCCCGGATCTCGGCAGCAAGGTCAGCTCCTATCGGCAACATATGCCGGTACACGCTGACATCCAGAGCGACGGCGATCAGGTAGTCTACTGCGGCATTGGTAATTAGATCATCTACCTGACGCTGCCCGCCATGAGCGTAGGACATAAGATACCTCTTTCGATGTTGAGTTGGAGTCGAAATTATGCCCCAATTAGACCTTCCTCTGCCGTGAGAAACATCAAGGCTGCAATACCGGCGGCCCAAGCCGCCCCCTCCAAGACATCTGATACCGGAATGTCCCAAAAGCTGTTCCGGATCTCTCGTCTGATAATCTGCCCCGGCGCGGGGTAATCAGACTCCATCAAGGCCTCCCCGATATTCAGAAGGTACGTTGAGAAGGGCGGACCGTCCGAACAATCATCATCTGCCCGAAAGTCCTTGACTGCGCTACGAAGCGCTCGCTTCTCATTTTCATATGCCTCTATGTGACCCAAATCTCCGTCTTGATGGATCATTCCCCACATATACCGAATGAGGACGCCTCCCGGTCCTGTTTTTGTAAATCTTCCCTCCCGGATTCCGCGGTCGCCAAACAGCGCCCGTCGCAACCTTTCAAAGGACCCACATTTCCCATCATTTTTCCCAGAGCGACCTCCCGCTGACCCGCTGCAAAGCCCGCTTGGATCAATCCCATTCGCTGGGTTGGGGACTGTGGAGGCGTGTGTGTAACCGGGGGTGGTCCTGATGGTCCGCGGCGTGGTGCTGCGGGCCGGGAAGGATCGTTTCTATGGCTACATCGAAGAACACGCCGGCCAGTGCTGAGGGTGTGACCGGCACCTTGGTGTTGCCGCCTGACGCGCTGGTGTCGGCAGCGGCTGGCCGTCTCGTCGAGGAGGCCAGGGCCAATGGGGTCGCGTTGACCGGCGACGGTGGCCTGTTGACCGGGCTGGTCCGCGAGGTGTTGCAGACCGCGTTGGAAGCCGAGATCACTGACCATCTGGGCTATGAGCCTCACGCGGTCGAGGGTAGAGGATCAGGCAACTCCCGTAACGGCTACTACCCCAAGACCGTGCGAACCGAGGTCGGTGACGTGGACTTGAAGGTGCCCAGGGACCGCAACGGAACCTTCGAACCTGTGACGGTCCCGGTTGGGCAGCGCCGCCTGACCGGCCTAGATCAGATGGTGATCTCGCTTTACGCGAAGGGCCTCACCACCGGTGACATCACCGCTCACCTCCACGACGTCTATGACCAGGACCTGGACCGGTCGATGATCTCGAGGATCACCGACGCCGTGCTGGGAGATCTCGAAGCGTGGCAGTCCCGCCCGCTCGACGCCATCTACCCGGTGCTGTTGGTGGACGGGATCCGCATCAAGATCCGCGACGGGTCGGTCACGACCCGGGTCGTCTATGTGGTGATGGGCATCACCATGGAAGGCGAACGCGACATTCTGGGCCTGTGGGTCGGGCCAACCGGTGGCGAGTCATCCAAGTTCTGGCTCGGCGTGATGACCGAGCTCCGCAACCGTGGCGTCGCTGACGTGCTGGTCCTGTGCTGTGACGGCCTCAAAGGCCTCCCCGACGCGGCCAAAGCCTCTTGGCCTCTCGTTGATGTCCAGCTTTGTGTGGTGCACCTCGTGCGTAACAGCTTGCGCTACGCCAGCCGCAAGCACTGGCCCGCCATCACCCGCCAGATGCGAGCGATCTACACCGCCCCGACCGTCCCAGCCGCCGAGGCAGCGTTCGACGAGTTCGCCGAGCGGTGGCGAGACACCTACCCGGCGATGATCGCGTCGTGGGAGAACGCCTGGGGCGAGTTCGTGCCGTTTCTGGAGTTTCCAGTCGAGCTCCGCCAGATCGTGTACACCACGGATGAAATCGTCAAACTCGAGGCTGGGGCTTTTGGGGTTGCCAGTGAGCGACGAGGACCTCGTAGGCCCGTTCCTCCTGTTCGACGAGGGCCTTCTCAGCGTCTCGTAGCTGCTTGACGTGGTAGTCCCGCGATGGCCCAGCGACCGGGCCGGGATGCGGCGTGGCGCCAGCGGCAAGCTCGAGGCTGCGGCGCTTGTGCGCGACGAGGCTCGGCCGAGCAAACGCGTAGTCGTCGCCTTTGGTGACTAGGTGCCAGCACAGAACGGTCATCTTGCGGGCGGTCGCCACGGTCGCGACTTGGAACCCTCGACGGTCCTTCACTCGGCTATAGAACGCCCGGAGAGGTCCGGGGGCTCTCGACGCGGAGAACGCCGCCTCGACCATCATCCCCCTGGCCTGTGAGCGACCGGCTTTGGTGATTCGCCCGTACTTTGCGGGCGAATCACCGGACTGGGAGACCTTGGGGTTCAGCCCGAGATAGGACACGAGCCGATCCGGGGACTCGAACCGTGAAAAGTCACCCACCGCCGCCACGATCGACATAGCCACAGTGACGTTGATGCCCGGCACGGTCATCAACCGGGCGATCACCGTGTCATCGATAGCGTCGACAGCGATGTCGCGTTCTACCTCGGCGAGCTCGTCACCATGAAAGTCGATCTGACGCAACAGGGCGTCGACCGATCGCTGCTCGTCATCAGGCAACACCTGGGTGGCCAACCACCGCCGACCAACCCCGCCGAAGAGGTCCGCGTGCGGACACGTCGGGACCAGATTGCGCGACAAGATCCCATGCACCTGGTTCTTCAACCGGGTGCGCTGCTTAACCAGGTGCACCCTTCGAGCAACCAGACGGCGCCGGCGACGAGTCTGATCATCAGCCACCCAAGTCTCAGGCAAGAAGTCCGCAGCGAGAAGCTGAGCAAGGATCCGGGCGTCGACCTTGTCTGTCTTGACCTTCGCTTCAGCAATCGCCCGAGTCTTGCGAGGGTTCGACACCACGACCCGACCAGCGGACTCGCGCAACATCACCGCGATCGCATCCGAGTTCGTCGTCGCTTCCAACGCGACCTCATCGTCGGGTCGCAAGAACGACTCAGCCCACTCTCGCAGGTCCTGCGGCCGCACCCCGATCCGGCCCTCGTCGCGAACCAAGCCGTCCTCGACGACCGCGATCTGGGCAAAGGACCGATGCACATCCATACCGATGCAACGCGCCATGTGATACTCCTCTCAATACAGGAATTGAGGAACCACCGGGCGGACACGACAGAAACGGATTCGCGCTCGCAGCGCAGTCGGGCCAGTCGCAGGGGCGGCCAAGTACTAACGCGAGCTCGCAGCTCAAGGTATAGATCGGCCTGCCCTAGCTGTTCCTCCTGAACGCCCCGAACCCGACCACCCAGAACCTAGGGCCCATCAGAAGGCAGCGCTCGTGGCGTCCCAGATTTCATACCCGATACCAACGCCATCGAGTCGCTCAACGCCCGGTTCCGGCGGGCGGTCCGCCACCGCGGGCACTTCCCGACCGAACAAGCGGCCCTCAAGGTCTTGTACCTGGTCGCCACCCGACGGCGACCGAACCGCGAGAACCTCACCGGCCGGATCAACGGCTGGAAGCACATCTTGAACACGCTCAGCGTTCACTACGGTGAACGCATCACCAACCATCTCTAACCAATGAACGCCACGACCGTTTACACACAGAATCGGACAGACCCCTGTGAGGATACCCTGAATCATACTACGCCCACCCCGATTGACATCGGATTTGCGACAGTATGAATATAGACCCGATCGCAACTCCGCCTAATAGCCACCGCAGACGGTACAGGTACCGCCTGGCCATGATAAGGAAGAAGTACCCGGATCCAGATTTAGCACATCGCCTAAGAACCTCCCGCGGCGACCCACGCATTTCAGCTTTTGAGGTCAACAGCACGCCAAGACCGATTGCCGTTAGCAGCACCAAAGAACCGATTAGAACTCCGCCAGTGACGAGTTCTGCAACCCTACAGTATGACATTGCGCAGGTCTCTAGGCTGAGAACGGGCAATGCAAACCCGTAATTGCGTAAGTACAGCATGACAGAGCAAACGACGCCACGACCGCTAGCCACAGTCTACAAAACCAAAAAGGCGGTAGCCGTGACTATCGACTACATACCCAGCAAGTTTCGATGCCGTGCCAATAAAGAACCGAAGAATATCGTCGCCTGCCGCTGCGAGCGCTCGAACACCCAGCCGATCGAGGATCGTCGCAACTGCGCCCAGCGCCGCCGCCTGATGACAAGCGGATGATGACGGGTCGGTTCCACAATACACAACTACTTTTGCAATAGTTGCTGCCATAGAAGCGGTCGTGGCAACGCCGGCACAGGCACCGGCCACCGCCACCCCCCAGCCAGTAATGGCGCCGGATGCGCCTGCCAATGCACACGTCAACCCCAAGCCACCGGCTGTCGATCCGATCATATCAGCATTCTCTCTAACCCATTCGGCCCCAGTGCACGATCCATCGTTATTCTTCCCAAGGGCGCAGTCGACTTCGAGTCCTGTGGTTTCCTCTATTATTCCAGTTGGCGTGCACGGCCCGTCACCCAGGAACCCGCAAAGTCCACTTGGGTCGAATCGGTTCATTGGGTTGCCGCCTACATATCCGTATGGTTCCTCGGTCATCGCCACTAGTGGGTCTTGGGTTGTGAATTGGCCGGTTGTGGGGTCGTAGTGGCGGGCTCTTAGGTAGATGTAGCCGGTTTCTGGGTCGTGGTATTGGCCGGTGTATCCGGCTAGGGGTTGTTCGAGCCACCAGTTTGTGTTGGCTGTGATTTCACCGTGGGCGTTGTAGGTGATGGTGTTTCGGGTGGTGCCGTTGGCGTTGGTGGTGAGCCGGGTGGAGCCTTGGTGGTCTTGGTGCAGGTATTGGACTTCGCCGGTGGTGTTGATCTGATAGATCGGTGTCCCGCCCGGCCCGTAAATCACATACGCACTCTGGGCGCCTTGATGCTCCGCTAGCAGCAACGGCAAGCCGCCGCTGGCGGTCCAGGTGTGTTCTTTACGCCACTCCACACCTGTACCGCTGGTGTTGTCGAGTTGTTTGGCGGTTCGCATGCCGGTGGTGTCGTATTCGTAACGCCACGTCCTAGTCGGCGCCCGGAACACGCCGATCACATCGACCGCCACATCAGTCTCGGTCCAGGATCCGATCGTGAACGTCCCGGTGCCGGTGAGCGGGATGATCATGGTGGCCGATGCGTGTTGGGCGGGATCGAACACCACGATCCCTCCACCCAAGTCGGCTTCGGTTGTCCCAACACCGAGGACGCCGGTGCCGGTCGGGTCGATAGCGGTGACCGAAACCATGACCGCCATGATCTCACCCGACAACCCGCCCTGCCCCGTGACAGCAACTTCGACCGGCGTGTTCGACTGGAGCGTGTCACACGGGCTGGCGTCACAGATGCCGGTGCCGTTGGTCGTGTCCACTAGGCGGGTGGGGGCGTCGAGCAGATCCAGGCCGAGACCGGTGTCGTTTCCGGTGGGAATCTTCCAATACCCCGTCACCGCCACCCTGATATTGGTCAGGCCGGCGGCGTGGAGCGTGATGGTCCCGTCAGGGTTCAACGGAACCGTGAACACACCCGCAGCACCGACACTGCCTGTTTCCCACACCAACTCACCCGCAGCCGCATCCCCCGACGGGGCGACACGCACCTGCCCACCATTGGCGTTTTGGGCCAGGATCGACACCGTGACGGCGCTCACGCCCGTGGCTGGGATCCCGCCTCTACCGGCCGTAGCGACGTCGGTTTCACCCGCAGGGAGCGTTCCACACGGCGAACCATCACACACCCCGGTCCCCGACGTGGATTCGGCAGTGACTGCGGGGGTGACCGGCCAGTAGTTCAAGGCCGGCACCCACGGGGACGGCGCCCGGAAATACCCGACCACATCAACCGACACATCCACCCCCACCCCACTAGCCAAGGTGATCGTCCCGTTCCCAGCCAGTTTCGCCGTCACGGTCTGAGCCGAGGTCTGCCCAGCATTGAGCGGGAGCGTGCCCGCAGCGGCGTCACCAGCGGGGTTCACCTCCAACCAGCCATCACCAGTTGTGCCTGACGCGATGATCGACACCACCACCGCCGTCACCCCCGACGCCGGCACACCACCCACACCGGCGACCTTCACCGCAACAGGGTCATCAGCGGCGATCCTCGCGCACGGGGCACCATCACAAGTCCCAGCACCCGTCGTCGTATCGACGATGCGGGTGGCGGGGACGGGTACGTATTGGCGGGCGGTGTCGTCTTGCCACGTCGTCGGCAACACCGCTGTGGTCATGCGGTTCTCGGCATCAAACCCATACGTTGCGGTCGTACCCGACGGATACGTCATCGAGGTCCGGTTCCCTCGGGCGTCATAACCATAGGTGGTCGCATCAGCCGGTGGGGTCCCACAATCACCGCCCTCGGCGGTTTGCGATGTCCAACACAGCCGTTGCGCGGGGTCGAACACCTGCAACACCCCATCCGCGTCGACCAGATTCGTGGCCGCATCAAACCCGAACCCCTCCGTCCCAGTCGAAGTGAGGCGATCCTGATCGTCATAGGACCACGACTGGTTCTGGCCAGTGACCGCGCCGGTGCCGGTGACGGTGGTGACCTGGCCCTTCAAATCGCGGGGCCCATAGGAGAGGCTGCCCAGCACCGTGGAACCGCGGTTCCAAGACACACCGACCATCCGATCAGCCCGGTCAAAGCTGTAGACGTCACGGTTCTGTGACGACACCGGGAACACCGTTTCGGACCAGTTGCTGTTCTCGTCATAGCCGAACGTGGTCAGCCGCCCGGTCCAATCCGTTACCGACTCCAACCGTCCCGCATCATCAAATTCTCTGGTCACCGCTGTGGACTGGCCGGGGTAGGAGATCGAGGTCAGGTTCGACATGTCATCCCAGCCATAACCCGTGGAACGACCATTCACATCGGTGTGGGACTTCAACCTCGACCGGCCATCCCAGACCCACATCTCAGTATCACCACCCGCGACGCGTGGGTACGGCGACCAACCTGGTCATAGACGATCCCCTCCACATCGGGTGTGGCCGGATCGGCGTAATCGACACCGGTCGGACGGCCCGCCAAGTCATATGCGTAGGTGACACAGCCGGTCTTGGGTGAGGAAGCGCAGTTGCCGCCAGGCTGGGTCACCGACCCCAAACGACCCTCGCTGTTCCACGTGTAGCCCGTGGTCGCGTTGACCGGGTCGGTCACCGACTCGATGCGGCCAAGCCCGTCGCAGCCATAGACCCATTGGCCGTTCAGTTCGTTCACGAACCTGGTTCGGCGTCCGTCAGGGTCATACTCGTAGGTCCGCGCCCCCGGACCGGGCGGATCGACCACCTCGAGACGATCCACCACGTCATACCCATAGGTCGTGACATCGCCTGTGGTGACCGCAGCTGACAAACCGGTCTCCACCCGGTTCATGTTCCCGTTCAGGTCGTAACCGGTCTTCACCCGGTTCCCCAACGGATCGGTCTCCTCGATCACCCGCCCAAACTCATCAGACACCAACCTGGTTTTCCACAGGTCAGGGTCAGCGCCCACCAGATTGCCTTTCGGGGCCACCACCCACTCCAAACGCCCGATCGGGTCATAGCCCATCGACGTCTTGTTCCCCAACGGGTCCGTCACCGACACCATGTCCCCAGTTCCGGGATCATAGGAATACGCCCAGTGCTGGCTACGACCGTCGATCACCTCCACCAGATCATCCCGACGCACCGGGTCATACACCAACGTCGTGGACGCCTCATCAAGCGTGCCCACCGCGTCGACCACCGTCTCGGGCATCCCATCAGCGTTATAGGCAACCGTCGAGGTCACCACATTCGCAGTCGAGGGCGGCAACGGGGCCGCGGTCTCACCCACCGACACCGACGTCACCTGATCAAACAAGTTGTAGGTCCAGCGAGTCACCCGACCCGACGCGTCACGGGCCATCTCACGGTTCCCACGCATCGTTCTCGAACACCACCACCCCAGCCGGGCTGGTGACCTGCTCCAACGCCAACGTCACCGGATCACGCACATAGCCAACCTCCTCCTCCAACGCGGTGCCCGGTGCCATCGTGCGGCCCGTACACACCCCAGCGGTGTCGTAGTGGTCGATACGTTGACGCCCCGACGGAAACGTCACCACCGTCGACCCCGGACCCGGCGTAAAGAAATCAAACCTCGTCACCGAACCGGCCTCATCAGTCTGGGTGTGCAGACGGCCCTGATGGTCATAGGAGTTCACCACCTCCGGCCCAGCAGGCTGACGACCAGGTTTACGCACCCGGATCACCCGATGGTCACCGTCATAACCAAACGACCACACCCCCTCACCAACATCGGTGAAAGACGTCAAATTGCCAGCCGGGTCATACCCGAACTGGATCGACCGATCTCCAACCAACGGATCATCGGCCACCGAATCCAACCGGGCACCGTCCCACTCGAAAACAAGACGCCGCCCCGCCTCGTCCTCCATGAACTCAACCTGCCCGCCCGACCCATAAGACAACGTGGTCTCGTTACCGAACTGGTCACCTAACCCCACCAGACGCCCCGACGCATCAAACCGGTGCTTCGGATTTCACGGGGGAGTCGGGGTGATGTGGGCTAGCAGGTCCCAATTGGGTTGGCCGGCGTAGAGCAGGGTGCGGATCCGGTAGTTCCGGAAGGATTTGAACCCGAAAGCGATGCGCTTGACGACCTTGATCAGGTTGTTCGCTCCTTCGGCTGGGCCGTTGGAGAAGTAGGCGCCGTGCCACGCCGCTATCTGGTGTCGCCACTTGGTGATCGTGCGGCCGAGCTGGCGGATCTCTGGTGGGCAATCGTCGTATTGCATGTCAGCTCCGAGGCGGGTCACGAACTCGAGGGCCAGGTCAGGGTCGTGGTGCTCATAGATCATGCGCACTACCTCCTTCGCGTTCCACGCGGAGCGGACCTCACCATTGGGGTCACCTGCGTCGAGAAGGCCCATCAGCTTGGTTCGGCTGTCGGCGCTGAGACGTTCGTCGGCCATGGTCAACAGGCGCCGGGACCGATACAAGGGGTCGGTTTTGCGGCCCCGGTGACCCAGCGTCGCGTTCTGGACTCGTCGCCGGACCTCGTCTAGGCGCTGGTTGGCGAGCTTGACCACATGGAATGGGTCCGCGATCTGGGTGGCTGCGGGGAGCATCGTGTCGAACGCGAGCCTCCACGGCCCTGACAGGTCCAACACCGCGTACCCGATCCCATCAAGCCAGGCCGGGTCCCTGGCATCGAGCCACCCACAGGCCCCGGCTGCGGATCGGCCCGGGATCACGTCGAGGAGCTGACCGCCGCCGACGTCGACGATCGACGTCGACCACTGCTGGGTTCACCACCGCCCGACCCGGTTGAACAGGGTCTCATCGAGTCCGAGCGCTTCGACCTCACCGATGCGGTCGGGGTCTTCCACCAACGGCGTCCCATACGCGATCACGGCGTCGTTGATCGTGTGCCAGTCACAGATGCTCCTATCTCTGTCAAGTGCTGCTGGGAGGGTTCTCAAGAAGGCGGTAGAGGCGGCGGGCGAAGTAGCGCTTGAGGCATCGGCGGGCTTCTCGGCGGGTCTTGCCTTCGGCGATGCGGCGGGCGATGTAGGCCTTGGTGGCGTCGTCGTATTGGGCGCGGATGCCGATGGCCTGGTGGAGTGCGCGGTTGAGTTGTCGATCGCCTCCTCGGTTGAGTCGGTGCCGGTCCTGGGTCTGGCCCGAGGTCGCCTCGATCGGCGCGACGCCAGCGAGTCGGGCGAACGCCGCCTCGCTGCGGCAGCGGCCCGGATGTGACCACGACACGATGACCTGCGACGCGAGGATCACACCCACGCCGACCTCATCGAGAAGCTGCGGCGCGATCGCTTCGACGAGTGACTTCATGTCGGCCTCGAGCTCGGCGGCCTGGGTGGTGAGGTGCTGGATCCGCTGTGCGAGGGCCCGCATAGCCGTCTTCGTGCCGAAGAGTTCGGGGTCGCCGTCGCGGTCGGGCCGGAACCGAGCGCACCGCTGAGTGAGCTTGATCACGGTGAGGGATCGCAGCTCCTCGCGGAGCACGAGCGGTGCCGTCAGCACGAGTGCCTTGAGCTCGTTGATCGCAGCGGTGCGCGCTAGCTGCGCGCCGCTTTTGGCAACCAGCAGCGCTCGCAGGCCTTCACGGGCACCCCGAGATCGTGGTGTGGACCAGTGGCGCCGACCGAGTACTTCTCTTGCGGCGCGGACTGCGTCGAGCCCATCGGACTTGGCTCCGTCCTTGGTGGGCCGGGTGCTGGGCTGATCGAACTCGATGGCCCACTCGGCTGCCGCCTCGAGTGCTTGGGTAAGCCCGGAGCCGTAGCTGTCGGCTCCTTCGACCGACCAGGCCCTCCTCCCCGCGGTGCTGTGCGCATCCGCCCAGTCGATGGCGCTCGCGTAGCCGGCTGGGGTCGTGGGGAACTCGGCGCGTCCGAGCTCGCCCTGGGTCTTGGCATCGACGACAGCGACGGTGATCCTGTCACGGTCCGGGTCAACGCCGATCACGTGATCGACAAGTTCGCTGAGCATGAGGAGGGTCCTCCGTGGTTCGCTGGATGTGTCAGCGCCGACCTGGTGAGAACCGCTGCGGCAGGACTGTGATGGGTCACCCTCGCGGGGACAAGCTCCTGATCAGGCCAGCTGCGGATGGCAGGTCGGTGCTGGCGCGTCACGGACGAATCTCGACGAAGACACCACCGAAGCAGGTCAGCCAATCTGTGGGTCACGTGGCGCACCAGCACCATCCTCACCGGCACCAGAACCGGCCCCCAGATGATCACAGCCGATCTCCTCGTAGCCCCGCACCCCGGTGATGTCACAAGGCTGACCGGCGCTCAACTCCTGAAGGATCGCGAACACCGACTCGGGATCGGTCCAACGCGAGAACAGAGGGCCGCACCCCCAGGCGTCGGCCACGGCCCGGAAGATCCAGAAGTCGGCCAACGCCTGGCCGGGGCGCGGGCCACCCGCTTCACCAGACCCAGCCGACGCTCGAGGTTGATGAACGTGCCCTCCTTCTCGGCCCAACCCGCGGCCGGCAACACCAGGTCGGCCCGCTCCGCGGTCTCGGTGGTGGTGTAGAGATCCTGCACCACCAAGAAGTCGAGCTTGTCGAGCAGATCACGAACATCGTCCTGGTTGATCCAAGAATGAGCGGTGTTGGTGGCCACGATCCACAGGGCCCGGATCTCACCGCGGTTGATGCCCTCCACGATTCGGTCATAGACCCAACTCGGCCCGTCGGGGATCGACGAGTTCCAGCGGCCGGTGCGCGACGTCCAGCCATGATGACCGGGGCACTCACCACCTCACCGAAGGGGCTCGCCTACCCCCTCAGCTTCTACTGGAGCTAGAACATTGCACTAAATACAGCAACTGCATGGGCAATTGTCAGGATCAACAGAAATGGCATGAATAGAACCGCGTTAACCTTATACGCCAGAAGCCACCAGGACTTCACTCGAGAAGTAGGCTTATCGTGCCAATGTCGTCTCAACCAGACCACTTGAATCAGGAGAATGCCGACTAACAGGACCACACCGCCGACGGAGCCCGACTGTTCCGAATTACTAGTTGACGCCACCACAACGCCAGATCCCATCACGCTAGACATAGGTCTGCCAGTTTCTTGATGGTAGCCTGAATTAGGTTATCAACCTTGGACGGATTAGGGAGAACAGGAACCAAGGCAATTCCCGCTCGAGCAAGCTCCCGTCCGCAAGACGCACTCCACAATCCTGAATCTCGACACTCCCGTGCTGCCCTTACGATCGCCGCACCGTTTCCTGTCGCCTCAGAGGCAACAGCAAGTGGGCAAGCATACGCCGTTCCAAGGCAGGCAATAAATAATGGCAACGACAGATTGCCCAATAGATCCATGCCCTGCAATATGGCCTCGCCGGTAATCTCGATTCCGGCTTCAAGATCCCGCGGTGGCAGAGCTCCTGCGTTATTTAGACCTTCAGGGTCCGTTGAACTCGACTTCTGCCCATTGTCGGGGTCTACGCAGCTACCTGCAAGAACCACGCCCCCGCCCCGTTCGCATAGTTCCCTATCCACCTCTTGGCCTAACCCCCAGGGGTCAAGGCCGTTTGTCGGGTTGCCGCCTACGTACCCGTAGGGTTCTTCGGTGATAGCCACTAGCGGGTCGACGGATGTGAATTGGCCGGTTGTGGGGTCGTAGTGGCGGGCTCTTAGGTAGATGTAGCCGGTTTCGGGGTCGTGGTATTGGCCGGTGTATCCGGCTAGTGGTTGTTCGAGCCACCAGTTGGTGTTGGCGATGATTTCACCGTGGGCGTTGTAGGTGATGGTGTTACGGGTGGTGCCATTGGCGTTGGTGGTGAGCCGGGTGGAGCCTTGGTGGTCTTGGTGCAGGTATTGGACTTCGCCGGTGGTGTTGATCTGATAGATCGGTGTTCCGCCCGGCCCGTAAATCACATAGGCGCTCTGTGCGCCTTGATGCTCTGCGAGCAGCAACGGCAAGCCGCCGCTGGCGGTCCAGGTGTGTTCTTTACGCCACTCGGCACCGGTGCCAGTGGTGTTGTCGAGTTGTTTGGCGGTTCGCATGCCGGTGGTGTCGTATTCGTAACGCCACGTCCTAGTCGGCGCCTTGAACACGCCGATCACATCGACCGCCACGTCAGTCTCGGTCCAGGATCCGATCGTGAACGTCCCGGTGTCGGTGAGGGGGATGATCATGGTGGCCGATGCGTGTTGGGCGGGGTCGAACACCACGATCCCTCCACCCAAGTCGGCTTCGGTTGTCCCAACACCGAGGACACCGGTGCCGGTCGGGTCGATAGCGGTGACCGAAACCATGACCGCCATGATCTCACCCGACAGCCCGCCCTGCCCGGTGACCGCGACTTCGACCGGTGTGTTCGACTGGAGCGTGTCACACGGGCTGGCGTCGCAGGTGCCGGTGCTGGTGGTGGTGTCGACGAGGCGGGTGGGGGCTTCGAGTAGATCCAGGCCGAGTCCGGTGTCGTTTCCGGTGGGGATCTTCCAATACCCCGTAACCGCGACCCTGATGTTGGTGGGGCCGGCGGCGTGGAGGGTGATGGTGCCGTCAGGGTTCAACGGAACCGTGAACACACCAGCGGCACCGACACTGCCTGTTTCCCACACCAACTCCCCTGCAGCCGCATCCCCCGACGGGGCGACACGCACCTGCCCGCCGTTGGCGTGTTGGGCCAGGATCGACACGGTGACGGCGTTCACGCCTGTGGCTGGGATCCCGCCGTGTCCGGCGGTGGCGATGTCGGTTTCACCCGCAGGGAGCGTTCCACACGGCGAACCGTCACACACACCAGTTCCCGACGTGGATTCGGCAGTGACTGCGGGGGTGACCGGCCAGTAGTTCAAGGCCGGCACCCACGGGGACGGCGCCCGGAAATACCCGACAACATCAACCGACACATCCACCCCCACCCCACTAGCCAAGGTGATCGTCCCGTTCGCCGCGACCTTCGCGGTCACTGTCTGAGCCGAGGTCTGCCCGGCATTGAGCGGAAGCGTGCCCGCGGCGGCGTCACCAGCGGGGTTCACCTCCAACCAGCCATCCGATGTGGTTCCTGACGCGATGATCGACACCACCACCGCCGTCACCCCCGACGCCGGCACACCACCCACACCCGCGACCTTCACCGCAACAGGGTCATCAGCGGCGAGCCGGGCACACGGGGCACCATCACACGTCCCTGCCCCCGTCGTCGTATCGACGATGCGGGTAGCGGGGACGGGGACGTACTGGCGGGCTGTGTCGTCTTGCCACGTCGTGGGCAACACCGCTGTGGTCATGCGGTTCTCGGCATCAAACCCATACGTTGCGGTCGTTCCCGACGGGAACGTCATCGAGGTCCGGTTCCCGCGTGCGTCATAGCCATACGTGGTCGCGTCAGCGGGTGGGGTCCCACAATCACCGCCCTCGACGGTTTGCGATGTCCAACACAGCCGTTGGGCGGGGTCGAACACCTGCAACACCCCGTCCGCGTCGACCAGGTTCGTGGCCGCATCAAACCCGAACCCCTCCGTCCCAGTCGCGGTCAGTCGGTCCCGGTCGTCATACACCCACGACTGGTTCTGGCCGGCCACGACCCCGGTGCCGGTGACGGTGGTGACCTGGCCCTTCAGGTCACGGGGCCCATAGGAGAGCGAGCCGAGCACGGTGGAGCCGCGGTTCCATGTGACACCGACCATCCGATCAGCGCGGTCAAAGCTGTAGACGTCACGGTTCTGTGAGGACACCGGGAACACCGTTTCGGACCAGTTGCTGTTCTCGTCATAGCCGAACGTGGTCAGCCGCCCGGTCCAATCCGTTACCGACTCCAACCGTCCCGCATCATCAAATTCTCTGGTCACCGGTGTGGACTGGCCGGGGTAGGAGATCGAGGTCAGGTTCGACATGTCATCCCAGCCATAACCCGTGGAACGACCATTCACATCGGTGTGGGACTTCAACCTGGAACGCTGATCCCAGACCCACATCTCAGTGTCACCGCCCCGCGAGGCGTGAGTGCGGCGACCCACAGCGTCATAGGTGATGGCGGTGATGTCAGGGGTGGCCGGATCGGCATAGTCGACACCGGTCGGGCGACCCGCCAAGTCATACGCGTATGTGATGCAACTGGTCCGGGGTGCAACACAACTGCCGCCAGGCTGGGTCACCGACCCCAAACGACCCTCGCTGTTCCACGTGTAGCCCGTGGTCGCGTTGACTGGGTCGGTCACCGACTCGAGACGACCGAGCCCGTCATAGTCATAGACCCATTGGCCGTTCAGTTCGTTCACGAACCTGGTTCGACGTCCGTCAGGGTCATACTCATAGCTCCGTGCCCCCGGGCCGGGCGGATCGACCACCTCGAGACGATCCACCACGTCATACCCATAGGTCGTGACGTCGCCTGTGGTGACCGCAGCTGACAACCCGGTCTCCACCCGGTTCATGTTCCCGTTGGCGTCGAACCCGGTCTTTACCCGGTTCCCCAACGGATCGGTCTCCTCGATCACCCGCCCAAACGCATCAGACACCAACCTGGTTTTCCACAGGTCAGGGTCAGCGCCCACCAGATTGCCTTTCGGGGCCACCACCCACTCCAAACGCCCGATCGGGTCATAGCCCATCGACGTCTTGTTCCCCAACGGGTCCGTCACCGACTTCAAATCCCCAGTTCCGGGATCATAGGAATACGCCCAGTGCTGGCTACGACCGTCGATCACCTCCACCAGATCATCGCGGTGCACCGGGTCATACACCAACGTCGTCGACGCCTCATCAGACGTGCCCGCCGCGTCGACCACCGTCTCGGGCATCCCATCAGCGTTATAGCCGACCGTAGAGGTCACCACATTCACAGTCGAGGGCGGCAACGGGGCCGCGGTCTCACCCACCGACACCGACGTCACCTGATCAAACAAGTTGTAGGTCCAACGCGTCACCCGCCCCGACGCATCCCTAGCCATCTCCCGGTTCCCACGAGCATCGTTCACGAACACCACCACCCCAGCCGGGCTGGTGACCTGCTCCAACGCCAACGTCACCGGATCACGCACATAGCCAACCTCCTCCTCCAACGCGGTGCCCGGTGCCAACGTCCGACCCTCGATGACCCCAGCGGTGTCGTAGTGGTCGATGCGTTGACGCCCCGACGGAAACGTCACCACCGTCGACCCCGGACCCGGCGTGAAGAAATCAAACCTCGTCACCTGACCGGCCTCATCAGTCTGGGTGTGCAGACGGCCCTGATGGTCATAGGAGTTCACCACCTCCGGGCCCACCGGCTGATGACGGGGCTTGCGCACACGGATCACCCGATGCTCACCGTCATAACCAAACGACCACACCCCCTCACCAACATCGGTGAAAGACGTCAAATTGCCAGCCGGGTCATACCCGAACTGGATCGACCGATCCCCAACCAACGGATCGTCGGCCACCGAATCCAACCGGGCACCGTCCCACTCGAAAACAAGGCGCCGGCCCGCCTCGTCCTCCATGAACTCAACCTGCCCACCCGACCCATAAGACAACGTGGTCTCATTGCCGAACTGGTCACCTAACCCCACCAGACGCCCCGATGCATCAAACCGGAACACCTCGAAATGATTCCGAGTGAACACCCAACCCCCACCCACAGACTCCACCAACCCGGCGCTGAACCGCCCCGGCGCCCCCCACACCCCAGCCACCTTGGAGAACGGGACCGTCGCCCCCGTCTCCTCCACCACCGTCACCGCATCAGACCCATCCACCCGCACCCGCATCGACAACAAAGACGACCACCCAAACCCCGTCGGCCCGTCCACCGCCGCATCCGACGACGAAAACATCAACCCAAACCCCAAACCCGCCCCCCGCCCCGACACCGACAAACCCGGCAACCCAAACCAGAAATTCCCCGTCCGCGTATCCACCGGATCACCCTCGTCGGTCCGGCACGCGCACGGATCTTTCAAAGACCCGCCCGGACGATTCGACTCGGTGTCAGGCCGGGTGCTCGTCGGGCACCCCGGTGCCTTGACCCCAACCGCATTCAGGCCAAGATCAGTGAAGAACCGCGACCGGTACTCCAACCCGCTCCCACCCTCAAAGGTCCGAGTCGTCGTCACCTTCAAGATCACCTCACGACTCGCCCCGTCATTACGCCAAATCGAAATCACACGATCAGACTCATCAGGAGCCGGTACCTCACCCCACCCCGGCATCCCCGGCGTCCCAGACTCACGCTCCGCCTCGAACCGGAAGTTGGTCTCAGCAAGCTGCTCCCCAGACGTCTCCAGCACCGTGTAAACCGCGTCATAGGTGGCGCTGAAATACCAGCTATAAGGCTCCAAACCAATCCGGCCCGCCTCGTTCGCCCTCAACCACGAACCCCCACCCGGAACCCACAACCTCACATAAGCCACCGTCGGATTCTCTGAATGCCGAAACGTCACCGTCTGCGCCGACGTACACCACACCCTCGGAGCCGACTCGACATCACTGCCAGGCGCAACCTCAACCGGCAGAAAAGGGAACCCAGGATGATCCCAGGGCGGACGAGCCGCCACCGGCCCCGCCCCAAACATCACCCCAACCGCCGCCCCCAACACACACACACACACACACAGAAACCGCGCCAACTCGACTCAGCCTTGTACCCGTCATAACGGGGATTATCGACCCCAATCTCGGGGACTTGAGCAGTTCCTGGGGGTCGCCATACCGATCAGCGTTGCGCCGGCCCCGCCTGTGACCCATGGCTAGGCCGTGGTGGGTCTTGGGACTTCGTACTTGTAGCCGAGGCCTCGGATGGTGACTATTCGGGTCGGGTTGGACGGATCTTGCTCCACCTTGGAACGCAGGCGCTTCACATGGACATCGAGGGTCTTGGTGTCTCCCACGTAGTCGTGGCCCCACACCCGGTCGATGAGGACATCGCGAGAGACCACCCGGCCGGCATTGTCGAGCAACAGGGCCAACAACTCGAACTCCTTGAGGGGCAGGTTCACATCGGCGCCTCGAATCACCACCTCGTGGCGGCCCGGATCCAGACGCACGTCACCCACCTCCAGCACCTCGTCAGTGCCGGTGATGCCCGGGTCGACCACGGCCGGGGTACGACGCAGAACCGCCCGCATCCGAGCCACCAGCTCACGGATCCGATACGGCTTGGCCACGTAGTCGTCGGCGCCGACCTCCAAGCCGACCACCGTGTCGATCTCAGAGCCCTTGGCCGTGACCATGATGATCGGCACCTTGGACCGGGACCGCAGCTCCCGACACACGTCGATCCCCGAGATCTTCGGCAACATCACGTCCAACAGCACCAGATCGGGATTTACCAGCTCGAAGAGGTCGAGAGCCTCGACACCGTCTCGGGCCACGTGGACCCGGAAACCTTCACGGCCAAGGCCCACCGTCAACGCGTCGACGAAACTGTCCTCGTCCTCCACCACCAAGACCGTGGTCATCGGGCTCGTCATGATCGTTCCTCCATGGATGATCGGAACCGAAGGGCGAACGTCGATCCCACCCCCTCGACCGAGCGAACCGTCACCTCACCGCCATGGCGCTGTGCCACGTGCCGCACGATGGCCAGCCCCAACCCGGTACCGCCGGTGTCACGGCTTCGAGCCGGGTCCACCCGATAGAACCGCTCGAACACCCGCTCCAGATCCGACGCCGGAATCCCGATTCCGTGATCGGTCACCTCGATCTCCACCATCGGGCCACCATCGGCCTGGCCACCGCCATCCAAGGACCGGGCCCGCACCTCGACCTCGCTGCCCGCCTCGGAGTACTTGACGGCGTTCTCGAGAAGGTTGGCCAGCGCCGACACCAACTGGCGGCGATCCCCCACCACGGACAGGTCGCCAGCCACGGGGAAGACGGTCACTGCCACTCCCGCCAGATCCGCGGTGGCTGCGGTGCGCTCGATGGCCGCCTCCACCAACTCACCTACGTACACCAAGACCGCCTCGGTCTCCGCCGACGCCTCGATCTGACCCAGTTGCAACAGGTCGTCGACCGTGTGGGCCAGGCGAAACGCCTCGGTCTGGATTCGGGCCGCCAAACGCTCGACCGTCGCCGGGTCACCATCTCCAGCCAACGCCTCCGACAGCACCCCTAGCGCGCCAATGGGCGTCTTCAGCTCGTGGCTCACGTTGGCCACGAAATCTCGGCGCACCGACTCCAGCCGCAACTGCTCTGAGATGTCGTCGACCAAGACCAGCACCTCGGGTTCAAGCCCTAGATCGGAAATGCCCTGGGTCGCACCCCCCTCGGTGGGAGGTGACGTCCCCTCTCCAGCCGAGCTCAGGGGACCAGCGCTGATCCGAAACACGCGTCGGGGCGGGCCGAACAGCTCGACGTCGCGCTGAACCGTCCGGCCCCCAACGGCGGCGGCAACCAGCTCCCCGATGGCCGACCCGACCAACGCGTCGCCGTGACGAGCCTCGACGAAGGCGGCAGCGGACCGGTTCCGCCACAGGACATCCCCGTTCGGATCGGCCACCACGATGCCCTGGGTCAATGTGTCCAGCACCGAACGCAGCCTGTTCGCCTCAGACATCGATGTCTGACGGTCGAGTTGCAGGGCGTGGATGGCCTGATCGATTCGTTCCAGGTCTTCGACCACCGGGCGACCCGCGGCAGGGGCGATACCCAGACGCCCCATCAAGGCCGTCACCCGGGTTCGGACCTCCTTCGCCCTAAACATCGGTCATGGTGCCCGCCCTGGCCCCGACCCGGGACCGCCAGGCGGCACCGTCACTCGCTGGCAACCGGGCCGTCGGTTCCGGGCGAACTCGCCGTCGACGACGCCCCACCATTGCCGAGAAGCACACCGGTGCCACCCTTGGCCGCCACCCGGGCAGCGCCGGTCTGTTCGGGCAGCCAGCCGGTGATCATGTAGCGGACCCGCTCCCCGATGTTCACGGCATGGTCACCGATGCGCTCGTAGTAGCGGGCGATCAGAGCGAGCTGCACCGCGGCCTGTACCGGAATCTCTCCCGTGTTGTGCCACAAGAAGATCTCCTGCACGAACTCGGCCTGAAGTGTGTCGAGTCGGTCGTCCAGATCATCGAGGGCAGCGGCCATGCCTTCGTCCTGGTCGACGTAGGAGTCGATGGCGATCCGGAACAGGCGGGTGGCTTCCTCGCCCATCTGGGCCAGCAGGCCCCGCAGCCGGGCCGACAGTGGCACCCCGAACAGCCGGCGGGAAGCCTTGGCGATGTTCACCACCAGGTCACCGGACCGTTCGATCTCGGCGATCATGCGCACCGCGGTGACGATGGCCCGCAGGTCGGTGGCCATCGGCTGCTGCAAGGCGAGCTGTTGGTAGCAAAGCTCCTCCAGCTCTAGGGCCTTGGCGTCGAGGGGGTCGTCACCGTCCACGATGGTCTGGGCCGTGGCCATGTCTCCTTGGAGCATTGCCTGGGTGGCTCGGGGGATCCCCTCGGTGACCAGCGCCGCCATCTGGATCATGTCCTGGCGGATCTCATCGAGGGTCTGGTGGAAGCTCTTGCGGATCTCATCCATGGTTGGCTCCTGGCTCAGCCGAAACGGCCGGTGACGTAGTTCTCGGTGCGTTCGTCTGAAGGGTTCGAGAAGATCTTCTCGGTGGCGTCGAACTCCACCAGAACCCCGGTGCGGGTGTCGCTGGTCTCGCTGACCTCGGTGGTGAAGAAGGCGCAGTGGTCGCTGACCCGAGCTGCCTGTTGCATGTTGTGGGTCACGATGATGATGGTGTACTCCCGCTTGATCTGCTCCATGAGATCTTCGATGCGGGCGGTGGCGATGGGATCCAGAGCCGAGCACGGCTCGTCCATCAACAACACCTCCGGGCCGACCGCCAGCGCCCGGGCGATGCACAGTCGCTGCTGTTGACCGCCAGACAACCCGAAGGCCGACGACTTGAGCCGGTCCTTCACCTCGTCCCACAACGCCGCTGACCGCAACGAGCGTTCCACGATCTCGTCCATGGCCGGACCCTTGCGGGCCAGCCCGGCCAGGCGAGGGCCGTAGGCGATGTTCTCATAGATCGACTTGGGGAACGGGTTCGGCTTCTGGAACACCATGCCGATCCGACGACGCACCTCTACCGGATTCACGGCCTTGTCGTACAGGTCGACACCGTGGAAGGAGAGCTTGCCTTCGACGCGGGCCGACTCGATCAGGTCGTTCATCCGGTTGAAGCAACGCAGCACCGTGGACTTGCCGCAGCCCGACGGGCCGATGAAGGCGGTGATCTCGTGCTCACGGATGTAGAGGTTGACGTCTCGCACCGCCTTGAAATCGCCGTAGAAGACCGCCAGGTCCTCGCTGCGATAGACCGGCGGGTCCTCTGCGATCGGGTGAGCGGCGCCAGAGGCAGCGGGCGACGGGTTGGGGTTCACGGCGACCTCGGTGAGGGCATTGGGGGCGGCGCACACGATGGTCTACTTCTTCCTGTCGAAATGGTTGCGGAGAACGATGCCCACGGTGTTGATGCCGAGCACCACCACCAAGGTGACGAGGATGGCGGCCTGGGTGTTGCCGTTCCACTTGGCTGCGGGTCGGGTGGCCCAGTCGGTGATGATCATGGGCAGCGCGGTGAAGTCGCCACGCAGGTCACCCCACTCACCACCCGAGAACACGCTGGTCTTGGCCCCCATGAAGAACAGCGGGGCCGCTTCGCCCAGCGCTCGGGCCAGACCCAAGATGGTGCCGGTGAGCATGCCGCCCATGGCGTTGGGCAACACCAAGGTCCGGGTCACCTCCCAGCGGGTTGCTCCGACGCCGTAGCCGCCCTCTCGCAGCGACGCGGGCACAGCACGAATGGCCTCGGCCGAGGTGATCACCACGATGGGCAGGACGAGCACCGACAGGGTGAGCCCGGTGGACAACAACGTCGTCCCGCCGGTGACGCCCGAGAACGGGCCGTCCACGAACAGGGCGAACCCCAACAGGCCGTAGACGATGGCGGGCACACCGGCCAGGTTCCGGATGACCAGGTTGACCAACCTGGTGAACCAGTTGTCGCTGGCGTACTCCTCTAGGTAGACGGCGGCCGCCACCCCCATGGGGAAGGCGATGATCGCCACGATCACCGCCGATGTGACGGTGCCCACCGTGCCCTGGAAGACGCCGGCCTTTTCGGGACGGACCGAGAACGGCCGTAGCAAGAAGTCGGCCACGCCACGGGTCGACAACACGTCGATACCCGCCGGTGCCACCGAAACCAGCAGGGCCACCAACGCCACCAACACGATCACCAGACAGGCGATGAGTGCAGCCTTGAACAGTGCTCCGACGGTGTCTGACTGGCGGCCCTGAAGCCGCGCCTGGACGATGTCGCGGGTGAGGTCGCTATCCACGAGGGCCACGAGTCGCCTCAGTACTTCTGTCGGACCCGACGGACGAACCGGTCAGCGACCAGGTTCAGCGTGAGGGTCAGGGCGAACAGGATCAGTCCCAGGAAGAAGGCGCTCTGGAACGTGTTGGAGGCACCGGCCACGTTGTCGGTTCCGGTGGCCACCGCGGCCATGGCGGCGGTGATGGTCGTACCTCCATCGAGCGGTGACCCTGGGCGGGTCGGCACCCCGCCTGCAGCCAGGAACACCACCATGGTCTCGCCGATGGCCCGAGAGATCGACAGGATCAGACCGGCCACCAGTCCACTGACCGCAGCCGGGACCACCACCCGCACCACGGTGGTCACCTTGCGGGCCCCGAGCCCGTAGGACGCTTCTCGAAGGCTCATCGGGACGGCACGCAGGGCATCCTCGGCCACCGATGTCATGAGCGGGATGGTGAGCAGACCTACGGCGATGCCGGCCACCAGCAGGTTCTTGGCGGGCGCCCCGCTGAACAGGCGTTGCACCAGTTCGGGGGCGATGAAACGGATGGCGAAGTAGCCGACCACCACCGAGGGAATCGACGCCAGCACCTCGACCACCGGTTTGACGATGCGGCGCACCCGGGGGTTGGCGTACTCGGACAGGTAGATGGCCGCCCCCAACCCAATGGGTCCGGCCACCAACACCGCCACCAACGTGACCCACATGGTGCCCAACACCGGAGACAACACGCCGAAGCGACCAAGTCGGGGGTTCCAGATCTGATCACCGAGGTCGGCGATGCGGATCGTGGTGACGAAGCCGAGGGCATCTCGCAACAACACGACCACGATGGCGACGCTGATCAACACCGACGTGGCTGCGGCACCGGTCAGGGCGTAGTGGACCAAACGTTCCGTACGGTTGCGGGCAGCGTTGCCGGCCATGTCGGCCAAGGTCAGGCCCGTGGGGTGGCGGGGGTCGACGTTGGTCACCTGTGCACCTCGACGTTCGAACCCACCTTGCGATCGGCCCAGGTAGCCAAGGTGGCCGATGGGTCGGCCAGTGGGATGTAGTCCACGGCGCTCACGTAGTCGTCCAAGCCTTGTAGGTAGAAGTCGATGAAGGCGGCCACCGCCTGGTTGTCGGCGGCCGCTCGAGAGTTCACGTACACATAGAGACGGCGGGCGATCGGGTAGCTGCCGTCCTGGATGGATTCCACCGTTGGCTCGACGCATTTCCCGCCCGGTTCGGCGGCGACGGGCACCAGGTTCACCCCATCGGCGACAGACCCGAAGGCGAAACCGACCCAGCCCAGACCGCCGGGATCCGCCGTCACGCCCTCGATGATGGCGTTGTCGTCGGGACTGGCCGAGTAGTCGGCTCGGGCCGACCCGGTCAGATCCTCGGCGACCTTGCCGGCCTCGGCTCGGGCCTTGGCGGTGGGCTCTATCACCAGTTCCACGAAGCTGTCGTAGGTGCCCGATTCGGTACCCGGCGCGGTTATCACCAGGTTGCTATCGGGAAAGGTGGTGTCAGAGCCCAACTCGGCCGCCAGCGCCTGGGCGTCGGTCCAGTTCGAGAACCCTTCGGACTCGGGCCCGATCAGCGCATACAGGTCAGCGAAGCTGAGGCACTCCACCTCGCTGGAATCAGGAACGACCACCGAAAGACCATCGATTCCCACCTCTAGTTCGATGAACTCGACACCGGCCGCCTCACAAGCCTCGGCCTCTTCGGCTTTGATCGGGCGAGAAGCGTTGGAGACGTCGGTGTCGCCGGCGCAGAACAGCTTGAATCCATCGCCGGTGCCGGGCCCGTCGACTGAGACCGAGGCCCCGGAGTTCGCGGCCATGAACTCCTCGGCCACCAACGCGGTGATCGGTTCCACCGTGGATGAACCAGAGATCGTGACCTTGCCCTTGGCGTCACCGCTGGCCGTCGGATCGTCGACCTTCTTCGTGCACGCAGCAGCGGCCACGACCACCACTGCCAGGGCCACCACCACCCGTCTCCGGGTTGAGGTCTTCGACCTCGACGACCTACCGGGCAAATCCGGGCTGAGGCTCACGATGACAACGGTACGAAGCGATGGTGTCGGCCCCCAAGCGTCGAGGTGAACGGAAGGTGAACGGATTTCGAACACTTCGAAACTCTCCGGGGCCGACATCCATGCCTGCGCTTCGCCTGAGGCCTCAGCCCTGTCGGGTGCCGACCTGACGGTCTTCCCAGGCCTTGACGGTCTCCGCCGGGTCAGCCAGGGCCACGTAGTCGGCCTCCTCGACGAACCCGGTCAGGCCCTCGAGGT
Source organism: Microthrixaceae bacterium (assembly GCA_016702505.1). Taxonomy (NCBI): domain Bacteria; kingdom Bacillati; phylum Actinomycetota; class Acidimicrobiia; order Acidimicrobiales; family Microthrixaceae; species Microthrixaceae bacterium. The sequence continues at coordinate 89,125 of JADJDU010000003.1, forward strand.
AGTAGTCGACGAAGCTGGCCAATGAGCTGTTCTCCTCCGCCTTCGCCTTGTTCACGTAGATGAACAGGTCTCGGGCAATCGGGTATGAACCGTCCTGGATGGTCGCTGCGGTGGGCTCGACGCACTCACCGCCAGCTTCGGCCGCCACCGGCATGAGACGGACCCCATCAGCCTGGTCGGCGAAAGCGAAGCCCACCCAGCCCAGGCCTCCGTCGTCGGTGGCGACGCCTTCGATGATGGCGTTGTCATCGGGGCTGGCCGAATAGTCGGCACGGGCGGCGCCGACCTCGTCCTCGGTGATCTTGCCGGCCTCGACCCGCGCCTCACCAGCCTTCTCGATCACCAGTTCCACGAAGCTGTCGTAGGTGCCCGACTCGGTGCCGGGAGCGGTGATCACCAAGTTCTGGTCCGGGAAGGTGGTGTCCGAGCCCAACTCGGCGGCGAGCGCCTGAGCATCGGTCCACTTCGAGAAGCCTTCGGACTCAGGCCCGATCAGCGCGTACAGGTCAGCGAAGCTGAGGCACTCCAAGGTGTTGGACTCGGGGGCGATCACCGACAGCCCGTCGATGGCCACCTTCAGCTCGATGAACTCGACACCGGCCGCCTCGCAGGCCTCGGCCTCCTCGTCCTTGATCGGGCGAGAAGCGTTGGAGATGTCGGTCTCTCCCTCACAGAACAACTTGAACCCGTCTCCGGTGCCAGGCCCGTCCACCGAGACCTCGACCTCGTTGTCGGCCATGAAGCTCTCGGCCACCAACGCGGTGATGGGCTCGACCGTCGACGAGCCCGAGATGGTGATGGAGCCCGCCCCAGCCGGGGCCTCGCCGTTCGCCGAGGTCGTGGTCGATGCCTTCTCGTCCTCCTTCTTGGAGCACGCTCCCAGCATCAATCCGGGGACGACGACCGCAGCGGTAATTGCGGTCCGGTACTTCTTGGAGATCACGGATTGCCCTCCTTGGGCGGACGTTTGTCGTTGACGTCCAGGACGGTAAGGAGGGCGGGTTTCGCTTCGGAGGTGACGAGCTGAACTGGAGGTGAACTGGTACCCAACACTTTCCTCGGCTGCCGTCAACGGCGTGACGTCAGACACAAATGGCCGAGGATTGCATCGGTTTCAATCGGTCGAGGCTTTCACCGCAGAGTGGAGACGACGGGGGAAAATCCGGTCATGGGGGTAGGTCAGGAGTGACTCGGCTTCGGGGATCGGAAGCCAACGGGCCTCGTCGACCTCGTCGTTGGGCTTGAAGTCACCACCGTCTACCTCCATCGCCCAATAGCGAACCTGCTTCGACCGGCCTTTGCGATCGTGGTAACGGACAGCCCCCAACTCGGTGCCGAGCGGGCCGTGACAACCGGTCTCCTCCGAGGTTTCCCGCAGGGCGCAGTCCTCATCGGCCTCCCCCGGTTCGCACTTGCCCTTGGGCAGCGACCAGTCGTCGTAGCGGGGCCGATGGACTACCAACACCTCCACGTCGCCGTGCTCAGACCACCGCCACGGGACCGTCCCCGCCGCTCGCACCTCGATGGGCGCCCGCCGATCCGCTGGCGGATGTGCACCATCGTTGCTCCCAGACCCCTTGGCTCCAGCGCCGTTCACCCCATCGGCCTGTCCACCAAGCAGGGACGACGCCGGGGTCACCGTCCCCTCGGAGCGACGGCTCCGACCGGTCGCCAGCTCCTGGCACCGCAGGTGGGTGTCCACCTGGCCGAGCCGCTCCACGTGGGTCCAGACCCCGTCACCATCGAGAGCCCAGGCCAACGTGTCATCAGAGAGGTTCACCTCCAACAGTTCGTCTACGAGCCCCTGGAGGGTGCGGTCCATGACCGGGACCAAGGCCTCGACGCGGCCGTCGAGGTTGCGGGGCATCAAATCAGCCGACCCGATGTAGACCATCGGGACACCGAGGCCACCACCGTTGGCGAACCGGTAAATGCGGGAGTGCTCCAGGTAGCGGCCGATCACCGAGCGAACCCGGATGTTCTCCGACAGCCCCGGGACCCCGGGCCGCAGGCAGCAGATGCCCCGCACCACCAGATCCACCTGCACGCCTGCCGCCGACGCCTCGTAAAGGCGGTCGATCGCCACCGGGTCGACCAGGCTGTTCATCTTCATGGTGATGCGCCCGGTACCAGCCGGGGCTGCGATCTCAGCGTCGATCATGGCCAACAACCGGTCACGCATCGAGTGAGGGGCCACCAACAGTCGGCGGTACTCGACGTTGCGGCCGTAACCGGTGAGATAGTTGAAGAGCTGGGTGAGGTCGGCGGTGATGTCGGGGTCAGCGGTCAAGATGCCCAGATCCTCATAGAGGCGGGCCGTCTTGGCGTTGTAGTTGCCGGTGCCGATGTGGCAGTAGCTGCGCACCGCCTGACCCTCGTCTCGCACCACCAGCGCCGTCTTGGTGTGGGTCTTGAGCCCGACCAGGCCATAGGTGACGTGAACGCCGGCCTGTTCCAGGGCTCGGGCCCAGCCGATGTTGGCCGCCTCGTCGAAGCGGGCCTTGAGCTCTACCAGCGCCGCCACCTGCTTGCCCCGTTCGGCGGCCCGCACCAAGGACTTGACGATGTCGCTGTCACCCGAGGTGCGGTAGAGCGTCAGCTTGATGGCCAGCACCTTGGGATCGCGCGATGCCTGACGGACGAACTCCTCCACCGACGAAGAGAACGAGTCATAGGGATGGTGCACCATCACGTCGCCCTCGTCGATCACCGAGAAGATGTCCAACGGGGCGGCATCGTCTCGGGCGGTGAGGCGAGCCTGGGTGACCGGTGTCCACGGTTCGTCCTTCAAGTCGGGCCGGTCCAATGCGTTGAGGGCCCACAATCCACCCAGGTCGAGCGGACAAACCGTGAGCTGTACCGCCCGGTCGGTCAGCTCCAGCTCACGCACCAACAGGTCACGGACCTCGGGGATGACCATGGCGTCGAGCTCGAGGCGAACGGCGGCACCGAAGCGACGGCGGCGCAGCTCCATCTCCACCGCGGCCAACAGGTCGTCGGCCTCTTCCTCCGCCAAGGTCAGGTCTGCGTTTCGGGTGACCCGGAACGCAGTGGTGCCGACCACATCCATTCCGGGGAACAGCCGATCGAGGTGAGCGGCGATCACCTGTTCCAACGGAACGAAACGCTCCCCGTCGGGCATCACCACGAAACGGGGCAGCACCGGCGGCACCTTCACCCGGGCGAAGTGCCGTTCACCGGTATCGGGATCTCGCAGCACCACCGCCAGGTTCAGCGACAGATCCGAGATGTAGGGGAAAGGGTGACCAGGATCGACAGCCAACGGGGTGAGCACCGGAAATATCCGGTTCTCGAACTCACCGACCAGGTAGGCCCGGTCGTCGTCATCGAGCTGCTCCCAACTGGAGAACACGATCCCCACCCCGGCCAAGGCCGGGACCAGCTCGTTGAGAAACAGCTCCTCGACCCGGTGCACCAGCTCGGCCACCCGGTCGGTGATCAGGTCGAGCTGCTCGTTGGCGGTCAGGCCATCGGGAGAACGACCTCCGACACCGGCAGCCACCCGGTCGGCCAGGCCAGCGATGCGGACCTGGAAGAACTCGTCGAGGTTCTGGCTGAAGATGGCACAGAACTTGGTGCGTTCCAGCAGTGGCACCGATTGGTCGGCGGCCATCTCCAGCACCCGGGCGTTGAAATCGAGCCAGGACAGCTCGCGGTTCAAGAACCGTTGGGGTGAATCGGCTAGCTGGTCGTCCATCTCCGGAGGGTACCCACCCGACCGCAGATGGGCACAGGGGTCCGACGGAAGTTCACCCGCTGGTCACCTTCACTCCTCTGGGATGCCGAGGTCCCACTCGAGGATCAGATTCTCCCGCTCGGCGTCACGAACCACCCGCTCGCGGTTGCGCCGGAACTGGGGATCGTGAGGTGGAACGAGCTGGAGGCGGGCCTGCATCCGGTCCCGGAAACCGTCCACCATGGCCCGGTCGCCGAAGTCGCTCTGAAGCTCCCAATGGGGGGCCACCGGACCGAGGTACACCACCCGAACGTGGCCCACGGGCGGCTCGGTGTGAAGGGGGGCTTCGGTCTGTGACATGGCGCTGATCCTACCGGCCCGTCACCGGCACACCGCCAGCCGTATCCCCGAGGGGTCAGGTCACCTTCACGCTTCTGCTGTGCCAACCGGTGGCGCCGTCGGGGGCGGGCGCCGCCACCACCGGGGTCTGGGTTTCGCCTTCGCCATCGGTGGCTCGCACGGTGATCTGGTGTTCACCGACCGATGCGCGCCACCGGTAGTGCCACTGGACCCATGTGTTCTCACTGGCCACGTCCCCCAGCTCGCAGCGCTTCCAGGGGCCATCGTCGATTCTCACCTCGACCGCCGAGATGCCTCGGGTGGGTGCCCACGCCACGCCAGCCACATCGGTCATCCCGGCCGACAACTCGGCGCCTCCTTTCGGTACGTCGATGCGCGACATGGTCTTGATCGGGCCCTCCTTGGCCCAACCGCGCGGTACCCAGTATCCGTCGAAATCGTCCCAGCGAGTCACCTCGATGGCGTCGAGCCACTTGGTGGCCGACACGTACCCGTACAGCCCAGCGACCACGAGGCGGGCCGGGAATCCATGACGGACCGGCAGCGGTTCGCCGTTCATGGCGTAGGCGACCAAAGCCACCCGGCCATCGGTGGCCACGTCCATGGGAAACCCGGCCGTCCACCCATCCAAGGACCGTCCCACGACCTGACCACCAGCACCGGTGGCCACCGAGTGCACCCCGGCCCGTTCCAACAACAACCCGAGCGGGACGCCCTGCCACCGGGCGTTACCTACCAGGTCTCCACCGACCCGGTTGCTGACACAAGACAACGTGACCGTCTCCTCCACCGAGGCCAGGGCCAGCAGTTCGGCGTAGGTCAACTCGAACGGCCGATCGACGAGGCCATCGACGCGCAGTCGCCAGGTATCCAGATCGACCTGGGGGACGGTAAGCGCGGTGTCGATCCGGTAGAAGTCCTGGTTAGGGGTGATGTAGGGACTTACCCGAGCCACATCCAACGACGGGGTCGGAGTGGACGACGACGGGGCAGGTTCGGGGAGCACGACCTTGGCCCGCTCCGCTTCCGACGAGCCCACCGACGCCAGGTGGCGACCGATGGTGGCCACCACCGCGGCGGCGGCCACCACCCCGCCCGAGATGGCCAGGAACGTCCGGCGCGCCACCGCTACCGGGAACATCGAGCTGGACGGCGCTGCCTCCAATCGACCGCCGACGGCCACACCGTCCACCACCACACCGTCCACCACCACACCGCCTGGGACTGCCACGCCGCCGGGGGATCGATCACCGCCACGAAGGCGGCGAGCCACGCTCAACAGGCCCCACAGCACAGCGATCCCGGTCACCACCGCCATCGACGACGCCACCAGACCGGTGGCGGTACGAGACAGTTCGTCGGTTCGGTATGACTGGAACCCAACCGCACCAAAGGCCACGAACCCCGCTATCGCGACCACGAAACGGCGACTGGCGGCCACGCCCAACACCGCTCCCGCCCCCAGGGACACGACGACGATACCCACGACCAGGGCCACCTTGTCGTTGGTGCCGAAGAGGGCGACGGCGATGTCCTTGAGCGAGGCGGCAAACCGATCGATGAAAGCGGCTCCGACCACCGACACCGGCGACGGCTGGCCGCCCCCGGCCAAGCCGGCCACCAACTCCCCTACGGCCAAGGCCGATGCCGCCGCCGCCGATCCTGCCAACGCAGCCCAGCCTCTGGGCACCGAGGTCGACACCACCGACATCGGCGTGAGCACCTCGGGCGAATAGCTGTCGGTGGGGGAATGTCCTTGCTCGGTCACCTCACGCCCCTAACTCCACGACCCTCGCTCGATCCGTCCGACCCTCCTCAATTGGAGCCCAACGTGACCTCCAGGTTGGTTCGTCGCCCCATCCGCTCAACCGTCACGGTCACCCTGTCTCCGGGTTCGGCCGAGCGCACCAGACCGGTGAGCTGCTCGCTTGAAACCACGGCGGTGCCATCGAAGTCCACCACCACATCTCCGACCTCGATGCCCCCATCGGAGGCGGGCGAATCGGGTTCGACCGCCGCCACCAGCGCTCCGGCTTCGGCCGTGACCCCGTACTGGGTTCGCACGGCCTGATCGAGGTCCTCGTCCACCGTCACCGACCGGATCCCCAACAGAGCGGTGTTCCCGGTCAGGTCGCCTTCTCCAGCCTCGAGGCGGGGGATCAGATCCTTCACCGAGTCGATGGCGATCGAGAACCCGACGTTCTGAGCCCCTTCGATGATGGCGGTGTTGATCCCCACCACCCGCCCTTCGGCGTCCACCAGCGGCCCGCCCGAGTTGCCTGGGTTGATGGCGGCGTCGGTCTGGATCAGGTGCTCGAGCGAAACTCGGCCATCACTGATGCTGCGATCCTTGGCAGACACGATCCCGCGGGTGACGCTGGGGTCACCGCCGAGGTTCAGGGCGTTGCCGATGGCGACCACGTCGTCTCCCACCCTCAGGTTGGCCGAGGAACCGAGTACCGCCGGGGTGAGACCGGTGCGTCGGGCCCGGATCAGTGCGATGTCTTGGGCTGTCTCGGCCCCGACCAGCTCCGCCGGAGCGGTGGTGCCGTCGTTGAAGCGCACGGTGATCACGCCCCCTGCTCCCTCCACCACGTGTGCGTTCGTGAGGATCAAACCGTCTTCGGAGATCACAACCCCAGACCCTGACCCACCGAAGATTGAATCGTCGTGCCCGGTCTGGATCGTGACCACCGAAGGCTGCGCCTTGTCGAGAATGGCCCGTATGTCCAGAGCGCCGATGGTGGTGGCACTGGCGCCGTTGGCTACGTCCCCATCGCGGCCGTGGCGATGACCGAGGGCGTAGACACCGAAGGCCGAACCGACCACCAACGCACCGACGAGGAAGGCGATGAACACCGCAAGGGCGTTGCCCCGCCGGGGAGGGGTGGACCCGGGAACGGGACCGTCGAGGAGCGGAGGAGGCGCATCTACCGGTGGCGACGACGGGGTGCCGACCGGCCTCCAGTGGTCGGCCACCGGGGCTCGGCCTGCGCTGTCGACCGTGGGTCGAGGGCCGTTCCACGTCGAGGTGGACGGGCCACGAGCGGGTTCCGCCGGTGACGGTGACGCCGGTGACGGTGACGTGGGTCCTGGCGCGCCCGCCCTTCCCTCGACGTTGCGCCTGGTTCGATCACGACGCGCCGGCGGGGAAGGTTCAACGCCCGGCCGAGGCGCCCACGGCGACCACGAACCACCGCTGCTGGTCCCCGGATGACTCATAGGGACATGCAATCAGGTTTTCCCAGTATCTCCACAGCGCCTGCACCGAATCCTCACACGAGTCGGGGAACGATGTCCCCGGCGGTTTCGTCTCGCTTTATGGCCGACCCGCCACCATCACCACATCGAGGATGTCCCGAACCGGCAGCCGACCCTCGGACGCCGCCAGCGGGACGGAGGAGACCCACCGATGGAACCGATCCAGCCCACGTGGATGAGCCGGGGAAGCTGCCGCAACTATCCCGCGGCCGCGTTCTTCCCCAGCGACGGCGTGGGGGTGGACGCCGCCCGCAAGATCTGCGCGGATTGCCCCGTCAAGGATGACTGCCGTGAGTACGCCCTCGAACAGCGGATCGAGCACGGCGTGTGGGGCGGCTGCTCCGAACGGGAACGGCGCCGCATCCTCAAGTCCCGGCGAGACAAGGTCGGAGCCGTGGCCGCCGACCACCGGTCAGACCGAGAACCGGTAACCGTCTACTGACTCGGTCCACGGCGGCGCGCCATCACAACGTGAGCCTTGGCCGCACCCCATGCGATACCGGGTTCGGCCAGGTCTGGATGTACGTCGGCGAACGACGCTGGCGAAAGGTCATAGACGTCGTCAGGGAAAGCGCGGACCGCAAAGTCGTCTCGCTCCACCGGCGGCACTCCCGCTCGGGCCAACACCTCAGATGGGTAAACCACCGCGGAGCGGACCAACTCCAGTGGCCCACTGCGTTGCAGGTCGACGTCTTGGCCCAATAGGTCACACAGGCGACCAACGACATCTGAGCGAGCGCGCTCCCCCGCCGCGACCGACTCGGCCTGAAGTTCGCTGGCCAAGCCCAGACGCCAACCGTCGGCCACGCTCGCAACACACTGCGCGACCCACTGCACCATCACGGCGTCGACCGCTTCCACCAGCGCACGGGCATAGGCGACGAGTGCCTCCTCACCAACCTGCCCTGGATCACGACGGCGCGGCTGCGACATGGCACCGACGGTACCGGGACCGGCGTCAGCGCCACCCACCCGGTGTCTCCGTCGAGTTGCGAGCAGGCAACGGCGAAGAACCGGCCTGGCCAGGGCACTAGCGTCCCAGCCGTGCGGCGCAACATCATTTCCCTGATCCTCACCGTCTCCATGCTGGCGGCCACCCCTGCGGCGGCCGCCGTGGTCGGCGGGAACGACCCGGCCCCAGGAGGTGGCACCGGACGCATCGTGGGCGGATCCACCTCGTCGCCCGCGGAGTTTCCATACGTCGCTGCGCTCGTCTACGCCGACGGAGGGACCCCAGACGAGGACCTCTTCTGCGGGGCCACCGTCCTCAGCCCGAGTTGGGTGCTCACCGCGGCGCACTGCCTGGTCGACCGTTTCGACCAGTACCCCAACACCTACCCGGGCCCCACGGGCGACTACATCGGCCCCGAGGCGATAGAGGTCGTAACCGGGCTCACAGCGCTGGACGGCGACGGCGGTCAAAGGCTGCCCGTGGCCGCCATCTACCCCCACGCTGCCTATTCCGGGATCTACAACGACTTCGATTTCGCTCTCATCCGCCTAGCCCAGCCCACCACCGCCCCCGCACTGACCGTGATCGGGGCCAACGAGGCCAACCTGGAATCGGCGGGCACCATGGCCACCATCGTTGGTTGGGGGTGGACCGGTGACGACTACCCACTCGACCTCCGAGACGCCAACGTGCCGATCGTGGCCGACTCGACCTGCGCCTCGATCTTTCCCCCCGGTCGAGAGGCCAACGGGGAACCCACCGAGTTCCGGGCCCAATCCATGCTCTGCGCCGGGTTCATGGCCGGCGGGGTAGACACCTGCAAGGGCGACTCCGGCGGTCCCCTCGTGGTCAAGCCTGCCGGTTCTCAACCTCGCTTGGTCGGGGTCGTCTCTTGGGGCGACGGCTGCGCCAACCCCAACCTCCCAGGCGTCTACAGCCGGGTATCGGCGGTGCGACCGTGGATCACCAAGTCCACCCGGTTCGGGCCCTTCGCCCCCGACGCCGCCGCCTACGTGATCCAGCAGTACTACGACCTGGCCGGCCGCTGGCCCACCGGTGCCGAACTGACCCGATGGCTCACCACCTTCGGTGCGGCCGACTCACCGTCCCCGACATCGCTGCCGGTCGACCTGATCAACGCCCCGGCATGGCGAGACGTCGCCCCTCCCATCGCCCGCCTTTACCGGGCCACGTTCCTTCGCAACCCCGAGACCAACGGGTTCGCCTACTGGGTTGGGCCCGGCCGGGCCAGTCGGTCGCTGACCGACATCGCCACCTGGTTCGCCCAGTCGCCGGAGTTCGTCGGGCGGTACGGCAACCTCGACGATGACGAGTTCGTCGACCAGATCTACGCCAACGTCTTCGACCGAGCCCCCGATGCCGGCGGCCGCGCCTACTGGGTGGGACGCCTGGCCAGCGGCCTCAAGCGGGGCGTGCTCCTGGCCCAACTGTCGGATTCGGTCGAGTACCGCAAGGCCACCGGCCCGTCAGTGGCCACCATCACCACCTGGTTCGGTCTGCTGCGCACCATCCCAACCCCGACCCAGATCACCAACAACTCCGACCTCTCCACCGCCGCACTGGTCGAGCGGATCCGCACCGGCGTCGCCTACGCCAGCCGCTTCCAGGGATGATCAGGGCCGACCACCGCTACGACCTGAGCGTCGTCATCTCCACCCACGACCGACCTGCCCAACTTCGCGAAGCCATCGCCGCGGTGCGGGCACAGGACCATCCCGGGCCGATCGAGACCATCGTGGTGTGGGACCGGTCCCAACCCGACGAGACGCTCGAGGTGACGGAGTCGGTCGACCCCCATCGGCCGGTCCGCATCCTGGTCAACGATCGAACCCCCGGCCTGCCCGGCAGCCGCAACTGCGGGGCAGCAGCCGCCACCGCACCCGTGTTGGGCTTCTGCGACGACGACGACCTCTGGCTCACCTCCAAGGCCCGGCGCCAGCTCGACCTGCTGACATCCACCGACTCGGACACGGTGGTGTGCGGCATGGAGTTGGAGGTCGATGGTGAGGTCTTTCCTCGTCCGAGCGACACCGCTCTGTTGCGCTACGCGCACCTGCTCCAGTCCCGCCGGATCGAAGCCAACATGGTGGCGGCGCTGGTCCGCACCGACGCCTTCTGGAACGAGATCGGCCCCATGGATGAACACATCCCGGGCGGCTTCGCCGAGGACTACGACTGGATGCTGCGCGCTGCCCGCCACCAGCCGATCCCAGCGGCGACCGAGCCGCTGATCAGGGTGCGATGGGTGGTTCGCTCCCACTTCCGTCAACAGTGGCCTTCATGGGAGGCCGCCCTGCGGGTGGTGTTGGACCGCAACCCCGAGTTCTGTGGGGAACAACGGGGCCGGGCCCGGGTAGAAGGCCAGATCGCGGTGGCCATAGCGGCCCAGGGGCGTCGCCGAGATGCCTGGCGCCAGATCCGCACCACCTGGGGCTGGTCGTGGCGCGAACCCCGTGCCCTCATCGCCCTGGCCATCGCCGGAGGAGTCCCCGCCGACACCGTCACCGCCGCCTTGAACCGGCGAGGCCGTGGAATCTGAGCCGTCGCCCAGCACCAGCCTGGGTGTCCTCGCCTCTCTGCTCGACCTCCAGCCTGCGAACGATCACCGCGGCGCAGAACCGGCCGGCCCGGTTGCCCACCTGGCGCTGGTAGGTCCTCCAGACCACCCGCGATTCCTGGTCCCGGTCGACCATGGGCCGGCCACCCGCTCCGCCCTCCTGGCCTACAACCGCCTGCGACCACTCAAGACCCGCGCTACCAGGGCGATGCTGGCCGGCGGCACCAAGGTCGGGGTTGCCCGGTTCGCGTTCACCTCCACCTTCACCATCGACGTCGGCCCTGATTCGTTCATCCACCACCTGTGCGAGCTCCTCGGTGTCGCCAACCTCCAGGCGGCTGTCGGTGTCGGCAACTTCGACCCGGTGTGGAAGCCCACGATCCAGTGCTTCGACCCCGACGGGACGCCCTTGGCCTACGCCAAGGTCGGCGTCGGGCCGGTGGGATCACATCTGGTGCAGACCGAAACCGGGGTGCTGACCAAGTGGGCCGAACACGAAGACCCTCGGCTCGTGGTTCCCCGGCCGCTGGCCACCACCGCCTGGCAGGGCCAGCCCGTGGTGGTGTGCGAACCGATGCCCTCCGACGCCCGTCGACTGCCCGACGGAACGATCAGTGCCTGGCCCGCTCGAACCCTCGACGACCCCATCGGTGATCGACCACTCCAAGACGCCACCTGGTGGACCACCCGTACCGCCGATCACCACGATCACCCCGTCGTGGAACCGCTCATGGACGCGGTGGAGACCCACCACGGGTCTCGGGCTCTGCCCTGGGCTCGCTGGCACGGGGACTGGGTGCCGTGGAACCTGGCCCGTTCACGTCGGGGACTGGTGGCCTGGGACTGGGAGTACAGCGAACCCGGTGCCCCGGTGGGGCTCGACGAGATCCACGGTCGCTACCAAGTGCAACGAATAGTCAACGGGCACTCCGTGTCCGCCGCGTTGGCCACCGCCCATCGGGGTGCCGACCCGTGGACCGCCGATGCCCACCTGGTCATGTTGGCCACCCGCCACGCCCTGCTCGAGCGACTGGCCGGGACCCCCATCGGCGATCACCACGAGGTGATGGCCGCGGCAATGGACCGCACCCGGTCACTGTCGAGCCCGGCCCCATGAACCGCCCCGCCGACCCCGCGGTGGCGGCGGTGGCTCGGGGCGGAGCCACCAACCTGATCGGTGCCGTCGTCTACGGGGCATCCAACTTCGTGGTCCTGATCGTGCTCAACCGCATGTTGGGAGTGGATGATGCCGCGGTTGTGGTCGTGGCAATCGCCCTTTTCAACGTGGTTTCCACCGTGTCGGGCCTGGGTTGCACCACCGGGCTGGTGCGCACCATCAGCCGACTCCGGGCGGTGGACGAACCCGAACGATTGCGAGCGACCCTCCGGGTCGCGCTGGTACCGGTCACCTTGGTCTCGGTGGCGGCCGGCGCCGGCCTGGCCCTGGCTGCGCCAGCACTGGCTGACGTTCTGGCCGACGGTGACACCGTCGACCAGGTGGCGACGGTGCTGCGCTGGATGGCCGTGTTCGTTCCGGCCGCCACGGTCCACACCGTCGTGATCCAAGGCACACGCGGCTTCGACACCATGGTCCCGGTGGTGGCCGTCGAGCGCATCGGCCGGGCTTTGGCCCTGCCCGTGGTCGTGGGCATCGCAGCCGCAGCCGGAACCGGCCCTACCGGGGCCGGGGTGGCATGGGCATCCACCAACGCTGTGGCCTTGGCCTTCTCCATCGCGGCCATGAGCAAACGGGTCGACGACGCCCTATCCCGATCGGGGCGCAATCCGGTGGCCCCCGACCCTCAGTTCCGGCGGGCCTACTGGCGATTCACCGCGCCGCGGGCGGTGGGGCAGGCCTCCGAGGTGGCGGTGAACTGGAGCGACACCATCATCGTGAGCGCGCTGGTGTCGACCACGGCTGCTGGCGTGTACGCCTCGGGTACCCGCTACCTGCTTCCCGGGCTGTTCGCCGCCGAGGCATTGATGCAAGTGACCGGCCCTCGGATCAGCGGGCTGATGGCCCGCCACCGTCCCGACGAGGCATCGGCGTTGATCAAGGTGGTGGCGGGCTGGCAGGTGGCGGTGCTGTGGCCGATCTACACGCTCATAGCCCTGTTCCCCACCCCGCTGCTGACCGTGTTCGGGCCCGAGGTGGTCCAGGCTCGGGGCGCGCTGGTGGCTTTGGCGGTGGCGATGCTGGTGGCGACCCCCGTCGGGCCCGCGGCCTCGGCGATCCTCATGGCCGGACGGAGCAGCCAGGCCATGGCCAACACCGGGGCCGTGCTCGGTGTGAACATCGCCGGGAACCTGATCTTCGTCCCCCGCCACGGCATAACCGCGGCCGGCGTGGTGTGGGGCGTGACGATAGTGATCGCCGCGGTCCTCCCTGGATGGCAGTGCCGCCATCTGGGGATCCACACCCTTGGCCATCCGGCGCTGATCGCCGCCGTGCTGTCGACGTCCACGTTCGGGATCACGGCCGGTCTCAGCCGTATGACGATGGGGGACAACGCCAAAGGGCTGGTCGCGGCCGGTATTGTCGGTGCCGCGGGCTACCTCGTGGGGCTGAGGTGGGCCGGACCTGCGTTGAGCCTCCACTCGCTCCGACCCGGTGCCCACCGGTCCGGAGCCACCCACCTCCAACCGGATCCAGACGAGGAACATCAGGGCTGACCATGAGCGAACTGGAGAGCGGTTTCCGAATCTCCGACGTGGTTGGGCTCGTCCGTCGGCGGTTCACCATTCTGGTCGGCGCCCTCGTGCTCGGGCTGGTCCTCGGGGTGGTGGCCTTCTCCACCTCTGATCCGACCTTCAGTGCCACATCGCGGGTTCAGGTCAAACCGGTCTTGGCCGACCCGTTGGATCCGACGTCGGACAAAGAGGTGGTCGACATCGCCACCGAACAGGACCTGGTCAAGTCCGACGCCGTGGCCGACGCGGTGCGCAAGGAGCTGGGCCTCGAGGTCGACAACCGGACCTTGCTGCGCCAGGTGGCGGTCACCAGCAAGGAAGAGTCACTGGTCCTGGAGATCACCTTCGAAGCAGCCGGCGCCGACGAAGCCATGGATGGCGCCAACGCCTTCGCTGACGCCTACATCGCCCAGCGCCGAGCTGACGCCGCTGGCACCATCGAAACCCGCCTGGCCACCATCCGCCAACAGATCGATTTCACCCGCCTGGCCCTCAATGATGCCCGGATCTCGGGCGATCAGGCCGCCATCGCCGAGTTCCAGACCCAGCTCAACTCACTCAACACCAGCTATGCCGCCATCACCGCCATCGACACCGCCGACGTGGGACGGGTGGTCCGCCGGGTGACAACCCCGCCCGAAGCGGTGTTGTCCAAGATGGCGCTGGGCAAGTCGGTCGGCGTGGTGGGGCTGTGCCTGCTGGCCGGCCTGGGCGTGGCCTTCGTTGTCGACCGCTCAGACAGCTTGGGGGGAGGTCGCCGCCGAATCGCGCAGATCCTGCCGGGGGCCAACGTCCGACTCCTGCCCCGCGTCGCCAACCCCAAGGCCACCCAGGCCCAGGTGGATGCGGCTGTGGACCGTCTTGCCATCGAACTCACCTCGAAGGGACGACGCGGTAGCGCCACCGGCGTGCTGTTGACCACCAATACCTCCGAACCACCGATCCAACTGGCTCAGGAGATGGCCTCCAGCTTGGCCTTCGCCGGGATTCCGGCCGTGTTCGTGGTGGCTGGTACCACCCGTGCCGAGATCCCCCAGGCCCGCGTCGTCACCTCCTTCACCGACCTGATCGACCAACAGCACCTCCTCCAGGCCGAGTTGGCCAACCCGGTCGGTCCGTCGGGGGCTGCGGGTCCTTCCATCACCTGGCTACGACCGCGCGGGTCGGTGGAGGCGTCGGGTCTGCTCCAGCGGGCCGTCACCGAGTCACTGCTGACCCGGGCCAGCCGCGACGGCTTCGAAGCCGTGTTCTTCTTGACCCCCAGCCCCACCCATCAGGCCGCGGCGGCCGCTCTCGGCCGCTGGGTCGACAAGACCGCGCTCGTGGTGCTCGACGACGACAGCTTCACCGCCGAACAGGCGGCAAGCGCCCTGGCCGAGGCCGACATCACGGTGACCGAGGCGGTATGGGCATGAGGTCTCGGGCCTCTCGATGAGGGTCGGTGCGGTCGCCGCGCCCCCACGCAGCGGGAGCGGCTCCGCCGAGGTGTCGGCCCGTGAGACCCGTCGCGTGGCCTGGCCGCTCTGGCTGATCACCGCGGGGACGGCACCGGCCATGGCCGTGGGCATCCACGGCATCTCCTGGATGTTGCCCGGGCTGGTTTTCGGATCACGGATCCTGGCCCACCGTGGGACCCGCTTCCCGCGCTCGAGCATCCCGCTGGTCATCCTGGTTGGGTGGATCACCCTCAGCGTCACGGTGATCCCTCCCTCTGGGCTGCCCTTGTTCACCTATCGATGGCTGCTGTGGGCCGGCTGTTTGGCGGTGTTCGTGTGGCTGGTGAACGTGGATGAGCGGGTGGTTCCCTCCGACACCGTGGTCGACTGGCTGGCCGCGCTGTGGATCACCTTGGTCGCCTTCGGCTACCTGGCCACGTTGCTGCCCAACCTGGCCACGCCATCACCGTTGGGGATCCTCGTCGGCCCGCTGAATCGGGTGGAGTTCGTGGCCCGGTTGTCGGAGTGGCGCTTTGCCGAAACCCAGCAGTTCATGGGGTATCCGGTCCCCCGGCCTGCCGCGCCCTTCGGGTCCTCCAACGCGTGGGGGTCGGCCATGGGCCTGCTCACCCCGTTCTTCCTCAAGTCGTGGATCGTGGGGGTGTCACCAGCGCGCCGTCGCCGGGGGGTGATCATCGGTCTGGTCGGGGTCTATCCGATCCTCGTCTCGGTCAACCGGGGGCTGTGGCTCAGCCTGATCGTGGGTGGCATGTACTTCGCGGCACGCCGTGCCCTCCGCGGCCGGTTCGCAGCGCTGGCCGTGCTCATGGCCGGGATGTTGGCGGTGGCAGCCCTGTTGGTGTTGACCCCGGCCGGTGGTCTGGTCAACGACCGTCTCGACAAGTCAGAGAAGTCCAACAGCGCCCGATCTTCCCTTTACGAGCGGGCGTGGGAGGGAGCGTTGGAATCTCCGCTGGTGGGCCACGGTGCCCCCGTTTTCGCTCCCGACCTACCCGAAGGCACCCCGCCGGTGGGAACCCACGGCCTGATCTGGTACCTGATGTTCATCCACGGATTCCTGGCGCTGGGGTTGTTCCTGGTCTGGTTGGGGACCGAGGTGGTGTTGTCGGGGCGGCTCAGGACTCCCTTGTCGTGGTGGGTGCACCTGAGCCTCATCGCCACCGTCGTCCAGATGCCGTACTACGGCTTGATGCCACACCTGGTCATCGTGGGCGTCACCGTCGGCCTAGCCCACCGCGAAGCCCGGCGCTCACGCCAACCCACCCCGTCCGGAGCCATTCCATGAGTCCCGTCGATCCAGTTCCCTCTCGTAGCGGCCCCTTGGAGGGGCTGCGCCGGTCTGGGCCGGGCACCGCGGTCACCGATGTGGCCAAGCACGGGCTGAGAGCCGTGGGTATGGCCACCGCAGGGCTGCGCCCCGGGCCAGACCTGTTGGTGATCGGGGCCAAGCGGGGCGGTACCACCTCACTTTGGCGCTACCTGTCCGAGCACCCGGGCATTCTGCCGACGTTCCCTCGGGCTCAACAGATCAAGGGCACCTACTTCTTCGACGAGGAGTGGAGCCGCGGGGTGCGCTGGTACCGGTCACACTTCCCCACGGCCGCGACCCGCCGGCTCATGCAACGCCGGCTGGGTCACGAGATTGTGAGCTTCGAGGCCAGCCCCTACTACCTGTTCCACCCGTTGGCCCCCGAGCGGGCCCGCCAGGTCACACCCGAGGCCCTGGTAGTGGCCGTGCTCCGAGACCCGGTGGAGCGTGCCTTCTCGCATTGGAAGGAGCGACGGAACCACACCGAATCGCTGGGTTTCGCCGAGGCTCTCGATGCCGAGGCCGAGCGCACCAAGGGTGAGGAGAGCCGCCTGATGGCCGACCCGTCGGCCCGGTCGATGGCCCATCGTCACCAGACCTACGTTGCCCAAGGCTGCTACGCCCCGATGTTGGAGCGTTGGTTCGGGGCCTTCGGCCGAGACCGAGTTGTGGTGGTGCCATCCGAGGAGATGTACGCCGATCCCCAGCGGTTCTGCGACGGCCTGTTCGACCGGCTCGGCCTTCCCGGGCATCGCCTCGCTTCGGTGGAGCCTTGGAACGCGGAGCCGAGCCCAGGAATGGATGCCGCGGTACGAGAGCGGCTGACCATCGAACTGACCCCTCACGTGTTGGCCACCGAGGAGATCCTGGGCCGTTCACTGCCATGGGCGAGGGCCTGAGCACCGTCCCCGCATATCACCCTAAGTGAGATCAATTGGACTATTGCCACGGAGGGTGATCGGCGTAGGCTGGGGGGACGGACCGGCAGGGCGAGAGGAACACCCCCATGAAACTGGCCAAGGCACTGAAGAGGTTGGCGCTGCTGTTGGCCGTCCTTGTCATCCCCCTCACCGCATGCGACCCCGCCGACGTGCCTGTCGGCGACGGCCTCACCTCCACCGGTGCCGGGGCATCGTGCTGGGGAATCAAGCAGGCGTTCCCAACCTCACCCGACGGCATCTACTGGTTGTACCTGCCCACCCTGGACCGCCCCACCCAGTTCTACTGCGACATGACCACCAACGGCGGGGGGTGGGTGTTGGTGGCCCGCGGTAGAGACAGCTGGAACTTCCGTCCGTCGGGCCAAAGTACTCCCGGTGTGCTGCGAAACACCGTCGACGGAACCGGGGCCTTCAGCGCTGCGGCGTTGAGCACCGACACGATCAACGACCTCCTCAACAACCAACCGGTCTCGGGCCTGACCGACGGCATCCGCCTCGAGCGCTCCACCAACGCGTCGGGCACAACCCGCCAGGACATGCGCCTGTTCCCGACCTACACCGGCTGGAGCTGGGCCTTCCCCCAAGGCTTGAAGCTGGCGTCCATGCGAATCGGCTCCACCAACTACGCCAACGGCAACACCAAGGACACCTACTCGACCTTCTACGACTACCCCACCGCCGGTCTCAAGAACTACAAGGGAACCTCCAGGCTCCGCACCTACGCCTCCCAGGGCAACGGCTGGAAGCAGGGGTTCGGGTTCGGAACCGGGGTAAGCGGATCCAACAGCGCATCCACCTTCTTGTACCGCCACACCGCCACCGGGTTCGTCCTGCCCTTCACCCGGGTTTGGCTTCGCCCCCAGATCGCCAACGGCTCGGTCGAGCTCCCGGCCATCCCCAGCCAAGGTTTCGGGCCTGAGGCGGTGCCGGCAACCCTCCAGGCCACACCGGAGACGGCCCCATGGGGAGTGACGGGCCTCGACCACACCGGTGAGGACGACATAGACCCGTGGAACACCACGGTCAACGCGTTGAAGGTCTACGGGGACCGGGTCTTCGTGGGCGGTCGCTTCACCGATGTGCAGCAAGGCCCCGGTGGCCCCACCTATCCGCAGGCGTCCCTGGCCGCCTTCGACCTGGATGGCAACTGGATCTCGTCGTTCAACCCGGTGTTCGCCGGTCGGGTGTGGGCCATGACCATGACCGACGACGGAAAGCTGATCGTGGGCGGTGACTTCTCCTCGGTCGACGGGCTACCCGACACGTCGGGCCTGGTTGCCCTGGACCCCTTCACCGGTGAGGTCATCCCGACCTGGAGGGCCAACATCACCCACACCTCAGAGACCCATCTGGTACGGGGCTTGGACCAACGCAACGGCTGGATCTACGCCACCGGCCGGTTCAACCGGGTCAAGGGTGGGACCTGGAACGAGATCACCGTGTCCCGAGCCATCAGCGTCAGCGCCACCGACGGATCACCGGGAACGTGGAAGCCGATCCTCACCGGCACTGGCGTGGGGGTAAGGGCCGCCGCAGCCGGGGACCGGGTGTACCTGTCAGGCTTCTTCGACTCGGTGAACGGAGACACCAACCACGGCTACTACGCCATCACCGATTCCGCCACCGGCTCTCCCGTACCGGGCATGGGCCCCTTCCAGCCTTCGGTCGACGGCAGCGATCCCGACGAGCAGAAGTACCAGTACGCGGTGGAGGAGTACGCCGATCAGATCATGGTGGGAGGTTCCGAACACGACACCCAGTGGTACGACCGGAACCGAACCACCCTGCTGGACTCCCACCTCACCAAGGCGGGCGGGGACACCCAGGCGATAGAGGTCCTGGGCGACTGGGTCTACGTGGGATGCCACTGCGATGACACCCTCCTCTTGGGGACCAACAACTTTCGCAGTCCCCAGGGGTTCCGGTCGGTCCATCCCATCAACACCGTGGCTCGCTTCAACCCCGTCACCCACGAGGTCGACATGTCCTGGTTCCCCCACGGTCTCAAGGGGGCCGTAGGCGAAGGCATCTGGGCCATCGACCAGGACAACCGCGGGTGCGTGTGGGTCGGTGGGGACTTGGCGCAGGGCTCGGCCACCGGGGCGTCTGCCGATGACTGGCTCGGCGGGTTCGGGCGCTTCTGCCCCATCGACTCGACGCCGCCCAGCGCCCCGTCCTCACTCGTCGGCGCCGCCGGCACCAGCACCGTCTCACTGAGTTGGTCCGGCTCGTCCGATTCCAGCGGATGGGTCGGCTACGACGTGTACCGCAACAACCGGGTGATCGCTTCGGTTACCTCCACCTCCTTCACCGACACGGTGCCGATCTCGGGGTCCCGCTACGCCGTTCGGGCCTACGACGCCACCGGCAACCGGTCGGCCTCGACCACGCCGATCGAGGTCATCGGCCCCACACCGGTCGAAGACCAACTCCTCACCTTTGGGTCGGAGTGGCGGTGGTCCTACTCCGACACCCCGCCCGATGGAAACTGGAACACCGTCGGCTTCGATGACAGCACCTGGAACCTCGGTCCCGGCGAGTTCGGGTTCGGCGACACCCCCAAGGCCACGATCATCTCCTCGGCCCCGGCCCCTCGGCCGCTGACCTCCTACTACCGCCGGACGGTCCAGATCGTCGACCCGGCCGCCATCACCGGCGTAGACCTGAAGGTCATCCGCAACAGCGGAGCGGTGGTGTACGTGAACGGGGTCGAGGTGGCTCGTACCAACATGCCCGCCGGCCCGGTCACTTCCGAGACGTTTGCGGCGGGCCCGGTCCCCGTTGGTGAGCGGCACCTTCCCTTCACCTTCGTCGTGCCGGCATCAGCGTTCGTGGCTGGCACCAACACCATCGCGGTGGAGATGCACCTGAACAGCCGCAACCAGGCCACCGCTGGCTTCGATCTGGCCATCGACGCCCGCCACTGATCCTGGAACCACCGATCCTGGAGCCACCGGAGGCAGAGCCTTGCGGTGGGGACGCGAAAGAGCCCCGGGTCGACATTGACCCGGGGCTCTTTCGTTCGCCCTGACCGGTGCGGGGTCCGGTGGGGCCGATGACGTCAGCGGGTGTAGACCCGGACCCAGTCGACCTCGTAGGTGGCGTCGGCGGAATCGGCCCAGTCGACCCGGTTGATGCCGGTGGTCTTGCAGCCGCCGGGGAAGGTGCCCGAGATGGAGCAGCGGTTGACCAGCGGAAGCTCACCGAGCACGCCGTCGGGATCGCCGCCCCAGTTGCCACCCACGGCCTGGTTGATGGCGATGTCCCACGTTCCGGCTTCAGCGCCCGATGCCCAGTTGTGCTGGGTGTCGGTGTAGGTGTGGGTCAGGTTCCCATCGAGCAGGAAGTCGAACTTCACCGCGCCGCCCTCGACCGGGCTGATCTCCACGGCCCAGGTGTGCCAGCCCGGGGTGGGCACGCCGGAGCTCTCGAAGGTCGAGGACTTCTTGGACAGGTTGTGGCGACCGTCGAGGTGCAAGGTGTTGGTGGTCTTGCCGGGGACCTGGGAGTGGAAGTACTCCATGATGTCGACCTCGGCCACGCTGGCTCCGTTGCGGTGACGCAGCCAGAACGCCGGCCACAGACCCTGGTTGTGGGGAACCCGGGCCCGCATCTCGAAGCGGGCGTAGCGGGTGTAATAGGTGCCGGTCTCACGGGAGCCGATGAAGCCCGAGGTGTAGTTCCGGGCCTTGTTGCCGGGGCAGGTGACCGTCTCCTTCTTGGAGGTGATCTTGAGGCTGCCACCGGTCACCGCCACGTTGTTGGGGGTCAGGCAGGCGTACTCGTTGTTCCCGTCGCCGTAGGTGTTGTTGTAGGCGGACCACTTGGAGGTGTCGAGGCTGGAGCCGTTGAACTCGTCGCCGCCGACCAGGGTCCAACCGGTGGGGGGAGGGGTCGGGTCGACCGGAGCCGGATCGCAGGCTGCGAATCCGGTCACGGCGATTCCCGCCGCTATCGATACTGCCACCTTGCGGAGAGCTGAGAGCTTCATGGTTTCTGGCCCCGTTCCTACTTCTCGACGACTGGGTCGGAAGGGGTAACGGCGCGCCCTGAAGCGGACTCAAGACCAAATTTGGGCCTCTTCGACGATCTTCACATAAAACCGTGGACCGTGGTTTTCAGCCCACTCCAAGTGGGATTTCGACCACTCATTGCAGTCGCAAAACCGCTGTTCGTGATGGGTAGTTTCGCCCTCACTCTGACAGCGTTCGGGCCACCACGATCAGCGATCTACAGGATTCTCGGCGGGGACTCCCGCTCGAACCCCAGCGGTGGCCCTCGGCCCCCCGGCGGCACCGTTCAGGTTGCCGCTCCGAAGTCCTTCGAGGTCGACGGTCACATATCGATATCCGGCGGCCTGCACCGCCTCCACCACCTCCAGGCGGCGATCGATCACCTCGGCCAGCCGGTCGACAGGAACCTCGATACGGGCGGTTTCGCCGTAGTGGCGGACTCGCAACTCGGTGAATCCGAGATCGTGCAGAGAGGCCTCGGCTGCCTCTACCTCCCGCAGCACGGTGAAGGTCACGGGGGTTCCGTAGGGAACCCGCGACGCCAGACAGGCAGCGGCTGGTTTGTCGGCCGTCTCAAGCCCCAACACCCGCGAGCAATCACGCACCATCGACTTGGTCAAACCGGCCTCGACCAGTGGAAACAGCGCTCCGCGTTCGGTGGCGGCCCGCTGCCCGGGACGGTGGTCGCCCAGGTCATCGAGGTTGACTCCGAGCACCACCACCGCGTCGCGCGCCTCGGCCAGAGGCTCCAACGCGCGCGACAACGCGTCCTTGCAGTGGTAGCAGCGCTGCGCGTCGTTGCGCTGGTAGGCGGGGTCGTCCAACTCGTCGGTGACCACCTTCGACCAGTTCAGGCCCCACGAGGCCGCCAACTCCGAGCAACCTGCCAACTCGGACTCGGGCAACGACGCCGACACCGCGGTCACGCAGTGCGCTCGCTCAGGCCCCAGAACGTCGTTGGCCACCCATGCCACCAGCGCCGAATCGGCCCCACCCGAGAACGCCACCACCACGGCCGGCTGATCCGCAAACCAGGCCCGCAACCGCGACAACGCGGCATCCGGGTCGATCACCGTGGCCAACTCGGCAGGTTCCACGACCGTCATGGTTTCACGTCGCTTCCGGTCGCGTCCCATCGCCAGCCCATCTGATCAGCGCGCCACCCCGGCCGCGTCGAGCACTTCGTCGAGCGAGCCGACCATTCCAGTGACGAAGGGACCGAAGTCGGCGTAGAGGGCCGACGCCTTGTCGAAGCGCATCTTGTACACGACTTCCTTGAGGTCATCGGGCTTCTGGGCAAACAGGGTCACGCCCCACTCGTAGTCGTCGACGCCGGCCGAACCGGTGATGAGCTGGAGGATCCGCCCGGCGAAACCGCGCCCGGTCGAACCGTGTTCACGCATCAGGGCATCACGATCCTCGAACGGAAGGGTGAACCAGTTCTGTCCCTCCCCACGACGCTTGGACATCGGGTAGAAGCACCAGGCCGGCTTACCTTCGGGCGGAAGCTGGGGGTAGAGCCGGGCCTGCGCCATGGCCTCTGGCAGCCCCTGGGCATACTCGGACAACTCGGTTAGCGACACGTAGGAATCGACCACGGTCAGGCCTGCGGCCACCGCCTCGGACTGGAAAGACCGAAGGCGCCACAGATCCGGGCCCAACGCCATGAGGGCGACATCGGCCTTGTGACCTAGCACCGCAACCGGCACCACCTGAACACCGTCGACCCCCGCCGAGGAGACGGCCTCGGCCAGCGCACGCCGATCCACCCCCGCGGTAACCGTGCAGAAGAGGTGGATCACACCCAGGCCGACGGAGGGGGAAAGTGGCTCAGACATGGCATCGAAGCTACCGGTACCAGATCAGCCGACCATGATCGCCGGCCACCGGCAACTCGTCACCGGAGCGGGCCGAACTGGTTGGAAGAAGGGTGTCGGGGGTAGGTGCGGGATCTCGTCGGGGCCCTCCACGGCACGGACCCCAATCCTGCGAACGGCCGTCGATCGCGCTTTCGGGAGAACCGTGCCCACCCACCGCCTGATTCGCCACCACAACCACGACCTGGTCGTGACCACTTCCGACCCCGATGCCACCATCGCCGATCTCGTCACCGCCCTCGATCCGACCGCGCCTCCTGGGCCGGCATGGATCGATGGGCAAATCACCACACCGGCCACGCCAATCGACCGGGCTGGCCTGCTCCACGGCTCAGAGGTGCACACCTCCCCGCCACGGCCGGGTTGGGACGGAGGCGATCACCGCAGCGACCTCGGCGATTACGGCACCAATCCGTTCACAGCCGGGCTTCGCCTCAGGTTCACCACTGGAGCCGCCTGTGGGTTGATCGTGAAGCTCAGATCCGGTGACCAGATACTGGGAAGTCGCCCACCGGCGGACGGGCACCTGGTTGCAGACCCGACCGTATCGGGCACTCACGTCCGCCTGAATGTGAGCGCCAGCCCAGGTGTCACGGTCACCGTCACCGATCTGAACAGCTCCAACGGCACCCTGGTCAACGGGCTCCGCGCCGTCGAACCTGTTCGGCTCGAGGTGGGGGAAGCGATCAACCTCGGCAACGCCAGAGCCGTGCTGGAGCACAACCCCCGCCCACCGGCCGCGGCGATGGTCGGGGCGAGCCCTGAAAGCGACGGTCCAACGATCGCCCACCACCGCAGCGGGCGACGGCCGACCGATCCCGATCCCTCGGCGGTGGCCCTACCCGAACCGTCGCCACCACCGATCAAGCCGGTGCCGTTCGGCCTGGTGGCCCTGGTGGTGTCGGGCGGTGGGGCGCTGGCCATGGTGATGCTGCTCGGTTCGTGGCGTTACGCCGCCTTCGCTCTGCTTGGACCGCTCACCATGTTGGGCCACCTCGCTGACGGTCGCCGCAACCGTCGGAGGGGACGACGACGCGAGCAGCGTCGTCTCCGACGCGAACTGCAACGTCTCGGAACAGACCTCGCCACAGCGGCTCACCAGGAGCGGCGAAACCGTCTTCACCGTTTCGCCGATGCCTTCACCATCGACCTCACCGACACGAACGGTCCGCACCTATGGGAGCGCCGAGCCGACCACTGCGACTTCGGCCTCATCAGGGTGGGCCACGGTACCGGGCCGTGGGCGCCTCCGGTGACCGCTTCGCTGGACGGGGCCGACCCCGCGGTGGTCGACATGGTCGCCCGGCACCGTGCTTTGGCCGACACCGACATCGGGATCCGCCTCCTGCCGGGTAAGGCGATCGCTGTAGTCGGCCCTGCGGACCAAGCTCGAGGATTGGCCCGGACCATCGTGTTGGGAGCGGCCGCCGCGCACGGGCCTGTCGATCTGGGCGTTGCCGGGATCTGGACGGATCACCACTGCGACTGGGATTGGCTGGCCTGGCTTCCTCACACCACCAGCCACGCCGGTCAGACCCTGCTGGCCAACGACCCCGATGGCGCCGCTCAGGTGACCGAGACGCTTGTCGACTCGTGCTCGCCAGACTCCGCCGGTGTCGGGCCCCACTTGACGCTCTGCATCATCGATGACCCCCGAGGCTTGGCCCAACGGAGCTCGCCGGCTCGGATCGCGCTCCAACGATGCACCGAAACGGGATCGACGATGGCAGCGGTCGTCGTCCTGGCCGAGGGAGCCCCGGTGCCGGCCGCGTGCGTCGAGGTGATCCGCGTCGCACAGGACGGCACCTTGACCGGCCCGCCTTCGGTCTCGGCCGGCTACTCGGTGGCGGCTTGCACCGCTCGAGGTTTGGCCGCGGAGCGGGCCCGGGCCATGGCCCGTTTCGAGGATCCCGAGGTCCGTAACCCGAGCAGAGATCTGCCCACGGTGGTGTCGCTGCGTTCGGTCCTCGGCCTGTCTCACGCTTCACCGTTCACGATGCTGTCTCGGTGGCGGGCCGGTGGTCCGGACCCGGCCCCCACCGCCACCTTGGCCGTGTCCGCCGATGGTCCGCTCGTGATCGACTTGGCCGCCGACGGCCCCCACGTGTTGGTGGCCGGCACCACCGGATCAGGCAAGAGCGAACTGTTGCGATCACTGGTGGTGTCCCTGGCGGTCGGATCGAGCCCTGACCACCTGAACTTCGTCTTGATCGACTTCAAAGGGGGAAGCGCATTCGACGTCTGCGCCCGCCTGCCCCACACCGTGGGCGTGGTCACCGACCTCGACGAGGATCTTGCAGCCAGGGCCCTGCGGTGTCTGGAGGCCGAACTGCGCCACCGCGAGTCCCGTCTGCGCGCCGAAGGAGCCAGCGACATCACCGAGGTTCGTCTCAACACCTCACGGCCCGACGACCCACTCCAAGCGCAGACTTCGGCCACCGATCCGTTCCCCCGTCTGGTAGTGGTGATCGACGAGTTCGCGGCACTGGGGTCGGCGGTTCCCGACTTCGTTGACTCCCTGGTCGACATCGCTCAACGGGGGCGCAGCCTGGGTGTCCACCTGGTGCTGGCCACCCAACGCCCAGCCGGGGCGGTGAACGCCGCCATCCAAGCCAACGTGGGCCTTCGACTTTGCCTGCGAGTCGCAACCGCCCAGGACAGCGTGGACGTAATCGGCACTGCCTCGGCATCTGAGCTGCCCCGTTCCATTCCGGGCCGTGCCCTGGTGCGACTCGGCCCTCGAGATCTGACCACCGCCCAGGTGGCCACCGGAGCTGGGGCTGGTGACATGGGCGCACTGGGGTCGGTTTCGGTGAGACCGCTGGGTCCCACCCCAACCAGTCGGGGTGGTTCCACATGCCATGGCACCGGCTCGGTCGATCATCTGGCTGACGGAGCCTCCGATCTCGACAGGCTGGTCGACCTCATGGCCAAGGCCTGGCACGAGGCCGAGGGCCGCACGCCCCGATGTCCGTGGCCACCGCCGCTGCCCAACCATGTCACCTGGCCGGTCAGCGGCCCGGAAGCTGGCCCGGTCGGCGGTCCGGAAACCGACACCGTCGGCGCCCTCGGGCCGAGTCGAAAAGTTTGGAGCATCGTGGCCGACGGGCCTGGACCGACGTCTCGGTTGGTCCTGGGTCTGGCCGACGAACCCGACCAACAGCGCACCGGCCCCTTCACCTGGGACCCCGCTCGGGGTCCACTCCTGGGGCTAGGGCTGCCCGGGACCGGGCCGGCCACGCTGGCCGGCACCGTCACGCTGGAGGCGTGCCGGCGATGGGCTCGACCTCGGCTGGACGTCCACATAATCGACGGCGGGGCCGGGGACCTCGCTCCCCTGGCCGGGTTGGAACCGGTGGGTGCCGTGGTAGGACCCACCGATCTCGAGCGTCAGCGTCGAGCCATCGGCGCGCTCGCCATTGAGCTGGCCCGACGCAAGGCCGACCCTGGACTGGAGCGTCCGCCGGCCCTGCTCGTGGTCCACGGGGTCAATCGCTTGCGCCTGGCCTGGGAAGAGATCGGCGACACCGAGACCTGGAGTCGCCTCGTGATTCTGGCCACCGAGGGCTCGGCATGTGGGATCCACCTGTGCATGACGAGTGAGGCCGGCGTACCCCAGCAGCTGTTGGCCGTCTGCGAGCAGCGGTTGCTGTTCCGATTGGGCGATCCGGGCGAGGTGGCGGCCCACGGCATATCACCGCGGGCGGTCCCGACCCTCGGCGTCGACCGTGCCGTCACCGTCGTCGATGGTCAGGTCACCGTGGTCCAGGTGGCCCGACCCGACCTCGGCCTGGCTGGCGCAGTGGCCCAACTGAGTGGACCGGGTGGCGGGTTGCCGACCACGCGCTGGGTCGGGGTGCTGCCTCGCCAGGTGAGCGACTCGGACCTGTGGACCGAGCTCGAGGCTCGGTGTGTCGTCTCCTCGCGCTCAGCAGGGCACTCGGAACGGGGTGTGACCATCGATGGGCCCGAAGGCATTGGACTCCCGCTGGGTCTCGCCGACCGAGACCTGGGGCCGGTGTCGCTGCACCTGGCACCCGGGAGCCATGCGCTGATCGCTGGGCCTCCCCGTTCGGGGCGCACCACAACACTGGTTCGGTTGGCGGTCGACGCAGCTGGGCGCGTGCCGACGTACTGGATCAGCCCTCCGTCATCGACGGCCCCATCGCTGCCGACCGCCGTTCGTGTTCTCCCAACCGTGGCCGGGGCCGTCCCAGCCGGGGCGTTCACACCGGAGCATCTCACCGCCGGCCCTGTCCTGGTGTTGGTCGACGATGCCGAACGCATCGACGCCGAGGACCCCGTTCTGGTTGGCCTCGTGAGTAGCCGAAACCCGGGCGTGCACGTGGTGGCGGCGTGTCGCAACGACCGGGCCCGTACCCAGTTCGGGCACTGGACCCGAGAGGTGCGGGCTCATGGAACGGGGCTGTTGTTGAACCCGGACCTGGATCTGGATGGAGACCTACTGGGCGTTCGGTTGCCCCGTCGGCCCATGGTCGACCTGGTGGTGGGTCGGGGTTGGCTGACCGGACCGGACCAGGACGTGTCCGGCTTTGTCCAGGTGGCCATGCCACCCGTTGACGAAAATGGATCTTTCATGTAGTTTCATGTCATTCCAAACCCGAGACAGGAGCAAAGATGACCAGAGTCCTCTCCACCGATACCGCCCGCACCGCGGTCACCACCATGGCGTCGATCATCAACGGCGGGTTGGCCGAACAGATCAGCCAACTCGACCAGCAAGGACGCCAGCTCTCCCAGCCCGACGTGTGGGACGGGGCGTTGGCCACCCAGTTCCGCAGCGCCTGGCCCGAGACCTCACGCTCCCTCCAGACCGTCCGCACCGAACTGGAGGACCTGCGTCAGCGGGTCGAACGCATCAACGCCGACATCATGGCTGCCGGCGGCAACTGACCGGAGCGACACCGCCCGGGCCGCCGCCGGGCCAGGTGTCCCCGCAGCGTCGGGTCTCTCCCCCCAGGCCCGATGCGCGAGAAGGCCGGCCCCATCGGGGCCGGCCTTCTTGGTACTTCGGGTTCAGGTCAGGGCGACGATCGAGCCGTCACCCCATCAACTCAGAAGTCCTCCATGCCTCCGCCGGGCATGGCCGGGGCCTTGTCCTCGGGCTTGTCGGCCACCACGGCTTCGGTGGTGAGGAACAGAGCCGCAATGGAGGCGGCGTTCTGAAGGGCCGAACGGGTCACCTTGGCCGCGTCGGGAACGGTGGGCAGCATCGGCCCGTACTCGTCGGTGGCGGCGTTGTAGCCGTCGTTGCCCGACAGCTCCTTGACCTTGGCCACGACCACGCCACCCTCGAGACCGGCGTTGACGGCGATCTGCTTGAGGGGCTCTTCCACGGCGCGGGCCACGATGAGCGCACCGGTGGCCTCGTCGCCCTCGAGCTTGCCGGCGGCTTCGATCACCGCAGCCTGGGCCCGGATGAGGGCCACGCCACCGCCCGGCACGACGCCCTCTTCGATGGCGGCCTTGGCGGTGGAGACGGCGTCCTCGATGCGGTGCTTCTTCTCCTTGAGCTCCACCTCGGTGGCGGCGCCGACCTTGAGCACGGCCACGCCACCCGACAGCTTGGCCAGACGCTCTTGGAGCTTCTCGCGGTCGTAGTCGGAATCGGTGTTGTCGATCTCGGTCTTGATCTGGCTGATCCGACCCTTCACGTCATCAGCGTCACCGCCACCTTCGACGATGGTGGTCTCGTCCTTGGTGATGATGACCTTCTTGGCGGTGCCGAGCAGGTCGAGGGTGGTGTTCTCGAGCTTGAGGCCTACGTCCTCGGAGATCACCTGCGCGCCGGTGAGAATGGCGATGTCTTGGAGCATGGCCTTGCGACGCTCACCGAAGCCGGGGGCCTTGACGGCCACCGAGCGGAACGTGCCTCGGATCTTGTTGACCACCAGGGTGGACAGGGCCTCACCCTCGATGTCTTCGGCCACGATCACCAGCGGCTTGCCCGACTGCATGACCTTCTCGAGCACCGGGACCAGGTCACGGACGTTGGACACCTTCGAGGACACCAGCAGGATGAGGGCGTCGTCCATGACGGCCTCCATCCGCTCGGGGTCGGTGACGAAGTAGGGCGAGATGTAGCCCTTGTCGAAGCGCATGCCCTCGACGAAGTCGGTCTCGATGCCGAAGGTGTTGGACTCCTCGACGGTGATGACGCCGTCCTTGCCCACCTTGTCCATGGCCTCGGCGATCTGCTCGCCGATCTCGGAATCGTTGTTGGCCGAGATGGAAGCGACCTTGGCGATCTGCTCCTTGTCGTCCACGTCGACGGCCAGGTCGGCCACAGCGGCCACAGCGGCCTCGACGGCGGCCTCGATGCCCCGCTTGAGGACCATGGGGTTAGCGCCAGCGGCCACGTTCTTGAGGCCCTCGCGGACCATGGCCCGGGCCAGGACGGTAGCGGTGGTGGTGCCGTCACCGGCGACGTCATCGGTCTTCTTGGCGACCTCCTTGACCAGCTCGGCGCCGATCTTCTCGTAGGGGTCGTCGAGATCGATCTCCTTGGCGACCGATACGTCGTCCTTGGTGATAGTGGGGGCACCCCACTTCTTCTCCAGCACCACGTTGCGGCCCTTGGGGCCGAGGGTGACGGCGACGGCGTCGGCGAGCTGGTTCATGCCGGCCTCGAGGGCCCGGCGGGCCTGCTCGTCGAAGGCGATGATCTTGGGCATCTGAAGGTTCTCCCAGAAGCGGTGAGGGTCGGAACGGTTAGCACTCTCGTAGAGAGACTGCTAACAGCAAACCACCTACGGCCGCCGTTAGCAACCGCAGGGGGAGACTGCTAACCGCTGACGAGCTCGCGCTGGCAGCCGACGGGAGGTCAACGACAGGCCAAAGGGTCGAACGACCCATCATGGGCCGGTCCCGATCCGTCGATCATCTAATCAGTAGGAGCGACGCTCCACCGCACGAGAGCGGGGCATCGATGGGTCGGAGGGAGACCATCGGTGTCCCGCTCGATGCGTTTCAGCCTCCGGCCACCGCGGGGATGATCGACACGGTGTCGCCGTCGGCCACCTCGGTGTCCAACCCGTCACGGAACCGCACGTCGTCGTCGGCCACGTACAGGTTGACGAACCGGCGCAGGCCGCCTTCGGCATCGAGCAACCGGTCCTTGAACCCGGGGTGGGCGGCCTCGAGGCTGTCCAGGACGGCGCCGACGGTGCCGCCCTGGACCTGCACCTCGGACTCGCCGCCGGTGAGGGTGCGGAGCGTGGTGGGGACTCGAACGGTTACGGACATGGGCCGGTTACCTCGACTGGTTGGGAGAACGGGTCCTCGGGAGGAGGACGGGCGGGCCCGATGGTAGTGGCGGGTTGCGGACCTTCCACCAGTGGGCGATCAGCGGTCGAAGGTGGTACCGGGCGTCCTCTGCGGCAAGCTGGTGGGGTGACCGATGGCATCAGGGCGCTGGAAGAAGACCGCTTCCCGCGCTCTTACCCTCAGGGCTGGTTCCGGGCCGCGGACCTGACCTCGCTCAAGGGGGCGACCACGGTGTCGGTGTGCCTGCC
The DNA here is from genome assembly GCA_016702505.1 of Microthrixaceae bacterium. NCBI lineage: Bacteria > Bacillati > Actinomycetota > Acidimicrobiia > Acidimicrobiales > Microthrixaceae > Microthrixaceae bacterium. The sequence goes on from JADJDU010000003.1 coordinate 119,796, forward strand.
GGCCCGCAACGAACAGAGCACCGTCGGCGAGGTGGTGGCATCCATCCGTCACCACCTCGTCGAGCTCACCCCCCTGGTGGACGAGATCGTGGTCGTTGACGACCACTCCACCGACCTCACCGCGGAGCGGGCCGCCGCCGCTGGTGCCCGGGTGGTCGACGCCGGTGAGGTGTTGACCGAGTACGGCGCCGGCCACGGCAAGGGGGAAGCGCTGTGGAAGTCGCTTCACGAGAGCACCGGCGACGTGGTGGCGTGGGTAGACAGCGACATCGTCGATTTCGATCCAGCGTTCGTGGTCGGTCTGTTGGGTCCGTTGTTGACCGACCCGACCATCGACTTCGTGAAGGGCCACTACCACCGGCCCGAGTCCGACGGCGTTGGCGGCGGTCGGGTGACCGAGCTGCTGGCCCGTCCTCTGTTGTCGCAGTTCTTCCCCGACCTGGCCGAGGTGGCCCAGCCGTTGAGCGGCGAGTACGCGGGACGCCGCACGCTCCTCGAACGACTGCCCTTCATGACCGGCTACGGCGTCGACGTGGCCCTGCTGATCGACGCGGCCCGCACCGTCGGCATCGAACACATAGCCCAGGTCGACCTCGGTGTGCGCCACCATCGCAACCGCACGCTCGATGAGTTGGGCCCCATGGCTCTCACCGTGAGTCAGGTCATCTTGGATCGGGCCGGTGTCCGGCCACCCGGACCTGCCATCCTGCGTCGTCCCGGGACGTCGCCGCTGGTCGTCTCCCCCAACGAGCGCCCTCCACTCGCCAGCCTGGCCGCCCGCTCCCGGCTTTGAGCGGTGGATGCGGCTCCTTAAGCCCGGGTGAGTATCCGGTCGAGCACGCCGGCCAGCCGCGACACCTCAGTCCGGTGGATGTGGACGGTGGCCAGCATGGGTTCGATCAGGTGGCGACTCCAGGTGACCCACATGCCCTGGAATTCGAAGGGCCGTTCGATCCAGGCCGGAGGCACATCGGCGAAGCACAGGACCCGATAGATCGGCAGCGACTCCAGCGGGGACGCCACCAGCGCCCGGGCCACCGACGCTTCGTCGGCAGCGCTCACCACGGCCACGTCGCTTCGGTCCTGGTCGCCGACGTAGAGGCGGGGCTCGGCGGTGAACCAATCTCCGACGTCGCGGCGTTCGATTCGGCCGGTGGCGGGAGGTTCGGTCTTGACCAGCCACACCCCGTTGGGAGACACGGCCACGTGGTCGATGGTGCGTCCCTCGGGTGTGGTGCGAGGTCCGAGCCACACCAACCCCCGGTTCTCTGCGGCCATGAGCACCCGGCCGATGGCGTCGCGAGGTTGAGCCCGCCCGGCACGAACGGTGAGCGGCACCGGATCTGGTTCGGCGGTCCTGACCCCATCTCGGATCCGAGGTTTGGCCCGGGCCGCTTCGGACCCTCACCCCACCCGCACCGGAGGCCCCTGGAACAGTTCTTCAGAAGCCGACCACGCCACTACGGGTTCGGGCGGGCTGTCATCGTTCGACTCCGAGACGGGAGGGGCCGCCTCGGTCGAGGGAGCTTCGCCGGGTGCAGGCGTCGGCGGCTCGGTCCCCACCAGGGCCCCGGCCTCGAGCGGGGCGATGTCCACCGTCGGCTCGGGCGGGTTGGCAATGGCGGCGGCGTAGGCGTCGGCTTCTTCCCGGGCTTTGCGGGCTGCTGCTGCCGCCGACTCCTCGACCGACCGGGCCAGGGTCTCGGCAAGAGATTGGGCCACCGAGTGGGCGACGGACTCCACCGCTTCCACCGACAACGCCTCGGCTTCGGCCTCGGCTCTGGCGCGGGCCTCGAGCTCGGCCTTCTGGATGGCGGTGAGGTAGCCCTCGGGGCGGAGCTCCTCAGGGAAGGTGCCGGCTCGGAAGCACGTGTCGCACACCACCTGTTCGACACCGGAGGCATCCCGGTGCACCCAGGCCAGCCCGCGCGGGGGCAGCTTGCTTCGACAGCCCACGCACTGGGCCCGATGGCGGAGTACCTCCTGTTGCACGGCGCCAGTATCGACGCGATCGCCCATCGGTTCCACGTCCCCCGTTCACACCCGGTCGAAGTCGCTCCAGCGAGGACGCCACGTCCGCCGCCAGTAGTCCAAGGTGGTGCCCGACCAGTTGTTGGTGATGCGCCCCGTGGCCGTCTTGTACCAGGAATGACACGACGTGGCCCACACCGTGCGTCCCAGGTCTCGTTGCACACGGCGGTTGGAGGCGGCCTGGGCCCCGGGCCGCACGTCGAGAGGCCGACGGTCCCCCACCAGGGCGCGGATGCAGGTCAAGGCGTAGGTGATCTGGCGTTCCAGCATGAAGATGATCGAGTTGTGGCCCAGGTTGGTGTTGGGGCCGTAGAGCACGAACAGGTTGGGGAACCCGCTCACCGTGATCCCGTGGTGGGCCTCGGCACCATCGGCCCAACTCTGGTGCAGGTCGATGCCGTGGCGGCCGGTGACGGTCATGGGCATGAGGAACCCGGTGGATTCGAACCCGGTGCCGAACACCAAGGTGTCGACCGGGTGGGCGACTCCGTCGACCACCACCGCGTCGGGCTCGATTCGTTCCACCCCGCCGCACACCACCTCCACGTCGGGACGCATCAGCGTCGGGTACCAGTCGTTGGCGATGAGGATTCGCTTGCAGCCCAGGGTGTAGTCGGGGACGACCATCTCGCGGGTCAGCTTGGGCCCGACGGCCTTGGCCAGTCCTTTGTCGAACAGGTTCTGACCCATCTTGTTGAGCACCGAACCGTCGCGCAGGGCCATGAACCGGGCTTCGAAGCGCGCCCAGATCGAGAACCGGTAGGCCTTGCGGAAGGCGTCGACGTGGAGCAGCCGGCGGGCCCGGGCACTGAGAGGGGCGTCGGCCTTGGGAGCTACGTAGTTGGCGCTGCGCTGGAACAGGGTGAGCGACGCCGCCGCCTCCGCAATGGCGGGCACGAACTGGATGGCGCTGGCCCCGATCCCGACCACCCCGACGTGACGACCCGTCAGGTCGAGGTCGTGGTCCCATCGAGCCGAGTGGAACACCGGACCCTCGAAGGAGTCGAGGCCGTCGAGGGCGGGGATGTGGGGACGGTTGAGCTGACCGGTGGCGGCGACCACGGCGTCGAAGGTCTCTGTGGTCTGGGTGCCGGTGTGGAGGTCGGTGACGGTGACATGCCAGGTCTTGGTGTCGTCGTCGTAGTGCAGGGCCTTGACCTCGGTGCCGAGGCGGATGTGGTCGGTGATGCCGGTCCGGGCCGGGATGGAGTCGAGGTAGCGGCGTATTTCGGGTTGGGTGGGGAACTTGCGGGTCCAGGCCGGGTTGGGCACGAACGACAGCGAATAGAGGTGTGACGGCACGTCGCAGGCCGCCCCGGGGTAGGAGTTGTCCCGCCACGTGCCCCCCACCGAGTCGGCCTTCTCGAACACGGTGAAGGTGTCGATCCCGGCTTGGCGCAGGCGGACGGCCATGCCGAGGCCGCCGAAGCCGGAACCGATGATCGCCACCCGCGGGGTGGCCTGGCCCGGCCGGACCGGTGGGGCCATGGCGCCGGGGAGGGCTTCGGCTCGCTGCCTCAAGGGCAAGGGGAGCAACGACGCGATACGGGCAGTGCGGCTCGGTCGCAGTCCCCGGTTCCCTGACATGGGCGGGATCGTACCGAGCGTGACGAGCCGATTCTCCGACGTTCGCTACTCGGCCGACAGCGCCGGTCAGATCTGGATGGCCTTGGTCTCGAGGAACTCCTCCAGCCCGGCGCGGCCGTACTCGCGCCCGATACCGGACTGCTTGTAGCCACCGAAGGGGGCGAGGGTGTTGTAACGGCCGCCGTTGACCTCGACCTGGCCGGTCCGCAGGCGCCGGGCCACGGCTAGCGCCTCGTCTATGTCGGCGCCCCACACCCCGCCCGACAGCCCGTAGTCGCTGTCGTTGGCGATGGCCACCGCGTCGTCCACGGTGCCATAGGGCAGGATCGACAGCACCGGCCCGAAGATCTCCTCGCGGGCGATGGTCATGTCGTTGGTGACGCCGGCGAACACGGTGGGCTTGACGTAGTAACCGGTGGGCTGGTCCTCGGGGGCGTCGGCGCCGCCGGTGACGAGGGTCGCCCCCTCGTCGATGCCGGTGCGGATGTAGGCCCGGACCCGGTCCCGCTGAGTGTCGGAGATGAGGGGGCCGAGCCGACCGGCGTCGGTGAGCGGGTCGCCGAGGGTGTAGCGGGACTCGACTTCGTCGCGGACCACGTCGACCACTCCGTCGTGACGGTCGGCGGGGACCAGCAGCCGGGTGAGGGCGCTACAGGTCTGTCCGGAGTTGAGGTAGGCGCTGGACACCGCGGCGCGCGCCGCCTTGTCGAGGGTCGCCTCGTCGAGGGACGGCAGCAAGATGTTGGCCGACTTGCCGCCCAGCTCGAGGGCGACCCGTTTGACGGTGGCGGCCGCCACCTCCTGAACCCGGCGACCGGCCCGGGTGGAGCCGGTGAAGCTGACCATGTCGACGTCGGGGTGGACGGCCAAAGCCTCGCCCACCACCGGTCCGGTCCCGCTGACCAGGTTGAACACTCCGGCGGGCACCCCGACGGTATGGATGATCTCGGCCAGTGCGAAGGCGTTGAGCGGTGCGACCTCGCTCGGTTTGAGGACGACGGTGCACCCGGCACACAGCGCGGCCGCCAGCTTGGCCACGATCTGGTGGAGCGGGTAGTTCCATGGGGTGATGGCGGCCACCACTCCAACCGGCTCGCGCACCACCAGGGAGTTGCCCACCTCCTCCTCCCAGGCGAAGTCGTCGACGATGCCCGGGTAACCACCCGCCACCGCCACCGGCAGGCCGACCTGGATGATCCCGGCCAGCTTGCGGGGCATGCCGACCTCGCCCGAGATCAGCCCGGACAGCTCGTCTCGTCGCTCCGCCATTCCTTCACCGATGGCGGCCACCACCGCGGCCCGCTCGGCCGGCACGGTGGACGCCCACCCGTCGAAGGCGGCACGGGCGGCGGCAACGGCCCGATCGACGTCGACCTCGGTACCCGCGGGAATGCGGCCCATCACCGCCTCGGTGGAGGCCGAAATCACGTCGATCGTCTCGGTTCCGGCCGGGTCCACCCAGGCGCCGTCGATGTAGAGCTGGCGGTATTCGTTCACGACTGACCTCCTGGGCGGCGGCCGACGCACGGTCTTTGTCGGCAGATCCGAGGGTACCGGTCTCAGGCCATCGGCCTGCCTGGCAAGATCACGACGTGGACGAGACAACCATGGCCGGAGGGGTCGGCAACGACGGTGAGGTGGTGCAGGTCGGCGCCCACATCCTACGACCGGCCGGACCCCACACCCCCGCCGTGCACGCCCTGCTCTACCACGTGCGCACCCATGGCCTGATGGGGGTGCCGGCCGTGGTGGGCATCGACCCCGACGGGCGGGAACGACTCCTCTACATCGCCGGTGAAGTTGCGTTGCCACCCTTTCCCACCTGGTCGTTGACCGACCGGGTCCTGGTCACCATCACCAAGCTCCTTCACCGCTACCACGACGCCGCATCGAGTTTCCCGATACCGGCCGACGCCGTGTGGAACACCGAACTGGCTGACCCCACTCCAGGTCCCGACCCTGTGGTCTGCCACAACGACGTGTGCCCGGAGAACGTGGTGTTCAGGGGTGCGTCGGCCACGGCCCTCATCGACTTCGACTTCGCCGCCCCCGGCCGTCGGGTGTGGGACGTCGCCGCCATGGCCCGCCTGTGCGCCCCCATCGAGACAGCCGAAGACGCGGCCCGTACCGGCCGCGGAACCCTCAACCCGGTGCGCCGCCTACGAGTGGTGGCCGATGCCTACGGCCTGGACGAGGCCAGCCGCCACGACCTCCTCGACGCCCTCACCACCCAGATCGACCAACGCGGCGAGTTCGTTCGCCGTCGTGTCGAAGCCGGCCAACCAGCCTTCGTGGCCATGTGGGAAGCCACCGGCGGCCAAGCCCGCTACGACCGCCGCCAAGCCTGGTTCCAAGCCGAACGCGCCCACTTCCTGGACACCCTCTGCCGGGACCTACCGCCAACCCCCTGACTACGGATCAAAAGGCTGGGGGTTCGAGTCCCATGCCCCAAGTCGCCAAGGAACGAGGCTGGCAGCGTGGTCCTACCCTTTCGACCATGACCCGGTACGCGGCGCTGCTTCGGGGCGTGAGCCCGATGAACTGCAAGATGGACACACTCGCCAGAGCCTTCACCGCTGCGGGGTTCGGTGACGTGGCGACGGTCCTGTCCAGTGGGAACGTGGTGTTCACCACTAGCTCGCGGTCGACATCGGAGATCAGGGCCATGGCCGACAAGGCGATGGCCGAACACGTGGGGCGGACCTTCGAGATCACCTACCGCACCATCGACGAACTCCAAGGACTGCTCGACGGGGACCCGTTCGCGTGGTTCGACGTTCCGGAAGGGTCCAAGCGGGTCGTGTCGTTCCTGTACGAACCCGTCGACCCTGCCGCGACCAAGACCCTGCCGGTGACCGTCGACGAGGCGACCATCTGGCAGGTAGCGGGGACCGAAGCGTTGGTCAGCTACCTCCCCCACCCCGGTGACCCCGCGTTCATGCGCCTCATCGAGAAGACGTTCGGCAAGAACGTGACCACCCGGACCTGGGACACCGTCGCCAAGATCGTCGCCCGCTCCAACAAGGTCCACACCCCCGGTTGACCGGAGGCTCGGGGCCGTCGCGGCCGTGACTTGCCTTCGCGGAACCGACCTGTTGGGAGACCCATCGCGGAGTTGAGACTTTCCAGGAACAACGGCTTGCTAATCGAACATATGTTCGCTAGAGTACGGGTATGGAGCTTGGCGGTTTCGATCCCGGTGAACGTGGCGATGGCGGTAACAGCGCAAACGGGGTCGAGCAGGCGCTGGTCCTGTTGGGCGAGTTGTTGGGGGCTTCGGTTGGGGATCTGACAGACGGTGAGGTGGTGGACGCCCTGGTAGGGGTGGTGGAGTTGTCGGGGCGTCTGGATTCGTTGGTGGCGCGCCTGGCGGCTTCGTTCGATACCAGGGGTCTGGCTATGACCGATGGCGCCCGGTCCACCGCGGGCTGGCTGGCGGCTCGCAGCGAGTTGTCTCGTCCGGTAGCGGGCGGGTTGGTCGCGACGGGGCGGGCCTTGCGGGCCTGCCCCGTCGTTGACGCTGCGGCTGCTTGCGGGCGGCTGGGGTCGGCAAAGGTACGACTGCTGGTCGAGGCTCGGAAGGGTGTTGAAGACCTCTTCGGCGAGCACGAAGCTGACCTCGTCGATCTGATCACAGGTCTGACGGTGGCTCAGGCTCGGGTGGCTGTCGCTCACTGGCGGCGCTTGGCGTTGGCCACCGCCGGCAAAGACGATGGACCCGAACCTTCAGGCGACACGGGTCGAAACACGGTCACATGTTCGGAGACGTTTCAGGGTCGCTGGCATCTGAACGGCGATCTCGATGCGGTGACCGGCTCCGCGCTGTCGACGATGTTGGAATCCTGGATCGATGCTGGCGTACGGGCCGGGGCGATTCGCCCCGACGATTCGCGGCCTCGGGCCGCCCATCGCGCTGACGCCCTGGCGGCGCTGGTCGCGGCTGGCTCCCATGCCCAACCCGGTTCCGCCCAGTCACGAGCCCACGTGAACGTGTCCTGGGACGCCGATGACATGTTCGGCAAGGAGGTCACCGATCTGGCCGAGGTCGGTCGGCGCCGTTGCCTGCTCGACGGTGGCACCGCCCTGGCCAGAGCGATCGCGGACCAGTTGATGTGCGACGCCGAGATCACCGACCTGTTGGTGCGTTTCGGCCTAGACGGGTCCAGAGAGATCCTGGGCGCCACCCACACCCGCCGGTACCCGACCCGCCGAGAGCGTGCCGTGTTGGACCAACGGGATCGAGGCTGTGTGTTCCCCGGATGTGACGCACCACCCAACTGGTGTCACGCCCACCACACCGTGCCCTACGAGATCGGCAGACGGACCCGCCTCGACGAGTTGGTGCTGCTGTGTCCCTTCCACCACCGAGCCGTGCACAACGGGTTCGTGCTGTCACGATCGGTGACCGGCCACGTCCGGGTAGCCAGACCCGACGACACAGAACTGCAAAGCGCCGTGCCCGACACCCCACCCGACCTGGTCCGGGGGCGCAAGACCCCGGTCGGGCCGCCGCGATCCCGTTTCGCCCCGGTACTGACCCGGAGACCACCGCCAATCTGGCAGCCCGCCGAACCCGAGCCATTCGACCCGATCGAAGAAGCCCGCATGGACAAGGCCCTCCAGAAGCGCATCCAAGACCTCATGCCTCCCGAAGCCGCCTGACCCTCTGTCACCCCCTGGCCTGGCTAATCACCAGGAGTGACAACGCCGTTCTCGAAGGCGAACGCGGTGGCCGCCGCCCGGGAGGTGACTCCGATCTTGACGAAGATGTTGGACAGGTGCCGCGACACCGTCTTTACCGAGAGGTAGAGCGCCTCGGCCATCTCCGCGTTGGTCATACCGGTGGCCAGGAGCCGCAGGACCTCCACCTCTCGTTGGGTGAGTCCTGCTGGGAGCGACGTGGGCATGGCACCCCCACCAGCGATGCTCGCGTCCAACGACGCGCCGATCTCGTCGAAGGTGGCTGATGCCTCCGCGAAAGCGGCGACGGCACCTCGGTCGTCGCCGGAGTTGCGCAACGCCAGGCCCAGCAGGGTCCGGGTCGTGGCCACCTCGTAGGGAACACCGAGCATCTGCCACGCTCGACAGGCTTCACCAATCGTGCTCACCGCGCTCGGGTCACCGGTCGCCAGCTGTACCCGGCCTCGGGTGCTGCGTGCGGTCGCGCTCAGATAAGTCGACGGATAGGCCTCGGAGATCTGGTCCAACTCGACGGCGGCCGCCTCGGCCGCGTCCAGGTCGCCGCCCGCTATCGCAACCTGGACGAACACCGGCAACAACTTGGCCTTGGCCAGCGGTGACGGCCCGCAACCGGCCCGGCAACGGTCGACCGTGGCCCGGGCCTCCTGGGTGCGGCCCTGTGCCAGCAGCACCAGCGCGTAACCGCCACACAACCCTCCCGCCATCTCGCTGGCCTTGGCAAACGCGTCGGCAGCGGCGTCGAGATCACCGAGGCGTCGGAGGATGTCGCCCACCTCCTGGTAGGCAGCCGCCGCGTTCGGAAGGTGGCTGGCGGTCAGTTCCTCTCCGGCCCGGCGAGCCTCCTCTGCGGCCTCGGCCAGGGCCCCACGCTGCTTGAGCACCACCGCGTGATGGACGCGGCAGATCCCGGGAAAGATCGCCCTCGGGTGCTGTTCGGACCACCGGGCCGTGGCATCGGTCCACTCCGAGGCCCGTGCCAGGTCACCAAGCCCCCCGCGCTAATCAGCCCAGGTGCCCCGGACTCCTGGGCCGGTCTCCGGACCGCCCGGTGCGGCTCCAGCACCAGACGGGCACGACGCAGCCACGCCTGGGCGATCCGGGGTCGGGCTCTGAACAGGTGGTGTTCGTAGAGCCACACCGCGCACTGGCCTGATCGACGGGCCTCCCCGACCGCCGTCCAAGCGGCGAACGCCGCTTCGCGGTTCGAGATGCAGTCCTCCAGGTTCCCCAGCCACCACGCCGCTTCGGCCAACAGGTCGAGCCGCTCGGCCTCGCTGACCGGGTCGGCGAAGGAGCCGTCCCGCGCCCCGTCGAAGGCGGCCTGCCAGTCGTAGTGCTCCATCGCCTCACGCAGGACGGACAGCTGTTCCAGGGACATGTGACCTCGCCCGAACCGGTTGCGGGTGCTCACTGTATGGAGCCGGGAGGACAGGTGGTGGCCCGTCAGCTCGGAGCGGTCGACGCGGCCGGGGAACCGTGTCCGGCGATCATGTGGCGGGCAGAAGCTGCGCTCCCAGATGGGCGAGAACCGGGTGAAGGTCGGCGGCCGGGCTGAACTCCAAGAAGGTGACACCCTCGTCGGTCCAGCCGGTGTGGCCGGTCGGCCAGTGATAGGCATCGCCGGCACGGCAGGTCTCCTCGGTACCGTCGGCGTAGCGGATCGTGATCGATCCGTCGATCACGTAGCCCGAGTGCGGGCACTGGCACCTGTCATCGGGCAGCCCCACGAACAACGGGGTGAAGTCGACCCCGGCGGGCAAGCTGATCCAACGGACCAACTGGTCGCCCCACTCGACTCCGCGGGTCCTGATCTCTCCGACCTCCATCTCGCTGGGGATCTCATCAAAAGGTGCGTGCATGGCGTTCTCCTGTGGTTTGGTGCCGGGCTGATCCCGGCGGCATCCATCAGCATCTGCTCGCCCGGCCCCGCCCCGCATCGGGCACGAACCGCAATCGGACCGAGTCCGCCCGAGGGTCGTGGGGTGAACAACCCATGACGGCGTCGATCGCCCCAGTCACAATTGGGGCACATGCCCGACGCTCGACACAGTCTCGGTTGCCCATGATGTGGGCATGTCCGACCAAGGCAGCCCCGGCGTGGATGAGCTGATCAAAGCCGGGCGCGACCGCGAGGCCGCGCGGCTGGGAGCAAAGTCGACTGGACGAACCCAAACAGTGCGAACCCAAACAGTGCGAACCCAAGGAGATCTGATGGAACCGCTCGCTCAACTCAACGATCTGATGCCGACCCTCGGCGCGCTGGTCGAGACCGTGACCCCAGCCGACCTGGACAGGGCGACGCCGTGCACCGAATTCACGGTCAGGGGCGTCCTCGAGCACATGGTGAGCGGTGCCTCCGCCTTCGCCGCCGGATACCGCGGCGATGCCCCGCACGACTTCGACACGACCGATGTGGTGGCGGCATGGGGTCAGGCGATGACCGAGTTGGGCGAGGCGGTCAGCGCCGAGGGCGCCCTCGGTCGATCCATCGAAGCTCCGTTCGGCACGGTGCCTGGCGACACGTTCGCCCGGTTCATCGCCCTCGACGGTTTGGTCCATGGTTGGGACATCTCCCAGGCCATCGGAGGCAGCTACCAGCCCTCAGATGACCTGGTGGCAGCGGCCGACGAGTTCGCTCGAGGCGCGATCGAACCTCTGCGGGGAGCTGCCTTCGCGCCGGCCGTCGAGCCACCGACCGGCGCAGATGCCATGACACGGTTGGCGGCGTTCACCGGCCGGCAGGTCTGATCACACTTAGAACCCCGGCCAAGCCTGTGACTCGCGCCCACGAGACAGTTATCCAGGAGGGCCGACCCGACGATGGCGTCGTTACGGCCAGCCTCTCACCGATCACGCCTTTGGACGTTCCCAGCCCGAATGACCCAACCCCTGCTTGCCCTCGTCGTCAAGGTCGTCTAGCTCTGCGACGACATCGGAGCCAAGTACGCGCTCGGAGGGTCGCTAGCCGGTTCGTTCCAATAGCGGAGCCCGCTACGACATCGCGTCGAGGTAGTACCAGCGACCGTGGTCCCGCACGAACCGGGACCGTTCGTGGTGCACTCCGAGACCGGCATGAGGCGTGCTGTAGGTGGCCCGGAACTCGACGATCCCGGTCTCGTCGTCGGGGCCGCCGTCGACGGTGTCGACGATCTGGAGCCCTTGCCAGTCGGGGTTCCCGCTGAGGTCGACCGACGCCGGCCGGGTAGAGGGATGCCACGAAGCCAACAGCCATTCCACATCCCCTGACCGGAACGCCTCGAACCTCGACCGCATCAGCCGCTCAGCCGTAGCCGGCCACCGCCGCCCACCCGGCAAGTTCGCAGGTTCAGGCGTCACTACTGTGCGCCGGAACTGCGCCGCGTTCGGTCCGGAAGAGGACCGCCATAGCTCGCGATCAAATCGTGCACCGGATCCCACTCTGATCCGTTGCTATCGGCACTGCCAAGGGATGCATCCCTGAGGGCGACCAGCGTCTTCTTCAGCCGCATTTCCGATTCGTTGAGCATGTCGCTGTAAGCATCGTCGAGAATGAAGGCGCGCAGGTCCGCCGCCTCGTAGGCAACCTTGTCCAGGAAGATCCTGAGTCGCCGGGCAGCGTTCTGTAAGGCGGCGCTGCGGTCAATTTCCACCTGGCCCGATCTTTGGCGAGCATCAGAGCGGCCTTCAGCCATCGGGATGATGGTGAGGTCGTCCTCCCACAGCTTGGTGAAGAGCGGGTCTGGCTCAAGCGTGAGAGTCGAGCCAAGGACATCAACCACGTTGGCGTCGGATCGAGCAACACGCACCTCCTCAACCAACTTGTGGAAGTCCTCGTCTTCAAGCGAGTAGCCGACGAACAACATGTGGCGGGTCATGAGCATCGCCTGCACGATGCCAAACAACGCCCCATGGGTTGATGCCGTCGACAGGTAGTCCCGTCGCGTGAGCACGATGGTCGCGGCGCGATCGATGGTCCCATGAAGCTTGAGAAGCCAACGCTGACCGGGCGCAACAACCTGGTCGGGAAGGACAGCAATGGAGTCGTCCTCGATTGCCCGGACCGCCTGCTCGAAGAGCTCGTCATAGTTGGTGGTCACGGCCTCAGAAGTGGGGAGCGACGCCAGGAGCGAGTGGGTCAGCGTGCCTAGAGGTGTCCCGAATCGTTCGCGGAGGTCTTCGTAGATCTTGGTCGTTTCCTCCCCTTTGAGTTTGGCGACAACGGTGGCTTGGTCTCGGTAGTCCAGCGCCTTGAACCGGTCGAGGTTGATGTCCTCGGCACCTGCCATTTTCAGCAGGTCGAGCAACAGTTCCGACCAGTCCGGGAGCCCGGAGTCCGCAGACGCGCCTGCCCCCAGAAAGAGGACGAGATTGCCGGATTGGGCGTGGGTTGCAAGCCTGTGCGCCGACTCGTGGAGCTCCTCGGTCAGGGCCCCAAACTGCTCGAGTTCCGCTTCTGGCTGTTGCTTGAAGTGGGCCCGGCGCGCCCGTTGGGCCGCAGGTAGGCCCGCGCCTGCGCGCCACGAGAGCGACATCCACTTCATGGTCTCGGGAGGCCTCGACCAAGGCGTTCACCAGTGCCATCTGGACGGTTCCCTTCCTGTCGGCCAACCCACCCTCTCCGGTACCGATCACGGGGAGGGCAAACAGCGGACGCCCGAACCGATCACCCTCCCCGATGGCTGCACGCGCCGCCTTGACAAAGGCTCTGGCACAGTCGGCCACGTGCTCGGCCGCGCTGAGCTGCCGGTCGGCGCCATCCCTGGCATTCTGACCGCTACCACTAGGCCAGGCCTTTCCGACATTGCCGAGGAAGATCCGGGGATCCCCCGCGGGAGTGTCCCCCCACTCAACGACTGGATCCCTAAGCCATGACAAGCCGCGGAGCCGCCCTGATGGCTCCAACCCCACGCAACCGGCGAAGGCCCTACTAACCACGAAGTCACGGTCGGTTGGAAGAAGCCATGCGTCGCATTGAAGTCGAGTTACATCACCTGCGACTACGAAGACGTGGCCCATATCCTTCGTTGCCATCGATGCCTTTCCCGATCTCAGTGGTCACTCGCGTGAATAAATGGCCGACGGGGCACTGCTACAGGTGACGTCGCTTGGCCCGTTGGCGCGCGGCACTCCCGCTCGTCCCGTGGACCCGCGTCGGGGTCCGTGATGAGAGTACGCGTGGAGGCCTACGCGATCCGCCCCCACAGAAGATCGTCGCCAAAGACCATCGTTGGCGGCCAGATTTGGGACCTACCGGTGGCCGTACGATCGTCGGCCAGGTCACGGATCGCCGGTACTTTCGCGGGCGAGCGTGCCGGCAACGCAGGAGGGGAACCGGTAATGACCGATGGTGCAGGAGCGACAGGGTTCAGCGTGGCTGATGCCTTTCGCATCGCCCGGGAAGGTCACGCCTCCCAGATCGACAAGTCGGGCCAGCCGTACATCGGCCACATCTGGCGGGTAATGGGCGGGGTCGACGGCAACGCCGAGAAGATGGTCGCGGCGCTGCACGACTACCTCGAGGACGTCGAGTCCGCCTCGACCCAGGGACTGCTCGACCTGGGTGTACCGACCGAGGTGGTGGATGCGGTTGAGGCGCTGACCAAGCGAGATGACGAGAAGGGCAGCGATGAGGGCTACTTCCGGTTCGTGCGTCGGGCCGCCCAGAACCCCCTCGCACGCAAGGTCAAACGTGCCGACCTGGCCGACAACACCAACCCCGAGCGGGTACGCCTGTTCTCCGAGAACAGCCAGACCTTGGCCGCCGAACTCCGCCAAGGCGCCGACGACTACCGACATGCCGCCACTTCGGCGGACCCGGCCCTGGCCCAAGAGCTACTCCTGGTCGCCGACCAGTTCGACCACGAGGCCAACCAGGTCGAAGCCAAGCCTGCCCGCCTGAAGGCCAAGTACGACGAGGCGATCAAACTCCTCGACGAGCTCACCTAAGCCCTGAACACGGCTTCATCTCAAAGGATCACGAAGTGGACAACTCAACAGAATTCTGGGATCTCAGTGATCTCAGCCCGTACGAGCGGCAAGCGTGGGACGCCATCCAGAAGTGGCAAAACGCGGCGCGTCGCAACCTCCTGCCCGAGAGGATGCGCGGGAAAGCCAAAGAACTCGGGACAGGCGTCACCACCGCCTGGAAAGCTGTCCCCGGAACCGACCAGCTCACCGAAGTCATGGAGAAGGTTCTCGCTGGAGGAAACCAGGCTCTGACCGACGCAGTCGCTGCGTCGCTGCGCCGTGACCGCATCCTGGAAGCGGCCCGCGATGCAGGAGCTGACGTCCACGCTCTGTCCGACATGAGGCAGCTCGACCTTGAGGCCATCGACGGGATCCTTCCGAGGCTGAACATCCGTTATGCAGCAACCTCAGCGGCAACGGGCGCAGGATCGGGATTTGTCGCAGGGGGCGGAACAGCAGCCGTCATGGGCACCGCGGGCGTGGCAGCGGCACCGGGCGGACTCGCCGTTGGGAGTGCGCTCGTCGCCGACGTCGTAGCCACGATCGCCCTGGCGGCCCGCGTGGCAACTCACTACGCGGGCTACTACGGCTACGACGCGCGCGAGGAAGAGGAAAAGGCCGTCCTCCTAGCGGTCATCAGTGCCGGGGTCGTCGGGGAAGGCGCTGCAAGACAGACTGCGATGCTCCACATCCGACAGGTCGCGATGATGGTCGCACGACGAGCGACATGGAAGGAACTGGGCGAGGAGGCGATCGTGAAGCTCATTCAAGGCCTCTTCGCGAAACTCAGCGTCAATCTGACGAAGAAGAAGCTCGCTCAGGCACTGCCTGTCGCTGGAATCGCAATCGGCGCGAGCTTCAATTACGCGCTCATGCGGAAGGTAGGCACCGCTGCCTCCTACGCCTACCGCGAGCGATTCCTGATCGAAAAGTACGGACTTGACACTTGGATGCCAACTCCAAGCTTTGACGACCTCATAGTTCTGGACAAACTTGATGCACTCCTGCCCGAGCCGGACGGCTCCTACATCGAGAGGGCCGGCGAGTAGATCGAGTCGCAAGGGCCGCAGCAGAGGCCGCAGCGAGTCGGCACCACCGTTGCTCTGACCCGAAGGGGTGGGAGGTCCGACCCCTCGCTAGTGCACTCGGCACCCGCCACAGCACCACCCGTAGTCTGCATGAGTGGCTGGCAACGAGACCCGGGACAGTGCGGCGGAATCGCTCACAGCCTTGGCAGATGAGCTGGAACACTCGCTCGGTGACGCTGTGACGATCGATCGATGGGCCGTGCCCGGTGACGGCGTGACTCTTACGCCGACACGAAATACAGCGCTCGCGGTGGGGTGGATGGATTTCGGCGACGAGGTCTACCTCGAAACGCTCGGCGGCCCGGGTGGCCGATGGGAACTCCGCCGTTCAAGGCAGGACATCGAATGGCTGGAGTCAATCGTCCGATCCGTCATCGCGGGCCGTGTCACCGAGGTCTTCGGACCGAGCAGGTCTCAGGTCACTGTTACGACGGAGGACGGGAAGCGGTACTCGGAGCGTGGAGCGGTGGCCGGGGATGGCTGCATTCCCTTGCCGTTCTGGACTCGGTGGGGTCAGAAGGTGAAGTACACGCCCTATCTGGAAGACACTCCCGCCTAGCTCCACATCGGCCCCAATGGAGTACGAAGGATCACCGAACTACTCGGCTCTCCTCCCCACCGCCACCCCCACGACGGCAACTGCCAACCTGTTGGTGGGCACACTCCGCCTCGTCCACTTGGCCGCGTTTCCCGCCGACCTGGCCTACTCATACTGCTCCGACGACGAAGAACACCACAGCTACCTGTTCCTCGGCCTCGAAGAGATAAACGACTGAGGCCGGGGATGTCACGGCGGGGCCGTACGTAGGCAGCGATCGCTCACCGTCTCTCGAAAGGGACCCCATGAAATCGCAACGTCGCCTGACTGCCCGCACATGCGCGCTCGGTTCGCTCGTGACCTTGGCCATCATCACCGGAACCGGCTGTGGCACCAAGGGCGGGGATACTCAGGAATCTCAGGCTGAGACCACCGCTGCCCCAGCGACCACCCTCACTCCCACCACCTCAGAGACGCCCCCATCGACTGCCGCGCCAGCCACGACCGCGGCGCCTACAACGACCGCGGCGCCCGTCACCACGACAGCACCACCGACCACCGCTGCTCCGGCGGGATACACCATGCCCGATCTCGTGGGCCAGAACCTGCAGGACGCCCAAGACGAGCTCCAGTCAGTCTCAGGAAACCCGCTCTTCTACTCCGCGTCCCACGACCTTGCCGGCAACAGAAACCAGGTCCTGGATAGCAACTGGAAGGTCTGCACGCAGAACATCCCGGCCGGGTCGACCTTCACCGACGACACCACCGTCGACTTCGGTGTCGTGAAGCTGGACGAGATCTGCCCGTAGGCGGTGGACCGAACCCGCCCGGGTCGACCTCCGGTGACCTCAGCGCGCTATCGGGTCAGCGGGTGGCGACGGTGTCGGTGTGGGTTCCGCTGCGTAGGACGGTGCCGGGGAGGTCGCCGGTGGCCTGTCCGTCGACCACGGTGACCACGCCGTTCACCAGCACCTTGCGGACCCCGATGGAGTCGGCGGTGAGGCGCGGCGAGTTGCCGGGCAGGTCGTGTACCAGGGTGGCCAGCTCGCTGCCCACCGTCTCGGGGTCGACCACCACCACGTCGGCCTGGTAGCCCTCGACCAGCCGGCCACGGTCGCGCAGGCCGAATAGGGCGGCCTGGTCGCTGGTCATCATCTGTACCGCCCGCTCCACGCTGACCAGCTTGCGGCCTCGCAGGCAGTCGCCCAGGAACCGGGTGGGGAACGGTGCTCCGCACATGCGGTCGAGGTGGGCGCCGGCGTCGGAACCACCAAGGATCGAGCGGTCATCGGCCCAGGTCTGGCGGCGCAGCTCCCACGACTCGGCGTCACCGTCGGGCGGGATGGGCCACAACACGGTGCGCAGGTCGTCGGCCACCACGATGTCGACGAGGGTGGCGAAGGCGTCCTTGCCTCGTTCGGCAGCCAGGTCACCGACGCGGCGGCCCTGGAGGCCCTCGTTGGCCTCCGAGTAGGTGTCGCCGATGATGTAGTTCTCGAAGTCGGCCAGACGGCGGAACACCCCGGCCTCTTCGGACCCGGCCCGTTCCACCATGAACGCCTGGGTCTCGGGATCCTGGAGGCGGGCCATGCGCTCGGCCAGCGGCAGCCGGAGGATGTCACCCCAACCGGGGATCAGGAACAGCCCGCAGTGGTTGAGGAAGCTCATGTTCATGGGCACCTGCACCGGCAGGGTGAGGGCCACGATCCGCCCGCCCCGTTCGGCGGCGACGTCGGCGGCCGAGAGCTGGCGGGGGATGCGGTCGGGCACCTTGGAGTCGATGGTGAGGACGTTCCAGTTGAGGGGGCGCCCGGCAGTGGCCGACATGTCGGCGAACAGGTCGATCTCCTCGTCGCTGAAGCGGTCGAGGCAGCCGTCGGTCATGCCTTCCAGCGTGGTGCCGGGGTAGCGACCCACCACCTCGCACATGGCCAGGATCTCGTCCTTGGTGGCCCATCGTGACGACACCGGCTGGCCGTCGCCGTCGGAATGGGTGCGGCTCTGGGTGGTGGAGAAGCCGAGGGCCCCGGCCTCGATCGACTCAGACAGGACCCGCTGCATCTCGGCCACCTGCTCGGGGCTGGCTTCGTTGCCGATGGCGTCGGCACCCATCACGTAGCGGCGCAGCGCGCAGTGCCCGACCAGGAACCCGATGTTGACCCCGACCTTGCCTTCGAGCACGTCCAGGTACTCACCGAAGGTCTCCCAGTTCCACGGCACGCCCTCTTCGAGCGCCGCCACCGACATGCCTTCGACGCTGGCCATCATCTCGCGGGTGTAGGCCCCGTCCTCGGCCCGCAGCGGGGCCAGGGTGAACCCGCAGTTACCGGCGATCACCGTGGTCACGCCGTGCACGTTGGACGGCGAGGCGTAGGCGTCCCAGTGGATCTGGGCGTCGTAGTGGGTGTGGGGGTCGATGGCGCCGGGGATCACCAACATGGCGGTGGCGTCGGTTACCTGGGCCGCCTCCTCGGTGATGGTGCCCGGCTCTGCCACCGCCACGATCTTCCCGTCCCGCACCGCGATGTCGGCGGGCCGGGCCGGGGCGCCGGTGCCGTCGATGACGGTTCCGCCGGTGATCAGGTGGTCGAGCATGGTGGGAAACCTCCGGGGCTCGCCCGGGTGCCGGGCGTTTCTGACGGGCCGTCAGATACTACCGTCCCCGCCGCCCGCACACCCACGCCACCGGCTGGCAGGCGGACCGGGCAGGGTCGGTAACGTCGGGGGACCAACGGAAGTACCCACGGAAGTGAGACCGTCGCCATGACCGACAACGCCCCGTCCATCGTCTACACCCACACCGACGAGGCCCCGGCCCTGGCCACCCGGTCGCTGCTACCCATCGTGGAAGCCTTCGCCCGCCAGGCCGGTGTCCCGGTGA
This sequence comes from Microthrixaceae bacterium, assembly GCA_016702505.1. Lineage (NCBI taxonomy): Bacteria > Bacillati > Actinomycetota > Acidimicrobiia > Acidimicrobiales > Microthrixaceae > Microthrixaceae bacterium. The sequence goes on from JADJDU010000003.1 coordinate 138,568, forward strand.
CCACGGCAGACATCTCCCTCAGCGGGCGCATCCTGGCCGCCTTCTCCGACCTGTTGCCCGCCGACCAACGGGTGCCCGACACCCTCGCTGAGCTGGGTGCCTTGGCGCTGCGGCCCGAAGCCAACATCATCAAGCTGCCCAACGTCAGCGCGTCCATGCCTCAGCTCAAGACGGCCATCGCCGAACTGCAGGCCTTGGGCTACGCCCTTCCCGACTACCCCGACGAGCCCTCCACCCCCGAAGAGGTGGACGCCGCGGCTCGCTACGACAAGGTCAAGGGCAGTGCCGTCAACCCGGTGCTGCGCGAGGGCAACTCGGATCGTCGCGCCCCCCGCTCGGTCAAGGAGTACGCCCGTACCCACCCCCACTCCATGGGTGCCTGGTCGGCCGACTCCAAGACCAACGTGGCCACCATGGATGCGGGTGACTTCCGTTCCACCGAGCAGTCGGTGACCATCGCCTCGGCCGGCACCATCCGGATCGAACACGTGGCGGGCGACGGAGACGTCACCGTCCTCAAGGGTGACTTCGCCGTGCAGGCCGGTGAGATCGTCGACGCCGCCGTCATGCGCCGCAAGGCGTTGGTGGCATTCCTGGCCGAGCAGGTGGAACGAGCCCGCACCGAAGGCGTCCTGCTGTCGGTGCACTTGAAGGCCACCATGATGAAGGTCTCGGATCCGATCATCTTCGGCCATGCCGTACGCACCTACTTCGCCGACCTGTTCGACACCTACGGCACCGCCCTCGAGGAAGCCGGCGTCAGCGCCGACAACGGAATGGCCGCCCTGCTGGACGCCCTCGATGGGCTGCCCGCCGACACCGCCACCGCCATCAGGTCTGCGATCGATGCCGCCTACGCCGCCGGACCGGCGCTGGCCATGGTCGACTCCGACAAGGGCATCACCAACCTTCACGTTCCCAGCGACGTGATCGTCGACGCCTCCATGCCGGCCATGATCCGCACCTCGGGGCAGATGTGGAACGCCCAGGGCGCCCAGCAGGACACCCTGGCCGTGCTACCCGACAGCAGCTACGCCGGCATCTACCAGGTGGTGCTCGACGACTGCCGGGCCAACGGCGCCTTCGACCCCGCCACCATGGGATCGGTGCCCAACGTCGGCCTCATGGCCCAAAAGGCCGAGGAGTACGGCTCCCACGACAAGACCTTCCAGATCGAATCGGTCGGTGTGGTGCGAGTGGTCGACGGCTCCGGGACCACCTTGATCGAGCACCCGGTCGCCCCCGGCGACATCTGGCGAGCCTGTCAGACCAAGCAGGCGCCGGTGCTGGACTGGGTGAAGCTGGCCGTCACCCGGGCCGCGCCACCGGAGCCCCCGCCGTGTTCTGGCTGGATGAGACCCGCGCCCACGACGCCGAGGTGATCGCCAAGGTCCGCGCCGAGCTTCCCAACCACGACACCGACGGCCTCCAGATCGAGATCATGGCCCCCGTGGCGGCCATCGCCTTCTCCCTGGAGCGCATCCGCCGCGGTGAGGACACCATCTCGGTAACCGGCAACGTGTTGCGCGACTACCTGACCGACCTGTTCCCGATCCTGGAACTGGGGACCAGCGCCAAGATGTTGTCGATCGTGCCGTTGATGAACGGTGGCGGCCTGTTCGAGACCGGAGCGGGCGGTTCGGCCCCAAGCACGTCCAGCAGTTCCAGAAGGAGAACCACCTGCGCTGGGACTCCCTCGGGGAGTTCCTGGCCCTGGCTGTGTCCTTCGAGCACTTCGCCAACCTCACCGGCAACACCCGAGCCCAGGTCCTGGCCGACACCCTCGACACCGCCACCGGCGGCGTCCTCAACAACGACCGTTCGCCGTCACGCAAGGTGAACGAGCTCGACAACCGGGGCAGCCACTTCTACCTGGCCCTGTACTGGGCTCAGGCCCTGGCCGCCCAGACCACCGACGCCGACCTGGCCGCCACGTTCACACCCCTGGCCGAGAAGCTGGCCGCCGAGGAAGCCACCATCGTCGCCGAGCTGAACGCCGTCCAGGGCTCCCCCGTCGACTTCGGCCCCTACTACCGCCCCGACGAAGCCAAGGCCACCGCCGCCATGCGCCCCAGCCCCACCCTCAACGCCGCCCTGGACCTGCTCCCCTCATGAAGAGAGTTACGTAGGCGACTCAAACATCATCGCCAGCCGTCCAGGGAGATCGGCCTCGTAGTCCTCCCATCACCGCCCCGCCACGAAAGCGGCCACGTTGCTCGTGGCTTCGTGAGCATCCCAAAGGTAGGTTCTCGGGTCAGGCTGCATACAGCTCCGCTTGGTTCTCCCTGACTGTTGCTGCGAGGTAGGGGTTTCGCAAGGCCGAGGGGTCGACCAGATCGACAGGGCTGCGCAGCAGCGACTCCAACGCTTCCTTCAAGCCGAAGTAGGCGTCAAAGCGTGACTGTCCCGTTGGTGGGTCGAGCTCAACCAGGAAGTCGACATCGCTCAACCCAGCCCTGAACGTCCCATCGACCGCCGACCCGAACACCACGAGACGTCGCACACCGAAGCGGCGACACAGCGACTCGATCTCGGTGATGTGGTCTGTGACAGCCGCGATCATGCCGACATTCTCGCACCGATTAGCCCCCACCCTGGAGGCCTACTTCCTGACGGAGGGCCCATCCGCGCCACCGTTCGCCCCCTCGGTGGGACGCCCCCCCCCCGCTCGGTCAGGGGAGCATGGAGACCTTCCCCGGGCAAATTTGACCGAACGAGAGCAGCACGATGTCTGTCAGGCAGGCGATTCACCGCATGACCGTCGACGAGTACATCCGCACCGTTCACGACCTCGGATGGACCTCCACCGAGCTCATCGAGGGAGTGGTGTACGACGTGACACCGGAGTTCGACCGCCACGCCGGGACCGTCATGACCGTGCTTCACCAGTTGGAGGATGCCTTTCCCCATGACGTCGTCCGAGTCGTCGGCAGCGTCCAGCTCAGCTCGACCACGATCATGGATCCCGATGCCTACGTCATCGACGGCACCTTTCCCCGCCACCCAGACCGGCCCATCCCAATCGGCGCGGTGAAGCTGGTGGTGGAGGTGAGCGTCACGACCCAGCTCCACGACGGTGGACCGAAGCTGGCCGCCTACGCCCAGGCCGCCGTGCCCGAGGTGTGGTTGATCGATCCCCGCCCCGATGCCGCAACTCTGACCCGCCACCGCCATCCCAGCGGCAACGGCTATCGGACCATCGACACGATCGCCATCGGCGAGAACGCCAGCCGTCTCGACGCCACCGAGGTCCTGTCCAGCTAGGACGTGGAGGCCGTGGTCATGGCTGAGTGCCAGATGACATGGGCCTGCACTCGGCGCTCCGGAGCGGCCAAGACACGCCCCTGTGCTCCCACCCCGGCCACCTGAGTCAGTGCAGTGGTGAGTGACCCAACCATCATGGCCCAACACCGTGCAGTGGCTTCTGGAATCCGCCGACCCGTCACCTAAAGGGGTGCCGTCACCCCATGAACCCGCCGTCTCCTCTGTGATTCGAGTCGTGGAACAACCCGAACCATGGTCGAGACCCCCGACCCCACCGCGGACCCTCAGCCCCTCACACCCCGCTCAGACGCGAAGCGCCACCAAAAGAGGTGCCGACTGAATAGCTACCTTCACTCGATTTATTGAATCTGGCCTCCTCCTAGGAAACCGAGGTCTCGAGCAAGATGCAAGACATCTTCAGCATCTGCCTGACTCGACTTGCGGACCGGCAGGCCTATAACGTGACCTGATACAAGACTCAGGCGGAGGACGTAATCGGTTCTGAGGAACCAACGCGATCGGCCAAAATCTATTGAGCTAATCTCTGACCACCTCCATCGCCGTCGGAACGGCCAGCACCGACGGATTCCTTCCTCGTCAAAGACCAATGATACAGCCTTTGCGCCAATTAAAAATAGGGAGAGCGAAAAGGCGACCATTGCGATACCAACCATTCCTGCTGAGAGGAACGCCGGCAACAGCGGAACTATCATCACGACTGAGCCAAATATCATTCCACCAAACTCATTCGACCTCACTATTGTCGCGCCTGCAGAGCGATACTTACTCATCTCTTGGGACACCTGCTGCAAGGCCCACCCAGGAGGCGAAATCGGCCAAGAGAGTTTCCCAGAAACCCCATCTCACGCCAGCCGCCGCGTCATCAGCGAAGGATCCACCCAATTTTCCTGGCGCTCCTGACCCTTGTGTGGGTGAGTTGAGGGCCCGGGTCGGCTGAGAGCGTTGTGGGTACACGGGTTCGGGACAGGCGGACGGGGTGCGTGACGTGCGCGGGTTCCCCGGCCACGATGCGGGTGTCGAATCCATCCCGTGAACAGAGGTTCCCGTGCGCGCCACGACTGCATTCAACCGTCTCCTCGCCCTTGAGTCCACCACCGTGCAAGCTGTGCGGCTCGAAACCACCGAGATCGTGGTCGTGGTCAGGTTGGCGACCCGGCGGCTGCGTTGCCCTGACTGCGACTACACGACCTCTGCCACCTATGACCACCGGCCCAGCCCGTCGAGGTGGCGACACCTCGACGTGTGTGGCCGATCGCTCATGTTGGAATGTGACCTGCGGAGGCTTCGCTGCCCGGCTCATGGGGTTCGCACCCAAGCAGTGCCTTTCGCCAGACCCGGCGCACGGATCACCCGTCAGTTCGAGAACCTGATCGTGTGGTGCGCCTCGTCGATGGACTGGACCGCGGCATCGGTGCTGTGCCGCGTCGCGTGGCGCACCGTCGCCAACGTCGTCGAACGCGTCGTACCCAGCTCAACGGAGTTGTCCGAGCTCGACGGGCTGGTTCACATCGGCGTGGACGAGATCTCCTGGAAACGCGGACACAAGTACCTGACCTTGGTCATCGACCACGATTCCGGCAAGGTCATCTGGGGGGCCAAGGACCGCACCGCAGTCACACTCGACGCGTTCTTCGACGATCTCGGCGAAACCAAGACCGCTGCCATCAAGTCGGTCTCGATGGACTTCGGTGCCCCCTACGCGAAAGCCGTCCGTGAGAAGGCCCCCCACGCCGCGATCTGTCTCGACCCGTTCCACGCCGTTGCCTTGGCGACCAAAGCCCTCGACCAGACCCGCCGCGACACATGGCGCGACATGCGAGGAGTCGACCCCGACGCTGCCCGTCGCTTCAAGGGCACCCGGTTCGTGTTGCTAGGCAACCCCGAGAACCTCACCGAAAACCAAGCCGCCGACCTACGTCGGATCCAACAAGGCGGCGGGACCATCTGGAAGGCCTACCAACTCAAAGAAGCACTCCGCGGCATCTACGCGGAGGCCACCCTCTCCCTCGACGAGTCCATCGACCTGCTCCACGCATGGATCGACGCCGCCCAACAGTCAGGCATCGCCCCATTCGTCAAGCTCGCCAGCACGTTCAAACAACGATCCCAGGAGGTCATCAACACCTGGATCTGGGGCACCACCAACGCCCGCAACGAAGGAACCCACTCAGCCATCCGAGCCGTGTTCTCCCGAGCGCACGGCTTCCACCGTGCCGACACAGCCCTCGCCGCCATCAACCTCACCTGCGGCACCACCCCATCCCCAACCCACACCCAGCAGCCGCCTAGCCACCCACAACTACATCAGGAGAACCAAATTTTTTCGCAAGCACCAAAACCGCGGTCGCATCCGAACGCCTCGTCTTACGAACTGGCAAGATGCAAACTCGACCAGTTACAAGCCGTATTCGGAGGACGTAATCAGTCCTAATGAGCCAACGGGACTGGACGAAATCGATTGAAACAATCTCGGCCCATGCCCATCGTCGCCTTGAGGGCCAGCGTCGCCTGATGCCCTCCACGCTGAGGACGACCGACACGGCGTTTGTCCCAACAAATGAGACCGAGAGAAGTAGGGCAAAGACAAGAATGCCAACCAGTCCATCAGAAAGGAAGATCGGCAAGGTTGGGATAAGCATGACTATAGATATGATAATGATTCCCCCAAACTCATCTGACCTGACTACTGCAATGTCAGATGAATTCTTCTTACTCATCGCGCGGGACACCTGCGGCAAGGCCGACCCAGCTAGCAAAATCAGCCATTAGAGTGGTAAAGAAGCCATAAGAAACGTTCGCAGCGGCGTCATCAGCAAAGGACCCGCCCAATTTACCTGCGGCCCCAGCAGCGGGCAAGGTGCCAAGAGCAAAGAAGATATAGGTCACCAACCCATCGACAGCTGTGTTGCGCACCCAATTTTTGTCGCATTCCCGCCAACGCTCGAGTCCGCGAAATATGATGGCAAACCCTTGCGCCGCTGCGCAGAGACCGGGGCCCCCGAGGCATGCTACTGATGCAACGATGGTAGCGAACTGACCTGGATCATCTACGGCCAGCGATTTGAGGCCACCCAAGGTGCCACCGTTCATCTCACTTCTTGTAATGCACGATGAATCCGAGCCAACTAGTGGTAAGGCTCCGATATCGATACACCGGTCGTCCCAAGGCCATAGCCCGGTCGGATCCCAACCGTTGGCTGGGTTTCCACCAACGTATCCGTAGGGTTCCTGGGTCAATGTTACGAGCGGGTCTACGGTTATGAATTGGCCTGTTGTGGGGTCGTAGTGGCGGGCTCTTAGGTAGATGTAGCCGGTTTCGGGGTCGTGGTATTGGCCGGTGTATCCTGCCAGTGGTTGTTCGAGCCACCAGTTTGTGTTGGCGGTGATTTCACCGTGGGCGTTGTAGGTGATGGTGTTGCGGGTGGTGCCGTTGGGGTTGGTGGTGAGCCTGGTGGAGCCTTGGTGGTCTTGGTGCAGGTATTGGACGTCTCCGGTGGTGTTGATCTGATAGATCGCTGTCCCGCCCGGCCCGTAGATCACATACGCGCTCTGGGTGCCTTGGTGCTCCGCTAGCAGCAACGGCAGACCACCGCTAGCGGTCCAGGTGTGTTCTTTACGCCACTCGGCCCCTGTACCGGTGGTGTTGTCGAGTTGTTTGGCGGTGCGCATGCCGGTGGTGTCGTATTCGTAACGCCACGTCCTTGTTAGTGCCTTGAACACACCGATCACATCGACCGCCACATCAGTCTGGGTCCATGATCCGATCGTGAACGTCCCGGTGTCGGTGAGGGGGATGATCATGGTCGTGGATGCGTGTTGGGCTGGGTCGAACACCACGATCCCGCCACCCAGATCGGCTTCGGTTGTCCCAACACCGAGGACTCCGGTGCCGGTCGGGTCGATAGCGGTGACCGAAACCATGACCGCCATGATCTCACCGCCCAGCCCGCCCTGCCCGGTGACTGCGACTTCAACTGGTGTGTTGGCCTGGAGCGTGTCACACGGGTCGTCATCGCATATGCCGGTGCCGTTTGTTGTGTCGACGAGACGGGTGGGGGCTTCGAGTAGATCGAGGCCGAGGCCGGTGTCGGTTCCGGTGGGGATCTTCCAATACCCCGTGACCGCCACCCGGACATCAGCTGGGCTGGTGGTGTGGAGGGTGATGGTCCCGTCAGGGTTCAACGGAACGGTGAACACCCCCGCGGCACCGACACTGCCTGTCTCCCACACCAATTCCCCCGCCATGCGGTCGCATCCGGGGCGACACGAACCTGACCGCCGTTGGCGTGTTGGGCCAGGATCGACACGGTGACGGCGTTCACGCCTGATGCGGGGATCCCACCACGGCCAGCGGTAGCGATATCGGTTTCACCCGCCGGGAGCGTCCCACACGGCGAGCCATCACACACACCTGTTCCTGACGCTGATTCGGCGGTGACGGTGGGGGTGAGCGGCCAGTAGTTCAGGGCCGGAACCCACGGTGACGGCGCCCGGAAATACCCGACCACATCGACCGACACATCCACCCCAACATCTGACCAGGGTGATCGTCCCGTTCCCAGCCAGTTTCGCGGTCACGGTCTGAGCAGTGGTTTGCCCGGCGTTGAGTGGGAGGGTGCCCGCGGCGGCGTCACCAGCAGGGTTCACTTCCAACCAGCCATCACCAGTGGTGCCTGACGCGATGATCGACACCACCACCGCCGTCACCCCACTGGCGGGGACACCACCCACACCAGCGACATTCACCGTCACGGGGTCATCGGCGGCGAGGCGGGCACACGGGGCACCGTCACACGTTCCAGCACCGGTGGTGGTGTCGACGATGCGGGTAGCGGGGACGGGGACGTATTGGCGGGCCGAGTCGTCTTGCCACGTCGTGGGCAGGACCGCGCTGGTCATGCGGTTCTCGGCATCAAACCCATACGTTGCGGTCGTTCCCGACGGATAAGTCATCGAGGTCCGGTTCCCGCGGGCGTCATAGCCGTAGGTGGTCGCGTCAGCGGGTGGGGTCCCACAATCCCCGCCCTCGACGGTTTGCGATGTCCAACACAAGCGTTGTGCGGGGTCGAACACCTGCAACACACCGTCCGCGTCGACCAGGTTCGTGGCCGCATCAAACCCGAACCCCTCACTCCCCGTCGAAGTGAGGCGGTCCCGGTCGTCATAGGCCCACGACTGGTTCTGACCAGCGACCACGCCGGTCCCGGTGACGGTGGTGACCTGGCCCTTCAAGTCACGGGGCCCATAGACGAGGCTGCCAAGCATCGTGGCACCGCGGTTCCATGTGACACCAACCATCCGATCAGCGCGGTCAAACGAGTACACGTCACGGTTTTGTGAGGACACCGGGAACACCGTTTCGGACCAGTTGCTGTTCTCGTCATAGCCAAACGTGGTTAGCCGCCCGGTCCAGTCCGTTACCGACTTCAACCGTCCGGCATCATCGAATTCTCTGGTCACCGTGTGGACTGGCCCGGATAGCCAATCGAGACCAGGTTTCCCGTGGCATCCCAGCCGTAGCTGGTGGTCCGAGCATTCACATCGGTGTGGGACTTCAACCTGGAACGCTGATCCCACACCCACATCTCAGTATCACCACCCCGCGACGCGTGGGTACGGCGACCAACCTGGTCATAGGTGACGGCAGTGACGTCTGGGGTGGCCGGGTCGGCGTAATCGACACCGGTCGGACGGCCCGCCAAGTCATACGCGTACGTGATGCAACCGGTCCGGGGTGCAACACAGGTGCCGCCAGGTTGGGTCACCGACCCCAGGTGGCCCTCATCGTTCCACGTGTAGCCCGTGGTCGCGTTGACCGGGTCGGTCACCGACTCGAGACGGCCAAGCCCGTCATAGTCATAGGTCCATTGGCCGTTCAGTTCGTTCACGAACCTGGTTCGGCGTCCATCAGGGTCATACTCATAGCTCCGTGCCCCCGGACCGGGCGGATCCACCACCTCGAGACGATCCACCACGTCAAACCCATAGGTCGTGACATCGCCTGTGGTGACCGTCGCTGACAACCCGGTCTCCACCCGGTTCATGTTCCCGTTGAGGTCGAAACCGGTCTTCACCCGGTTCCCCAACGGATCGGTCTCCTCGATCACCCGCCCAAACTCATCAGACACCAACCTGGTTTCCACAGGTCAGGGTCAGCGCCCACCAGATTGCCTTTCGGGGCCACCACCCACTCCAAACGCCCGATCGGGTCATAGCCCATCGACGTCTTGTTCCCCAACGGGTCCGTCACCGACACCATGTCCCCAGTTCCGGGATCATAGGAATACGCCCAGTGCTGGCTACGACCGTCGATCACCTCCACCAGATCATCGCGGTGCACCGGGTCATACACCAACGACGTCGACGCCTCATCAAGAGTGCCCACCGCGTCGACCACCGTCTCGGGCATCCCATCAGCGTTATAGGCAACCGTCGAGGTCACCACATTCACAGTCGAGGGCGGCAACGGGGCCGCGGTCTCACCCACCGACACCGACGTCACCTGATCAAACAAGTTGTAGGTCCAGCGAGTCACCCGACCCGACGCGTCACGGGCCATCTCACGGTTCCCACGCGCATCGTTCTCGAACACCACCACCCCAGCCGGGCTGGTGACCTGCTCCAACGCCAACGTCACCGGATCACGCACATAGGCAACCTCCTCCTCCAACGCTGTGCCCGGTGCCATCGTGCGGCCCGTACACACCCCAGCGGTGTCGTAGTGGTCGATGCGTTGACGCCCCGACGGAAACGTCACCACCGTCGACCCCGGACCCGGCGTAAAGAAATCAAACCTCGTCACCGAACCCGCCTCGTCGGTTTGAGTGTGCAGACGGCCCTGATGGTCATAGGAGTTCACCACCTCCGGACCCGCCGGCTGATGACGGGGCTTGCGCACCCGGATCACCCGATGCTCACCGTCATAGGCGAACGACCACACCCCGTCGCCAACATCGGTGAAAGACGTCAAATTGCCAGCCGGGTCATACCCGAACTGGATCGACCGATCTCCAACCAACGGATCGTCGGCCACCGAATCCAACCGGGCGCCGTCCCACTCGAAAACAAGACGCCGGCCCGCCTCGTCCTCCATGAACTCAACCTGCCCGCCCGGCCCATAAGACAATGTGGTCTCGTTGCCGAACTGGTCACCAAACCCCACCAGGAGACCAGCCGCATCAAACCGGAACACCTCGAAATGATTCCGGGTAAACACCCAACCCCCACCCGGACTCTCCACCAACCCGGCGCTGAACCGGCCCGGCGCCCCCCACACCCCGCCCGTCTTCGAGAACGGGACCGTCGCACCCGTCTCCTCCACCACCGTCACCGCATCAGACCCATCCACCCGCACCCGCATCGACAACAAAGACGACCACCCAAACCCCGTCGGCCCGTCCACCGCCGCATCCGACGACGAAAACATCAACCCAAACCCCAAACCAGCCCCACGACCAGACACCGACAAACCCGGCAACCCGAACCAGAAATTCCCCGTCCGAGTATCGATCGGATCACCCTCATCCGTCCGGGCTGCGCAAGAGCGCTTCAACGACCAGCCAGGACGATCCGTCTCGGTGTCGGGCCGGGTGCTCGTCGGGCACCTCGGTGGATTTCCCTCCACCACGGAACCATCAAGTTTTGAATAGAAGGTGCCCCTCCACTCAAGACCAGCACCGCCACCCGTCTCGTCGGTGGTCACCCGAACCACCACTTCGCGCCCCGACGCAGAATAATTGGTGAAAACCGGATAATCCGACGGTCCAAAGAACTTCCAGCCCGGCATCCCCGGAGTACTGCCATCAGCATGAACCGTGATCGGCCAACCCGACTCGTCCAACTCAGTCACACCATCGGCCGCGAACACCGTGTGCTCAACCGCGTACTCCGCCTGAAACCACCAATTCCACGCCACCAACGACGCCCGACCCGCCCGCTTCACCCGCAACGTCGCGCCCGCCGGAACCCACGCCCGCACAAACCGGACCGTCGGATCACCAGACTGCACGAACGTCGCCGTACGACCCGACGTACACCACAACCTCGGAGCCGACCCAGCGTCCTCCCCAGCCTCTACCGGAACCAGCACAGCCCCAATCAGGCCCAGATCCTCATCACCCCAAGGCGGCGGACCCTCCACCCCACCCACCGGACTGGCCAACACCAGCCCACCAATCAACAGAGAGAGAGAGAGAGAGCAGTCGCGCCCGACCAAACCTGGAACCCGTCATAACCCCTATTATCGGCACCCCTCCGCGGAACTTGAGCCGTCTAGCTGGGGGGACTGGGGACTGCGGGGGCGCTGGTCGACGCGGCCGTTAGTGGGTGTGGTCCCAGGGTTCGGGGTGGGCTACCTGGACTGCCGCGTACTTGTAGGACGGCTGGCGGGACTGGGGGTCGAAGGACGGGAAGGTGAGCTTGTTGGTGCGGGCGTCGTGCATGGACACGAACACCCGGCCCTGCCCGACGGTGGGGGTGACGTGGGCTCGGGCGATCATCCGCCCTCGGGCCGAACGCACCACCACCTCCTGGCCGCCTTCGATTCCCCGTTCGGCGGCATCGGCCGGGTCGATCTCGACCCAAGCCCCGTCGGGGGCCAAGGCCCGCAACGTCGCTGACTTGTCGGTACGGGTACCGGTGTGCCACTGGCTAGAAGAGCCCCGCCCCGTCAACAACACCAGCGGGTAGTTTCGACTAGGGCGCTCCAACGGTCGTTCGGGGTCGGCGGCCACCAGCTTGGCCCGACCATCGAGGGTGAAGAACCGGCCGTCGGTGAACAAGCGGCGCTGGGCTCGCGGGTCGGTGGCATCCACCTCGGTGCCGAGGTCGGGTTCCACTCGGTCACCTTCGCGGTAGGGCCATTGCACCACCGCCAAGTCAATCTCCTCGTAGCCCCGCACCCCGGTGATGTCACAAGGCTGACCGGCGCTCAACTCCTGAAGGATCGCGAACACCGCCTCGGGATCGGTCCAACGCGAGAACAGAGGGCCGCACCCCCAGGCGTCGGCCACGGCCCGGAAGATCCAGAAGTCGGCCAACGCCTGGCCGGGGGCGCGGGCCACCCGCTTCACCAGACCCAGCCGACGCTCGGAGTTGATGAACGTGCCCTCCTTCTCGGCCCAACCCGCGGCCGGCAACACCAGGTCGGCCCGCTCCGCGGTCTCGGTGGTGGTGTAGAGATCCTGCACCACCAAGAAGTCGAGCTTGTCGAGCAGATCACGAACATCGTCCTGGTTGATCCAAGAATGAGCGGTGTTGGTGGCCACGATCCACAAGGCCCGGATCTCACCGCGGTTGATGCCCTCGATGATTCGGTCATAGGCCCAGCTCGGTCCGTCGGGGATCACCTCTTCGCTGATGCCCAGGACCCCAGCCACCTTGGCCCGGTGCTCGGGCTTGGCGAAGTCGTGGCCACCGAGCAGGTTGGTGGTGTTGGAGAACAGCCGTGACCCCATGGCGTTGCACTGGCCGGTGATCGAGTTGGCCCCGGTTCCGGGCCGACCGATGTTGCCGGTCAGCAACGCCAGGTTGATGATGGCCTGAGCGGTCCGGGTGCCCTCGTGGCTCTGGTTGACGCCCATCGTCCACCACAGCGACACCCGCTCCCCGGTGCCGATGAGCTGGGCGGTGCGCTCCAGGTCCTCCCGGCTGATACCGGTCTCGGCGCACACCCGCTCGGGGTCGTAGTCCACCAGGTGGGCGACCAGTTCCGGGTAGCCACTGGTGTGGTCACGGACGAAGGCTTCGTCCACCCATCCGTTGGCCACCACCAGGTGAGCCAACCCGTTGAGCAGCACCAGGTCCGACTTGGGGTTGTTGGCCAGGTGGAGGGTGCCGGCCGAGGCCGTCTCGGTGCGGCGAGGGTCGACAACCACGATCTCGGGTGAGTGCGGGTTGCGGGCGATGTGCTCCCACATGATGGGGTGGGTGACGCACAGGTTGGACCCAACCAACACGATGACGTCGGACTCCTCGAAGTCCGCGTAGGTGTAGGGCGGGGCATCGAACCCGAAGGACTCCTTGTAGGCCGCCACCGAGGTGGCCATGCATTGGCGGGTGTTGCCGTCGCCGTGACGGATCCCCATCCCGAACTTGGCCAACGCCCCCAGGAACGCCATCTCTTCGGTCACGATCTGACCGGTGGAGATGAACGCCACCGACTCGGGCCCATGTTCGGCCTGGACCGCCTTCATCCTGGTTACGAAGGTGTCCAGAGCGGTCGACCAGTCGACGGGGCGGAGGTGGCCGTGGTCGTCTCGCAGCAGCGGCGTGATGGCTCGGTCGGGGGCCGCCAAGGGAACCAGGACCTCCCATCCCTTCGAGCAGGCCATACCCAGGTTGACCGGGTGTTCGTTGCTGGGAGTGAGGCCCACGGCCTCGCCGTCGCGCAGATGGACGTCGAGGCCACAGCCGGTGGCACAGAACCCACAGATCAGGCGGGTGGTGGCGGTGGGCTGGCGATCCTCGGGAACCTGGGGCAGTCCGAACCCAGGGCGCTGGCGGGCCAACCGATCGGTGAGAGGCCCGTCGCGCTGGGGACGAACCAGTGAGATCAGGTCCTTCATGCCCGGGCTCCTTCCAACTCCGACAGTGCCGGTTCCAAGTGAGGCTCCCGGTGCTGCGGGCCGGCGAAATGACGGGGAGCAACCGACGCCGAGAAGAAGAGGCGCCGGTCGGTGTACTCACCCAGCATGAACACCACCAGCGAGAACAGGCAAGCCAACGCCAAGCCGGGCCGGGCCAACGAAGTTTCATCGACGGGCACCCCGGCCAACGCGGCCCGAGCTACCAGCGGGATGACCACACCACCGAGCACGGTGGCTCCCACCCGCAGGCCCAACAGCGGCTTCAAAGGTCCGCTTAGCAGGCTCCGGGTGGCACCCAGGTCAGAGGATCGGGGCCGGGTCGCCGTACCGGGCCGCAGCACGAGGGCCTGGCCGATCAGGCTCACGACGGTCACCGCCACCGACACCGACAAGAGCACCCGTGCCGCGCTCAACGACGACGTGTGCGACGGCCACCCCAACGCCACCGCCGCCACCAACAAGGAACCACCGGCCAGAGCCGTCAGCCCGAAGCGGTTGGTGCTAGTGCGCACCCTCCACCAGGTTCGGCCCGTCACCGCGTAGAGCATCACCGAGCAGGCCAGCCCGGCCAGCCCCGCACCGGCGGCTGCGATCTCGAGCGCGGTCGTGACCCAACCGGCCATGCCGACCAGCGCGGAGAGGGCGTGAGCCACCCCGAGACCAGCGAAGGCCCCGAACGCCACGATCTCCCGGCTCAACCAGGAGTGACGGATACCGATCACGGCCCGCCACGCCTGCAACGGCCGGCCGAGGTGGCCGACCGACGCGGCCAGAGCCACCAGGGCCACACCCAGAGCGGTCACGGCCACCGCGTCGGGCACGGCGTCGGGGGAAACCACACCTAGACCCGCACCCACCGTCGAAGCCCCCACCGAAACCTGGGTGAGGGTGAGCATCACCGACAACGGGGTGTGCTCATGAGACGGGGCCAACACCCGGTGATCGGCGAAGTCCCCGGCCCCGACTGCTCCGGCCGCCACCCGACGAGACCGATACCGGGTGGTGGGCACCGTGAGGGTCGAGTCGGGCGCTCCGGGCACGAGCCTGGTTGCGGGTTCGGCCACCAGCTCGGCCCGCAACACCTCCACGTCGACCACGGTGATGGTGATGGCCCCGTTCGGGCAACCCTGCACGCAGGCCGGCGCCTCCCCCTCGGCCAGACGCCCGCGGCACATGTCGCACTTGCGCACGATGCCGAGATCGGCGTTGTAGAGCGGCACCTCATAGGGGCAGGTGAGGGTGCAGTAGGAGCAGCCGATGCACTGGTCGTCGAGGTGGGCGACGATCCCGGTGATCGGGTCCTTCTCGTAGGCGTCGACCGGGCAACCGGCCAGACACGCCGGTTCCACGCAGTGGTGGCACGCCGCGGTGACGGTGAGCACCGACGGTCCCGCCGGGGCGGTGCAGGTGGCGGTGGTGCCGTGGACGGTGGTGACCGCTCGCCACTGCTCGCCCTCGTCCAGCCCGTTCAGGTTGTTGCACGCCGACACGCACGCCTTGCAGCCGGTGCACGAGTCCAAGTCGACCTCGAAGGCGTACTGCTCGCCAACCCCAGGGGCCGCGGTGGGCAAACGGTCGGCCCACCACCGTTCCCCGGCCGGGATCAGATCGGCCTCGTGGACCCGGGCGAAGCGCTCCACCGGGGTCAGCTCCTGCTGGCGCCCCAACAACACGTCGATCGGGGTGAGCCCGGCCTCGATCGTGTCCGTCAGGCCACCGGAGGCCGAGCGCGTCCGTCCCAACTGCACCGGTACCGAGGTGGCCAAGGCCGCGGCGCTCACACCGACTCCTCGGGTGCGGTCCACCTCGAGGGGGGACACGGAGGTTGGAACGTCATCCTCCAAGACTGCCGACCCCGGGTTACCCACCCGTTTGGTCGGCGTTACATCGCAGACACACCGTCCTCACACCAGGCCCGACACCGTGTGCGGTTGATGATCGCTGCCTCGCGGCAACGGTCTCGTGATCTGATCAGCCGACGGCGAGGCGGTAGCCGCGGCGCATCACCGTCTCTATTCCGTCGGAGGCTGGGCCCAGACGGCGGCGAAGGCGACCTACCGTCACCTCCACGGCGTGATCATCGGCTCCGTTCGCCCACACCTGACGACGGAGCTCACCCTTCGAGACGACTGCTCCGGGGCGGCGGCTCAGCGCCGCCATGACCGCACGCTCTCGGTCGGTCAGCCACACCGGCTTTTCCCCGGCCACCACCAGGAGCCGGCCCTGGACCCGAACTTCGGACCCGGTGAGCATGAGCTCCACGGCCTGGGGAGCCAACGCGTGAGCGACGGTGGCGACCATTGCCCCCAACCGGGTCGATCGTGGGCTGTAGGGCGAGGACAACCCGAGCGATGTCAGACAGTCGGCGGTGGCCGGCCCAACCGCCACCGCCAACACGGTTCCGTCGGTGAAGGCCGCCTTCACCGCATCGAGGGCCTCCATCTGCTCGGCCAACGTCACGAAGTTACGGACCGCGGGCGGCGAGGTGAAGGTGACGGCATCAACGGTGCCATCGACCACCGAGGCGATCACCCGGTGGGCGGGCTGGGTGTCCTCGGGGAGCTCCCACCGGTAGACCGGCACGGGTATCACGTCGATGCCGGGGGACAGCTCGGCGACCGACTCGGCCAGCCGTAGGTCACCCGATCCGTCGAGCTGCACGGCGATACGGGTTCCGGCCTCGAGACCGTGGAACTTCTCGGATTCGAGGTGAGCGAGCAACTCGGAGAACCGACCCGACGGGGCCGTCCAGGTCACGTCGAGCCCGGTGGCCATGGCCACGCCCGACACCGATCGACCCCGAGCCAGGACAACCGGTCCGCTCAGTACTTCCAGCAGCTCATCGCCCAACTCGACGCTGTCGGCTTCTGTCAGCCACGCCCGGACCCCCACCGCGGTGGTGAGGATCACGACATCGGGCCGCCGGTCCACCAATGACCTGGTGGCGTCCAGCAAAGCGATCCGGTCGGTCACCGACTCGGTACGGATCACCGGCCCGTGCACCACGGTGGCTCCGAGGCGGGACAAAAGGGCAGCCTGCTCGTCGGCGCGGCGGTCGGCGGTGACGGCCACGGTGAATCCGGCGAGAGGTTCCAACTTCACCGCCAGAGCCTCACCCACTCGTGTTTCCGAGTGGTTTCGGGCCGATGACCCCGGCATGATCGCTGGCTCATGACCGGGCGACAACGGTCACATGGCCGGGGTGACCAGGGTGTCGGCAACCTCGACCACGCCGTCTGTGATCCGCACCGCCCACACCGCCAAGGCGGGGTCGCCTTCGGTCAGCCCTTCACCGGTATCGAGGCGGTAACGATGCTTGTCCAGCGGGGAGGCCACGTAACGGATGACAGCCCCGTCGTCATCGGCGTCGTTCCCCGACGCCACGGCGAGCGAACCGGTGATGCCGTGGGCCATCACGTTGGCGCCACTGCGGGGGTCGATGCCGCCGACCGCGGCCACCTCGGTGTCGGACAGTCGGAACACGGCTACGCACTCACCATCGACCAGAGCCCCGACGCCACGCCCCACGATCAGGTCAGCGAGGGGTGCCACCGGCACCCATGCCGCGGTCACGCCGTCACCGCCTCGAGGACCCGCTCGGTGCGGCCGGGGATCTTCTCGTCCGGTCGGGCCGGGCGGACCTGGCCCCGCTCCCGGATGAACACCACCGTCGGGTCGGGGGTGCCGGGCGAGTTGACGAAGGTGGAGAAGCGGGCCAGGCGGTCGGGGCGCTCCAGCGTGGCCGCCCACTCACACTCGTAGGTGTCGAGGTGGTGAGCCATGGCGGCGTCGAGCTCGTCGACCACACCCAGCACGTCCTCGAAGATCACGGCCCGAAGCCGGCTCAGACCGCCTTCGAGGCCCTCCACCCAGGTGCTGGTGCGCTGGAGCCGGTCGGCGGTGCGCACGTAGTACATGAGGTACCGGTCTATGGCGGCCACCAGCTCGTGGTCGGACAAGTCCTCGGCCAACAGGTCGGCGTGACGGGGCTGCTTACCGCCGTTGCCGCCCACGTAGAGGTTCCAGCCCCTCTCGGTGGCGATGACCCCGACGTCCTTGCTCTGGGCTTCGGCGCATTCACGGGCACAACCAGACACCGCCATCTTGATCTTGTGAGGAGAACGCAGGCCCTTGTAGCGGTTCTCCAAGAAGATGGCCATGGAAGTGGAGTCCTTGACGCCGTATCGGCACCAGGTCTCGCCGACGCAGGACTTCACCGTTCGCAGGGACTTGCCGTAGGCGTGACCCGACTCGAAGCCGGCGTCCACCAGTCGCCGCCAGATGTCGGGGAGCTGGTCGACGGTGGCACCGAACAGGTCGATGCGTTGGCCGCCGGTGATCTTGGTGTACAGGTCGAAGTCCCTAGCCACCTCACCGATCACGATCAGACCTTCGGGGGTGATCTCTCCGCCAGGGATGCGGGGCACCACCGAGTAGGTCCCGTCCTTTTGCATGTTGGCCAGGAATCGGTCGTTGGTGTCTTGGATGGCGGCCCGGTCGTCGTCGAGCACGTGCTCGTTGACCACGGTGGCCAGCACCGACCCGATGACCGGCTTGCAGATCTCACAGCCGTCACCGGTGCCGTGGGCTTCGATGACCTCGGCGAAGGTGCGGTACTGGTGGATGCGGACCAACTCGAACAGGTCGACCCGGGTGTAGGCGAAGTGGGGGCACAGGTCGGTGGAGACCTCGACGCCCTTGGCCCGCAGCGCCAGGTTGACCAGCGTGGTCATCTGGGGGACGCAACCACCACAACCCGAACCACCCTTGGTCACACAGGTGACAGCAGCCACGTCGGGGCAGCCCTTGGCCACCGCCTCCTCGATCTGACCCTTGGTCACGTTCTCACAGGTGCAGATCACGGCCTCGGCCGGCAGGGCGGCCAGGCCGCCGCCAGCCGCGGCGTCTCCCTCGGCCTGGGGGCCGCGGGCCAGGAGCATCGCCGGTTCCTCGGGCACCGGGGTGGTCCCGGTGATGACCTGCAAAAGCGACGGATAGGCGGAGGTGTCACCGACCAGGACCGAACCAAGGGCCCGGGTACCGTCAGCGGAGACGACCAGCTTCTCGTAGGTGCCGGTGAGCGGGTCGTCCCACACCAGGGCTCGGGCGTCGGGGTCGTTGCGATCGGCGTGAGGGTCACCGAGGCTGCCCACGTCCACACCCAGGAGCTTCAGCTTGGTGGAAAGGTCCGCTGACTCGAAGCGGGTCTCGGGTAGGTCCTCACCGCGGGCGGCAGCCACCAGGCGGGCAGCCAGGAGTCGGGCCATGGTGTAGCCGGGGGCCACCAGTCCGTAGACCCGTCCGCCCACCACCGCACACTCGCCGATGGCCGAGATGGCCGGGTCAGACGTGGTCATCACGTCGTCGACCAGGATGCCGCCCCGTTCACCGACCTCGAGGCCGCAGTCCCGGGCCAACTGATCCCGGGGCCGGATACCGGCCGAGAACACCACCAGGTCGGTGGGCAACGGGTCACCCTCGGCGAAGTTCACCGCGGTCACACCGTCGTCGCCCTCCACGCTGGCGGTGGCGACACCGGTGTGGACGTGAACCCCGAGCCCCTCGATGTGGGTCTTGAGGACCTCGCTGCCCCGGGCGTCGAGCTGCACCGGCATCAGGCCCGGCGCCATCTCCAACACGTGGGTCTCCAGCCCGAGGCCCAGAAGGGCGTTGGCGGCCTCCAACCCCAGCAGGCCACCGCCGACCACCACGCCCCGCTTCACGTCGGGGCGTTCGGCCGCCGCGGTGATGGCCTCGAGGTCCTCGATGGTGCGGTACACGAAGCGATCCGGGCCGGTGGCGCCGGGGATGGGAGGCACGAACGGGGATGAACCAGTGGCCAGGACCAGGTGGTCGTAGGGAAACGTTGCCCCCGATTCGGTGGTCACGGTTGCGGTGTCACGGTCGATGCCGGCCACGGCGTCGGCTAGGTGGAGGGTTATGCCGTGATCGGCGAACCAGGCTTCGGAGGTGAGGGCCAGGTCGTCGGCATTGCGGGTCTTGAACCACGACGTCAGGCCGACGCGGTCATAGGCCGGGCGGATCTCCTCTCCCAGCACCGTAACGGCCACCTCGGTGGTGGCACCGGCGTCGACCAGAGCCTGGAGCAGCTTCTGGCCCACCATGCCGTTCCCAACCACCACCAGGCGCAGCGGGCCGGCGGCTGGGTCACGACGATCGGAGTTCTGGTCCATTGACATGCCGACACCCAACACGGTCGCTGTCACGGGGCCGCGACACGCCGATGACGCCCGGGCGAACGCCATCACGCACCGCGCCGACCACCGATGTGCGTGTGCTCACACCCCTGTCCCCTGCGGTGTGAGCTTTCGTTCACGCGGACGTCCAGGTCGGGCCGCGGTCAGCTCTGGTTCTTGGAGATGCCCAGGTTGTCGTAGATGGCGGTGATCGAGTCGGCCCGGTTCATGGCGTACAGGTGGATCCCTGGTACCCCCATCTCCAAGAGGGCCGCAACCAGATCGGTGGCCACCTCCACCCCCAGCTTGCGGGTGGCGTCGGGATCGCCATCTACCTGGTCCATCCGTTCCTGGAGCCAAGCCGGGATGTTGGTGTTGTTCACCGCCGACATGCGCCGGGCGCCGGCGACGTTCACGAACGGCATGACCCCGGGCAGGACCGGGGTGCGACAGCCGAGGTCGTCCAACTCGGAGACCATCCGCTCGTAGTGCTCGACCTCCCAGAAGAACTGGGACATCCCGAAATCGGCCGACGCCAACTTGGCGGCCAGGTGGGTCCGGTCGCTTTCCCGGTCAGGCGAACGGGGGTGCACTTCGGGGAACGCGGCCACGGCCACCGAGAAGTGGTCGACATCGTGAACCAACTCGACCAGCTCGGAGGCAAAGGTGAAATCGCCGCCGGCATCGGAGCCGTCCGCAGGCGGGTCTCCGGCCAGAGCCAACACGTTGTGTATCCCCGCCGATCGATAGTCCTCGAGCAGGGACAGCAGATCGCTGCGGGTATGGCCCACACAGGTGAGATGTGGCATGGCCGGGAACGCCTGCTCGTCGTTGATCCGCACCACGACATCTCGGGTGGTGGAACGGGTCGAACCGCCCG
The DNA here is from genome assembly GCA_016702505.1 of Microthrixaceae bacterium. NCBI lineage: Bacteria > Bacillati > Actinomycetota > Acidimicrobiia > Acidimicrobiales > Microthrixaceae > Microthrixaceae bacterium. The sequence goes on from JADJDU010000003.1 coordinate 159,516, forward strand.
CCCCGTAGGTGACCGACACGAAATCTGGGCTCAGCTCACCCAGAGAACGGACAGTCTCATCCAACGCCACCAACCCCTCAGGCGTCTTGGGCGGGAAGAACTCGAATGACCACGTGGGGCCAGCGGCGAGAAGGTCAGAGATCCGGGTCATGGTGGGCAACGATCCTACCGACCCGACGCCAGCCTTCCGGTCGAAAACAAGTGGTGGAAACGCGGGCGCGAGTCGGCATAATCGTCCGGCACCGCTGAGGGGTACCGGTGCCTCTTGTCGTCCGCTGAGAAAGGACGCCTCCACGGCGCCGCCCATGTCCTCTGACCATGCCATCGAAGCCCGCGGGCTCGTCAAGCGCTTCGGCCCCAAGACCGCGCTGGGCGGCATAGATCTGACCGTGCCCACCGGCACGGTGACCAGCGTGCTCGGCCCCAACGGGGCCGGCAAGACCACCGCGGTGCGGATCCTCACCACCTTGAGCATCCCCGACGAAGGCACCGCCACCGTGGCGGGGTTCGACGTCTCCAGCCACCCCACCGAGGTTCGTCGGCGCATCGGTCTCACCGCCCAGGACACCACCGTCGACGGGCTCCTCACCGGACGCCAGAACCTGGTGATGATCGGTGAGCTCCACCACCTCGGCCGGGCCGTAGCCCAACGCCGGGCCGACGAACTGCTCGAAGAGTTCTCCCTCTCCGACGCCGCCGACCGGGTGGTCAGCGGGTACTCCGGCGGCATGCGCAGACGCCTCGACATCGCCGCCACCCTGGTGGCCGACCCCGAGGTGCTGTTCCTCGACGAGCCCACCACCGGCCTCGACCCCCGGGCCCGCAACGAACTGTGGGACGTACTCGACACCCTGGTCGACCGGGGCACGACCATCTTGTTGACCACCCAGTACCTGGAAGAGGCCGACCGTCTCGCCGACGACATCGTGGTGGTCGACCATGGCCAGATCATCGCCCAGGGCGACGCCCGCTCGCTCAAGCGTCAGGTGGGTGGCGATCAGATCCAGGTGGTGGCGTCGAGGGCAGACCAACTCGACGCCGTCGTGGTCATTCTGGCCCGGGCCAGCGCTGGCGAGCCGGCCGTCGACGCCTCGTCCCGCTCGGTCACCGCCCCCACCTCAGACGGAGTTTCGGCCTTGGCCGCCGTGGCCAGCGCCCTCCACGCCGAGGGGATCGAGGTCGACGACCTCGGTCTGCGCCAACCCACCCTCGACGAGGTGTTCCTCACCCTCACCGGAACCCCCGCCACCGACGAAGAGCCCGAGGAGTCCACCCGATGACCGCCGTAGCCGTTCGAGAGTCCGCCGCGCCGTCGGCCCACGACCGTAAGGGGTCGATGTTCAGCGACATCTGGGTGATCGCCAAGCGCGGGCTGGTGCACATGCGCCGTCAGCCCGAGGCCCTCAGCGACGCCACCATCCAGCCCGTCATGTTCGTGCTGCTGTTCGCGTACGTGTTCGGCGGGGCCATCGCCGTCCCCGGGGGAGGCAGCTACCGGGAGTTCCTGATGGGAGGCATCTTCGCCCAGACCATCGTGTTCTCTGCCTTCGGTGTGGCCATCGGCATCGCCAACGACCGCAAGAACGGTGCCATCGACCGGTTCCGGTCCCTGCCCATCTGGCGCGGTGCGGTGCTGGGCGGTCACGCCCTGGCCAACCTGTTCAAGGCCATGCTGCCCATCATCTTGATGTCGCTGTGCGGGCTCCTGGTCGGGTGGCGCATCCGCTCGGGGCTGATCGATGCCGTGTCGGGCTACGTGTTGATGATCGCCTTCTCCTTCGCCATGGTGTGGGTCGGGGTGCTGCTGGGCAGCCTGGTCGCCACCCCCGAAGGGGTGACGGGCATAGCGTTCGCCGCCCTGTTCCCCATCACCTTCGTGGCCAGCACCTTCGTACCGGTCAGCTCCATGCCCGGCCCGCTCAAGGTGGTGGCCCAGTGGAACCCGACGACCACTCTGGCCGACGCCCTGCGTGAAGCCTTCGGCAACCCCAACACGCCGGTGCAGGCGGGAGACCCCTGGTCCATCGCCAACCCCACGCTCTACACCTGGATCTGGATCGTGGGGATCGTGGCCGTGTGCGCTCCCCTGGCCATCCGCGCCTACCAGCGCAGCCACGCCGACTGAACGTTCAGCTCGTCGGGGCAGATCGCCGTTCGGCGGCTTCCACCGCGTTGCGGAACAACATGGCGATGGTGGTGGGGCCCACTCCACCCACCCGGGGGGTGATGGCGCCAGCCACGTCCTCGCAGCTCTCGTCCACGTCGGGCAGGAGCTTGCGACCCTCGTAGCGGACACCGCCCCCGACCACCACCGCTCCGGGGGTGATGTGTTCGGGGCGCAAGATGCCGGGAACACCGGCGGCGGCGATCACGATCCCGGCCCGGCGGGTGTAGTCGGCCCAGTTGGGGACCCCGGTGTGGACCACGGTCACGGCGGCGTTGGCCGTCGGGCGTTTCTGGGACAACAGCAGCGCCAACGGACGACCCAGGGTGGTGCCACGGCCCAGGATGCACACCTCGTGACCCGACACCGGGATCTCGTAGTGGGAGAGCAGGGCCTCGATGCCCGCTGGGGTGCACGGCACCGGGCCCGGCATGCCCAAGGCCAGCCGCCCCATGTTCACCGGGTGTAGCCCGTCGACGTCCTTGTCTGGGTCCAGTGCCAACAGGGCGGCATCGAAATCGATCTGGGGCGGGGTGGGGTGCTGGATCAGCACCGAGTCGACATCGTCGGCATCGTTCATCTGGCCGATGGCGGCCAGCACGTCGGCCTGAGTGGCGTCATCGGGCAGGTGGATGTGCGGCGAGGTGAAGCCCAGCGACTCGGCCTTCTCCATCTTCATACGGATGTAGCCGGCACTGGCCGAGTCTCCGCCGACCAGGATCGTGCCCAGACCGGGGCGATGACCGGCGGCCACCAGGGCCGCGATCCGGGGCTCGAGGTCGGCGAACACCGCCTCGGCCACCGGGGCCCCGGGCATCATCCGTGCTGCCATGGTTCTGATCCTCCTCCGGCCGACCCCGGCCGGGCGGCACCGATGTGCCATCGTCGCACGACCGGCCCGGGGTCCCGCCATCTGACCCGACGAGGTCGAGGCGACGCCCCCCTCGGCAGGGTCAGGCCGGGACGAGCGCGAAGAGGTTGAGATCGTTCCAGAGGTACGACGCGATCTCAGGCCAGAACGGGCCGCCAGCGTCGAGGTTCACCGTGTGACCGGTCCCCTCGTTGTGGTACAGCGAGCACTTGCCGCCGCCCTGGGAGACGTTCGTGCAGGTCTGGAGCGCCACCTCGATCGAGTCGCCGGTGACGGTGTCGGTCGAGTAGTGGAACATGTGGATCGGTGCGTCGGCGGGGGTCACCGTGACCACCCCGTTCTCGAAGCCGAGCCGCAGGTTCACCCCGGTCGACACGGCCGAGGCGATCTTGGGCGAGTGAGCGCCCAGCGGCCCGCCAGGCGTGGGATCGTCCATCACCGCCGTCCCCATGGCGATGGCACCGCCGGCCGAGCTGCCGACCATGGCAATGCGGGTGGTGTCGATCTGGTAGGTCGAAGCGACCGAGCGGGCCCAACGCGCCGACTCCATCCCGTCGTCGATCGCGTCGAGGATGGCGCTCAGGTAGCGGCCCATGTCGAAGGGGCCCGCCCCAGGGTCCAGGCGGTAGCTGATGGTGGCGGCCACGAACCCACGGCGGGCGTAGCTACGGGCGGCACTGGCCATCGACGTCCGGCTCCCCGATGTGAACCCTCCGCCGTGGATGGCGATGACCATCGGGCGCAGGGTGGGTCCGGCATCAGCGGGCGGAAGGTAGAGGTCGAGTCCCAGGTTGATCATGGTCCCGGCGGCGTTCTCGACCGTGGCGTACACGACGTTGCTCACCGTGGTGAGCTGGGCATCGGTGTAGATCTGGGTCGAGTACCGACCGCTGGCGGGAACGGGCCGGCATGATGCGAGACCCACCAGCAGCACCACCGCCGCCACCATCAACGCCGTCGAACGCAACACACCCTTGGACACCACAGCCCCCTCTGGCCTGAGCACCGCTACCCGATCGGACACCGGTTCGGGCGAAGAAGGTACCAGTTGGGAAGGTTACGAGGGCGGGGCGCAACCGAGCCCGCCCTGAAGGCTCCGCCTCTCGGCGGGCGCAGGTTCAGGCGGAGGCGACGGCTACCGGCGCCGAGGAAGCGACCGTGTCGAGCTGCTCCATGAGCTGACGGGCCGCCGTCGTGATCCGGTCGGCCCAGATGCGGTACACCTGCGGGCCGGGGTGGAAGCGGTCGGCGCACAGCAGCTCGCGCCCGGCAGCCCGGCTGAGGTCGGCGGGCATGGTGGCCACGTCAGCCGTGATGGCATGGGGGTGGCGGTCGACGACCCGGCGGCGGGCGGCGTCGAAGTAGCGGGCCCGACGCCCGGCCAACCAGCGCAACGGCTGGCCGATGCGGTCGGCCATGGTGATGTCGGGCATGGACATCACCACGGTGGGAGCCGGAGCGGTGGCGGCCAGGATTGTGTCGAGCCGACGGGCGTAGCGGTGACGGGACGAAGCCGACGCCACGTCGTTGGCGCCCACGCTGATCACCACCAGGTCGGTGGGTTCGAGTCGGGGAAGCTGATCTTCGACCACGTCCTTCGCCTTGGCCCCCGACACCGCCAGGATCCGGAGGTCGACGGGCCGTTGGAGCAGTCGGGCCACGACCATCGCCGGGGTCTCCTCCACCGCGTCGGCACCGACACCGGCGGCCAGGCTGTCACCCAGCCATGTGACCCGCAGCGGAGTGGGGTCTTCGACGTTCTGATCGGCCAGGAAGGCGTCGGTGGCCACCACGTCCGGAGCAACCCCGGGGTGACGGCGGGCCCGCCGGACCTGCACGGCACAAACCGCGAAGGCGGCCCCGCCCATCACCGGGCCGACACCGACCCCGACGACGATGCTGGCCAGGGCCCAGGGGCCGAGTCCCGAGCGAATGGTGGGGGCGGGGGTGGGAGCGATGTACTGCATGGCGCTGCCTCGTGGAGCTGGGTGCCTGGTGCCGACACCGTTGGGCAACAGTAGGAATCGACAGGTTTCGCGACCTACTTGATCAACTCGCTGACAGTGGTGATTTCCGCCACACCCCGTAACCCTGCGGGCTGCGCCAAAGACACTCAGAGACTGAGCCAAGAGCCGGCACGGCACGAAGTGCCGGCACGGCAGACCGTGAACCGTTTGCACAATGCGAGCTTGCGAGCGATTGGGCAAACGCCGTCAAGCCGCCGCAACGAAGTGAGGACCGGGCTTGACGGAACCAGAAATCGTCCGCCAAAGGCGGTCCACGAGAAACGCACAGCGTGCTGCACCAAAGACACTCAGAGACTGAGCCGAGAGCGGGCACGGCACGAAGTGCCGTGCCGGCCATCAGTGCTTGAACTGGCGCTCTCCGGTGAAGAGCATGGCCACACCCAACTCGTCGGCCCGGGCGATGTTGGCCTCGTCCTTGACCGATCCTCCGGGCTGGACGATCACGGCCACACCGGCAGCGGCGGCCGCCTCGATACCATCGGGGAACGGGTAGAAAGCATCGCTGGCACAGGCGCCACCGGCGGCCCGACCCGCGGCCTTCTCCGCCGCGATCTGGCCGGCTTCGACCCGGTTCTGCTGACCGGCCCCGATACCCCAGGCCACGCCGTCCTTGGCCAGCACGATCGAGTTGGAGGTGACCGCGGCACAGATCCGGAAGGCCAGGGCGGCATCGGCCCGCTCGGCCTCGGTGGGCTGGCGGCTGGTGACCACCCGCCATTCGGCGGGAAGCGTGACCAGACGGTGCGGCTCCTGCACCAGCCATCCACCCGAGATCGGTCGCAGGTGGCGCGAGGCGGGCGTGGGAGCTACCGCCTCCAACAGGCGGGTGTTCTTGCGCTTGGCTTGAAGGCGCTCCACCACACCGGGGCCGTAGCCGGGAGCGATCACAACATCGGCTTGAGCGGCAGCCACCATGGCCTCGACGGTGGCATCGTCGACGGGCTGGTTGAGGGCCACGATGCCCCCGAATGCCGACCGGGGGTCGCAGTCGAAGGCCTTGGCGTAGGCGTCGGCCAGGGTGTCGGCGACCGCGGCGCCGCACGGGTTGGCGTGCTTGATGATGGCCACCGCCGGACGGGACGGCGTGACCGAGCCACCGAGCGACCCCAGATCGTGGGCCAACAACCAGGCCGCATCGGCATCGAACAGGTTGAGGTAGCTGAGAGCCATGCCGCCGTGCTGGGTGGCGGTGGCCCACCACGGATCGGCGCCCTGGTCGCGGTAGAGGGCCGCGGCCTGGTGGGGGTTCTCGCCGTAGCGCAGGGTCCGGTCCTCGCGGGTGGCGGCCACGTGCAGGGTGGGAGCCAGCAGGTCGCCGGCCTCGGCATCGAACCAGGCCACCACGCCGGCGTCGTAGGCCGCGGTGTGGGCGAAGGCGGTGCGGGCCAGGCGGCGACGGGTCTCAGCCGACAGGCCGCCATTCTCGGCGATCTCGGCCAACACCACCGGATACTCAGCCGGGTCCACCACCACGCCGACCTGAGCGTGGTTCTTGGCCGCGGCCCGGGTCATGGCCGGTCCGCCGATGTCGATGAGGTCCTCGGCCGTGCCACCTCCATGGGTGAACGCGGCCGGATCCGAACCGAACGGATACAGGTTGGTGACCACCAGGTCGATCGGCTCGATGCCGTGGGCTTCCATGTCGGCCAGGTGATCGGCCTTGGTCCGGTCGGCCAGGATCCCGCCGTGCAGCTTGGGATGCAGGGTCATGACCCGATGCCCGAGGATGGCCGGGAACCCGGTGAGGGTCTCGGTGTCGGTCACGGTCAGGCCGGCGTCGCGCAGGGCAGTGGCCGTACCTCCACTGGACACGAGGTCCCAGCCCAGGTCGGCCAGGCCCGCGGCTAGCTCGACGATGCCGGTCTTGTCGTACACGGAGAACAGCGCCCTCATGGCGTGGTGTCCCTTCTGGGATTGGTGGTGTGGGAGCGGATGGTGTGGGAGCGGGTGATCACGGAAGTACCGTCCCCCGCTCGAGGATGGCCAGCACGGTCTCGGGGTAGAGACGTCGTTCCACGTCCTTGATCCGTTCGTGCAAGCTCGACTCGGTGTCCTCGGGTAGGACCGGAACCGCGGCCTGGGCCAGGATCGGGCCGGTGTCGACGTCGAGCCCGGCCACGTGCACGGTGCAGCCCGAGACCTTGACCCCGTAGTCCAAGGCGTCACGCACGGCGTGCCATCCCTTGAACGAAGGGAGCAGCGCCGGATGCGTGTTGAGAATCCGCTCGGGGAAGGCGTCGTGCATGGGCTGGGACAGGATGGTGCCGAAACCGGCCATCACCACCAAGTCGATGCCGTGGCGGCCCAGCTCGCGGGCCAGTCGAGCGCAATAGTCATCACGGTCGAAATCAGGGGCGAAGCTGGCGCGTTCCACCAGTTCGGCGGGGATGTCACGGTCGGCGGCCAAGCCCAGACCGGGACAGGGGCGGTCGGCCACCACCAACGCCACCGGGACCCCGGCGTCGAGCATGGCGGTGAGGATGCTCCCCGTTCCTGACACCAGCACCGCGACACGCACGGGATCCGACGCTACCGAGTGAGCCCGACCGGCCCCCAACCTGGCCGGGCCAGGGTCCGCCCTGCACCGGTGCGGTCTGAACTACGTTGGCCTCAAGCTCCCCAGCAACACGCCACAGGAGGCGGGACCATGGATCTGACCAAGCTCACCCTCGGAGACAAGGTGCTGGCTGGTTCCGGCCTGGCCCTGTTCGTCTTCTCGTTCCTGCCGTGGTTCGGGGTCGAAGGCTACGGAGGAGGCGGCAACGCCTGGGACGTTGGTTTCTTCACCGGCATCCTGCCCACCCTGATCGGCTTGCTGCTGGTCGGCTACGTCGTGGTCACCAAGCTCGCCGACGGTGTCGCCCTGCCCGAGCTCCCCGTGCCCTACCCGCTGGTGGTTCTGGGTCTGGCCGGAGCGGCGGCGCTGCTCATCGTGATCCGGCTGCTCATCGGTTACGAGGTCGGGTTCGGCTACGACCTCGACCGCAAGTACGGACTGTTCCTGGCCACCCTTGCCGCCCTGGGCATGGCCGGCGGTGCGTTCCTCAAGTTCCAAGAAGAAGGTGGCGAGTTGCCCAAGGGCGGCGGCTCGGGCGGCCAGAGCGGCAGCCAGCCCCCCACCCCGTTCTGAGCCGCATGGTTCAGGACTTCGGGACCCAGATCTCGGTGCCGCCGATGGTGGTAGTCATCTCGTAGTTCTCCTCCACCCAGCGACGGATGGCGGAGAAGCGGGTCATCGGGTAGGCGTCGTAGTCGCGGATCCCGGCTGTGGACGTGTCGATGACCAGGCGCGGCAGGTTGCGACGGAACGAACGGAACAGGGCCGTGGAGGCTCCGTCGGTGGCTTCGTCGAGGGTTTCGGGGCCCGGTTCGCGGCCACCGGACCGGCCGGTGATGAAATCGCTGTGGACCAAAGCCCCACCGGGTGGCCTGTCCCCGGACCAGTGGACCTCGGGGAAGTTCCCCCACAAGAAGACGGTGTCGCCGGGATTGGTGTGGGCGTCGACGTAGGCGGCCAGAGGCTCGGGGTCGGGCAAAGTGCGGAAGGTGTCGGGGGTGAAGGCGAACGCCACCGCCACCGCGGCGGGCACGGCCACACCGGCCAGAGCCAGACGGGCCGAGCTCCCCCTCAGGTGGGCCAGGCGGGGTGCGACCAGCATCACCGCCGGCGCCAACACCTGGAGCCAGTAGTGACCGAAGAACCGGAAGCCGGCCAGTACCCCGGCACAACCGGCGAACACCCATAACCACAGGTCGATGTCGACCCGCCAGTCGCTCCAAGTACGGATTCGGTCCCGGCCGGCAAGCACACCCGACACCACCAGGGTGAGGTGGAAGGCCACGAAGATTGCGACGGTGGCAGCGAATCGCCCCACGGTGGATCCCACCTCCACTTCCGACAGCACGTAGCCACCGGTCTCAGAGAAGGTCCAGGCCCAGAACTCACCGAACGGCACCCAAAACCCGGCTGCGGCCACCGCCGCCGCTGTCGCCGCCAAGAAGATCACCGCTCGGGCCAACCCCCCGGTCAGGTCCCGGCCATCGCCCGAACCCGTCTCGGCCGCGGCGCCACCAGCCCACCACGATGCCGCCACCCCCGGAACGATCCCGGCGATCCAGGATTGCCGGGTCAACACCGCCACCCCCAACGCCATCCCCGCCACCGCACTGGCAGGCACCGTCCCCCTCCGTGCCCACACCACGGCCACCGCTCCGGGGAACAGCGCCAGGTGGGCGTAGTTGGCGGCTTGGGCATCCACCGGGAAGAACGCAACCGCCCCACCGACCATCAGCACTCCGGCCCACCAGCCGGCCCGGATCCCGTGTCTACGGCGGGCGTCGAGACCCACCACCAGGGCGGCCCCGGCCAGACCGAGGGCGGCAACCAGGTGCAGGGGCCGCAGGTCGGTGGACCCCATCAGTCTGAACGACGTCTCGTACACGAAAGCTGGCAGCGGCGGCTTGCGGTCGATGGCGTCCACGTAGAGGGTTCCGCCGTCTCGCATCGAGATGGCCTGGGACGCGATGGCCGCCTCGTCGGGGTCGAACAACTCGTGCACGTAGCCCGGGGTGCGCACGGCCATGGCCAGGCCGACCAACACCACCACGAAAGCCCACGTCGGGCGCAACAGACCCCGAAGGCGGGCAGAAGTGATCACGGCCGTCCGACGCTAACCAGCCCCGACCAGCCCCGACCAGCCCCAACTAGCCCCAACCAGGTCTGGCACCATGGGGGTGTGGTGTACCTGTTCGCCCACCGGGGCGGGTTCGACAGCGGTGGTCCCGAGAACACGGTCGAGGCCTTCGCCCATGCCCTGGGCCTGGGTGCATCGCTGGAGTCCGACGTCCGACTGTCGGTCGACGGGGTGCCGATGCTGGTTCACGACCCCCACATCACCGGCGCTGCTCGCCTTCCCCGTCGGGTGCGTCGACTGACCGCGGATCGCTTGGAACGGATGGGCGCCCTCACGTTGCATCGTCTGTACCGGGAGTTGGGCACCGACTTCCAACTTTCCCTGGACCTCAAGGACCGTGACGCCGGGCCCGCCACCATCGAGGTGGCCCGAGCCGCGGGCGCGGCGCAACGGTTGTGGCTGGTTCACGACAGCATCCCAGTGCTCCAACGGATCCGACGGGCCGCCCCCGACGTCCGGCTCATGCACGAGACGCGCCTGCATGACTTGGCCCGCAACACCGTTCTCCCCGACACCCACATGGACGTCCTGGCCCGCTGGAAGGTCGATGCCCAGAACACCCACTGGTCCAGGTGGACCCCGGCGCTGGTCGGGGCCGCTCACCGGCGGGGCATCTTGGCCTTCGGCTCCATCGCCCAGGAACGAGACGACATGGCCCGAGCCCTCACGAAGGGACTGGATGGCCTCTACACCGACCACGTCGCCCGACTGGTCGAGGTGGCCACCGACCTCGGCCTCGAGGTGACCAGGTGAGTTTCCCGCTGGTCGAGACCGTCGGCCCGGGGCCGATCAGGGCCGTGCTGTTCGACTTCGGCCACACCCTCTTCGCCCATGTCCCCGGACCGGAGGTGATCGAGACCGAGTCGGCACGACTGGGGCATCCGTTGAACCCGACCGAAGCCGTCGAACTGTGGGCCGAGATCGATGCCGCGGCCATGGACCCTACCGAGGTAGCCCGAGGCCGAGATCTCGACGGCGACGTGTGGCGCACCCGGTGGACCGTCCTCTACGCCCTGGCCGATCGAGCGGTTGCCGGCCTGGGCTCAGCGCTGGACCACAGCTTCCATGACCCCCACGCCTGGGTCCCCTACGCCGACACCGCCCCCACCCTGGCTGCCCTGACCCATGCCGGGATAAGGATCGGGGTGGTCAGCAACACCGGGTGGGACGTGCGGACGCCGTTCCAGGTCCGAGGCCTGGACTGCTCGGTCGACGCCTTCACGTTGTCCTATGAGTGCAAGGCCACCAAGCCCGACCCGGCGATCTTCCTCGAAGCCTGTGCTGCCATCGGGGCCACGCCAGCCGAGACCCTGATGGTCGGCGATGATGCCCGCGCCGACCGGGGAGCGCTCGACGCCGGACTGGCCGGGGTGGTCCTGGTAGACCCCGCCACCCCGATGGGCGACGTCCACGGCCTCGACGTGGTCACCCGAACCGTCTCGGCCTGACCAACCGACCAAGACCGTCCAAGGCGCGTCAGCGTCAGTCGCTACCGAGCAGGATGCCGCAGTCGATGTCGGCCACATCGGTGGTGCCGGTGAGCCCCATGGCCACGTCGATGTCGGAGCGGATCACGCTGAGGACGTGTGCCACACCAGCCTCACCGCGGGCGGCGACCGCCCACGCCCAGGCCCGGCCGACGAGGCAAGCCTTGGCGCCGAGGGCCATGAACTTCACCACGTCGAGCCCCGAGCGCACTCCCCCGTCGACCAACACGTCCATCTGATCGCCCACAGCCGCGGCGATGGCGGGAAGGGCCGCCACCGTCGATGACACCGCGTCGAGTTGACGCCCGCCATGGTTGGACACCACCAGCCCGTCGACACCGGCGTCGGCGGCCCGACGGGCGTCTTCGGTATCGAGCACTCCCTTGACCACCAGCTTGCCGTTCCAGTGTTCCCGGACCCAGGCGATGTCGTCCCAGGTGACACTGGGGTCGAACTGGTTGTCCACCCAGCGCCGGAACGCGACCGGCGTCTTGGCGCCGGGCACCACCTGTTCGAGGTTGCCGAAGATGAGAGGTTTGCCCCCCACCGCCACCTCGCGGACCCAGCGAGGATGGCCGGCGATGTCCAGCCCCCGGCGGGCCTTGGCCAGACCGCTGGCTTGCCCGGTCATGGCGTTGCGGGTGTCACGGAACCGGGCCCCGACCACCGGCAGGTCGACGGTGAGGATCAGGACCGGCACGTCCAGCGACGCCGCTTTGGCCATGAGACCTTCGGCGAAGCTGCGATCGCGCATCACATAGAGCTGGAACCACGGCGGGCGGCTCGATGCCCCGGCCACCTCGTCGAGTCCGCAGATCGACACCGTCGACTCGACGAAGGGAACTCCCGCGGTGGTCGCAGCCCGGATGGCCTGGACCTCGGCCCGGGGGGCGAACATCCCAGCCATGCCCACCGGGGCCAAGATCACCGGGGAGGCCAGGTCCTGGCCGAGGACCGTGGTGGCCTGAGATCGGGTCTCCACGTCGACCATCACCCGCTGACGCAGCTTGATGGCCTCCAACTCGGACACGTTGGCCCGCATGGTGGATTCCTCGTACGCCCCACCGTCGATGTAATCGAAGAGCTGGCGCGGCAGTCGGCGTCGCGCCAGCTCTCGATAGTCGCCGATGGTGGCCGGAGCCACACCAAGTGGTCGGTCAGGAGTGAATCGCATGACCGCCGACGGTACCCGCCGAAGCCGAGCCCCGTAGCTCCGCGACCACCCCAGCCAAAGGACCGTGACCGGAGACCGGAACCGTTTGAGCGGAAGCGAGGGAAGCGAGCCCGCTCAAACGCCGGGGATAGGGCGCAGCGAAGCGCGCACCCCTATCCCCGGAACCAGAAAACGACCGCCGAAGGCGGACCAATAGACCCGACCCACCAACGACCCGAACCCCCACGACCACCCCAGCGAAGGACCGGAGACCGGAGACCGGTCACGGCTCAGAGGCTCTTGACGATCTCCACCATCAGCTCACCGGCCTCGGTGGGGTTGTTGCCCACCTTCACGCCGGCATCGGCCAGGGCCTCCATCTTGGCTGCCGCGGTGCCCTTGCCACCCGACACGATGGCGCCGGCGTGGCCCATCTTCTTGCCGGGAGGGGCGGTGACACCGGCGATGTAGGCCGAGACCGGCTTGGTCATCTTGTTCTTGATGAACTCGGCCGCCTCTTCCTCGGCGGAGCCACCGATCTCACCGATGAGCATCACGGCCTTGGTCTCGGGGTCGGCCTCGAAGGCCTCCAGGCAGTCGATGAACGACGTGCCGGGAACGGGGTCGCCACCGATGCCGACGCAGGTGGTGACGCCGATGCCCTGGAGCTTGAGCTCGTAGAGGGCCTGGTAGGTGAGGGTGCCCGAGCGGCTCACGATTCCGACCGGCCCACCGGCCAGGGCGATCTCGCCGGCGGTGATGCCGATGTTGGCCTTGCCGGGGCTGATGATGCCGGGGCAGTTGGGACCCAGGATCCGGGTGCCGGGGAAGTCCCGCTTCACCTTGTTGAAGAAGTAGGCCTCGTCCTGGGCGGGGACGCCCTCGGTGATGACCACCACCAGCTCCATGCCGGCCTCGGCGGCCTCGAGCACGGCGGCCTTCACGCCCGGGGGCGGGGATGAACACGCACGACACGGTGGCGCCGGTGGCGGCCTTGGCTTCGGCCACGGTGGCGTAGACCGGGATGCCGTCCACGTCGGTGCCAGCCTTCTTGGGGTTGACGCCGGCCACGACCTGGGTGCCGTAGTCACGGTTGCGCAGGCCGTAGAACCGGCCCTGGGAACCGGTCAGGCCCTGATACACGACCTTGGTGTTCTCGTCGACGAAAATCGCCATCGTTCTGTCTCTCTTCCTTCGGTCGCGGGGCTTACTTGGCCAGCTCGACCGCGGTGCGGGCGGCCTCGAGCATGGTGGGCTTGGACTGGAGCATGTCCGACTCGTGGGCGGCGAGGATCTCGCGGCCCTGATCGGCGTTGGTGCCGTCGATGCGGATCACGATGGGAGCGTCGATCTTGACGCGTCCCAGGGCGGTGACGATGCCGTTGGCCACCTCGTCGCCCTTGGTGATGCCACCGAAGATGTTGATGAAGATGGACTTGACGTTGGGGTCGTTGTTGATGACCTCAAGAGCCCCGGCCATCACCTCGGCGTTGGCACCGCCGCCGATGTCGAGGAAGTTGGCGGGCTTGCCACCGACCTGGTTGACGATGTCGACGGTGGACATGGCCAGGCCGGCGCCGTTGGCGATGACGCCGACGGTGCCGTCTAGGCCGACGTACTGGAGACCCTTGTCGTGGGCGGCCTGCTCGCGCTCGTCACGGACCTGGGTGGCCTCGAAGACCTCCCAGCCTTCGTGGCGGAACTGGGCGTTGCCGTCCAGGGTGACCTTGGCGTCGAGGGCGTGGACCTCGCCGGTGGGCTTGAGGATGAGCGGGTTGATCTCGCAGAGGTCGGCGTCGCCCTCGGTGTAGGCCCGGTAGAGCTTGAGGAGGATGTCGACCGCGCCGTCGGTGGCGGCCGGGTTGAGCTTGGCGGCCTCGACCCAGGCGCGGGCGGCCTCTTCGCTCAGCCCGTCGACCGGGTCGATCCAGATCTTGGCGATGGCGTCGGGGTCGGTCTCGGCCACGGTCTCGATCTCCACGCCGCCCTGAGCCGAGAGCATGCCAAGGTGCTTCTTGGCCGAGCGATCCAGGGTGAAGCTGGCGTAGTACTCCTCGGCGATGTCGGACGCGAACTCGACCCACACCGTCTTTACGATGTGGCCCTTGATGTCCAGGCCGATGATGTTTCCGGCGTGTTCACGGGCCTCATCGGCGTTGGCGGCAAGCTTCACGCCACCGGCCTTGCCCCGTCCACCGACGTGGACCTGGGCCTTGATGACCACCGGGTAGCCGATCCGTTCGGCGGCGGCCACGGCGTCTTCGACGGTGGTCACCGCCTCACCCGGGCTGACCGGGATGTCGAAGCTCGCGAAGAACTGCTTGCCTTGGTACTCGAGAAGGTCCACGAGGACTCCTGGGAGGTAGCGCTGAACACTCAGGCTGGCGGATTGGGGGTTGCCGTAGGCACGGCCGCGACTCGCAGGGGCCACGACACGGCAGGGATACTAGGCAGGTGCCTGTGATCGTCCCCCATCCACACCGGTGAGCCCGGTCGAGAGTTCGGGCCACCACGCCGGGCGGGCAGCCCTGGTGGCCCTGGTCGGGGTGGTGGTGCTGTTCGGCACCCTGGGCCTGATCACCCTCACCCTCAAGGACCGCAACAGTCCCGACCTCCAGTTGGGCGACCAAACCTTCAAGGCGGGCCGGGCCGAGGCCCTGGCCGGACGCATAGCCGAAACCGGGCCCCGCCTGTATGCCGACGTGTCGGGTCGCAAGGACCGAGACATGATCCTCCACCACATCGGCGACGACCCCGACTCGGGCTGGTACGCCTTCCTGGCCGCCCCCATCGACAAACCGCGTGACTGCACCTGGGATTGGCAGGCCGAGGACCGCACGTTCCGAGCCAAGTGCGACCGCGACCTCATCGCCCCAGCCGACGGCGCCGGCCTGCCCCAGTTCCAGGTGACGGTGGTCGACGGACAGGTGGACGTGGACCTGAACGCGGATGCCCGCAAGCCCTCGGGGTCCACCACGACCCGGTAGGTTTCGCGGCATGCGTCGAGTCGTGTGCACCGCGTGGGGAGAACCCGAGGGCCTGGTCATCGAGGACCTGCCCGACCCCACCCCCGGGCCCGGCCAGGTCGGGGTCCAGGTCGCAGCGGCAGGGGTGAACTTCGTGGACGCCCTGTTCGTGGCCGGCAGCTATCAGATCAAGGTGCCCCCGCCCTTCACCCCGGGGAGCGAACTGGCCGGGACGGTGGTGGCCGTGGGTGAGGACGTGACCAGCCCGACGGTGGGCGACCGGGTGCTGTCGTCGTTGGGGCTGGGCGCCTACGCCAGCCACGTGGTGGTACCGGCCGCCAGCCTCACCCCCGTTCCCGACAACCTCTCGAGCCCGGCGGCGGCGGCACTGGCTCAGAGCTACTGCACGGCCTGGTTCGCCCTCACCCGACGGAGCGCGGTCAGACCAGGAGAGACGGTCCTGGTGCTCGGTGCCGGCGGAGGGGTGGGCCTGGCCACCATCGACGTGGCCCGCCACCTGGGGGCCCGGGTCATCGCCGCCGCTTCCACCGCCGAGAAGCTGGCCGACGCCGTCGCCATGGGCGCCGAGATGACCATCGCCTACGAGGATGAAGACCTCAAGGCCCGGGCTCGAGAACTGGCCGGTGGCCAACTCGACGTGGTCGTCGACCCCGTGGGCGGCGCCCACACCGAGGCGGCACTGCGGGCCTTGGGCATGGGCGGAAGGCTGCTCGTCATTGGGTTCGCGGCTGGGGAGATCCCCTCGCTGCGCACCAACCTGGTCCTGCTGAACAACCGAAGCGTCATAGGCGTGGATTGGGGTGCGTGGGCGATGAGGAACCCCCACGAACAATCCGTGCTGCTGCAAGAGGTGCTCAGCGGAGTGTCCTCCGGCGATCTGCACCCCTCCGAACCTACCGAGAGACCGCTGGACGGGGTCGGCGCCGTCCTGCGGGACCTGCTGGAACGGAGATTGCAGGGCAAGGTCGTCCTGGTCCCCTGAGCGGGGCCAGGGCTGAGCCCCTCGGTTCAGGCCTCGATCAGACCGTTGACGATCTCCGCCACCTTCTTGCGCTGGATCTTGTCGGTTCCGGTGCGGGGGAAATCGTCCACCTCCACGAAGTGGGCCGGCACCTTGTAGCGAGACATCCGACCCTCGGCGAAGGCGCGCAACGCGGCCTCGTCGAAGGAGGCCCCGGCTTGGAGGCGGACGGCAGCCACCGGCACCTCCCCGTCACGGGCATCGGGGTAGGGAACCACCGCGGCCTCGGCCACGTCGGGGTGTTCCTCGAGGTCCTGTTCAACCTCTACGGCGTACACCGAGTAGCCACCCCGCTTGATGACGTCCTTCATTCGGCCTTCGAAGTTCACCGATCCCAGAGGGCCCCGCCGGACCATGTCACCGGTGCGAAGCCATCCGTCGCTGGTCAGGGCCGCGGCTGACGCCTCGGGGGCACCGTGGTAACCCTTGAGGATCGACGGGCCCGACAGGTACAGCTCACCCACCGTCCCCACCGGGACCTCGTTGCCATCGGGGTCGACCACCTTGAACTTCACCCCGGGCAGGGGCAGGCCCATCGATCCGCCCAGCGCGCCGGGAACCAGCGGAGGCGACACCCGCAGAGCCACCCCGCCTCCGGTCTCGACCATCCCGTAGCCCTCGACGAAGGTGGCGTCACCAACCGGGCCGACGACGGGGAGCTGGGTGGTGGCCCCGAACTTCTTGAACTGCTGGGACAGCTCTTGGGGCATGGCGTCGGCACCGGAGATGAACATCCGGATCGACTTGAGGTTCCGTTCCGGAGCGCCCGCCTCCAGCATCATCCGGTACATGGCTGGCACCCCACCGAAGATGCTGGCCCGCCTGGTCTCGATGGCGTCGAGCACCTTCACCGGGTTGAACTTGGGCATGAAGTAGACGGGCATGCCCGAACAGGCCCCGGCGATCATCAAGGTGAAGCCGAAGATGTGGGCCACCGGCAGGGCGGCCACCAGCTCGTCCCGGTGCGTACGACGGGGGATCAGAGCCGTCAGCGGCAGGCCGCCGAACAACGCTCGGTGGGTGAACTGCGCACCCTTGGGCTTGCCGGTGGTCCCCGAGGTGTAGAAGAGGGCAGCCACGTCACCGGGATCAGCCGGTTCGGCCCGTCCGAGCGGCTTGTCGGTGTCGAGCTCCTCGGCGGTGGCCAGCACCAGGGTGGCCCCGGAGTCTTGGATCACGTGCTCGACCTCGGCCGGTGCCATCTGGCTGTTCACAGGAGCGGGCAGCCGACCGGCACGGGCCACCGCCAACACCAACAGGAACTGCTCATAGGTGTTGCCGGTGGCCAGCACGACACGGTCTCCGGGTTCGGTCAGAGCCTGGATGGCCCCAGCCCATCGGTCCACGTCGCCAGCCGCGTCGCTGAACGTCCGAACCCGGCCCGAGTCGGCCTCCACCACCATCGGTCGGTCGCCGTGGAGGGTGGCCAACCGTTCCATCAACACCCCGAGGGTGAGGTCCTTGCCGCGGGCCAGATCGAAACGCACTCCCAGGTTCATCTGCTCACCCTAGGAACCGGGCCGCCCACCGTGCTAGCCCCGTGGATGGCAACCGCGGTCAGACGGGGGGAACATCCTCGATGACGCGACCACCACCCCGCCGCTTGGCTCGGTAGAGGGCTACATCGGCCCGGTGCAACAGGTCGTCTACCGATCGAGCTGGGCCGGTAGCCAGACCTACCGACACACCAAGGCAAACCGGCTCACCTTGGACCAGGACCGGTGAGTCCAACGCCTTCACCAGCCGGTCAGCCATATCGCGGGCCGTGGCGACGTTGGCCCGGACGAACACGGTGAACTCATCGCCCCCGATCCTCGCCACCTCCGCGACCCCAGCGGTCGCCTCCCGAAGCCGACGGGCCACCTCGACCAGCACGGCGTCGCCCACGCCGTGGCCCCGGGTGTCGTTCACCGCCTTGAACCCGTCCAGGTCCAAGTAGAGGAGCGCAAGCTCCTCGTCGGCGGCCAGGGCTTCGCCGATCACCTGTTGCTGACGAGACCGGTTCAGCAGACCGGTGAGGTGGTCGTGGTCGGCCATGTAGGCGAGGCGACGGTGCTCGGCCGAACGCATCAGAGCCAACCGGATGTAGCCCAGCGACCGGGACAACTCGAAGTCATGGGCCCGTACCGGAGCCGAGTCGGCCGGGAGCCAGACCGTCATCACCGCCGGTTCGACGTCGGCCATGGCCGGGATGGGAATGGACCAGAAGCCACGGACCGAATCTGGGATTGCGCCGCACCAGGCCTCATGACAACCGGTCAGCGAGACGACCTGCATCTCACCGCTTCGGGCCGCGTCGCACCAGGGTCCCGAGTCGGGATCAGGGGAACGGGCGGGATGCCCGGTTCCGGTGACGCCGGTGAAGCGCTCACCGTCGAAGCCGAAGTGGATACATACTCCGATGGCCTGAAGGGCCACTGTTATCGATCGGGCCAGGAGCCCGAGCACCACGTTGAGCGGTTCGTCGGCTAGGAGCGCGGCGAAGAAGGCATCGAGGTGGCGTTGGGCATCCCAGGACATGAAGTAGAAGGTCGTGCCCTGAACGACGGTGTCGAGCAACGGCACCGCTCCGATCGACATCCACCGGTGAGAGCCGTCCTTGCAGATTATGGGGAAGGCGGTGGGGACACCGATCCCCAGCTCGTCGGCACGGCCCAACTCGTCGATCGACTGGAGCGCCCTTTCGGCCTCGTCGGGTGGGGTGAACTCCAGCACGTTCCGACCGACCAGTTCGGCCGGCCGATAGCCGAAATCCCGCTCGACCGACCCACCGGCGTAGGTGACGGTTCCGACCGCATCGGTCACCAGCACCGGCAACGACAAGGTTTCGACAATCACCCGGAAGGCGGCGTCGCTCAGCCCCGGGCCGGGTGCCTCGCTCTCTCCCATCCATAGCGACGATACCGATGCCATCCGCAACCACGGCAGCTCAGAACACCCGAAACCCGAGAACGGGCCATTGGACCCATGCCCTCGGCTAGCCTCACGTGCCGTGCGCAACCAAGGTGAACCAGGGGGGGTTGCCGTCGTCGGTGGCTGCGGTCACGTCGGGCTTCCGCTGGGCTTGGCCTTCGCCGACGCCGGGCTCGACGTACTCCTCTACGACATCAACGACGCGGCGATCGACACCGTTCGGGCCGGCAAGATGCCGTTCTTCGAGACCGGCGCAGACGAGGTGCTGGCTCGCGCGCTGGCCGCAGGCAAGCTCACATTGAGCAGCGACCCTGCCAGCGTCTCAGCCGTGGAGCACGTGGTCGTCGTTGTCGGTACACCCGTCGACCAGCACCTGAACCCCGATCCAGCTGCGGTGGTGAAGGCCATCGAAGCGATGATCGACCACCTCCACGACGGACAGCACCTGATCCTGCGCAGCACCGTCTACCCCGGCGTGACAGCCCTGGTGGAGCGACTGCTGGCCCGCCACGGCAAGCAGATCGACGTCACCTTCTGCCCCGAGCGCATCGCTGAGGGCAAGGCCATGGAGGAGCTGCACACGCTCCCCCAGATCGTGTCGGGCCGCACCGACGAGTCCACGGCCCGGGCCGCCGAATTGTTCGGCTACCTCACGAACCAGATCGTCACCGTCGGGGTGGAAGAGGCCGAGCTGGCCAAGCTGTTCACCAACACCTGGCGCTACATCAAGTTCGCGGCCGCCAACCAGCTCTACATGATGGCCACCGACTACGGGCTGGACTACGAGGCCATCCGCCGGGCCATGACCCAGGACTACCCCAGGGCCGCCGACGTTCCCGGCGCCGGGCTGGCGGCCGGGCCGTGCCTGTTGAAGGACACCATGCAGTTGGCGGCCTTCAACAACAACAACTTCATGCTGGGCCACGCCGCCATGATGGTGAACGAAGGTCTCCCGATGTACCTCGTGGACCAGATCGAGAAGGACCACGACCTGTCGACCATGACCGTCGGGCTGTTGGGCATGGCGTTCAAGGGCGAGTCCGACGACATCCGCTCCAGCCTCAGCTACAAGCTGAAGCGACTCCTGAAGATCAAGGCCGAGCGGGTGTTGTGTACCGACCCGTACGTGTCGGTCGACGACGACTTGGTCCCGCTCGACCAGGTCTTGGAACAGGCGGACATATTGGTGGTCGGTGCCCCCCACCGGGCCTACGCCCAGATCAACCCCACCGTTCCCGCCATGGATGTGTGGAACATCTTGGGTACCGGAGCCAGAGCGTGAGCCCACGCTTCTCGGTGGTGGTACCGGTCTACAACGAAGGTGCCGAGATCGAGGTGTTCCTCGACCGGCTGTTCGACTCGATCACCCTGCCGTGCGAGGTGCTGGCCGTCTACGACACCCCCGACGACACCACCCTGCCCCACCTGGAGAAGTACGCCGAGCGAGATCCCCGCCTGGTGCCCACCCACAACACCTACGGGCGGGGCGCGGCGCGGGCCATGAAGTACGGCATCGACCACGTCAACTCCGGCATCGTCGTGGTCACCATGGCCGACGGCAGCGACGACCCTCAACAGGTAGAGGCGCTGGTTCGGCTGGTCGAACGAGGGGTGGTGGTCGCCGCCGCGTCCCGGTATCTGAAGGGCGGCCAACAGGTGGGGGGCCCGGTGGTCAAGCGTGTCATGTCACGCGCCGTCGGACTGTCGCTGTACTGGTTCGGCCGGGTCGGCACCCACGATGCCACCAACTCGTTCAAGGCCTATGACCGGGACTTCGTGAACATGGTCGGCATAGAGTCCGACACCGGCTTCGAGCTCGGGTTGGAGATGGTGGCCAAGGCCCGCCGTCACCGACTGCCGGTAGCCGAACTACCCACCATCTGGCTCGACCGCACGGTCGGTGCCTCAAACTTCCAGGTCTGGTCCTGGTTGCCCCGCTACCTGCGGTGGTATCGATACGCCTTCGGGCCGAGGTTGTGATGAACGTTCTGGTCAGTGGTTCCTCAGGTTTCATCGGTGGCTACGTGGTGGAGGAGCTGCTGTCACGCGGTCACACCGTCGTGGGCATCGACAACCACTCCAAGTACGGCAAGGTGGCCAAGTCCTACGACGACCACCCCGACTACCGCCTGGTAGAGGGTGACTGCCGAGACACCGACCTCATGGTCGAACTGCTGGCGGATTGCGACCACTTCATCGCCGGAGCCGCCCTCATCGGCGGCATCTCGTACTTCCACGCCTACGCCTACGACCTGATCGCCAACAACGAGCGCATCATGGCGGCGTCGTGCGATGCCGCCATCAAGGTGTTCCAGGAAGGTGGCCGGCTCCAGAAGGTCACCTACATGAGCTCCTCGATGGTGTTCGAGTCCACCGACCACTGGCCCTCGGTCGAAGGTGACGAACGCAAGATCGCTCCTCCGCTGTCGTCGTACGGCTTCCAGAAGCTGGCGGTCGAGTACTTCGCCCGGGCGGCCTGGGATCAGTACAAGCTGCCTTACACCATCGTGCGTCCGTTCAACTGCGTGGGGATCGGCGAAGGGCGGGCCCTGGGAGACGTCGAGGTCCCCAGCGGCAACGTGAAGCTGGCCATGAGCCACGTGGTACCCGACCTGGTGCAGAAGGTGGTCAAGGGACAAGACCCCCTGCACATCCTCGGCGACGGCAACCAGGTGCGCCACTACACCTACGGCGGAGACCTGGCCCGCGGCATCGTGACCGCCATGGAGCACCCCGCCGCCCGCAACGAGGACTTCAACCTCTCCACCGCTCAATCCACCACGGTGCGCGAGCTGGCCGAGGTGATCTGGCGCAAGATCAAGGGTCCCGACGTCCCGCTGTCGATCGTGTCCGACGATGCGTTCGAACACGACGTAGCCAAGCGGGTCCCCTCCGTCGACAAGGCCCGAGACGTCTTGGGCTTCGAGGCCACCACCACCCTCGACGAGATGCTCGACGAGGTGATCCCTTGGATCGCGCAGGCCGTGACCGACGGCCGAATCTGAACCTAACGGAAGAGAGCACGGCACGGTGCGACAGCACGAGCCCGGCCAGCAAAGCGACGGTCAGGCACCACCGAGGCCGCCCCGGCTACGGAATCTGACCACTGTCGATTTCGTGTGGGCTGCGGTGGTAGTCGGCACGGTCGCGTACTGGTTTCAGGCCATGAAGGACGTCTGGTTCTTCATCGATGAATGGCCCATGGCCGACCAGGTGCGCGATCCCCTGGGCATCTTCCGGCCTTACAACGGTCATCTGACGATCACGATGCTCACCGGGTACCGCGTACTGCTAGGGATCTTCGGGTTCTCGACCCACAGCCCATATCGCCTCATGGGTCTGCTGGCCTTCTCCTCATTGGCAGTCGCCTTCTATCTCACCTCCAGGTCGAGGCTCACACCTCCGATCGCCGCGGCATGCTCCTTCGCTCTCCTCTGGTCGCCGCACCTGAGTCTCGAAGCAGGGTCGTTCAATCACTCCTTGGCCATGGCCGGAGGGGTCGTCTGCGCCTACGGGCTTCGGGGTACCGCCAACCGCGATGACCTGATCGTGGCCGGAGCTCTGGTATTCGCCTTCAGTACCAGCAGTGCCGGGCTGGCGGTGGCCGCGGCCGCGCTCACCCACTGCGCCCTTCGACGGGCCAGCCTCCGACGATGGATGGCGACGGCGGCGCCCACCGTCGCTTGGCTTGTTTGGCGATCCGTTGCCGTCGAAGGGCAGTCCGAAGCCGTCTCGCAAGCCAGGCCACCACTGTCTGAACTACTTGTACGAACTGCCGGAGACTGGGTGAGCTCGTTCTCTCAGCTTTCTCTGGGCCACGAAGGTCTGGGCACGGCCCTGGCCGTCGCTTTCCTCGCCTTCCTGGCTATCCGCCTACGGAAGGGCCCTGCCTACGGCGCCAACATGCTCGCCTGGTCAGTCGGGCTCTTCGTTTGGTGGTTCGGTCTGGAGTGGATGAGGTGGATGTTGCCCCTAGATAACGTCTACCGGTACGACATCGTGAGCGCCGGAATGATCCTCGTCGCCCTGGTTCCTGACGATCCCATCAGGCTGCCCCCCGTCCCCGCGCTTTCCTGGACGCGACATTGGCCCGCAGCAGGCGCGGCCGTCGTCGCTGCGGTAACCATCGCGGGAAGCCACGGTGGCTTCGTGAAGTTCCGAGACCTCCACGGACAGTTCGGTCAGGTCCAGCGCAAGCAATCGGTGATCGTGGACATGTTTCCGACCCTGGTTCCTGAACCAACCGATATGGGCCTGGCCTTCGGGCTGTTGACCGCCGGTGATCTCCGAACCCTGTTCACGGCATTCGGTCCCCCCGAGGGCCAGGGCGACCTCGAGCGCCTGCTGACCGAGTCTGTGACCATCGAGGATCTGCCACCGAGCACAGCACCGTCAGACTGCGCTCCGGTGGAGACTCTCAGGCTCGGCCCCTTGGCATCTGTGACCGTGACCCCAGGAGCTAGGACAGCGGTTGTCGACGTCCGCAGGTTCGGCTCGGACTGGGTGACCGTCGCCGCCGTGGCCGGGTCCCATCGGGCGAAGATCACACTGCGATCGGTGCTGACCGACGAACCTTGGGAGTTGCGGGCCCCCGGTGCCTGTGTGGTCTCGGGCTGATACCGACTCACACCTTCTTCAGCGGGGCCCACGCCAACAACAGGACCTTCTGGCCGACCGTGGGGAAGTTCACGGTTATCTCGGTCTTGTCACCCGAACCCCGTAGGTCCACCACCACCCCTTCGCCCCACTTGCCGTGCACCACGTCTTCTCCGATGCGGAAGCCGGAGTCTCCAGCTACGGATCGGGACCCCGCGTCCATTGCGGCGTCGACCATGCGTTCCCGGTTGGCGGCCCGCCGTTCCGATGAGATGCGGCTCTGACGGCGGGGTCGTTCACCCCAGCTCGACTCGGAGGACGTCATCGACGCGGCGTCGGCCCAGGCCCCGGATCGGGAGGACCGTCGGTTGCCTTCGATCGCCTGGACCAGGCGTTGGGGGATCTCGTCGAGGAAGCGGCTGGGCGGGTTGTATTGGGTGGACCCGAAGATGGTCCGGCTCCAGGCATGGCTCAGGTAGAGCCGTTCACGAGCCCGGGTGATGCCGACGTAGGCAAGCCGCCGTTCCTCTTCCAGTTCGTGGGGCTCGGTCAACGACCGGAGATGGGGAAACACGCCGTCCTCCAGCCCCACCAGGAACACGGCGGGGAACTCCAAGCCTTTGGCCGAGTGCAAGGTCATGAGAACGACCTGAGAATCGTCGTCGGGGATCTGGTCGGAATCGGCCACCAGGCTGACCTGTTCGAGGAACTCGTCCACCGAAGTCGCCTCCCGCGCCGATCCCACCAGTTCGGCCAGGTTCTCCAGCCGTCCCTCGGCTTCCACCGAGTGCTCGGCCTGGAGTTCGGCGGCGTAGCCGCTGGAGTCCAACAGGGCTTCGAGCATCGCCGCCGGGCCATCGACGACCAGCGGCTCGACGGCATCCAACAACGAGATGAACGACTCGATACCCCTCACCGCCCGCCCGGTGACGCCAGCCTCGTCTGCCCGCCGCAGTGCCTGCATGAACGTGTATCCGTGCATGGCGGCCCAGGCGTCCAGACGGGCCACGGTGCTGTCTCCGATGCCCCGCTTGGGCAGGTTCAGCACCCGCTTCACCGAGATCTCATCCGCCGGGTTGACCGCGGCCTTCAGGTAGGCGAGCGCGTCCTTTACCTCTCGTCGATCGTAGAAGCGCGTGCCGCCAACCACCTTGTAGGGGATCCCGGCCCGCAGAAGGTGTTCCTCCACCACCCGGCTTTGAGCGTTGGTGCGGTAGAAGACGGCGACGTCACCCCAGCTGTGGCGGCCCGAATCGTGCAGCTTGGCGATCTCGTGGGCCACCCATTGGCCCTCGTCACCCTCGTCATCGGCGTGGTAGCGGATGATGGCGTGACCGTCACCCTCCTCTGTCCAAAGTTCCTTGGGCTTGCGTCCCGCATTGTTGGAGATGACCGAGTTGGCGGCGTCGAGGATGGTCTGGGTCGAGCGGTAGTTCTGCTCCAACACGATCACGGTGGCCTCGGGAAAGGCCTCCTCGAACTCCAAAATGTTGCGGATGTCGGCGCCCCTGAACCGGTAGATGCTCTGGTCGCTGTCTCCGACCACACAGATGTTGTGGTGTTCACCCGCCAACTGGAGGACGAGTTCGTTCTGGACGCGGTTGGTGTCCTGGTACTCGTCGACCAGGACGTGGCGGAAGCGGCGGCGGTAGTGACCCAGGACCTCGGGCTGGGTTCGGAAAAGCTCGACGACGTTGCGTAGCAGATCGTCGAAATCCATGGCTCCGGCCTTGAGGAGCCGGGCCTGGTACTCGGAGTACACGTCGGCGATCTTGCGTTCGAAGATGACCTGGGCCCGTTCCCGGTACGCCTCCGGGCCGAGATCGTCGTTCTTGGCCGCCGAGATGATCGAATGGACCTGACGGGGTGGGAACCGTTTGGAGTCCAGCCCCAAGTCCTTGACTACATAGCCCGTGAGCCGCTGGGCGTCGGCCTGGTCGTAGATGGTGAACGACGACGGGAACCCCAGATGGTGACCGTCTCGACGCAGGATCCGCACGCAAGCCGAGTGGAACGTGGACACCCACATCTTGTCTGCCACCGGGCCCACCAGGGCCCCGACGCGCTCTCGCATCTCCTGAGCGGCCTTGTTGGTGAAGGTGATGGCCAGGATCTCGAACGGCGAGACCCCCTGGTCGATCAGATGGGCGATGCGATGGGTGAGCACGCGGGTCTTGCCCGACCCGGCCCCGGCCACCACCAGCAGCGGGCCTTCGAGATGGGTGACCGCCTCGGCCTGGACCGGGTTCAGGCCCGCTACCAGGGGAGACAGGGAAGGCATCGACGACATCGGGCCAACCCTACCGGCGGCCACCGACGGCCTATCCGGGGCTACGGGGCCCGGGCCGGGAAGAATGGACTCATCGTGTCTCCCGAGCTCGATCCAGCCGCCACCGCGGACCACTCGGCCGCAGCGCTTCCCGCCACCAACGGACGGCGAGCCTCGACGTCTCTGCGCGCCGTCAAGCGAACGCTTTTCGTGCTCCTCTTCCTGTTCGTCGTCTACTACGTGGTCCTGCCCCAGTGGGCTCGGTCCAAGGAATCAGCCGACCTCCTGACCCAGGTCAACCCGGTCCTCCTAGCGGTCGCCGTCGGACTTCAGATCGCGTCGCTGCTGGCCTACACCGTGCTGACCAAGGTGACACTCCCCCCCGAACCTCACCTCTCGCTGTTCACCATCTTCCGGATCCAGCTAGCCACCAAGTCCGTGACCAACGTGGTTCCAGGTGGTTCAGCCGCGGGGGCACGCTCGGCTACCGACTGTTCACCGAGGCCGGAGTCGCGCCCACCTCGGCCGGGTTCGCCATGGCCACCGTGGGGCTCGGATCCGCCGTGGTGCTCAACCTGTTGTTGTGGGTCGCCCTCCTCATATCCATTCCCCTCAACGGCTACAACCCGCTTTACGCCGGTGTCGCTCTGGTCGGCGTGATCTTGCTCGCCTCGGCCGCGGCTCTGGTGTACCTGTTGATGGAGGGTCGCGACCGAGCCGAGAAGGTGCTCCGCTCCATCGCCCGGCGACTGCCCTACGTGCAGGAGGAGACGGCGTCGCGGTTCGTCCACCAGTTGGCCGATCGTCTCCACGACCTGGCCCGCCAGCCACAGCTACTCAAGAGCGGGGTGCTGTGGGCCAGCGCCAACTGGCTGCTCGAAGCCGCGTCACTGTGGGTGTTCCTGATGGCGTTCGGAGCGTGGGTCAACCCGATCAACCTGATCGTGGCCTACGGGCTAGCTGGAGTTCTGGCCGCCATACCCGTGACCCCCGGCGGACTCGGCGTGGTGGAGGCCGCGCTGACCCCCACCCTCGTCGGGTTCGGGGTTCCGGCCGGCACCGCCACCATCGCCGTGTTGTGCTGGCGGTTCGTCCAGTTCTGGCTGCCGATCCCGCTAGGAGGGACGGCCTACCTGTCTTTGAGGTTCGGCGCTCTGGGACGCCAGAAGAAGATGGGTACCGTTCGCGACCTTGCCCACGAAACCGGCCGGGCCGCCACCCGTCGGGTTTGGGACGATCAAGCCGGTGAGTACCGCTGGGTCAAGAGCCCCGACCCCGCAGCGGGATCGAACCCCCCCGAAGAACCGATCTGACCAGCGCCCTTGGTCACGCAGACGGGCCCCGGCTGGCCAGCGAAACCTGCGGGGGATTCACAGGATCTGGCATACCCACCCGGTGAACGCCGATGGTGCCAGGGGTCGAGGACACCAGCGCGTTCACCTCGTCGACAGCTCCAGATTCTGGATCTAGTTCGAGGTAGGCCAGATGCCGTCCGGCCGTGGCCACCTCTCGGGCCCTCTCCAGCGCCAGCGCACGCCCATCGGCCAGGAACGGGGCCAGAGCCTGCGGATTCACCTCGGCCTCGGCGGCCTCGGGCAAATCGTTGGCGAAGATGTGCGGGCAGACGTAGTCGATGCCAGCCGCGGCGAACAAGCCCGGATACAGCTCGAGCGGGCGCCCGATCCGTTCCGGGTAGCGGTGCTCGACCACGTAGTGGATGCGAAACCCACGCTGAGCCAGTGACGAGAACACAACGCCCCACGTGGCCCGCACGTAGGCAGAGATGTCAGGAGTCCACAGGTCTAGGGATGCTCCACCGCGATAGAGACGCTCGACGGCATCGACTGACAACCGGGCCAAGGTACGAGCATCCAGATCCGCCACCATGGACTCGACCCGCATCTCAGCCGCGGTCAGAGCTACCGACCGCTCCTCGGCGGTGAGGACCGACAACCTCTCGCCCTGCAGGACCGGAACCCCCGCGTCGACGTCTAGGTAGTCGACCAGTTCCGGATAACGCCACTCCCCCGCCAACTCGGCGATGTCTGCTGCCATGGATCAATCCTCCCACACGATTCCGGAGATATCTCAGAGGTATCGGGCGTATTATCCGCGTCACATCGGTGCCAAGGCCCTTCGACCGGATGGACCGAGCCGATGGAAGGACCACGCATGGGGGCACAAGACGAGGCTCGACCGAACGCGGACCCTTCTGTCGAGCGCGCCGTGGATCAGCTCCAAAGTGATGCCGAACTGCTCAAGGTGATCGTCGATCACACCGCGGACTCGATCGTCCGGTTCGATCGAGCCTTGCGATACGACTTCGTCAACGACCGCGCGATCCAACTAACCGGCATCGGAGCCGAGCGGTTCCTCGGGGCCACCCAGGCCGACCTCGGGTACCCGCCCGAGGAGGTCGAGGTTCGGGAGGAGCGGATCTCCAAGGTGTTCGCCAGTGGCGACGTGACGACCTATCACGATGTGATCGTCAACCTGGAAGGTGAACGCTGGTACGAGACCACCCTCCTGCCCCAGCGAGACGACACCGGCGACGTGACCCATGTGATCGTCATGTCCCGGGACGTGACCGCCCGCAAGATGGCCGAGGACGCCCTGGTTCGAGCCGCGGCTCGGGACCCGCTCACCGGGCTGGCCAATCGGTCCGCCCTGCTCGAGGTGCTCCACCACGCCATCGAGTCCTCCGAAGATTCCCGACTCACCACCGCCGTGCTTCTGATCGACCTCGATCGGTTCAAGCTGGTCAACGACTCGCTCGGTCATGCCGTCGGCGACCGCCTCCTTTGCCTTGCCGCCGAACGGATCCGCCAGAACGTGAGGCCCGAAGATCTTGTGGCCCGTCACGGCGGCGATGAGTACGTGGTCGTGATGCGAGACCTCACCGACCCAGCCGAAGCGGTCGGGGTGTCGCTGCGCATCGTGGAGGCCTTTCGCCAGCCGTTGCTCTCGGGCGAGACCGAGCTGTCCACCACGGCCAGCGTCGGCATCTCGGTGACCGCTCCGACCCGGGTCACCATCGACGCCAACGACCTGATCCGAGAAGCTGACACCGCCATGTACGTGGCCAAGGCCAACGGCCGAGACGGCGTGTCGGTGTTCGACGAGGCCCTCCGACTCGAAGTGGACGACCGACTCCGGATAGAGAACCAGTTGCGCGGGGCCCTCGGGCGAGGCGAGCTGGCCATGTGGTACCAGCCCGAGGTTCACCTTCGGTCCGGACGGATTCGCTCAGCCGAGGCGCTTTTGCGCTGGCACCATCCCTCCGGCGAGGTGCTCCCGGCGGCACGCTTCATCGATGTGGCCGAGGACAGCGGCCTCATCGCCCCCATCGGGGCCTGGGTACTGAACGAAGTGGTTCGCCAGTCGGCGGTCTGGACCGATCGGGAGGTGATCATCCGACTGAACCTGGCCAGCCGCCAGCTCAACGACCCAGACCTACTGGGAGCATTCGACCGGGCCGTGGCCCGCCACCAGGCTCGAGCCGACCTGCTGTGCGTGGAGATCACCGAGACCACGCTCCTGCACGACACCCCGACCGCCACCCGCAACCTCAAGGGGCTGACCGCCCGGGGGGTGAAGGTGGCGCTGGACGATTTCGGAACCGGCTACGCCTCACTCACCTACCTGCGCCGCTACCACATAGACGTGGTCAAGCTTGACCGGAGCTTCGTCACCGACATCGACACCTCCCCCCGGGATCAGCGCCTGGCCGCAGCGGTCGTGGCCATGGCCCAGCAGCTCGACATCCGGGTGACCGCAGAAGGGGTGGAGACCAGAGCCCAAGCCGACGTGGTGCGCAAGCTGGGTTGTACCGGCGCTCAGGGCTATCTGTGGAGCCCCGCGGTGCCACCCGACGAGTTCGAGCGCATGATCACCGGTTGATCAATCGGCCCAGACCTCGGGCCGGCGGTCCGCCCACGGGGCCGCCTCCTCCAACTGCGCCGCTACGCGGATCAACAAGTCCTCGCGTCCGGGGGCTGCCACCAGTTGCATGCCCATCGGCAGACCTTCGCTGCTCTGGTGCAACGGCAAAGGAGATGGCGGGCTGACCGCTGATGTTGAAGGGAGCGGTGAACGCTACCAACGGGCTCGATCGGAACAGACCGGTGAGGGGCTGATCGGCAGTCGAGGTGAACTGGCCCAATGTGGGAGGCAGTTCGGGGATCGTCGGCGTCAACAAGAGGTCGTGCTCCTGCCACCATGACACCAGTCGACGCGACGCAGCGTGCATGCCTTCCATGGCGGCCACGTACTGGGCCCCCGTCACCGACCTTCCCCCTTCGGCCAGCACCCAGGTCCCCGGTTCGACGCCATCGACGGTCACCGGCTCTCCCACCATCTCGGCCATCCGGTCCAACTCCCGCGCCACCCAAACCCCGTAGGCAACCAGGAAGTGGGTGGTGGTCGCCGGATCGGTGAGACCGGGGGGATGGGCCTCGGTGACACGATGACCCAACTCTTCGAGCAGGCCGGCGGTGGCGGCGGTGGCCGCCACCACTTGGGGGTCGGCCTGGAAGGATCCATCGGGCGAATCGGCCACCCAGCCGATGCGCAACTCGCCGGGGTCCATCCCGATCTCGTCCACATAGGGCCGGACCGGGGGCGCCGCCCAGTACGGGTCCCCCACACCGGGACCCCAGACCACGTCCAACAGTGCGGCTGTGTCCCGAACCGACCGGGTGACTGCCAATCGAGCCACCAGCCCACCCCAAGCCTCACCTAGGTCCGGGCCCAACGTGATCCGACCACGGCTTGGTTTGAGTCCAACCAGGCCACACTCCGACGCCGGGATCCGTATCGATCCGCCCCCATCTCCGGCATGACCCACTGTCACCATCCCGGCTGCCACCGCCGCCGCCGACCCACCACTTGATCCGCCGGTCGACCTAGCGGTATCCCACGGGTTGCGCGTTGGTCCGTAGGCCGCCGGTTCGGTGGTGGTCACCAACCCCAACTCGGGGGCGTTGGTCCGGCCTACGACGATCAGGCCTGCGGCCCGAAACCGTTGGAACAGCTCGGAGTCGACCGTGGCCCGGTAGTGGTGTTCCTTCAAGAACCGGGTGCCGAGGTGGAGTGGTTCGCCGGCCTGGGACCCGTCCATGTCCTTGAGCACCATGGGCACGCCGGGGAAGGGACCCACCGCCGGGTTGACCCGGCCCGCCTCCTCCCGAGCCCGTTCGAACCGACGATGGATCACCGCGTTCAAGGTCGGGTCGATGCGCTCGACCCTTTCGATGGCGGCATCCACCAGCTCCAGAGCCGACACCTGGCCCGACCGGACGAGGGCGGCCTGGCCGGTTGCATCCAGCTCCGCGGGAACAACTACCGAAGAGGTCATGACCGCACCGTAGGCGTGAACGGAGTGCCTAGGCTGGTTGTGACCACCGGCCGGCCCTAGGGGTGACCGACCGGTGGCCACGATGCTCGAACCGGACCAGGAGTCCACCCGGGCCGGGAGCAGTGCAGACAGCAAGCCGTCCGCTTCACCATGGTGGTTCGTGGTCAGCGCGCGATGCCGTAGACGCAGCGCGCATGGTCACCTCAGATCGACAAGCGTTCCCGGATCACCTCGCCGATGCACACCTGGGTGTGGTTCATGGCCCGCTCACGCCCGAACCTCTCGACCAGGCTGACCGCGTCGACCCACTGGTGAACCCCGTCGAACAGCTCCCCAGCCACCACCAGCACCGGCACACCGACCTCAGACGCCAGCTCCACCACCCCGCCCACCACCTTGCCGTCGAAGGAAGTCTCGTCCACGAACCCCTCGCCGGTGACCACCAGATCGGACTTCTCGATCGCTCCAGCCAGATCGAGCTCTTCGGCGATCAGCTCGAAGCCTGACACTATGGTCGCCCCCAACGCCGCCAACCCTCCGGCGAGTCCGCCCGCTGCTCCCGACCCCGCCATCGTGGTCACATCGACCCCATGCTCGTCCCGGTACACCTGGGCCAGTCGCCTGAGCCGTCGGCTCAACAGTTCGACCTGGGCCGGGGTGGCACCCTTCTGGGGACCGAACTCATCGGCAGCCCGAGTGAATTCGGTTCTCACATCGACTGCGGCCACCAGCTCCACGCCTCGAAGGCGCGCCCCGGGGAACAGGGCCTGAACTGCTCCCAGCCCGCCGTCGGTCGAGGCCGATCCGCCGTGGCCGACCACCACGCGCCGGGCACCGAGGTCGACAGCGGCGGCGATCAACTCGCCGGTTCCGCTGGTGGTGGCAGCCACCGGATCGTTCCCTCCGGGTCCCCCGATCAGCATCAAGCCCGAAGCCTGGGCCATCTCCACCACCGCGGTGCGGCCCTGGAGGCGCCAGCCGGCCTCGACAGGCGATCCCAGTGGACCGGTCACGAGCATCGACCGGTTGGCACCACCGAAGACGTCGAGGAAACCCTCGCCGCCGTCGCTCAAGGGCACCTCTCGCACCCGGGCCCCGAGGGAGCGACCCACCGACGCCATCGCTTGGGCAACCTGCGCGGCGGTGGCGGTTCCCCGGAACTTGTCAGGGGCGACGAGTATCCGCATGGCTCCGCGGTGCGGCCGCGATCTGGTCAGCCAGCCAGTCGGTCGGGGTACGCGCCGACGCGGCACGGACCAGCAGCTCAGCCCGACGGCGGCGTTCGTCGGGGTCGAGCTCGACCACGGTGGCCAGCGTCGCCGCCGTCTGGCCCACGTCAAAAGGGTCGACAAGCCACGCCCCTTCGGCCAGCTCGTGCCAGGCACCGACCTCGGGTGACAGGAGGATCTGGGCATGACGACGATTGACCAGGGCGGCCTCCTTGGCCACCAGGTTGAGACCATCTCGAATGGCGTTGACCATCACCACGTCGGCTCGGGCCAATGCGGCCATTGACCTCGGGTAGTCGTCGGTGGGGTCGTAGTGGATCGGTTCCCACTCCTCGGTCCCGAACCGCTGGTTGACCCGATCGACCACCTCGCCAACAGCTCGGTGGTAGCGGTCGTACGCATCGACACCCAGGCGTGACGGGTAGCAGAACGCCCCGAACACCACCCGGCCGTGAAGGTCCGGGCGACTTTTGAGCATCGCTTCGTAGGCCAAGAAACCTCGAACCATGTTCTTGGACAGCTCGATCCGGTCTACCCGCACCACGAAGGTCCGGTCCCCGACCAGGAGGTCGAGTTCGGAAGCTGCGTCCCTGCACTTCGTTGACCCGATCGTTGCCCTCAGGTCATCGAGATCAGGCCCGAGGGGAGCAACGAACACGGGGGGTACCTCCACCCCCGACGCCGAGCAGGAACTCTCGAAGTCGTCAGCCCAACGCTGGGTGTGAAACCCGCAGGCATGAAACCGGGCCAATCCTTCTAGCAGTTCGACGCGGGCCGCGGTGGGGAGCATCCCCAGCCATTCCGGCGGAGCGAACGGGGTATGGCTGAAGTGGACCAGATCCAGGTCCGGGCGCCGATCCCGCAACATCGGGGCCATGAGGCAGAGGTGGTAGTCCTGCACCAGAACCACCGCCCCGGTCGGGGCGTCGCTCGCCACCGCTTGGGCGAAGGCCTCGTTCACCCGTCTATGAGCCGCCCAGGGACCTTCCACCCATCCGACAGGCCAGCTCGGCTCATAGACCGGATCCCACAAGCCGTGGTGAGCGAACCACAGCGCTTCGTTGCACACGGTGTCGTAGTGCTCCCGCCACCACCGCGGTTCGAAGTCCAAGAGCCTGACTCGAAACCCCTCGGCGTCGGTCACGCCCCGAGCGGCCATGACCCGGTCGCCGTCGGTCATCGCCGCGGCCACCCAGGTGGTGTCGGTTCCTCGCACCAGGGGTCCGAGGGCAGAGACGAGACCTCCGGCACCGCGCACGGCCACCGGGGTGGCGTGGTCGTCGAGTCGGAACGTGACGGGACCTCGATTGGACACCACCACCACTCGGCGATGGGCAAGATCGAGGTCGATCGAGGTGGTCACGGGGCTCTCCCGGTCACGCCGGCGGAGGAGCGGTGGCCAGCAGTTCCAAAAGGGTCACGACCTCATCTTCGCGGATGACCAGATCGGCCCGGCGCCGGAGGCGAGGATCGATCTCGGTCGACTCGACAGCAATGGCCATGGTCTGAACTCCGCCCTCACTCAATGCCCCCAGTGCTTCGAAGGCCGGCAGGTCGCCGACGTCGTCGCCCACGAACAGCACCGCGTCGACGTCGGGCTCAGCAGTGACCAGGTGCTGGACGACAGATCCCTTGTCGGCCTCGACGGGAGGGTGCACCTCCACCGACATTCGCGCCGCTCGCACGGTCAGGCCATGGCGTTGGGCCAGGGTGTGGGCCAACGCCTCCACGGACTGGGCGAGGCCAGGGCTGGAGCGGTAGTGGAGCGTCACCGACAACACCTTGTCCTCCACCTCCATCTCGGCCAAGGCAACGTCGGAGAGCCGGGCTTCTCGTGCAGCCGCCACCACGGCGGCGACCGGTTCCAAGTACCTGGAGAACGCGGGATCGACCACCGTCGCACCGAGCTCGTCGCTGGTCTCCATCCCGTAGAGACCGGAGAGGAACAGCGAAGCAGGAAGGTGCCGGGTCAGAAACGACACCGGGCGACCCGACACCACTCCGACCCGTCGGTATCGGGTCGACAGCAGGACAAGCCGTTCGACCACACCGGGACGAGGTCGGGCTTCAGCCGGATCATCGACGATCGCGGCCAACGTGCCGTCGAAGTCGAACAGCAACATGGCGCTGCTCGGATCAGCGGCTAAGGGCCCAAGGGCGGTACCGAGCGGGCTCTGGTTCAGTTTGCCGAGGAGGAGGAGGAGGTGGATGAACCCGACGAGTCAGCCGGTGGGGTGTCCTTGCCCAGCACCACGACCACGTTGGCGTTGTCGGCCCCGGGCCCCGGGGAGGTGGACGGCATCGATTCGACGGCGCTGGAAGCCTTGCCGATCAACAGCGCCACCGCCTCGGCCTCGGCTTGGAAGCCGTCGGCGTAGTACACGACGGTGGTGGTGGCAGAGGCAGCAGAGTTGCCCGGCGGCTGCATCACATAGCCCTTCTCCCCAATCGTGTCACTGGTGGTACGGGCCACCCCGGGAAGCCCCGATCCGTTGAGGACAAGGACCTTCACCTCTCCAGGGTCGCGAAGCCCATCGGATGGGGTACTCGACGAGGTGGTGGTCTCATCTGGGGTGGTGGTGGTCACATCGCCTGGTTCGGTGTCACCCAGATCGGAGATGTCGATGGTGGTGACCGAGCCGTCGCCTGCTGAGGCCGACACCTGGGTGCCGCCCCCGCCGCCTCCGCTGGTCATCAGCAGCAGGAGCCCGACCACGACAGCCACCGCCAAGACGGCCAAGCCGCGGGCATTGGCGTCGAGCCCGCCGGATTTTTGAGGTGAGGGTGCGGTCGCGGCCATCGGACAAGAGTTGTCGGCCAGCCCAGTCGATGCAAGCACCCCCGGGTCACATACTGAACGGCCAGCCTTCGGGCTTGGCTCCTAGAGTGGCATCGATCATGGTTCCGCCGATCCCGTGCCCCAGGCCACGGCACCAGAGGGTCCAAGGTGGGAAGCCGTGATCGCCCTAATGGCATGGACCCTGTTCGTGGGTACCGCCATCTTGACCTTCGGTTCGCACCTCGGACGCATTCATCCCCGCCTGACGGCCGCTCTGGCCCTGACCGCCCCGGCCGCCACCCTCACCTGGGTCCTGACCCAACTCCCGGCCGTGAACCGGGATCACACGTCCGCAGAACACGTTTCGTGGATGCCCCAGTTCGGCATCGACCTCGACCTCAGGCTCGATGCCCTGGCCGCCGTCATGGTCCTGCTGGCAACCGGGATCGGCGTTGCCGTCTTCGTCTATTCCGACGGCTACTTCGAACGGGGAGCTCGGGCCACGGTCCGCCAGCTCGGTCTATTGACCCTCTTCGGCGGGGCGATGGTCGGGCTCGTCCTGGCCGACAACCTCCTGGTGCTCTACGGGTTCTGGGAGCTCACCTCGGTGCTCTCGTTCCTGCTGATCGGCAACGACCACACCCGCAAACAGGCCCGTGACGCCGCCGTTGCCGCTCTGCTCGTCACCGGGACCGGCGGCCTGGCGATGCTGGCCGGCTTCTTGATGCTGGGCCACGAGGCCGGGACGTACTCGATCAGCACCATCGTGTCGGCTCCCCCCACAGACGGGACCGTCGGCGTGGCTTTGGCCCTCATCCTCCTCGGGGCCTTCACCAAATCCGCCCAGTACCCGTTCCACGCCTGGCTTCCCGGCGCGATGGTGGCTCCGACCCCGGTGAGCGCCTACCTCCACGCCGCCACCATGGTGAAAGCCGGCGTCTACCTGGTAGCCCGCCTGGCTCCCGCCTACGCCGACCAGGTCGAATGGTGGAGGCCGGTGGTCCTCACCGTCGGTCTCACCACCATGGTGATCGCCGGGTTTCGGGCATTCCACCGGAACGACCTCAAGGTCATGCTGGCCCACGGCACCGTCAGCCAACTCGGGTTCTTGGTTGCCGTGTTCGGCATCGGTACCGACGAGGCCGTAGCGGCGGGGATGGTGATGCTGTTGGCGCACGGCTTGTTCAAGGCTTCGGCCTTCTTCGGGGTCGGAGTGGTCGACCACCAGTTCGGCACCCGTCACATCGATGAGCTGCCACGCCTTCCACTGCTTCGCCGCGAATCGGCTGCCGGGTGGCTCCTCAGCGATCGGCTGGCCGTGGCCGCCGCCGCGTCAATGGCCGGCATCCCCTTCCTGCTCGGGTTCATCGCCAAGGAGGGGGCCATCCGAGCCGTGCTGCACGACGCTCCGCTAGCAATCGCCCCGGTGGCGATCGGGTCGGTGTTGACGGCCGGATACAGCTTCCGCTTCGCCTGGGGGATATTGGGACGGGACTCGACCCGCCCGGTCGAGGTCGATCCGGGACGAGTTCCGCCATCAAAGGTGATGGTGGTGCCGTCGGTCCTTCTCGGGATGCTCACTCTCGTCGGCGGGGTGTGGCCGGCGTCGCTCGACCAGCTCACCCACAGCCACCTCTCGCTCTGGCACGGTTTCGACACCACCCTGGGAATCTCGCTGGCGGTGATCAGCAGCGGGGCGGCGCTGTTCGCCGGCCGTCGGCGCCTGCTTCGGATCGGATCGCCCCCCACCGACTCGGCCGTGGGCCTACGGCCGGCGCTGGACCGTTTGGACGAGGTGGCCGAGCGCATCACCTCGTTTACCCAGCCTGGGGCGCTGCCGGTCTATGCCGGAGTGATCTTGTTGACGGCGGCCGCCGCTCCGCTGTGGGCCTTGAGCCGAGGACCGGGTTGGCCCGGTTGGCCCCAATGGGTGGAGACCCCGGCCCACCTGGTGGTGGCGGTGATGGTCTGCACTGCGGCCATCGGCGCTTCGGCATCGCGCCGGCGGTTCTCGGCGGCGTTGTTCCTGGGCACCACCGGCTATGCCATGGCCGGCTTGTTCGTGGTCCAGGGCGCCCCCGACCTGGCCCTCACCCAGGTTGCCATCGAGACGTTGTCGACCGTGTTGTTCGTTCTGGTCCTGCGCCGTCTCCCCGACCGGTTCGGGTGGGGCGGGAGCGGCGAATCGGCCATGCCCCGACGACAAAGAGCCCTTCGGGTCGGCGTCGCCGCTGCTGTGGGCACCGCCATCTTTATTTTGGCCATCGCCATGGCCGCGCCACAGCCCCCCACCCCGGTGAGCGACGAGATGGTGGCCCGTTCGGTTCCCGACGGGGGCGGGGCCAATGTGGTCAACGTGATCTTGGTGGACTTCCGCGGGCTGGACACCCTGGGCGAGATCACGGTGCTGGTGTCGGCCGCCATAGGCGCAGTGGCGTTGGCTCGGGCCGGCCAGCGCCCAGGGCAGGGATCCGGCCTCCCTCCCCTGACCCGCTTATCTCGGGTGGTCACCTTCGACGTTTCGGTGCGCGTCCTGTTCGCGGCCGTGGTGATGAGCTCCCTGTACCTGCTGTTCGCGGGCCACAACCAACCTGGAGGCGGGTTCGTGGGCGGCATCCTGGCTGGCGCCGCGGTGTCTCTCGTGTACCTGTCCCGGGGCATCTCCGGGGTCCGAGCCCTGTCTCGCCGACAACCCTGGACGGTGCTCGGGGCTGGTCTGTTCCTGTCCATCGGTACCGCCACCGCCCCCCTGCTGTGGGGACGACCGGTGCTGTCGGCCTCCTACGTCAAGTTTCATCCCCCGTTGTTGGGAACGGTGAAACTGGCCACCCCGACCGTGTTCGACATCGGCGTCTACCTCGTGGTCCTGGGATTGGCCCTGATGATGTTCGAGTCCTTCGGCGACGACCCTTCACCCGAGGTGGCGCCATGAGCATCGTGCTGGCCGCAACCGCCGGGCTCCTGTTCGCTGTGGGCACCTACCTGGTGCTCCAACGCAAGCTCTCCCGAGTGATCATCGGACTGGGCCTGCTCACCCATGGGGCCAACGTGTTGATGATCACCGCTGGCCGCCGAGGTCGGTCGCCACTGGTCGGCACGGGACCCGTCGGGGAGATCGCCGATCCGTTGCCCCAAGCCCTTGCCCTCACCGCCATCGTCATCAGCTTCGGGGTCACCGCGCTCCTCTTGGCCTTGGCCTACCGTTCGTGGCGCCTCTCCGACGACGACGAGATCCACGACAGCCGTCACGACAGCCACCCCGACGAGGACACCGGGGGACACCGGTGAACGCGCTGCTGACGCTGCCGATCCTCCTGCCCCTGTTGGGGGCGGCGGTCTCGATCCTGGGTGGCCGGTCCCGGCGGGTGCAGCGCACCGCCGGTCTGTCGGTGCTCACCGTCAACGTCGGCCTCGCGGTAGCGCTACTGATCGAGGTCGATCGCCACGGCCCCCGCGCCATCCAGGGCGGGGGCTGGTCGGCGCCGATGGGCATCACCTTGGTGGCCGACCGATTGTCGGCCCTGCTCTTGGTGGTGGCCACCACCATGTTGCTGGCCGTCCTCGTCTACGCCATCGGTCAGCCCGGTGCCGAACGCAACCACGTCGGTTTCACCTCGGTGTACCTGGTGTTGGCCGCTGGGGTTTCGGCGGCCTTCCTCACCGGCGACCTGTTCAACCTGTTCGTGTCGATCGAGATGATGCTCACGGCCAGCTACGTGCTCATCACCCTGGGCGGACGGCTCGATCAGGTCCGGGCCGGCATGACCTACGTGGTCATCAGCCTCCTGGCTTCCACCCTGTTCATGACGGTGCTCGCATTCGTGTATGCCGCCACCGGCACGGTCAACATGGCCGACCTGAGCCAACGGATCGGCGATCTGCCCGCCGGAACTCGGGCCGCGCTCGCCATAGCCATGTTGGTGGTGTTCGGCATCAAGGCCGCTCTGGTCCCGCTGCACTTCTGGCTTCCCGACTCGTATCCGACGGCACCGTCTCCGGTGACGGCCGTGTTCGCCGGGCTCCTGACCAAGGTCGGCATCTACGCCATCGTTCGGACCCAGACCCTGTTCTTCAGCCCTGGAGACGTTCCAACCGGACTTCTATTGACCCTGGCCGCCGTCACCATGGTGGTGGGCATGGTTGGAGCCATCGCCGAACACGACGTGAGGCGCATCCTCTCGTTCTCCATCGTCGGCCAGATCGGCTACATGGTGGCGGGCATCGCCCTTTTCGACCTGGCCGGCCTGACCGCGGTGGTGCTCTCGTTGGTACACCACATCGTGGTCAAGACCGCGTTGTTCCTCACCGGCGGCCTGGTCGAACACCATGGTGGGTCCACCCGACTCGAACGCCTGGGCGGCATGGCCCAGACCGCGCCGGTCCTGGCCCTGCTGTTCCTGGTTCCGGCGCTGGCCCTGTGCGGCGTTCCCCCACTTTCAGGGTTCGCGGCCAAGTACTCGCTGCTGTCGGCGACCGCGGCTCGTCAAGAGTGGTGGACGCTGGCGGTGATGATCGGCGTCGGAGTTCTGACGCTCGTGGCCATGGTCAAGATCTGGACCG
The DNA here is from genome assembly GCA_016702505.1 of Microthrixaceae bacterium. Classification (NCBI taxonomy): domain Bacteria; kingdom Bacillati; phylum Actinomycetota; class Acidimicrobiia; order Acidimicrobiales; family Microthrixaceae; species Microthrixaceae bacterium. The sequence continues at coordinate 199,622 of JADJDU010000003.1, forward strand.
AGGTGTTCTGGTCCCCACCTGCCGAGGGGCCCGATCCATCGACGGCGCGAACGGGCAGCTCACCTCCCGCGTTGATGGTGGGTCCGGCCGCCGTCCTGGTGGCGGCGGTGGTGCTCATCGGCCTGTTCGCCGGACCCATCGCTGGTCTCGCCGAGCGCTCGGCCGTCGAACTGTTGGACCCCGCCTCCTACCGGGCCGTGGTCGCCGGCGCCGGGGGGAACCCGTGAAACGGGCCACGGGGATCGCCCTGCCCTTCATGCTGGTAGTGCTCTGGGTGATGTTGTGGGGTGATCTGTCGGTCGCCAACGTGGCCAGCGGGGCCGCCATGGTCGCCTTGGTCGTGGCTGCCATTCCAGGCGTCGGGTTCGGAATGGACCGTCCGACGGTGAGACCGATCTGGACCATGCGATTCCTCTTCAGCGTCACCAAGGGCCTGATCTCGGCCAACTTCGTCGTGGGCATGGAGGTCCTGTCGCCCCACCCCAAGGTCCACACCGGTGTGGTAGCCGTCCCCCTACCCCACTGCTCGGAGTCTCTGCTCACCTTGGTGGCCAACGTCTTGGGGCTCGCACCCGGCACCATGGCCGTCGAGGTCACCAGTGAGCCAGCCGTGATCTACGTCCACGTACTTCACCTGCGCGATGTTGAGACGGTCCGAGCCGATGTCACCCACCTTGCCGAGCTGGCGGTGCGGGCCTTCGGCCCGACCCATGCGGTGGAGGACCTGTCGTGATCGGGTTCATCCTGGTTCTCCTTGGACTGGCCGGGGTCCTGTTCGGCTACCGCCTACTGCGCGGACCCTCTCTGGCCGATCGGGTGTTGGCCTTGGACGGTCTGCTGGCCACCGCGGTCGCCGCCCTGGTATCGCGCTGTCGAGAGTGGGGACGGATCATTTCTTCCTGTGGCCGTGGTCCTCACCCTGGTCGGGTTCATCAGCACCGCCACCGTGGCCCGCTTCATCGAAGGCCAGGGAAGATGACCGTGGCCGAACTGCTGATCGGGGCAGGATCGGTTCTGATCCTGTTGGCTGCGGTGGGCGTGGCTCGCTTCGGCGATGTGCTGGCCCGCATGCACGCCCTGTCCAAGGCCACCACGCTGGGGTTGGTCATGGTGCTGATCGGAGGTGCGTTCGGGCTGAGCGGGGCCAACAACATCACCTTCTTGGTGTTGGGCGGTGCGCTCCAGATCATCACGGCACCAGTTGGGTCGAACCTGCTGGCCCGGGCCACCTACCGGGCCGAGGGAATCCCCCACCAGGTGGACGCCATCGACGAGTTGGCCGAAGCCAACCTGGATCACCCCAGTGAAGGCCAAAGCGGCCGTCCCTAGAGCACCGCTCGGGTCCTTGGGAGGCGAGCCGACCCTTGAATACGGCATGGTTAACCGAGGCGAAGCCTCGGTCTGATCACCCTCGCAGCGAAGACGTCGGCCGGCAGGTTTAGCGATCGTTCTTGGGCTTCTCGGCGTACATGGCAGCGTCAGCCCGGCCGAGCAGATCCCACGGCTCGTCACCCGGTCGCGACCGGGTGATACCGACGCTCACACCAACCTGCTCCCGGATAGCACCCGGGTTGGTCAGCACGGCAGCGCGGATCCGGTCCCGCAACGTTGCTTCTTCGTCGAGGCTGGCCGGTGGCGATGCCGCGCCGGCAGGGGCCACCACCACGAACTCGTCGCCCCCGACTCGGGCTGCTGATTCATCGGAGTGGAGACTTGACTGGATAGCGACGGCAACCTCGGCCAGCAGGTCGTCGCCAAGGGCATGGCCACCCCGGTCGTTGACGGCCTTGAAGCCGTCGAGGTCCACGAAGGCCACCAGCAAAGCCTGGCCGGAGCGGAGCCGGGACTGAAGGTGATCGAGGAGCCAAGAGCGGTTGGGGAGGCCGGTGAGGGAATCGTGGTTGGCCCGGTGTTCCAGGTGGCGTTCGTGGGCCAGGCGGTGGGTCACGTCCTCGAGGGTGACCACCACGAACTGGACGTGGTCACCGGTACCTTCCCCGGCTCGGGAGACGAAGGTTGCCGACAACAGACGAGGCGGATCCAACTCCAGAGCGGCAGTGAAGGTCTCCCGACCGGGGGCGACACGAAGGCGTCGGATGATCTCGCGGATCTGGGCCTCGTCTTCGGGCCCGAAACCCGACGGCACAAACCCGTCGAGCAGCGTGTCCCGATCGGTGGCCATGAGATCGGCGGCCATCTGGTTTACGAACACCACGTCACCCTCGGAGTCGAGGAGCAGCAGGCCGATGGGGAGATGATCGCCAGCTCCGAGCTGCACGGTGGCTGCCACCTCGGCAGGCATGGACGGAGCGTCGGCCGGCTGAGGGTCGGGCAACGACCGGGAGACGACCACCACCCCCTGGATCACCGGGTCGTCGAGGCGATTGTGGAGCTCGATGTCGAAGAGCCCGTAGGAGCCATCGCCCCTCTGAGCGCGCACCTCGAAGGAGCAACGCCATCCCGGTGCGCTCTCCATGGCCCGCTGCGCGTACCCCGCGACCCGCTCGACGTCGTCGGGATGCATGGAACTGAAGGGATGGCTACCAGTGGCGTTCCCTCGTCCCAGGACGCCGCCCGGGGGACCGAGGTCCGCAGAAACCGACCAGTCCCGTCGAACCACCATCACCGACATGTCGAGGTAGGGAACGAGGCGGGCCAGGATCTCGGGCGCGGGGATGTCCGACAACGCTGCTTCGGTCGGTTCGCCCTGCGAGTGCCGCTGCATGTGGATGCGTCTCGTCCCCCGGTTCGGATCTGGGCAGACGATACGGCAGCCGAAGCCACCGCCGCACCCATCCTGAACTTGCACGAAGCGTGCAAACAAGTAGCGTTACGTAGTCGTTGTCGCACTATGGGCGGCCAGACGACCGCAGGGGAATCAGTCCACGAGTGCTTTCAGGGGGCACCGATGTCCGACCAGCTCACCAGCGACGTACCCGCCGCAACCGAACCCGGGGCCGTGGAATGGATGGTGGCCGGCCTGTCGGCGGGCGCCGCCGTCATCCACTTCGCCATGGTCCCCAGCCACATCGGTGAGAGCCTCATCGATCCGCTGGCCTTCGCCGCCGCTGGCTGGTTCCAGTTGTGGGTCGCCGCCGCCGCCCTGACCGCCAAGGCCGGACGTCGCACCTGGCTGGCCTCGGCTGTAGGCAACCTCGCCATAACCGCCGTGTGGATCTGGAGTCGCACCGTCGGCCTTCCGGTCGGAAACCACGAAGGCATCGTGGAGGAGGTGGGAGCCATCGACATGGCCGCCCAGACCCTCGGCGTCGCCGCCGCGCTGCTGTCGGCCCGGCTCGTACTCGCCCCGGGCGGCTCCCCGTCCCGGTCCCGTCTGGCCCCCGCCTTCGCCGCCGCCGCTGCTATTGCCCTAGCCACCACCGTCATCACCTCGCCCGATGCCGCCGACCACGGCAGCTCAGGAGAACCCACCCTCACCGACCACGCCGCCCAGATGGCTCAGATCGACCAGGAACGCTGCGACAAGGGCTTCAACCATCCTGCCTACTGGGCCGAAGCCGACACCTTGGGGATCGACACCTACCAGGGCGGTGCCATGTCGATGACCGCCGAGGAACCGGGGGCATCATCCGGCGGCCACAGCCATGCCGCCGCAGCACCGGCCACCACGACGACCACCCGACCCGATCCGAACCAGGGCCGGGGCTCGGAAGGGCTCGACAAGCTGATCGGCCTCACCGGTCCCGCGGGCACCAGCGAGGGGGCCGCGGCCCAACTGGTGATCTCGTTGGGTGAAGCCTCCGACGCCGACTACGACGCCTGGCTCTGGTGGATGCGGGCCCAGGGATCTGGAGGTGACCACCACGCTGCGGCCGCTCCTGGAGATTCCGGCGGCCACGGAGGTCACGTCGGTCCCCACCCGTGGACCGCGATGACCGACCAGGCTCAGTGCGACCGCCTCGAAGCCGAGCTGGATCAGGCTCGGGCCGTCACCGAGAAGTACAACACCGTGGCCAAGGCCGAAGCGGGCGGCTGGGTGAAGGTCACTGGCTACGTCCCCGGGATCGCGGCCCACTACATGAACTTCGGTGAGGTCGACACCAAGTTCGACATCGACCGCCCCGAGATGATCTTGTTCGACGGCACCGACCCGGACTCGGCCGTGGTGGGGCTCAGCTACTACATCATCCACGAGGGAGAGGCCGAACCGTCACAGGGGTTTACCGGCCCCAACGACCACTTCCATCGCCATATGGGTCTTTGCATTGTGAACGGCGTGGTGGCTGGCGACAGTCAAACCACCCAAGAGGATTGCGCTGCCAGAGGCGGCTCCAAGGCTGGAGGAGACAAGCAGTGGATGAACCACGTCTGGGTCGTTCCCGGCTGTGAAAGCCCATGGGGCGTGTTCTCGGCGGCGACACCGGTGCTCGACGGAGCCCTCGGTGGCGAGAGTGGCTCAGACGGAGGCGGGTGTGCTGGCAGCGGGGTGAGGGACCGCTACGGACTCGACGACGTCGCCCCCGCGGCGGTGAACGACAGCGGTGGCGACGACGAGACCGCTGGAACTGCCACCGGAGGCAGTTGACGACATCGGAGGCAGCGGCTCGGCCAGACTGACGCCGTGACCGAGCCGACCCAGTCCCCGTTCGACGCCCTGGTCAAACAGGTGTCAGGCGTGGTGCTCGGCGATCCCGAGCCGATCCGCCTGGCCGCCACCGCGTTCCTGGCTGGTGGTCACGTCCTGTTCGAGGACATCCCCGGCGTGGGCAAGACCTTGTTGGCCAAGGCTTTGGCCGCGTCGATAGGCGGTAGCTTCGGCCGGGTCCAGGGCACACCTGACCTGTTGCCGTCGGACCTGACCGGGGTGTCGATCTACGACGACAGGGATCGCACGTGGTCCTTCCAACCCGGGCCCCTGTTCCACAACGTGGTGTTGGTGGACGAACTGAACCGGGCCACGCCCAGAACCCAGTCGGCGCTGCTGGAGGCGATGGCCGAAGGTCAGGTGACGGTGGACGGAACCACCCACCTCCTACCCCGCCCGTTCTTCGTGTTGGCCACCCAGAACCCCCACGGTGGCGATCTGGGCACGTTCCCCTTGGTGGCGGGCCAGCGAGACCGTTTCGCCCTGTCCCTCTCGATGGGCCTGCCCGGTCGCCAGGCCGAGTCCGCCATCATCGAGGGGCGCGGAGGAGACCGCTCGCTCGACGCCCTTCAGCCGGTCGCCGACCTGGACCACTGGGTCGCTCACCACGCCCAACTCGATGACGTGTACCTCCACCCGGCGGTGGCCACGTACCTGCTGGATGTCATCGACATGGTTCGCACCCGATCGGGGTCGAGCACCCCGCTGTCCACCCGTGCCTCGCTCACCATGGTCCGCCTCGCCCGTTCCCGAGCCCTGGCCGCGGGTCGGACCTTCGTCGAGCCCGACGACATCCAGGCTCTGGCGGTTTCGGTACTGGCCCACCGCATCCTCGACGTCACCAACGATGACTTGGCCACCGCCCGCGTGTGGATCTCGAACTTCGTGGCCCAGGTGCCGGCTCCCCCGGTGCAGGCCTGACCTGGCCTCCACATGGTTACCCGGTCGAGCCGACTCCACCTCAAGCGGTCGACCACCGCCACCGGCGTCGTCGTCTTGGCGGTCATCACCACCCTGCTCGGACTGGTCACAGATGAATCCGCGTCGACCATCGTCGGCCTGAGCCTGATCACCGTGGTGGCGGTCGACGCGATGGCAGCCTGGCTCACCGTCGCTCCCGTAGACATCTCGCTCCATGGCCCACCTGGGGCCATCACCGGCCAGCCCTCTGAGTGGGTGCTGACGGCCCGCGGACTCAGACGTCCGGTGATCGTCAGCCCAGCCACGATCCCCCGCAACCCCAGGTACCTGATCCACACGGCGGCCCCGGCCATCATCACCTTTCCCTCGCTCCCACGCGGGCTGATCCACCATGTGGGCCTCGACGTGGTGGGCACTGGGCCTCTCGGGCTGTATCAGGCCGGGCGACGCCTGGTGATCCCGTTGACGGTCCCCTTGGCGGTTGCCCCCGCTCCCATAGCGGTGGACTTGGAGTGGCCGCGACCCCGGGCCATGAACTCCGGTCTCACCACGGGGTCGCCGCTCGGCGATGACCTGTTTCGCAGCCTGCGCCCCTACCGACGGGGTGACCTACCCCGCCACGTCCACTGGGGGGCAACGGCTCACCATGGCCATCTGATGGTGCGCGAGCACGATGGGACCGGCGTGATCGGCTTGAGGATCATGGTGGACCCCGGTCTGCCTGGCGACATGGCGGACCACGTGACCGGGGTTGCCTCAGCGGTGGCCACCGAGGCCTTGGCCCGAGGATGGGTCGTGCAGATGGTCACCGCCGACGGCGAGAGGCACCGGCCCGATCCGCCGACGCCGCAGAGCCCGTTCGGCGCCCGCCTACCCACGGAGGCCTACCAGCCTGGCTCTGCTGTCACCCGGGCCGACATGGTGAGCGGGATCAGGGCGGTCAACCACCAGTTGGCCACCGCGACCCAAGGGGTGCTGACCGTCCGAGGCTGGGCGGGACTCACCTGCCATGTGACACCACGCGGGGTGGCGTGGGGATGACGACACCGACGTCCATGCCTTGGAACCTGGGAATGCTGGCCGTACCGGAGGGACGGGCTCGCGCTGTCAGCCAGCTCGCGGTCTACGCCACCGCGACCTACATGTTCTTCCTACTCGGCTGGTTGAGCCTCAACTACCAGTACAGCGTGAGCGCAGCACTGAGCCTGGCCGCAGGTGCGGTGATCAGCGCCAGAACCGAGGTGGACCAGAAGTTCCAAACTGTCTCGGGCCTGGCCGCCGGGTTCTTGGCCATGATCGCGGTAGCTGTGGCGGTGGGTCTGTTCCTCACGGTCACGAGCATCGACCCGGGAAGCGGTGACCTCGTGGAGCACCTGTTGTTGTGCTCATGGATGTTCGTCACAGGCTTGGATTGGCGTCGGGTCCGCCGGCTTCGCATCATCCCGGCCGTGACCGGCCTGCCGGTGGTGTTCGTGGTGCTGGGCGCCGACAGCTCGGCCCTCGCCCTGGGACTCCTATGGCTGGGTCTGGCCCTGTTCTCGCTGTGGTCCTTGGAGACCGACCAACGGCGCGCTTACCACCAGCCGGGCTCGTTGTCCCCCGGCTCAGGCGGCCCGCCCCTGGGACGGGCCGGAGATCTGGTGTCCAGCGTGGTCCTGGCCCTGGTTCTGGGGGCGTTCGTGGCGTCGTTCGCCTCGCTGCCGTCGTGTCGGCCCTCCTTCGGGCCCTTCGGTTTCGATCGAGGCACAGGAGAACGGCGCGAGATGTCACCGGACAACTCCGAGCCGATCGACCTGTACGACATGACCACCACCGGCGACCGGCTCGGCGTGAACCCGTCGACGGGTACGGGAACTACCACGATCGACGGCGAGCCCTACAGCCTGAGCACCGACCCGAGTGGACGGGCCCAGTTGGAGAACCAGCTCACAGGTGAACGACTGGTGCTTGGCGTCGAGGGAGACGACGTGGTGGCCCGAGACTCCCAGGGACGGGAGCGAGCTCGCTTCCCCGGAGCAGGCGGCTCCACCAAGGGTGGAGGCGGAGACTCAGGGGGCGGAGGTGGCCGCGGCTCCAGCTCCGGGAGTGGGCCCGGCTCCGGCAACGGCTCCGGCTCCGGCAGCGGCTCCGGCTCCGGCTCCGGGTCGAGCACCGGAACTGGGGCGGAGACGCCCGATCGAAAGCCGCCGGCTTGGCATTTGGTCTTGGCCGCGTCGTTGATTGCGGCATCGCTGGCCTTGTTGGTGTGGTGGTTCCGCCAGGATCGAGGCGATCCCGGTCGGGGACCACGGTCGTGGGCCGAAGAACAGATGCGCGTCATCGACCGCTTCAGCAGGGCCCACCAGGTTCCTCGGGCACCGGGACAGACGATCCATGTCAGCCTGGCCAACCTGACCACAGCCGTCGGTGCCGATCCGCGGCTCGGACACGTTGGTGACGTGCTGTCCGAAGCCTTGTTCGACCGGGGCGAACCGTCGATGGCCGAGCGTCTCTGGGTGGAGCAGGTGATCGATGACCTGGTGTCATCCCATCCACCTCCAAGGCGTTGGCGTCGTAGCCCACCGGCCTCAGCCCCTACGATCAGCGGGCCAGTCCCGCCCGTGTAGCTCAGTTGGTCAGAGCAGCCGCCTTGTAAGCGGCAGGCCGTGGGTTCGAATCCCACCGCGGGCTCCAAACCGGTGCTATTTACCCAGCTTCCTGCCGGTCACGCGGACCAGGGCGGGGAGGTGGTCCTCGAACGGCGGAACTTCGAGATCGGTGACCTTGCCAGCATCGTCCCAGCGTCGAAGCCTCACCGCGTCGAAGTGCGAGGAGTTCGCCTGAAACGACTCCATCTCGGCCCGGTTCATCGGGCCGCCCTGACGGGCCAGGCTGGCCCGTGATCCGGCAGACAGGTCCGCCCGATAGCTCGGGTCGAGCGCGCACAGGTAGCGCTTGGCCTCGACGTGCAACGCGATCGGGCGGGTCACCTCCGGTGGGAACACGGCGCTCAACCAGGCGGCACCCCGGACCTCGTGGTGGAGATCCTGGGACACGTCACCTTCCACGATGCCGCCGTCGCGCAACTCCAGCAGGTGGCCCACGTCGTGGAGCAAGGCCGCGACGACCAGCACATCGGGGGCACCATCGGCCCGAGCCAGCGCCGCGGTCTGGAGGGCGTGATCCATCTGGGATACGACCTCGTCGTAGCGGTGGTGGGCGTAGTCGCCGAACAGGTCGACCACTTCGGCCACCGTGGACGCGGTCGGATCCGGGGCCGAGCTGGTCACACCGCGTCCCCCTGGAAGTCGTCGATCAGCGAGACCTTCACCTTGCCGTCGGCTCGCTCTCCCTCGGCTGCAAACCGGGCCAGCTTCTCTCGGTAGTAGTCGGCGCGCAGGTCGCCCTCGGCCCGCGCGTTGTAGGTGGGATACAGCGCCCGTCGAGGGCGATCGCTGCGGTTGGGGCCGCTGCGGTGCGGGGTGCGGGAGTGGAACCAGAGGGTCCACCCGGCGGGCACCTCCACCGGCCGCCAATCCAGCTCGGCCACCACGTCGGCTGCGATGCAGCCGGTCTCGTCGGTGGGCAACACGTCGAGGTGACAGGCCGAGACCACCTCCAGGCAGCCGTTCTCCTGCGTAGCGTCATCCACCGCCACCATGCACGACACGTGGGAGTCGATGAAGGGGTAGGCCGGTGCATCCTGATGGGGCGCGTACCCACCACCGCCGGGAAGCTTGTAGTTGATCTTCTCCTTGTAGAGCACGGCGGTCTCACCCAACAGGGCCGACGCCGTGTCGAGCATGGAACCGGTGGTGAGCAGACGACGAAGCCCGTCGTGGAAGGGAATGAGGTTCTCGCTGCGACACAGTGCGGCCCCGTCGGGGGTTCGTTCACGATGGTGCATCCAGCCGTCCCCATCATCGGGCCACGACGAGATCTCATCCACCCAACCGCGCAACTCGACCGCGCCGCGTTCGTCGACGGTGCGGGTCAGCACCCACCCTTGGGCGAGGAAGTGGTCGACGTCGACGGTCATGGGCGACCTACACCGACGGGGCCACCAGCGGCCACGGAAGGGTTCGCTCGGCGGCCAAGGCCACGTCGAAAAGCAAGGCATCCTCGTGGTGGCGGGCCAGCACCTGGGCTCCCACCGGCAGCCCGTTGACCAAGCCGGCGGGGATGGACACCGCCGGGTTGCCGTAGATGTTGGACAAGATCGTGAGGCCGCCCATGCCGACCAGGTCGGGGAACTTGGATTCAGCCAGTCCGATGATGCGTGACGGAAGCTTGTGGAAGGCTCCGCTCACCACGCTCACCGAGGTCAGCGCCCCCCGCAGTCCGAGCCTGGCGATGCGGTTCGACAACAGGTGGTCGAGGACCTCGACGTTGGCCGACTTGGTGCTCTCGGCCGGGAAGGCCGGGCCCGGGTTGGTGGATGCGATCACGAAGTCGACCTGGTCGAAGGCCGAGGCCATGGCCTCGTGCAGTTCGATGCGTTGACGCTCGGCGATGGCCGCCGCCTCCAAGTTGTAAAAGGCCTGGGACAGGTAGAGGCCCAACGCCACCTCGTCGGTCAGCTCGTTGGCGCACCCCGGCCAGTGTCCCTCCAGTTCGGGCAACAGGGTGGAGAGGTTGCCCATCATCCACATGGCCGCCAGGTTTGGGGTCTGGAGGTTCACGTCCACCAGCTCCATACCGGTGGTCTTGACCATGTCGTCCACCCAGCGATGCAGGTTGTCCTCGACTCCAGGTTCGAGGGTGACCCCTCCCAGTGCCGGGACAACTGCGATCTTGCGACCTTTCAGGTCGTGGGATCCGAGGTCGGCCTCCCATGTGCCCTTGGACGGGAGGCTGGTGGGATCCCGAGGATCGGTACCGGCGGCAACGTCGAAGTAGCGGGCCGCGTCTCGAACCGAACGCGACAGGTTGCCCAATACCACCGTTCCAGGCCGGAACGCGGCCCTGGGTCCCCTGGAGATCCGACCGTAGGTGCCCTTCATGCCCAACAGTCCGGTGTAGCCGGCAGGTATGCGGATCGATCCGCCGCCGTCACCGCCGCTGGCCAGGCTGACCAAGCCCCCCGCCACCGCGGCGGCCGAACCCGACGACGACCCACCCACGGTGCGACCGTGCTGCCATGGGTTGTGGGTCACCCCGTTGAGCTTGGTGACGCTCACGTTCAGGCCACCGAACTCGCTGGCGGTGGTGAGCCCAACCGGGACGGCGCCCCCCTCTCCCACCACCTTTTCGATCACCCGTGACGTGTGGGTGGCGATCCGGTCTTTGAACACGAGTGACGCCCCGGTGTCGGGCCATCCCTCCACCTCGTCGAGCTCCTTGATGGCGAAGGGGACTCCACCGAAGGGCAGGGAGACATCGGCAACATCGGCGGCTTGGCGGGCCCGTTCGGGGTCGACGTGGGAGAAGGCGTTGATGTCGCTGCGTTCGATGGCGGCGAGGGTCGCCTCCACCTCTTCTCGGGGCGATCGCTCGCCGGAACGGAAGGCATCGACGAGAGAGCAGGCGTCGCCCTGCCAGGGCTGATCGGTGGTGGCCATCTTCGGCACGGTATCGGCCCCCCTGATCCGAGTAAACCCACCGCTTCTGGAGGCACCCGGCCGCGGGCCTCAGGTCGCCACGAAGCGCACGATGATCGACTTGGACGTTGGAGTCCGGCTCTCGTCGGCGATCGAACCCAAGGGAACCAACGGGTTGGCTTCGGGGAAGTAGGCAGCGCAGGTCCCTCGCGCCACCGGGTAGGCCACCAGGCGGAAGTCGTGGATCCGCCGACACCGCCCATCTCGCCATTCGCTGACCACATCGACGCGGTCGCCGTCGCCGTGGTTCAACTCGGCCAGGTCGGCGGGGTTCACGAACACCACCCGACGACCGTTGCTGATTCCCCGGTACCGATCGTCTAGTCCGTAGATGGTGGTGTTGAACTGGTCGTGGGACCGCACGGTCTGCAGTAGCAGGTGCCCAGGTGGGACCACCTCGGGTGCGAACTCGTTGACGGTCAGGTGGGCGAGCCCGTCGGGGGTAGGGAACCGGAGGTGGTCCCGAGGGGGGTGCGGCAACACGAACCCACCGGGATGGTCCAGGCGTCGGTTGAAGTCGGTGAACCCTGGGACAACGGCCTCGATGTGGTCTCGGATCAGTCCGTAGTCACCAGCCAACCCCATCCAGTCGATCCCCTCATAGGGGTCGACCCGGCTGCCCAGCTCGGCCACGATCGCCACCTCGCTGAGCAGATGATCCGACGCTGGGGCCAGCGACCCCGACGAGGCGTGGACCACACTCATCGAGTCCTCCACCGTCACCCGCTGGACTCGCCCGCCGGTGCGGTCGACTTCCGTCCGACCCAGACAGGGAAGGATCAAGGCCGTCCCGCTGCCGATCAGGTGAGACCGATTGAGCTTGGTGGACACGGCCACGCTGAGCCCGACCCGAGCCAAGGCCTCCGCCACGACCTCGGTATCGGGAGACGCCGACAAGAAGTTCCCGCCCATCGCCATGAACACGTCTACATCACCGCGAGCCATGGCTTCGATGGCCGCGACCACGTCGGTCCCATGCCGGGTGGGGGCGTCGAAACCGAACTCGGCTCCGAGCGCGGCCAGGAACTCGACCGTCGGCTTCTCCACGATGCCCATGGTCCGGTCGCCCTGGACGTTGGAATGGCCGCGCACCGGGCAAACCCCGGCGCCGGGTCGGCCGATGGCACCCCGAAGCAGCAAGGTGTTGACCATCTCGCGGATGGTGGCCACCGCCTGACGGTGTTGGGTGATACCCATGGCCCAGCAGATGACGATCCGTCTCCGGTCGGCCAGGAGCCGGGCCACCGCCTCGACCTGTTCCCGGGGAAGGCCGGTGGCAGCGAGGAGAGCGTCAGAGTCGACGGCCGCAAGGTGTTCGGCCAACTCCGGCCACCCGTGGGTGTGGGAGGTGACGAAACCATGATCGACGACACCTGGCGTCTCGGCGTCCAACTCGACCAGGCGCCGATTCAGCCACTGGAACAAGGCCAGATCGGCTCCCACCCGGATCTGGAGGAAGTGGTCGGCGAGCCCCGCCGGTCGCCCGGCCAGGCCCCGGGCGGTCTTTGGATCAGCGAATCCCAGCAGGCCGGCCTCGGGCATGGGGTTGACGGCCACTACCTGGGCACCGTTGGCCTTGGCCTTGCCCAACGCAGAAAGCATCCGGGGATGGTTGGTTCCCGGGTTCTGACCGACGACCAGGATCAACTCGGCCTGGTGCAGGTCGGTGAGGGTGACGCTGCCCTTGCCCACCCCGATCGTCTGGGTCAGCGCCACGCCGCTCGATTCGTGGCACAGGTTGGAGCAATCGGGCAGGTTGTTGGTGCCCAACCGGCGGGCCAGCAGTTGGTAGAGGAAAGCGACCTCGTTGCTGGTACGTCCCGAGGTGTAGAAGACGGCACGGTCGGGGTGACGGGTAGCGGCCGTCCGCAGCCTGTCGGCCACCAGGTCCAGGGCCATGCTCCAAGCCACCGGCCGGTAGTGCGTGTCCCCGGCGGTCCGCATCATCGGGTGGGTGAGCCGACCCTGCTGGCCGAGCCAGTGGTCGCTCTGTTCGGCCAATGCGGCCACCGGGTGGGAGGCGAAGAAGTCGGGACCGCAACGGCGGACGGTGGCTTCCTCGGCCAGTGCCTTGGCACCGTTCTCACAGAACTCGAGGTGGGATCGCTCGGCCGGTTCGGGCCAGGCGCAGCCAGGGCAATCGAAACCCTCGGGCTGGTTCACCCTCACCAGTAGGCGGGTACCTCTACGCAGACCAAGTTGAGCGGCGGTCTGGCTCATGGTGGAGCGAACCGATCCCAGCCCGGCCGCGACTCGGGCCGGGCCGAACACCTGGAGCTGATCGGCTTCATCGTCAGGGCGTGGAGGAGGGGCCGGACGGGTCATGGTACGTAGACGTTCAAGCGTCCCGGACGGGCGAACCCGGCCAGCATCAGGCCAGCGCGGCGGGCGGTGTCGACGGCCAACGACGATGGAGCGCTCACCGACACGACCGCCGAGAACCCTGCGGCCCACGCCTTCTGGATGATCTCGAAGCTGGTCCGGCCGCTCACGAACAAACCCATCTCACCGGCAGGCAATCGGCCGTCGAGCAGGAGCCTGCCCACCACCTTGTCGACGGCGTTGTGGCGGCCGATGTCTTCGCGGACCACTTCGGGCCGACCCGTGCGATCGAAGGCGGCCGCGGCGTGCACGCCTCCGGTCAGTTCGAAGAGGTCCTGGGATTGCCTCACCCGCTCGACCACTGCCCCCAACACGGCCACGTCGAAGGGCCACCGGGACCCGAGGGGCTCCAACCAAGACGCCAGGTCATCGAGGGCATCGGTGCCGCACCACCCGCATGAAGAAGTGGTGGCGGTGAGGCGGGTGGTCGGAACGGGGGCCTGACCGCCGGTGTCCACGGAGGCGGCGTTCCCGGCACCATGGTCGACCCCGAGCACCGAGGCTCCTCCCAGCAGCCCGTCGGAGAAGCAGAAGCCCGCAGCCAGCTCACCGTCATGGCCAGGGGTCCTCATGGTGGTCGTCACCCGCACGCCGTCCAGGCGGATCTCGAGAGGTTCTTCCACCACCAGATGATCGGTTGCCCTCTCGGTGCCCGACCGGTCGACCTTGTCGACGAGCTGAGAAACGGAGCGACTCCTGGACACACCGGAACGCTACCCATCGCCGTCCCCCGATGGGCGAGAGGTCGGACTCTGGCTCGACAACACGCATCGTCGCCGAACGACCTCAGAGCGTGACTGAACGACTCGCCGATGGTACGATCCGGGCTGGGAGGGCGCCAGGACCATGGACACGTCCAGCATCAGCCATGCAGGCAACGATCCTCTGCGCGTCCCCGAATCGCTGTTCCGGGCCATCGTCGACAGCACCGCCCACCCCTTCGTGGTGGTCAGCCTGGACGGCACCATCCAGTACGCCGGTGAATCGATCGTCACCCTGCTGGGCTGGAAGCCAGCCGACATGGTCGGCCACAACGTCGTCGATTTCATCCCCCCCGACGAAGTCGACCGGGCCTTGGCCGCCTTCGCCCAAGTTCAGATCACCGAAGGCCGGGCCACCTCCATCCCGATGGTGTTCAGGCTCTTGAACAGCGACGGGACCTCGACGTGGTGCGAGGTGGCGGCCATCAGTGCTCAATCCACCCGCCAGCACGATCTGGTCCTCCGACTGCGGTCCTGGGAGCACAACTTCCACTTCAACCAGTTCCTCGGAGCGCTCAGCGGTGCCGACCCGTTCTCTGAGGTCTGCGAGCACCTGTGTCGGTCGATCATTCCGACCCTCCAGGTGGCGGGGGCGCTCATCCACCACGGATTCGATGGTTACGAGTTCCGCTGGACCGACGGGGCCGGGGTCCCCAAGGCCTGCGTACCCACCGATGCGGGACCGTGGCATCGGGCCGCCTTGACCGGAGAGCAGGTGAACGCCACCATCGACGACCTGCCACCTCGGGCCCGGATCCCCGCCGAGGAAGCTGGGCTGGCCGGGGTGTGGTGCATCCCCATCGAGGTCTCGCCCAAGCTCCCCCCGGCCGTCTTGTCGGTATGGCGTCACGACGATGCCGAACCCCTCCTCGGCCACCAGATGGGACTCGAGCTCCAGGCCCGTTATGCCCAACTGGCCATCCAGAAGTGGATCGAGCACCAGCGCCTCATCCACCTCGCCGGCCACGACAGCCTGACCGGGGTGGCCAACCGCGCCACCTTCCGGGAGCGTCTGGCCGAAGCCCTCGCCATCGGCGAGGGGGAGTTGGCGGTGGCTTTCTGTGACCTCGACGCCTTCAAGCCGATCAACGATGCCCACGGCCACCAGGTCGGAGACCAGGTACTGGTCCAGGTGGCCGAGCGCCTCCGCTCGGCGCTACGGGCCGGGGACGACCTGGCCCGCCTGGGTGGAGATGAGTTCACCGTCCTGCTCCGACGGGTTCCAGATCCGACCACGGCCAACCACCTGGCCGAGCGGATGTTGGCCACCATGGCCACCCCCTTCGAGGTGGGCGGGCTGCGCCTCCGCCTGGGTCTGTCGATCGGCATCGCGCTGGTTGCTCCGGGTCTGACCGCCGATTCCCTCCTGGGCCTGGCCGACGGCGCCCTCTACCAGGCCAAACACCAAGGCGGCGGCTGCGCCTGCCTGGCTAGCCGCTGACGCTCGACCCACCTATCCGCTGCGACCACCGTTAGTGCTCGGCTGTCTGACGAGCTGAAGTCACAGGACTGGGCGGGTGTTCGGGGTCAGAGCCCTTTGTGGCGGAGCCCCTGACCTGCGGAGATCGGCTTCGCCGGTCGCAGCAGCGAAGACGTCGGCCGTCAGGCCGGCGACCGAACTCCGCCGGAAGGCTCTGCCTTTCGGCGGATCCAGGCTTAGCCAAGGCTGCGAGCCCGGGCCACCTCGAAGCAAGCCAAGGCCCCAGCCGTGGCCACGTTGAGGCTGGACAGGCGACCCCGCATTGGGATCGACACCACCTCGTCGCAGCGCTCCCGAACCAGCCGACCTAAACCAGGGCCCTCCGCTCCCAGGACCAACGCCACCGCGCGATCGGCCATCGCCACGTCCAGCTCCCACAGTGACCGGCTTCCCCGTTCGTCCAGTCCGATCACCAGGACCCCCGACCGACGAAGCTCGTCCACCGTCTTGGCCATCCCCCCCACGATCGCCATGGGCAGGTGCTCGATGCTGCCCGCCGCCGCCTTGGTCACGGTGGGGGTGATGTGGACGGCACGATGTCGGGGAAGGACTACCCCTGTGACCCCCGCACACTCGGCCGAGCGGAGCAGGGCCCCGAGGTTGCCGGGGTCGGTGATTCCATCAGACAAGAGCAGGAACGGCGAGCTTCCCCCGTAACCGGGACCCAGCAGGTCGTCCACGGAGACCTCGGGCAACGGCCGAGCAAAGGCGATAACCCCCTGAGGGGCATCGGTGCGTGCGGCAGCATCGAGCTTGGAGCGACCGACCTCCTTGATGACCACCCGGGCTTCAGCAGCCAGCTCTCGGATGTCGTCGAGCACCGGAGCCGGGTCCAGGTCGGCCGCCATCCAGATCTCCCGGGTGTCGCGCCGGTTGGCCAACAGCAGTTCCCGCACCGCCTGGCGACCCTCGACCTGCTCTCCGCCCAAACCCGTGGTGCTGGAACGGCGCGGAGCGCGACCCTGAGGGCCCATCTGCCCCAACGGGTTGCGCGGCCCCTGACCCGAAGCGCCGCCGCCCTTCCCCCGTCCCTTGCCACCTCCCGACGAACGGGGCGCGGCGGAGCGCGCCTGACCACCCCGCCCGCCTGAACCACCCTTGCCCGAACCCCGACCCGAACCGCGTCCTGAAGCCACCTCAACTCCTCCTATTGGAACCCGAGCGGACAGGTCCGGCCGTCATCTCTGCCAGGGTAACCAGACCGAGGCTATGCCTCCCTTGCTCCCTCGGGATCGGTCAAGGGCGGGTCACCACCGCCACCGCCCAACATGCCACGCCCTCGCCTCGCCCCAACGCCCCGAGACCTTCGGGTCGACGGCCCTTGACCGAGACCGGAGCCTCCACCGCGGCGGACAGGCGCTCCTGCATCTGGACTCGGGCTGGCGCCATCTTGGGATGATCGGTCACCACCGACGCATCGACGTTTCCCGGCTCCCAACCAGCGGAGCGGACCCGTCGGGCCACCTCGGCCAACAGATCGATGCTGTTGGCCCCCGACCAGCGGGGATCGGTGTCAGGAAAGAGCATCCCGATGTCTCCGAGACCCGCCGCCCCGAGCAAGGCATCAGCACAGGCGTGAGCGATGACATCGGCATCGCTGTGCCCGGCCAGGGCCCGGGGACTGTCGAAGACCACCCCGCCGAGAACCAGCGGCCTGTCCGGATCGTCTATGAAGGGATGGACGTCGAAGCCCTGACCGACCCGAACCCTCACCGGTATCCCTCCAAGATCGCCTCGGCCACGGCGAGATCGCCGGGCTCGGTCACCTTCAGGTTCCACCTCTCGCCGCTCACCTGACGCAGACGGCCACCGGCAGCCACCACCAGCGATGCATCATCGGTGGCTTCGGGCTTACTGGCGTGTACCCGAGCCAGCGTGTCGGCGCTGAAACCCTGTGGGGTCTGCACCACCCGGAGCCGATCCCGATCCACCACGGCCCCGTGCTCATCGGTGACCGTGTCCACCACCGCCACCACCGGCACGGCAACGTCGGCTCCGGCCAGCACCGCGTCGACCACCGATCGGAACAACGAGTGCGTGGCCAGCGGACGGGCGCCGTCGTGGACGACCACCACGGCCACATCGGCGGGCAAGACGGACAATCCGGCCCTGACCGACTCGGACCGCGTCGCCCCGCCGGCCACCACCAGGTCCACACCCGGTTCGACCTCGGTCGTACGGTCCGGTGGAACCACCAGGACCACACCGTCAGACACCGACCGAGCCGCTTCGATCGACCAGTCGACCACCCGACGCCCCAGCAGTGAAGCGTATTGCTTGGCCCTCCGAACCGGCTGCCCGACCCGGCGGCCACCACGATCGCCCAGGTCGATCCCATGGCCGCCACGCTAGGAGATGGTCGGGCCACCCATCGCCTTCCCCATGCCGTGCCAGTAGGTAGCCTCGGCCTCGTGGTTGACATCGACCTGCTCCAGACCGTCGAACTACTCACCCAACTCACCGACGAGGAGATGGTCGCAGTAGCTGCGTCGGCCCAGACCCGCCGTTACCTCCGGGGAGATGTGGTTTTCGCCGAGAGCGACGCGCCCGACCGTCTCTGCGTGGTGTCCTCGGGGCGCATCGCCATCTCCAAACGTTCCGTCGACGGGCGCGAATCGATGGTGGCCCTCATGGAGCACGGCGATGTGTTCGGGGAGATGGGTCTGTTCGACGGCCAGGGACGCTCCGCCGAGGCCCGGGCCCTAGAGGCGTCCGAGCTGGTCGAGGTTCCCTACGAACCCCTACGCCACATCTATGAGGCCCGCCCCGACTTGTTGTGGGGCGTGGTCCACCTGCTGGCCCAACGTCTGCGCGTTACCGACTCGGCCCTCGCCGATTCGGTGTTCCTCGACGTGACCGGCCGCACGGCCAAGCGGCTCTTGGAGTTGGCCGGAGATGCCGAGGACTTCGCCCTGCCCATCACCCAAGAGGAGCTGGCCGGTATGGTCGGCGCCTCACGGGAGCGAGTCAACAAGGCCATAGCCAGCTTCGTGCGCCTGCGGTGGATCGAACAGCATGACCGCCGCTACCGCATCACCAACCGAGAAGAGCTGGAGCGCCGCTCCCGCTGACCCCGAACCACCGCGGTCAGTAGCGGTCGATGATCGCTGACTCTGCGATGTGGTTCAGGCCATCCTTGATGGCTCGCGCCCGGGTGGCACCCACCCCTCGACGTCGTCGAGGTCATCGATGGTGGCCCGCATGATTTTTTGGAGGCTGCCGAATCGGCTCACGATCCGCTCCACGATCTGATCGGGCAGACGGGGGATCCGCGACAGCATCCGATAGCCACGAGGCGACACCGCCGCATCGAGCGCCATGGTGGGCAGGCGCAGGGCGTGCACGAGCTCGGCCGGGTCGATCAGGTCGTCGGTGGTCAGCGCCGCGAGTGAATCCAGCACCGTGTCTAGCGAGACCTTCTTCTCTTGGCCCCGGTAGTCGCGGACCAGGTGGCGACGATCGCCCTCGACTCCGCCCATCAGCTCCACCAGTTGCAGGCGGACGAGGCGACCCTCTTCGCCCAGTTCGATGATGTGACCCTGGATCTCAGAAGCGATCCGCTCCACCCCCTCGATGAGCTGGAGGACGTTCACCACGTCTCGGATGGTGACCAGATCCTCGATCTCGAGGGTGGACAGACCGGCGGCGTCGGACTCCAACCGGGAGCGGTAGCGCTCCAGGGTGGACAGGGCCTGGTTGGCCCGGTTGATGATCCGAGCGGTGGACACGATCTCGTGCTTGTGGTCGCCGACGTAGATCTTGATCGTCGACATGCGCTGAGACACGGTGATGACCGGCACGCCCAGCGACTTGGCCACCCGCTCGGCGGTGCGGTGACGGGTGCCGGTCTCAGACGTGGTCACCGTCGAGTCGGGCACCAGGTGCACGTTGGCCCTGGCGATACGGCTGGCGTCTGACGCCAAGATGATGGCGCCGTCCATCTTGGCCAGCTCCGACAGCCGCTGCGGACTGAAGGCAGCATCGAGCAGGAACCCACCCGAACAGATGTTGAGCACGTCGGGGCCGTCGCCCACCACCAGCAACCCGCCCATGCCGGCCTGGAGGATTCGATCCACCCCCTCGCGCAGAACCCGACCCGGCGCCACCTGGGTGAGCGCCGCCTGAAGCTCGGGCGGATAGGGCGCGATCATCAGACGATGTTAGGGGCCAGCCCGGTACCGGTTGGTGCTATTGGTTCAGGTCAGCCCGACCCGGTCTATGGCATCGGCCAAGGTCCCCACCCGCATCAGCTCGATGCCTTCGACGGTCTGGGGGGCGCTGTAGGGGACCATGGCCCGCTTGAACCCCAGGCGGGCCGCTTCGGCCAGGCGCCGGGGGTGTGGGCCACCTGTCGCAGCTCACCACCGAGGCCAACCTCACCGCAGGCCACCAGATCGGGCGGGGCCGGCCGGCCCCGAAGAGCCGACGCCACCGCCAGACCCAGAGCGAGGTCTGCGCCCGGTTCGTTGACCCGCACACCCCCCACGGCCAAGGCGTACACGTCCAGGTTGGCCACGGGGAGCTGCACCCGCCTCTCCAGCACGGCCAGCACCATGGAAAGCCGGCCTTGCTCTACGCCCTGGGCCGACCTCCTCGGCGATGGCAGGTGCGAGGTGGCGGCCAAGGCCTGGAGCTCCACCAGGAGGGGCCTGGCTCCCTCCATGGTGGGTACCACCACCGAGCCCGGCACGCCGACTCGCCTGTCGGCCAGGAACAGACCGCTGGGGTCTGGCACCCCGACCAGCCCGTGCTCGGTCATCTCGAACAGACCCAGTTCCTGGGTGGATCCGAAGCGGTGCTTGACCACCCGCAGGAGGCGCAGCGCGTGGTGCCGGTCTCCTTCGAAGGCCAGCACCGTATCCACCAGGTGTTCGAGCACCCGAGGACCGGCCAGGTTGCCTTCTTTGGTTACGTGGCCGACCAGCACCACGGCACATCCTCGCTGCTTGGCCTCTTGCACCAGCCGGTGGCTGCACTCACGCACTTGGGCCACCGAACCCGGGGCCGAGGCCAGCTCGGGGACCGACAAGGTCTGGATGGAGTCGACCACGACCAGTTCGGGCCCTACGCCGTCGATCGATCGCACCACGTTGGGGACAGACGACTCGGCCGCCAGGTAGAGCAGTGGGTGCAGGGCGCCGAGTCGCTCGGCCCGAAGGCGCACCTGCTGGGGCGACTCCTCGCCGGTGATGTACAGCACGGTACGACCCGACGCGGCCACCTCGGCGGCGGCCTGGAGCAGAACGGTGGATTTGCCGATGCCCGGCTCTCCTCCCAACAGGGTGATCGAACCCGGCACCAGGCCGCCGCCGAGCACGCGGTCCAGCTCGGGGATGCCGGTCGGTCGGGGCGTGAACTCGGTGGGGTCGACGTCGGCGATGGGTACCGGTGGCCCGCTGGAAGGGACCAGACCGACCACCTCCGACGCCCCGGAAGGACCGTCCAGCTCTTCGACCAAGCTCCCCCATGCCGAGCACCCCGGGCACTGGCCCACCCACTTGGGTGCGCTGGTGCCACAGTCTGGGCAACGGAAGACGGTTCGGACCTTGGCCATGACCGGACCCTACGAAGGGGGTCTGACAGTGAAGTTCGACGCCATGCCCGAAACCGTAGCTCAATCACGAACAAATGTTCGACCACGGAGACTTGCAATCGGCTCCTAATGGACTACATTAGAACCGGTTCTAACTTCTCACCCTAGGAGTAAGCAATGGAGTTCGGCCTGTTCTTGAACGGCTACCTGCCTGGTCCGGCGGCCCACAACCGTGATGCCGAGCACACCATGCTCATGCGCGAGCTCCAATACGCCATCCATGCCGACGGCTTCAACTGGAAGTACGCCTGGTTCGGCGAACACCACGCCCTCACCGAGTACTCGCACATGTCCGCCCCCGAGGTCGTCATCCCCTACGTGGCGGCCAAGACCGAGCGCATCCACCTGGGCTCGGCCATCATCAACCTGTCCCGCAAGGTCAACCACCCGGTCCGCAACGCCGAGCGCGTCGCCATGCTCGACCACATCACCGGCGGCCGCTTCGAGTTCGGCACCGGTCGCGGCGCCGGCGCCCACGAGATGGCCACCTTCGACCTCCTCACCTCCGACACCAAGGAGATGTGGAACGAGGCCGCCCCCGAGATCGTCCGCATGTGGGAACAACGCGATTACACCTTCGACGGTGAGAACTTCAAGATCGAAGAACCGCACAACATCCTGCCCAAGCCCTACGGCGTGGGCCATCCGCCGATCTGGGTGGGCTGTGGCAACCCCGGCACCTTCACCACCGCCGGGCAGTCCGGCATCGGCGCCATCGCCTTCAACTTCGAACCCGTCTACAACCTCAAGGGTCGCATCGACGCCTACAAGGAAGGCATCGCCAACTGCACCGAGCCCCTCGGCCAGTTCATGAACGACAACGTCATGATGACCAATGCCGTGGTCTGCGTGGCCGACGGCAAGCGGGCCCGGGAGATCGCCATGTCCCCCGGCCGGGGCTACCTCAACACCATGGTGAACATGTACCACACCACCATGCCACCCCAGCCCGGCGCGGTTAAGTGGCCCGGCCGCCCCCGCTCCATCCGCACCGAGGAAGAGCTCGACTACGCAATCGACGCCGGCTACCTGCTGTGCGGCAGCCCCGAGCAGGTTCTGGAGCAGATCGCCAAGTACCAAGAGGTCGGATGTGACCAACTCGTGTTCGGCATCCCCAACGAGGGGTTCGAACACGAGGAGGTGCTCGAGATGATCGAGCTGTTCGGCAACAAGGTCATCCCCGAGTTCGACAAGGACCCCGAGCACCGCACCGCCAAGATGCGGGCCACGGCCCAGCGCAAGTACCCCGACTTCGCCAACCCGCTGCCCGAGGGTCTCGACGTGGAGATCATCCCCACCAACGCGCTCATTCCGCTCGAGGGCTGAGCTCACCCCAAGGCATCTGGCCGTGGCTCCCCTCGCCGTCGCCACCCGCGAACGCCTGCTCGACGAAGCCGAGCGCCTGTTCGCCCGAGGTGGCGTCCAAGGGGTGACCACCCGCCAGATCACCGAGGCCGCCGAACAACGCAACGCATCGGCGGTCACCTATCACTTCCGCTCTCGCCAGGGTCTCCTCTTGGAGATCCTGGCGAGGCGTGGTGGCCCCATCGATGACGAGCGGGGAAGACTTCGGGCCGCGGCGGGTGTCGACCCCACGGTCCAAGACCTGGTGGCCTGCCTGGTGCGGCCCTATGCCGACCTACTGGTCACCGAGCCGGGACGTTCCTACCTGAGGATCGTTGCCCAACTCCGCGGTCGGTTCGCGGCCTGGCGGCTCGAATCGGATGCCGCGACCACCGCTCACCTCGCCACCATCCTCGACGAGATCGAGCAGCGGCCCGCGGCACCAGGGCCCATCCGTCGGGAACGGGTGCTGGCCTTGATCATCTTGATGACCGGCAGTGCTGCCGAACGGGCTCGACGCCTAGACGCCGGGGAACCGGTGGAACTCGACCACCCTGACTACGTCGAGAACCTGATCGAGATGTGCACTGCGTTGGTCGTCACTCGGTAGCAGGACCGGTTTCGGCCAGCTCGGCCGACTCGGCCGCGACCTCGTCTCCCTCGCTCGCCGCCGTGGGCGACACGAACCCCTCGACCGAACGGAACGTCATGACGGTCTCGTTGGTCTCGGGATCCAGCTCGGCGTCCACGATCACCAGTTCGCCGGCGCGGAACTGCTTGTAGAGCAGCCGCTCCGACAACGGGTCCTCGACCAGTCGCTGGATTGCTCGACGCAGCGGGCGAGCCCCCATGGTGGGGTCGTAGCCCTTGTCTACGAGAAGGGTCTTGGCGGCGTCGGTGAGCTCGATGCCCAGGCCCTGCGCTTCGAGCTGGACGCTGGTCCGCTTGAGGAGCAGGTCGACGATGGTGGTGACCTCGGCCTTCGACAGCTCGTGGAACACGATCGTCTCGTCGATCCGGTTCAAGAACTCGGGCCGGAAGTGGGCCTTGAGAGCCTCGTTGACCTTCTCCTTCATCTTCTCGTAGGAGATGGCTTCATCGGCCTTGCCGAAACCGACGTTGGCCTTGCGCAGATCGGCGGTACCCAGGTTGGAGGTCATGATCAGCACGGTGTTGCGGAAATCAACCGAACGCCCCTGGCTGTCGGTGAGGCGACCCTCCTCCAAGATCTGGAGCAACGTGTTGAACACGTCTGGGTGGGCCTTCTCGATCTCGTCGAACAGCACCACCGAGAACGGCTTGCGCCGCACGGCCTCGGTGAGCTGGCCGCCCTCCTCGTAGCCCACGTAGCCGGGGGGCGAACCCACCAGGCGGCTGACGGTGTGCTTCTCCATGTACTCGGACATGTCGAGGCTGATCATCGACTGCTCGTCACCGAAGAGGAACTCGGCCAGCGTCTTGGCCAACTCGGTCTTCCCCACGCCCGAAGGTCCGAGGAAGATGAACGAACCGCTGGGACGCTTGGGGTCCTTGAGGCCGGCCCGGGTCCGGCGGATGGCCTGGCTGACGGCCTTGATGGCGCTCTCCTGGCCGATGACCCGCTTGTGCAGCTCGTCCTCCATGCGCAGGAGCTTGGCCGTCTCCTCCTCGGTGAGCTTGTAGACGGGGATACCGGTCCACAGCGAGAGGACCTCGGCGATCGACTCCTCATCTACCTCGTCGAACAGGTCGACACCGGAGGCCTTGATCTCGGCTTCCTTGGCGTCCTTCTGGGCGAGGAGCTCCTTCTCCTTGTCGCGGAGGCGACCGGCTTCCTCGAAGTTCTGGGCCTCGACCGCGTCCTTCTTCTGCTGGACGACCTGGGCGATGGCGTTCTCGATCTCCTTGTAGTCGGCCGGGGTCTCCATGCGCTTGATGCGCAGGCGGGCGCCGGCCTCGTCGATGAGGTCGATGGCCTTGTCGGGCAGGTGACGGTCCGAGATGTAGCGGTCGGCCAGGTTGGCCGCCGCCACCAGGGCCTGGTCGGTGATGGTGACCCGGTGGTGCTGCTCGTAGCGGTCCCGCAGGCCCTTGAGGATCTCGATGGTGTGGGCCACGGTCGGCTCTTCCACCTTGACCGGCTGGAACCGACGTTCCAGCGCCGCATCCTTCTCGAGGTGCTTGCGGTACTCGTCGAGGGTGGTGGCCCCGATGGTCTGGAGCTCACCTCGGGCCAGCATCGGCTTGAGGATCGACGCCGCGTCTATGGCGCCCTCGGCCGCACCGGCACCCACCAGGGTGTGGATCTCGTCGATGAACAAGATGATGTCGCCGCGGGTGCGGATCTCCTTGAGCACCTTCTTGAGACGCTCCTCGAAGTCGCCGCGGTAGCGCGACCCGGCCACCAGGGCCCCGAGGTCGAGGGTGTAGAGCTGCTTGTTGTGAAGGGTCTCCGGGACGTTGTCGGCGGCGATGGCCTGGGCCAATCCCTCGACGATGGCGGTCTTGCCCACGCCGGGCTCGCCGATGAGCACCGGGTTGTTCTTGGTGCGTCGGCTCAGCACCTGCATGACCCGCTCGGTCTCACGGGCGCGGCCGATGACCGGATCGAGCTTCTTGTCCTTGGCGAGCTGGGTCAGGTTGCGCCCGAACTGGTCGAGCACCAGGGACCCCGATGGGGTGTCCCCGCCGGCTCCTCCGGCGGTGGCGCCCGCCTTCTCGCCCGACCCCGCCTGGACCACCCTGGCCCGAGCCCGAGTAGCCCGACAGGAGCTGGATGACCTGCTGGCGGATGCGCGACAGGTCGGCGCCCAGCTTGACCAGCACCTGGGCGGCGACGCCCTCGCCCTCACGGATGAGGCCGAGCAGGATGTGCTCGGTGCCGATGTAGTTGTGGCCGAGCTGGAGCGCCTCGCGCAGCGACAGCTCGAGCACCTTCTTGGCCCGGGGCGTGAAGGGGATGTGGCCGCTGGGCGACGACCCGCCCTGGCCGATGATCTCCTCGACCTGGCTGCGCACTCCCTCCAGGGAGATGCCGAGGGACTCCAAGGCCTTGGCCGCGGTTCCTTCGCCCTCGTGGATGAGCCCGAGCAGGATGTGCTCGGTACCGATGTAGTTGTGGTTGAGGAGACGGGCCTCCTCTTGTGCCAGGACCACCACGCGGCGGGCCCGGTCCGTGAATCTCTCGAACACTCGATGCCTCCCTGAGAACGGGATTCGTCGTTGGAGTGTACCGCCGAGGGGCGCACGGGCGGTCCCCACCAATGGCATCGGAGGGCCTGCCCGGCTCCTAGCCTGCGCCCATGACCTCCAACCCGCTGCTGGCCCTGCCCCACGTAGACACCGACCGGAGCCGGGTCGAGGAGGAGTTGAGGCTTGCGGTCACCGCCCCAACCGAAGCCATGACCGAGATGGCCGGACATCTGATCGGGGCCGGCGGCAAGCGGGTACGCCCCCTGTTCGCGGTGGCCGCAGGCCGGTGCATCCCCGGTCACGACGGTCCCGCCGATCTGGACGTGGTGCGGGGCGGGGTGTCGGTGGAGCTGGTCCACCTGGGCTCGCTGTACCACGACGACGTCATCGACGAAGCCACCACTCGACGGGGTGTGGAGTCGGTCAACTCCCGCTGGGGAAACCTCAAGGCGATCCTGGCCGGCGACTTCCTGCTGGCCAAGGCATCCGAGATCGCCGCGTCGCTCGGCGTGGAGGTGGCGGGCCTGCTGGCCGCCACCATCGGACGGCTGTGCGAAGGCGAGGTCCGCGAGCTCCAGGACGCCTACCAGGTGAGCCGAACCGAAGAGGCGTATCTGGCCTCGATCGAGGGCAAGACGGCCAGCCTGTTGTCGTCGGCCTGTCGGATCGGGGGAATCGTGGCCGACCTCCCTCGCCCCGAGATCGACGCCCTCACCGAGTTCGGCCTGGCCTACGGCATGGCGTTCCAGATCGTCGACGACATCCTCGACGTGGTGGCCACCGACGAGCAGCTCGGCAAGCCCGCCGGTCACGACCTGGTGGAAGGCGCCTACAACTTGCCCGTGCTGCGGGCACTGGCCGGACCCACCGGAGACGAGCTGGCCGGACTGCTCGGTGCCCCCATCCACGGAGAGACCTGGGAGCGGGCCCGCGCCCTGGTCCGCCAGAGCAACGGGGTGGCCGAGTCGGTCGAGGTGGCACAGAGCTATGTGGACCGCGCCGTGGCGGTGCTGGCCCCGCTGGCGGACCGCCCCGCCGCGGCCGCCCTCCAGGGCGCGGCCCGCCATCTGCTCACCTCCCTCGACACCGTTCCAGCCTGAACCAACGGGACTCGGCTGATTCGATGCGATCACGGGCTGCGGTTGGAGCTGGGCACCTGGCCGTCTCGCTGATGCTCGCCGCCACGGTGGCGGGCTGCTCAGGCGCGGACGGGTCGAGCCGGGCCACCTCGACCACCGCGGCACCGACCACCACGGGATCGACCACCACCTCTGAGCCAACCCCGTCCGAGCAAACCGCGACGGCCACGTCGGCCCCGGCTGCACCGTCCGAACCCGTCACCTTGACCTTCAGCGGAGACGTGCTGCTCCACATGCCGGTCAATGATCGGGCGGCCCGGTACGGAGCCGAGACCGGCAAGGCCTTCGACTTCGGGCCCATGTTCGACCCGATGCGACCGCTGGTGGAGGCCGCGGACCTGGCGCTGTGCCACATGGAGGTCCCGATCGCCCCCGACGGCCGCCTCACCAGCTACCCCTCTTTCGGAGCCCCGAGCCAGGTGATGGACGGGTTGGCCCATGGCGGTTACGACGGATGCTCGACGGCGTCCAACCACAGCCTCGACCGGGGCAACGCCGGCATCGTTCGCACCCTCGAGGAGCTCGACCGGGTCGGGCTCGGCCACGCCGGCACGGCCCGGGGGCCGTGGGAGACCGGGGCGCGGGTCTATCCCCTCGACGCCGGCACCACCACCATCGAGCTGGCCCACCTCAGCTATGCCTACGGGTTCAACGGTTACCGACTCCCGGCCGACGCCCCGTGGGCCGCCAACCAGATAGATCCCGACCGGATCCGGGCCGACGCCGCCGCCGCCCGCGCCGCCGGAGCCGAGCTGGTGGTGGTGAGCCTGCACTGGGGCACCGAGTACCAGCACCAGCCCGACGCGTTCCAACGTTCCACCGCCGAGGCGATCCTGCCCGACTCCGAGATCGACCTGATCATCGGCCATCACGCCCACGTGGTTCAGCCCATCGAGCTCGTCCACGGGCGCTACGTGGTGTGGGGGCTGGGCAACCACCTCTCCAACCAGACCCAGGCCCCGCGTCGTGACGGGCTCACCGTGACGGCCACCGCCGCCGCGGGTTGGGACGGACGATGGAGGGTGACGGGCATCGAGGCCATCCCTACCTGGGTGGACATCGCCAGCTTCGAGGTTCTGCCGGTCGCCGCCGCCCTGTCGAACCCAGCCACCCCGGCGGGCCTCGCCAAGGAGCTACGAGCCTCCTACCGCCGAACGGCAGACGTGATCAACTCGCCGACAACGCCCGGCGTGACCGTCACACCCCTGCCTTGAGGCCGGGCGGTACCAACACGTGTAGGGCCTGGTGCCTGACCCGGAACCGCAGCGGGCTGCGCAACACCTCGGCCTCACCATCGATACCCACCCTGACCGTGCGGGACCGGGCCGTGATGGTGAGCTCGGGCACGGCGATGGTGTCGATCTCGGGCAGAGCGTCCGAACCGGAGCGGGCCGCCCGCCACCCGGCCTCGACCAGGGCCCATCGGCTGCGCGACCGGGCCACGGTCAGATCCAAGGCCCCATCGGTCAGGGACTCCAGGGCTGTGGCCCCGGTGATCCCGCGACGGTGTGAGCCGTTGCCCACCAGGACCAGCGGAGTGCGAAGGCCTCGCCGAGACACACCGCCGGGGGCTTGCAGGTCGACCCGGCTGGTGGGCACCTGGCCCATCACCCGCACCGAGCCGGCCAGGGCCGAACGGATCCGTCCCCAGCCCTGGCCGGTCTGGATGCGGTCCATCACCTGCAGCAGCTTGGGGTCGGTGCCGAGCACGGTCTGGTTCACGAAGGTCCGGCCGTTCACCTCGCCGACATCGACGGCCACGGCATCGGCGGCGGCCAGGGCCCGCACCGCGGCACCCAGGTCGAGCGGGATGCCGAGCTGCTGGGCGAAGTGGTTGAACATGCCTATCGGCAACACGCCGAGGACCACGTCGGTGCCGACCACCGCGGCGGCGGCATGACTGACCGTTCCGTCACCGCCGGCCACGATCACCGCGTCGGGCCGATCGGCTCCGGCCCACAAGATGCCGACGGTGGAAGGGATCCGTTGGGGGTCCACCACGTCGACGGCGGCTTTGACCCCGACATCGTCGAAGGCGGAGGCCAACGCGTCCGGCTCCAGGGCCACCCCGGCTCGCAGACCCGCACTGGCGTTGACGAGAACGACCACCGATGCGACTGGCACGACAGGAACAGTATCCACCGTCAGATCCGATCCCTCCGGGGCTGACCACCGACGGTGTCGGGTCAGGTTTGGAGCGTGACCGGAATCTTGGTGGTGACCCGATCCAGGAACCCGGTCACGGCCTGGTTGAAGGCCCCGGCCTGCTCGACCATGAACAAGTGAGCTCCGCCTCGCACCACGGCCAGCTCCGAGTTGGGGATCAGGTCCGCGATCTCCTCGCTGTCTCCCTGGGTGGTCAGCACGTCCTGGCTACCCACCAGGACCAGGGTTGGGGCGCTCACGTGGACCAGTTCGTCTCGCAGCCCGTCGTCACCACCCAAGATGGCTTGGATCTGGGCCACGAACGACGCCACCGGAACGTTGAAGGCCAGTGGCCCCAGCACCGCCATGGCCGGCCACAGCCGCTTGAGGGAACGGGGACCGACCATCCACTCCATGTTCCGGAGGGTGAACTCCCTCATTCCCCTTGTCTCGGCCAGTTCTGCCCACTCGGCCAGGAGCTCACGGCGCCACGAGTAGTGGTGGGCGGCGGTGCAGGCCAAGGTCAGGGACCTGACCTGGGTGGGATAGAGGACAGCCACGATCTGGGCGATGATCCCACCCATCGAGGCCCCGACCACGTGGGCCGAGCCGTAACCGGCGTGGTCCAAGACGGCCATGGCGTCAGCGGCCATGACAGCCAGGTCATAGGGACCCTCGGGGCGATCGGAACGGCCCACCCCCCGGTTGTCCACCGCAATGAGGCGGAAGCGCGAACCGAGCGCTCGACGCTGCATGATCCAACCCCGGGTGTCGGCCCCCAGGCCGTGGATGAGCAGCAAGGGCTCACCATCACGGCGACCGCCCAAGGCGTAGTTGATCCGGGTTCCGTCCTCGACGGTCACGACGGGCATCTGGTCACCACCACCATGAGGCTGGAAGGGTCTCGTCCAGCAGTTCCTGCACCACCGCTCGGGTGGCTTCGGCCAGTTCCTGGGCGGCCAGCGGACCAGACCGGCGACGGAGCCGCACCGGCTCCCCCAGGGCCAACTGCCATTCCCGGCCCACCTCCCGGCCGACGGTGGCCACCGGGACCACGGGTGCGCCGGTTTCCAGGGCGGCACGGATACGCCCCACCTCGAGGCGGCCCACGTGTTCGCGGTTGACCAGGTCCCGGCGCATGGGCAGGCCGACGAGCTGGCCGGCACGCAACAACCCGGCTACCTCGTCGGTGCGATCCAGCACGCCACCGAAACGGCGGATCAACGGGCCCAGCGGAGCCACGTCGGGGGCACCCACCGTGCGCACGAACCGGCCACTGGCCTGGCGGATGCCGCGGGCCACCACCCACGGCTCGCTGATGCCCAAGCGCCGGTTGAACACCAACACCGCGCCGCCGACCTTGGGCAGGCGCTCGGCCCCCAGCACCGTGATGTTCCAACGAAGCCCGAAGATCGGGTCAGCCAGCTCGACCAGATCGGGGTCCAGGCCCCACTCGTCCAGGTCGTAGGCGCCGGTGAGGCGGCGTTGGACCACACCCACCGCCGACTGCATCGCCGTGGGAACCTCGCCGCTGAGCAGGTCGAAGGGCTTCACCTGGGACTCCTTCCGGTGCCACCCGAGGCTCGACCGTCGCTGCGGCCGTGGGTCACGGGGACCATGGCGACCTTCTCCCAGTGGTAGAGCTGTTCGATCACCTCACGGGTGGGTCGAGGGTCTACCCCCAGCACGGTTCGGCCCGAATCTCCGTCGGCCACGCCACCTCGGACGACGATCTCAGCCACGTGAGGGGGCAGGGGGGCTCCGAGCAGGTCGGCGCTGCGCCCCGCCAGCCACCAGGCCGGCCCCATCACCGGCAATGGCACTCGGCCGCCGATGAGCACGGCCTGGGAGGCGGTGACCGCCCCCGGTCCCGTGACGATCAACGGTCCGTCGTGGCCGACGTTGGCGGCCGACACGAAGGCGGCGGCGGCGTCCTCTTGGTGCAGCACCGAGAACGGCAGCTCGGCCATTGGGTTCACGGCGACGACGGGAAGCCGGAGGTAACGACCCACCGGACTGGGGAAGCTGGGCCCGAGGATGGGGGCACAGCGCAAAAACGTGACCGGAACCCCCGCGGACTGCCCCGCGTCTCGGGCCACCTGTTCGACGTGGGCCAGCGACGCCCCGAAGGGTGTGGTGGGGTCGACTCGCGAATCGATGTCGGGGCGGGTGGGCGCGCCTCGTCTCCGGCCGTAGACCTCGATACCCGACCGCACCACGATGGCCTTCAGGGACGGACACGAGGTGGCCGCGCCCAGCACCGAGACGGCCGAAGCCGCGGTGCTGAGCCGGGACCGGGTGGGATCCAGCCGGGCGTTCGGCTCGTACACGCCAAGGTGAACGATCACCTCGGGGTCGAAGTCGCGCACGACCGCCACCGCTTTGCGTCGGTCGGCGGGATCGACCCGGTGGAAGGCAACCCGGTGGATTCGTCGGCGGGGAGGCCAACCGTCGATACCGCAGATGTCGGTGACGGCCGGGTCACCCTCGAACAGGTTGACCACCCGCGTTCCGAGCTCTCCCCCCATACCCGTTACCAGTACCCTCACTGCTCCCCCTCGCCTCCGGTGCCCTGAAGGGCTGGGTTGGAATCACCGGCCACCTGCTCGGGGCGCAACGTCGGGAACAGCACCACGTCTCGGATGGTGGCGGAGTCGGTGAGCAGCATGACAAGGCGGTCGATGCCGATGCCGAGCCCACCGGTGGGTGGCAGCCCGTACTCAACGCCCGGAGGTAGTCATCGTCGACGGCCATGGCCTCTTCGTCGCCGCTGTCGCCTTCGCGGACCTGGTCCTCGAAGCGGGCGCGCTGGTCGTCGGGGTCGAGCAGCTCGCTGAAGGCGTTGCACAGCTCTCGTCCAGCCACGATGGCCTCGAAGCGCTCTGTCATCCCCTCCAGCGTACGGTGGGGACGGGCCAGCGGAGAGACTTCTACCGGGTACTCGGTGACGAACACCGGGTCCCACTGCGCCGATTCGGCGGTCTTCTCGTACAGCTCGAGCAGCAGCTTGCCGGGCCCGTAGGACTCCTTCCAGGCCACGTCGTACTGGTCACACAGCGAACGAAGCTCCTCGACGGGGGTGTCGAGCCCGACCGGCCGTCCGATGGCCTCCTCGATCAGCGATGCCAGCGTCGCCCGCTTCCACGGCACCGAGACGTCGAGCTCGCGGCCCTGGTAGGTGATCGTGGTGCTCCCGCACAGCTCG
Source organism: Microthrixaceae bacterium (assembly GCA_016702505.1). Lineage (NCBI taxonomy): Bacteria > Bacillati > Actinomycetota > Acidimicrobiia > Acidimicrobiales > Microthrixaceae > Microthrixaceae bacterium. The sequence goes on from JADJDU010000003.1 coordinate 231,948, forward strand.
GTGGCGAGGTGGGCGACCATGTGTTCGACCAGGCTCATCATGTCGGTCCAGTCGGCGTAGGCCTGGTAGAGCTCGAGCATCGTGAACTCGGGGTTGTGGCGGGGCGAGAGGCCCTCGTTGCGGAACACCCGGGCGATCTCGAACACCCGCTCGAATCCGCCCACCACCAGGCGCTTCAGGTAGAGCTCGGGCGCGATGCGCAGGAACATCTCGAGGTCGAGCGCGTTGTGGTGGGTCACGAACGGCCGGGCCAGGGCGCCACCGGGGATGGGGTGGAACACCGGGGTCTCCACCTCCATGAAGCCCTGGTCCTCGAGCCAACGACGGATCAGCGACACGGTGCGGCTGCGGGTCTGGAGCGTGTGTCGGGCTTCCTCGGTGACCCACAGGTCGACGTAGCGCTGGCGATAGCGGGTGTCAGGGTCGGTGATGCCGTGCCACTTGTCGGGGAAGGGTCGTCGGGTCTCGGCCAGCACCGACCACGCCAGCACCTTGACCGACAGCTCTCCCTTGCGGGTGGTCATCACCTCACCGGTGACCCCGATCCAGTCCCCGAGGCTGAGCCGTCCGAAGTCCTCGAAGTCGGGGGTGACGTCGGCCGGGGCGAACAGCTGGATCCGCCCGGTCGAGTCGGCGAGCTGACCGAAGACCAGCTTGCCCTGACCCCGTCGCAGCATCAGCCGCCCGGCGACGGTCACCCGGTCACCGGTTTCCACCCCGGCCTCGAGGTGGCCGTAGGAATCGTGCAGACCGGCCGCCGTCGCGTCAGGGTCGAACCGGTAGGGAACGGGGGTGCGGTCGGTCACAACACAACAGCCTGCCCGAAGGTTACGCGGGGGGTGAAAAGCCTTGGTCGGGTGCAGCACAGGCCAGCTCTCCCCGTTCGCCCTTGCGGACCAGCCACAGACCTCGGGCCGTCCCCGCCGCCCACACCGCGGTGATGATCACCCCGGCCAGCACCGCGTTGTCCCGGACCATCGCGCCGAGCGCGGTACCGCCGAGCACCACCCCGAGGAACCCGAGGGTGAGGGGCAGATGACAGGGACAAGCCAGGAACGACCAGATCAACCAGGCTCGTCCTTTTCGTTCCAGCGTTTTGTCGGCCCTGGCGACAGGTCCAGCCGAAGCGCCGTCGGGGCGAATGTCGACCACCGGCTCAACCAGGTTCATCTCCATACCCCCAAGGGTATCAGACGAATCGGGGGAGGATGTCGGTCAGGAGTTGCGGGCGAAGACGAGGCGCAGGCCGTGGAGGGTGAGCCAGGGCTCGATGTTGCCGATCGAGGCGGTGTGAGGGGCGATCCACTCGGCCAAGCCACCGGTGGCCACAACGGTCAGGTCGCCCAGTTCCTCGGCCATGCGACGACAGATGCCGTCGACCTGACCGGCGAAGCCATACAGGGCACCGGCCTGGATCGACTCGACCGTGGTCCGACCGATAACGCTGCGCGGCTCCACCAACTCGACCCGGCGTAGGGCCGCGGCCCGGGTGTAGAGGGCATCGAGGCTGATCTCCAACCCCGGGGCGATGACACCGCCCAGGTACTCACCACGGGCCGACACCGCGTCGTAGGTGGTGGCCGTGCCGAAATCGATGACCACGATCGGACCGTCATAGAGGTCGGCGGCCCCCACCGCGTTGGCGATGCGATCGGCTCCCACCTCCCGCGGGTTCTCGGTGAGGATCGGCATCCCGGTCTTGACGCCAGCCTCGATCACCACCGGCTTGAACCCGAAGTACTTGACCGTCATCTCCCTAAGTGCCGCCGTGACCGACGGGACCACCGACGCGATGGCAATGCCGTCGATGTCGTCGTCGAAGGAGAAGCCGTGGAAGCCCAAGAACTCCTGGATCTGAAGGGCGTACTCGTCACTGGTCCGACGACCGTTGGTGTGGATCCGCCAATGGTCCAGCAGCCCCTCCTCGCACCGACTCACCTTGTCGTGGTCGTCAGCGGAACCGACCGAACCGTCGTCTCCGAACAGCCCGATGAGGGTCTGGGTGTTGCCGACGTCGGCGGCCAAGAGCATCCCGAAAGCCTGCCCGACCCGCCTCGGCTCCACCCAAACCCGCAGAAGGAACCTCAGCGCACGTCTATGTCGAGCCCTATGTCGAGTACCTCTGACGAATTGGTCAGCGACCCGCTCGACACCACGTCCGCCCCGGTGTGGGCGTAGGAAGCAACCGTCTCGAGGGTTATCCCGCCCGACACCTCGAGAAGGGCCCGGCGAACACCGGATGCGGCGGCATGTTCGGTAGCGACCTCGACGCACCGGCGGACCTCTTCGGGCGTCATGTTGTCCAACAACAGGGCATCGGCTCCGGCGTCGAGGGCCTGCCGCACCTGATCTATGTGATCGCACTCCACGTGGACGGTGCGCCCCGGCCACGTGTCACGGGCCAAGGCCACCGCATCGACGATGCCGAGCGCGGTCAGGTGGTTGTCCTTGAACATCACCCAGTCGCTCAGGTTGCCCCGGTGGTTGCGGGCCCCACCGGCTCGCACCGCGGCCTTCTGTACGGAGCGCAGACCGGGAATGGTCTTGCGGGTGTCCCACACCCGCAACGGTGAAGCAGCATCGACGAAAGCCCGGGTACGGGTGGCGATGCCGCTCAGGTGGCCGAGGAAGTTGAGTGCGGTGCGTTCCGCGGTGAGCACCGATGCCAGTGGACCGTTGACGGTGCCGAGCACGTCTCGGGGGTCCACCACATCACCGTCGGTGACCCGCCACTCACAGGTGATGGCGTCATCGACCTGGGTGAACGTCTCGTCGACGCAGGCAAGGCCGGCCACCACCCCAGACGTGCGGACCACGAAGCGGGCTTCGGCCCGAGCGCTAGGCGGCAGGAGGGAAGCACTCAGGTCACCGAGCGGATCGAGGTCCTCAGCCAGAGCCCGGGCAACCAGGTCACGCACGACACCCCGGGGCGGGTCGAAGGGTCGGCGCACCGTCATGGGCCAAGACACTACCTAGGACCTGAGCGGACAGGTCTGGTCGCCGTCGCTGCGAGGTTGATCACACGAACACAAAACGACGGGCGAACTCGGGCCGAGCGTCGGGGAAGTCGTCTCGGGTGTGGGCCCCGCGGCTCTCCTCGCGCCGCTGAGCGGCGACCACCGCGGCACGACCCACCGTGGCGAGGTTGTGCAGCTCGTGATCCGCGATGGTCCCACCCCGGGGCGCGGCCAGCACCTGGTTGACGGTGGCCAGCGCACAGCCGAGGGATCCTGCATCACGGAGGACCCCGGCGTGGGCGGTCAGCTCACGCTGGAGACGAAGTCGTGCCTCGGCGACATCTACCGGTTCTCCTGGAGCAGGCTCCGACCGGTCGAGGTGAACGAACTGGCCCCCGATCACGCCCGGCGGTACTGGGGCCGAACGATCGGGGTCTGAACCCATGACCGTACGCATGGCACCCGAGGCCTCGGGTCCCACCACACCGGCCTCGATCGCCTCCACCGCCCGCGGCCCGAAAACCATCCCCTCCAACAAGGAGTTCGATGCCAAGCGGTTGGCCCCATGGACCCCAGAGCAGGACACCTCACCGGCCGCCCACAATCCCGGAAGCGACGAGGCTCCGTGCAGGTCAGTGACGATGCCGCCACAGGTGTAGTGGGCGGCTGGGGCTACCGGCAGCCAGTCTCGGGCCGGATCCAGTCCGACCTGACGCAGCTCGGCGGCGATGTTGGGGAACCGCTGGTCGAACGCCTCCAGCCCGGTGGCATCGAGGAACACGTGATCGGCACCCAGCTCCAACATCCGCCGGGTAGAGGCCCGCGACACCACGTCACGAGGTTCGAGTTCGTTCACGAACCGCTCACCGGTGGTGTCCCGCAGCAGGGCCCCGTGGCCGCGCAGTGCCTCGGTGAGCAACGGCCGAGGCATCGAGTCGATCGACAGCGCAGTGGGGTGGAACTGGGTGAACTCGATGTCGGCCACCGCCACCCCGGCCCGCAGGGCCATGGCTATGCCGTCGCCGGTGGCCTCCAACGGGTTGGTGGTGACCGCGTACATCTGACCGGCACCGCCGGTGGTGACCAACACGTTGGTGGCCCGGACCTCCCGTACCGACCCGTCGGCGAACAGCGCCGTCACCCCACGGCAGTGGCCCGCCTCTACGATCAACTCCAAGGCGAAGGCATGCTCGTGAAGCACCGCCATGGTGGCCTGCACCGCCTCTACCAATGCCCGCTCCACCTCGGCTCCGGTGGCCGAACCGCCAGCGTGGACGATCCGGTTCAGAGAGTGACCGCCTTCGCGGGCCAGTTCGAGCTCGCCGTGGGCGTCCCGGTCGAACATGGCACCCATGGCGATCAGTTCGTTGACCCGGGCCGGCCCTTCATCGACCAGCACCCGAACCGCTTCGGCGTCGCAGAGCCCCGCCCCCGCCGCCAGGGTGTCGGCCAGATGCAGGTCGGTGGAGTCGGGATCGTTGCCACCCAAGACCGCGGCCACCCCACCCTGAGCCCAACGGGTGGTGGCCTGAGGGAGTTCCCCCTTGGTCAGCACACCCACCCTCATGCGGTGGGTGTCCGCGGCTCGGACCGCAGCCGAAAGCCCGGCCACCCCCGACCCCAGGACCAGCAGGTCCAGCGGCGCGTCTGCTATTTCTGGTTCGGTTTTGGATCGGGGCCGGGTCAGACCCGGGCCTCGACCTCGTGGTACGGGCGAGGGGCCGGCGTGTGCAACGCGGCCAGCGCCGTGGCCGTGGCCTCGTCGACCATGGTGTTGGAGGTATCGACGTGGACGATGGTGGGGGCGTAGGTGTCCAGCTCAGCCTGTTCGTAGTCGGCGTAGCTGATGATGATGACCTTGTCTCCGGGGGCCACCAGACGGGCCGCGGCACCGTTCAGACAGATAGCACCCGAGCCGCGCGGTCCTTCGATGACGTAGGTCTCGAGCCGGGCACCGTTGTCCACGTCGACAACAGCCACTTGTTCGTACTCGAGCAGGTCGGCGGCATCCATCAGATCACGGTCGACGGTTATCGAACCCACGTAGTGAAGGTTGGCGTCGGTCACCGTGGCGCGGTGGATCTTGGACTTCATCATGCGACGACGCATCCGCTGGTTCCTTTCGTGGTGGGTGCCGGTCTCCCGGTCACCCCCTGGTGCGGAGGGCGAACACAGTCTGCCAACGTTTCGACCCGTTTCTCAATTCCCGGTTCCCGGTGGCGAAGATCCAGCGGTCAGCTATCGAGCGGTCAGCTCCAGGGCCAGGTTGTCGAGGAGCCGGGTGGCACCGAAACGGGCCGCCACGAGGATCCGCTGGCGGCCGCCGACGCGCTCGGCCACCTCGAGCGTGTCAGCGTCAACGATCTCGGCGTAGTCGACCTTGTCGACCCCGGTGGTGCTGGCGATCCGGTCGAGGAGCCCAGCGGTGAGGGGTTTCACGTTGCCGTCGCCTCCCTGGGCCTGCTCGACCACGTCGACCATGGCCCGGTACAGCACCGGAGCGGCGGCACGTTGGTCGGCCGAGAGGTAGACGTTCCGGCTGGACATGGCCAGGCCGTCCGCCTCTCTGATCGTCGGACAGCCGACCACCTCGATCGGCATCGACAGATCCGAAGCCAGCCGTCGGACCACCGCTAGCTGCTGGTAGTCCTTCTCCCCGAAGTAGGACCGGCACGGTCCCACGATCGAGAACAGCTTGGTCACCACTGTGGCCACCCCGGCGAAGTGCTCGGGGCGGGCCGCGCCCTCGAACCGTCGAGTGATCGACGACACCGTGACCACGGTGAGGACGGGACGGGGATACATCTCCTCAACCGACGGGTGCAGGACATCCGTTACCCCAGCCGCCTCGGCCACTTCGAGGTCCCGGTCCAGATCCCGCGGGTAGGTGCTCAGATCCTCTGTGGCCGCGAACTGGAGCGGGTTCACGAAGATGCTGGCCACGGCGAGGTCGTTGCCAGTTGACGCCTCTCGCATCAACGAGGCGTGGCCGTCGTGCAGGTAGCCCATGGTGGGTACGAAGCCGACGGACGCCCCCTCGGCCCGACGTTCGTCCAGGATCTGACGGAAGCCTTCGATGGTGGTGTGGACCCGGATTGCGCTGGCCATGGTCTGATCCTTTCAGCTCCGCGGTGATGAACGGTCAGAGTCCGGGGGGTAGGCCGTCCCCATCGACCAGGCGGCGGGCGGCCGCTGCCAGAGCCCGGTAGGCCTCGTGCTCGCTCGGGTCCAGTTCGGCCAGGTGGCGGCCCACCGTGGCCCAGTCACCGCGAGCCACGGGGCCGGTCAGGGCATCGGCCGCGCCCAGGGTTTGCACGTTGTCGATGGTGGCTCGCACCAGGTCCAGGTATGCCTCAAGCGGGACCCCGATCCCCGATGCGATCCGTTCCACCTGCCCCATCAGCGCCACCAGATGGTTCGAGGCCACTACCGCGGCGGCGTGGTACGCAGCCCGGTCGGCATCGGCGACCGTGAACCATCGTCCGCAGAGGTCGGCCACCACCCGCTGTGCCAATGGGTCACCGGCCACCGCAAACCATGCCCCCGCAGCCAGCCGCTCGGCCCCCAGCACCGCCGACGGCAACGCCACCAGCGGATGTATAGCCGCCACCCGCGGCTGGGTGAGCACGTCGAGCCCCAAGCTCCCCGCGCAGTGGGCCACGACCGCGGTCGGGACCGGTTCGATGCGCGCGGCCACATCGCCGACCACGGCATCGGGAGTGGCAACCAGGACCAAGTCCACCCCATGTGCCGCCCTGGCTACGTCGTCACCTCGCCGCAGGGGCTCGGCCACCGCCCATCCGGCCCGGGCCAAGGCCATTGCGAAGGCGCCGCCAGCCCTGCCGGGGCCGATCACCCGAAGCCTGGGAGCGACCGTCACCGTGCCGTCATCAGTCCGGGCCACCCGCGTCGGCCAGCGGCCCGAGCACCTGCACCGAGCCCTCGGCGTCGAGCAGGGCATGCTCGGACACCAGGTCGGGGGCAAGGTCGCGCAGCGGGGCCAACACGAAGCGACGTTCCCACATTCGGGGGTGTGGGATCTCCAGGTCTGGGTCCGAAACCATCTGACCCTCGATCCAAACGATGTCGACGTCGAGGGTACGTGGACCCCAACGTTCGGCCCGGACCCGCCCCGCCGCCGACTCGAGTCGATGGCACACCGCCAACAGGTCCCGGGGTGCAACGTCGGAGTCCAGCTCGACCACCAGGTTCAGGAACGGGCCCTGGTCCGGGCCACCGACCGGGTCGGTCTCATAGACGGGTGACACCGCCACGACCATGGCGCCTAGAGACTCGATCGCCTCGCTCAACACCCGTCGTCGATCCCCCAGGTTGGAACCCAGCGACAAGAACGCCCGGGTCACGACCGGGTCTCCGGACCCCGAACCCGGTGGATGCTCACCCCGGAGGTGGCCAGAGGCTGGGGAACCGGTGGTCGAAGCTTGCGCACCCCCACCGTGACCGCCACGATGCGGGCATCAAGGTCCAACACGGTGGTGGCCAGCGTCTCGGCCAAGTGCTCGAGCAGTTGGGGGCGCCCGGTTTCGACCACCACCGCCAAGGCGGTGCAGATCGCCCCGTAGTCGACGGTGTCATCGAGCTCGTCCGATGCCCCGGCAGCGGAGAACGGTACGTACACATCGACGTCCATCTCCAAGGGCTGGGCCCGTTCCCGTTCTTCGGGCAAAGCTCCGCAAATTCCAATGAGGCGGAGACCCCGCAGCTCGATGCGATCGGCCGCCGACCCCGGACGATCGCCGACGCTCACGGAGCCGGCGGCAGATCGAGGGCCACGGCCACCAGCTCTCGGCCCACCGGGCCGAGCTGTCGGGCCATCAGCTGCTCGGTCAGCGATATGGCCCGAGGGCCGCTGGGCATCAGGCCGGCCCACACGATGTAGGCGCCGATGATCCCCGAGATGCGGTCCCCAAGTTCCTCTCCGTGGATGAGCACCTTGTTCTTGGCGCCCAGTAGTGCCTTGAGCTCGGGCAGGAACTGGGTCAGGTACGCGGCCATGTCCTCGTGGTTGCCGAAGGGCCGGTGGAGCCATGTGACGTTCAGCTCGTCATAGTTGTGGAGGTTGGCCGGCGACGGAATGATCGAGATGACGGGCGAAAAGCCCTGCTCGCGCACCCAGATGATCTCCTCTTGGCGACGGACCCGGCGGTGGTTGGCGCCGTAACCGCCCGGACGTTCGCACACGGCGAGGACGTCCTTCATCACCCACCGGAAGTTGCGGGGCTCGATGCCCTGCGCCCACTTTCCCTTCGCTGCCACTTATCCGTCTCCCTGATGGGCTGCCTGTAGTTGTCGATCTGAGCTGGTGTCGGACCATGCCGCGTCCAAGGCTGCGACGGTCTCGGCCACGTCGTGTACCCGAACCATGGCGGCACCATCGATGGCGGCCCTCACCGCGGTGGCCACCGATGTCTCCAGGCGATCCGTCACCGGGGCGGGCTCGCCATCGACCCCGGGGCACAGTGCCCCGAGGAAAGCCTTGCGGCTGGTACCCACCAGCACCGGCCAGCCGGTGGCGGCCATATCTCCGATGGCGGCCAGCAGGGCCCAGTTGTGCGCTGCGGTCTTGCCGAAGCCGATACCCGGGTCGATCCACACCTCGTCCACGCCAGCCTGACGGGCAGCTTCGGCCCGAGCCACCAGGTAGGCCGTGACATCCGCGGCGACGTTTCGGTAGGTGGGACGGTCCTGCATGGTGCGCGGTTCGCCCTGCATGTGCATGGCAACCCATCCCACCCCTCGATCGGCGGCCACGTCGTGCAGCGACGAGGTGATGTCGTTGATGAGGGTGGCGCCGGCGTCGACCGCCAGGTTGGCCACCTCCGCCTTGGCCGTGTCCACCGACACCCGCACCTCGCTGGCCAGGGCTTCAATGACGGCTAGCACCCGGTCCGCTTGGGCGTGGACCGGGACCGGTTCGGCACCCGGTCGACTGGATTCCCCACCCACGTCGATCACGTCGGCCCCAGCCGCCACCAACCGCCGGGCGTGGGCGACCGCGGCCGCAGGATCGGCGAACTGCCCGCCGTCGAAGAACGAGTCGGGCGTGACGTTCACGATGCCCATGACCAGCGGACGCACGGCTGTCAAGGGTACAAGGCCCGTCAAATCCGGGCCGGGGGAGATCAGCGCCCCTGGATGAACCTCATGGCTTCTTCGCGGGTGGCCACGTTGGTGCGGAACAGGCCCCTGACCGCCGAGGTGACCGTGGTGCTACCGGCCTTGCGCACGCCCCGCATCGACATGCACAGGTGTTCGGCCTCGACGACGACCATCACGCCCTTGGGGGTGAGTCGGTGCTGGAGGGCATCGGCGACCTGGCTGGTGAGACGTTCTTGCACCTGGGGGCGGCGGGCGAAACCGTCGACCAGGCGGGCGAACTTGGACAGCCCGATCACCCGGCCGTCGTCGTTGGGGATGTAGGCCACGTGGGCCTTCCCGATGAAGGGGGCCAGGTGGTGCTCGCACAGGCTGTAGAGCGGGATGTCACGGACCATGACCATCTCGTCGTGGTCGGCCTCGAAGGTGGTGCGGATGTGATCGGATGGGTCCTCGTGTAGCCCCGAGCACACCTCGGCGTACATGCGAGCCACCCGGGCCGGGGTCTCGAGCAACCCGTCACGCTCGGGATCCTCGCCGATGGCAAGCAGAATCTCCCGCACCGCTTTCTCGATGCGGGCGGTGTCGATGGTCACTCTGGATCCTCCACGTAGGACGCCACGAACGGCAGACCTCGATATCGCTCGCCCACATCCAGCCCGTAGCCCACCACGAACGCGGGCGGGATCCGAAAGCCGACGTAGCGCAGGTCGGGGTCGTGCTTCTGAAGCCCTTCGCGAACCAGCAGAGCACACACCTCCACGCTGGCTGGGTTACGGGCCATGAGGTTCTTGCGGAGGTAAGCCAGGGTCAGGCCGCTGTCGATGATGTCCTCCACTATCAGCACGTGGCGACCCGAGAGGTCGACGTCGAGGTCCTTGACGATGCGCACCACGCCACTGGACTTGGTGGCGTTGCCGTAGGAAGCCACAGCCATGAAGTCGAACTCGACGGGTAGGTCGATCGCCCGCGACAGGTCGGCCATGAACATGAACGCGCCCTTGAGCACACCGACCAACAGCACCGGAAGGCCCTCGTAGTCGGCGGTGATCTCGGCACCGAGCTCTTGGATCCGTCGACGCAGATCGTCGACCCCGACCACCACCTCCCCCAGGTTCGGATCGCCTTCAACTCCGTGAACGGGGTCACCCATGTCCCGCATCCTTGCAGGAGGGACGGTCGCGGAGAAGCCGAGCCATCAGCGTCTCATCGTTGACCCGACGGAGGCTGGAGCCCGAGCCGACCCCGAGAGCGAGCCACCCGCCACCCACCGACGACCTCGGTAGCCACCGACGACCCCCGGGCCACGTCCAACACTCGCTCCACCGCGGCGGCGTCGACCACATAGCCGCCGCCGACACCGCCCTGCACCAGCCAGTCCCGGATCGCCACCCTCGCCACCGCCACGGGGATCGCCGCCAGCTCCCGGGCCGAAGTCGGATCAACCGCGCCCGCCACCTCGTGCAGCCAGTCGGCCACCTCCGCCAACAGGTCGGCCTGACGGTTCAACAAGGGGACGACGTCACGCCCCGCAACATCGGCTGCCAAGGGCAACAGCTCGTTGCGAACCCGGTTGCGACGGTGCACCGGATCGAGGTTTGAGGGGTCTTGCACTGGCTCGAACCCCAACAGGTCACATACCCGCTCGGTGTCCGAACGTCGCAACCCTACCAGGGGGCGACGAGGGCCCGGAGCCAGCGGGGCCAAGCCGTCCAGCCCCGTACCTCGCATCATGTTCAACAGCACGGTCTCGGCCCGGTCATCGGCGGTGTGGCCGGTGAGCACGTCGGGAGGGAGCACCGCGTAGCGCGCCTGGCGGGCCCGGGCCTCCAGGTTCGGACCAACGGGAACCGTCACCGCCACCGAGCGGAACCCGGCACCGAGTTGTCTGGCGGCGGCGGCCACCACGTCGGCCTCATGGTCTGACCCCGGGCGCAACCCGTGGTCCACGTGGACCGCGGTGGCCACGCAACCAGCGGTGATGGCCAGGGCCAGGAGCGCCAGGGAATCGGCTCCTCCCGACACCGCACACGTGACTGCCGTACCCGAGGCGGGAAACGGGCACCGTGCCGCCAGAGCGGCCAGTTCGAGCCCCGGTGTCAGGCGGCGGCGGGACGGATCCGGGTGATCCACGTCTCTGGATCTCGGATCTCAGCGATGCTGGGAAGGTTCGCCGGGTCGAGCCAGGCCCGATCCAACAGGTCGGTACCACCGGCGCTCTCTACGGCCTCGATGAACCGCTCGCCTTGTTCGTACTGGCGCATCTTCGCTTCGAGCCCGATCAACTTCTGGAGCAGCTTGACCGCGGAGCCAGCTTCGGCCCGTCGTTGACGCAGCACCTGACCGAACCTTTCCGCCGAAGGGATCTGGTCGGCTCCGGCCCGGTCCATGGTGACGTCGCCGTGACCTTCGAGCAGGCTCATGAGGCCCGCGACCTGGTCGAGCACCGCCCGCTGTTCGGGTGAGGCGAACACCGCCATGATCCCGCCGTCATCGAGGGGGTTGCGGCCCGATCGAAGGTCGGTGGCCAGCCGACCGAGGGCGTCCATGAACCGCTTGGGGTCCGGGTCGAGGCTGTTGACCGTCTCTTGGACCAGCCCGATGAAGTGCTCGCGCATCCAGGGGATACCGGTGAACTGGGCCCGGTGGGTGACCTCGTGCAGGGCGAGCCAGTGACGGAACTCGCGGGGCGGGAAGCCAAACCGCTTCTCCAAGCCCAAGACGTTGGGACCCACGTAGTAGACGATGTCTTGGTCTTCGGGGTTCTCGTCTTCCACGACCAGCAGGTCGTACTGGCCGAGCACGCGGCTCGACATCCACCCCAGGATCATACCGACCTCGGCACCGGCCACCCGGCTGGCCACCGGGGCCAAGGCGTTGGCGGCCATGTGCTGGTCGAGCCTGGTGGTGATGGGGCTGAGCAGGCGTTGAAACGAGGCGATGTTGGCTCGCACCCACCCCTGACGGTCTGTCACCCGGGCCCGGGCCGTGCCAGTGAGGCTGCGCAGACCGGTGGCCTCGGCAACCTGGTCTTCGGCGATTGCGGTGAGCTCCAAAAAGTCCCGGCTCAGGGACTGGTAGTGGTACGACTCGGCGAACGGCTCACGGCCGGTGGCCCGAACCGCGACCTTCTCGGCCAGCCCCCAGTCGACCGCTCCCACCCGATCAGGCCTGGTTGCGCGGGTACCTGGGCCGGGTCACCTTGGTCAGGTAGCCCACGATGGTGGCGAGCACGAACAGCACGGCCCCGGCCACGAGGGGCACGGCGATCCAGTACGTCCAGACTTTGGCGAACAACATGGTGGCGATCCTAGAGGGGAAAGGTGGGGCGACAACCACTCAGGTGGCTGTGCTCAGCCCTGGGTTTCCTGTATTGCGCGGGCGATGCGGTCTCGCAGCGACTCGGGGACCTGATCCACGCAACGGTTGCGGACCACCATCCGAAGCTCGGCCTCGAAGTCGTAGGCCTCCAGACACGGCAGGCAGTCGTCCAGATGCTGCTGGATGTGGTCCCGGTCCGAGTCGGTGAGCTCACCATCGAGGAACAGGTAGAGCTCTCGTAGGGTCTCGTTGCATTCGGGCATGGGCGTCTCGAGGGTCAGCGTTCCGACGGCAGGGCCGGAGCGGGATCGGGGGGCAAATCGGCGAGCCCGTGGGTGACGGCGTAATCCATCAACCGCTTCTGGAGGGCCTTTCTTCCCCGGTGGAGGCGGCTCATGACCGTGCCGATCGGGACGTCGAGGATCTCGGCGATCTCCTTGTAGGAGAAACCCTCCACGTCGGCGAGGAGCACGGCCATACGGAAGTTCTCGGGCAGGTCCTCGACCGCGGCCTTCACCTCGGCATCGGAGAACGTGTCCATCAACTCGTCTTCGGCGCTGCGGCTCAGAGCCGCTGTCTCGAGTCCACCAAGCCTGCGGTAGAGGTAGAGGTCCTCGACCTCGTCCAGTTCCGTGGTCTCGGGCCTGCGTTGCTTGGCCCGGTAGGAGTTGATGTAGGTGTTTGTGAGGATGCGGAACATCCAGGCCTTGAGGTTTGTGCCTTCCTGGAACCCGCCGAACCCGCGGTAGGCGCGCAGGTAGACCTCTTGAACCAGGTCTTCGGCATCGGCGGCGTTTCGGGTCATGCGCAACGCGCCGGAGTACAGGGGCCCCATCAGGGGCATCGCCTGCTCCGAGAACGTCGCCTGATCGGCCATCTGAGCAACCTAGCCCGGGGGCGGTCCGAATCGTCGTGCGACGGAGGTCGAGGCGCCCCGGTGATCTCGACGGTGTGATTGGACCGCTCCGACACCGCCACCGGTGACGGCACCCCGCCGGGCAGCACGACTTCGTGCCGATCCACCAGCGCAGTCAGTTCGGCCACCAGTGCAGAACCGTTCGGGGGCCGATGCTCGGGATCGGCCGACAGGCCGCGCTCCACCACCTCGGCCACCGGGGCCGGGACCGTGGCCCACGACGCCAACGGACGATGAGACCCCCCGGCGGCCGCGGCCAGCGCCCGTTCCAGGTCCGACCCGTGGGGACGGCGGGTGGTGAGCAGCTCATAGGCGATGACCGCCAGGGCGAACACATCGCTGCGTTCGTCTGCCGGTCGGCTCGGGTCGGCCAGCTCCGGGGCGAGGTAGCCGGGGCTGGCCAGCCCCGAGGCCCCAACGACGTCGGTCACCACCGGTCGGCCGTCGGAGCGCAACAGGATGTTCTCGGGCTTGAGGTCGCCATGGACCAGGCCATGAGCCGATAGTCGCTCGAGCACCGTGGCCACCGGCGCCAACAGGGCCACCACCTCGCCGGCCGATAGCGCACCCCGTTGGTCCATGAGGTGGCGCAGCGTGCCCCCGGGGACATAGGGCATGACCGACACCAACCCGGGTTCGGAGCCAGGCTCGGGATCGTCCCACCGGGCCAGGACCGGCAGTAGGTCGGGATGTTCGATCTCGATGAGGTGTCGGGCCGCGGCTCGCTCCGCTCGAGCCCGGATACCACCCCTGACGACCTTCACCACCACATGGGTCGCCTGTGGTCGATCGGCCACCAGCCACACCCGGGTGTCGGGACCGACGTGGAGCAGAAGGTCACGGCGTTCGTCAACCCACTGGCACGTCATCGGCCGCAGATACCCGCCGGGTTCGGGGGTGAAACCGGCGGTCCTGATGCGAGTGCCGTCTCGGTGCGTACGCTGCGCTCAGTGACAGAACAGTCGGCAAGTCAGGCGGGAGACCCGGCGCTTGCAGTCGGCTCGCCGCGGCGTGAGGTGGTGTTCGCGGTCCTAGCCGTGGTCGGCTACCTGGCCGCCGCGGTCTGGGCTCGCAACCGGAGCCTGCCCGGCCCGGTCCTCATCTGGTTCCCACCCGCGGGGGTGGCCATCGGCACGCTCTTCCTGCGCCCCCGGCTGTTCCCCCTCCTCGTCGCCGCCGAGGTGGCCAGCACCGCCGTGATCATGGGCATGGCCGACGATTTCGGTCCGCTGGGGCTGATCGTGAACGCATTGGCCATAGTCGGCTCCTACCAGTTGGCCGGCATCGCCCTCCGTAGCCTCGGCTTGGATCCTCGTCTACGCAGCTCCGAAGACCTGGTGGCGCTGGCCTTCGGTTGCATCGTGGTCGGATCCGGACTGGCGGCACTGGGTGGGATCGCGGTCCAGTACGGGCTGGACCTGGTGGCCTCCGCCGATGTGGCCCGTTCCGTGGGCCTGTTCTGGGTGGGAGACGTGATCGCCTGCGCCAGCCTCACCCCGGCCATCGTCATTACCGGCGATGCCTTCCTGCGCGGGCGCCCGATCCCCGTCGCCGACGATGACGACACGGTCAACCGCTGGCTGCTGGTCGCCGAGTTCGCCCTCCCGCCCGTGGTGGCCGTGGCCCTGATGGTGGCCGGAGACGAGCCGATGCAGTTCGTCTACCTGGCCTTCGTACCGGTCATCTCGCTGGCCCTCCGCCACGGTGTGGCTGCCGCGGCCATGTCGGCCTCCACCATCGGGGCGGTGCTCACCGCCGGGGCTCACGAACTGGTGACCGACCCGATCGACCGGGCCGACGTCCAACTTCTGATGGTGGTGCTCACCCTCAGCGGTGTGCTCATCGGTTCGGTGGTCAGCGCCCGGCGCGACCTGCTGGCGGCCAGCCGCAAGGTGAGCCACATCGTGGAAGCCAGTCCTGACCTGGTTGCGACCACCACTGCCGACGGGGTCATCTGCTACCTGAACCCGGCCGGCCAGATCCTGCTCGGAGTCGACGCCGGGAGCAGGGACGTACTCGCCTTCGACTTCTTGCCCGACGAGCTGGCCGCCGACCTGCTTCGCGAAGGGATGCGAGTTGCGGCCCGGGAGGGAACCTGGACCGGTGAGAGTCGGATCCGGCGCGTCGACGGCCGAGTGGTTCCGGTCTCGTTGGTGTTGATCGCCCATACGGGATCTGGCGACGGTGCCGTCACCTTCAGTGCCGTATGCCGCGACATCAGCGCTCAGCGAAAGCTGGAAGAGCAACTCCGCCGAGCCGTCCTCTACGACGACGTCACGGGCCTACCCAACCGGGCCTTGCTCGAAGATCAGCTGGTCCGTCTGGTCGATTCCGCCGACCCCGACCGTCGCACCGCGGTCATCTTCGCCGACGTGGACAACCTGCACCGGGTGAACGAGACCTTCGGTCTCGATGTGGGCGACCGGGTGGTGGGAACCGTGTCGGCCCGGCTAACCGAGCTGATCCGCGGGGCTGACCTGTTGGCCCGCTACGGCGGTGTGCATTTCGCGGTGGTCCTGCCCGACGTATCGGACGAGTTCGAACCGGTCGTGTTCGCCAGCCGGATGCTGGCCTGCTTCTCCGAACCGATCGACATAGACGATCACCGGGTGAGGATCACCGGAAGCGTCGGAATCGCCGTGGCCCTCGGTCGCACCGACGGTCGTGAGGTGTTGCGCAGCGCCGAGATCGCCCTACACCGGGCCAAGGAGGCCGGAGGCGGTCAGTTCGCGCTGTTTGACCAGGACCTCGAACAACGGGCCAAGGCCCGCATGGATCTGGAGTCAGACCTGCGTGACGCCCTCGAGTCACAGGCGTGGTGGCTGGCCTACCAGCCCATTGTGGATACGGTCACCCGGAAGATCACCGGTGCCGAAGCACTGCTGCGCTACACCCATCCCGACCGTGGGCCGGTCTCGCCCTATGAACTGGTGCGCCTGGCCGAGCAATCGGGGGCGATAGTCGACCTCGGCCGAGCCGTCCTCACCCGAGCCTGCGCCGAGGCCGTGGAGTGGCAGCGTCTGGGTCCGGCCCTGACCATCGCCGTCAACGTGAGCGCCCTCCAGCTCCGCGACCCCGGCTTCGTGGACGACGTGGCCGCCGCCCTGGGCGACACCGGCCTCAGTCCTGATCGGCTCGTGATCGAGCTGACCGAGACCACATTGGCCACCGACGGCCACGGGGAGGTCGAGAGCCTTCAGGCCCTACGAGCCCTGGGTTGCCGGGTGGCCCTCGACGACTTCGGGACCGGGTTCTCGTCCCTGTCGGGCCTTCGCGATCTGCCCATCGACGTGGTGAAGCTCGACCGGTCGTTCATCACCAACCTGACCAACTCGTCGGAGGCCACCGCCCTGGTGGAAGCCGTGGTGCACTTGGCCCAAGCCCTCGAGCTGACCGTGGTGGCCGAGGGGGTGGAGACCTCTGACCAATACGATGCATTGGCTGCCCTGAACTGCAATCGGATCCAGGGCTTCGTGATCAGCCATCCGATCACACCCACCGAGTTCACGTCGCTCCTGACCAGCCGCTAGCGCCTCGCCCGCCTTCGGCCAAACACCCCTGGCTAGTTCCCTCGGACTTGGTCGAGGGTGGCCGCGACCGAGCGGACCAGTTCCTGGGCGGATGCCTGGCTGGTCACCGCGACGCGTTCGCCGAGGGCGGGCTCGAGCGCCTCGGCATCGAGTTGGCGGTAGTCGGACTGGTCTCCGCCGACCAGATGCCCCACGTACCAGCCGGCACGGCCCGCATACACCCATTCGTCGGGAACCACGAAGGAGGCTCCGAATCCAGGATCGGCCCACGCCGGCTCATCGGGCTGAAGCACCATCGACCAGGCCTTGAACTGGACCACGCGCCCGACGGTCCTGGCACACAGACGCCATGGCAACGGTGGCGTCTGGAACACGGTCGGACCGAAGGAATGGCTAAGGACCACCTGCCCGATCACCTCACCGCGAGACCCCGACCAGAGGTGCACATTCCAGCCGTTCCGTGCCCCGAAGAAGATGTTGTTGGTGACCGTGATCGCCTGAGGTCCTCCCGGAGCCGACCGGACTCGCAGAGCCACCCCGGCCTGGGCGATAGGTCCGGTGAACTCAGACCACGTCACACAGGATTGGGCATCGACCGCTGGAGACTCGTCGTCGAACCACCCGACCTCTCGAAGGTTCACTCCCTGGTTGGACGCCGGCGCGGTGACGACCAAGTCGAGTCCGGTACCCGCCTGACCGCCACGGCGTCCGGACCGGGAGGATTGTTGGAGCACGTATTCGTAGCGGTCTGCCCCGTCAGCGGTCAGGTTGGCCGTGACCAGGTGAGGTGATGCCGCCGCCTCGGCCGTTCGACCCGACGCCGAGATCCCTCTGGCTCGGGGGGTTCGGCTCAGGTCTGCCTCGGCGCGACCACGGGCCGCCTCGGCCACCTGCGGGGACGCGGTAGCGCCTGGACCCCATCCCGCCATGGCCGCCGACGCGACCACGCCAAGTGACGCGAGCGACACGAGAAGTGCTCGGCGAACCGACCTGGACATGGCTGCGACGGTACCGCCCAGACGCAGGACGCGCCCTGTCGCCAGACCGCCCCGACCGACACCGATTAGGCCCAGAAGCCCCGGGATCGGCCCGGAACCAGCGAGAGATTGGAGCCCGAGAAGGGAATCGAACCCTTGACCTGCTCATTACGAGTGAGCTGCTCTGCCGACTGAGCTACCCGGGCGGGGATCGCTCACCGTACCCGATCGCCTCGAACGCCCGGAACCCGGATCCTCAGTTGAGGGTGGGTAGGCGCAGGGCCAACGCCGTGAGCCACAGCTCCTCGTTGGGGTTGAAGGCGAGATCGGTCTCAGCGGAGCGCACGGCATCGATTCCGGCCATGGACGGAGCCGGATCGGCAGCCACCAGCATCTCGTCCCGGTAGGTCCCGGCCAGGGCTGATAACCCGAGTCTGAGCTCATCGGTGCGCAGGCGCCGCACCTCTCGCTTGTGCCGAGCCTCCAGCTCCCGGGCCCCCGAACCCCGCTGCCCGTAGCGTTCGATCCGCTCCGAGAGCTCGGCCACCTCGGCCTCCTGGCGGGCTCGCAGCGGAGCTTCCACGTCGTCGATGGCACCGCGCAGGTCGGCGACCGCCCGAGCCGCCGCCGATCCGGTTCCGTTGATCGTGCGAGGCAGGTCTCGCCACGCCGCCACCCTCAGCGCCAGTCGGTCGTCGGTGGCCAGCAGGCGGGCTCGACGCAGATCCCCGCCGGCGAATCCCGCGGCCTCGGCGGCCCGCTCGGCGGGAACGCCGTCGGCTCGGAGCCGCTCGGTGATGGCGGACGTGGGCACCGGGGCGAAGTCGACCCGGACGCAGCGCGAGGCGATGGTGACCAGCGCCGGAGGGAGCTCGTCGGCCAGGACCACGAAGAACGTGCCGGGGGTGGGCTCCTCGATGGTCTTGAGCAGCTTGGGGGCCACACCGTCTGCCATCAGGTGGAACTCGTCGAGCACCAGGACCTTGCGTCGACCCTCCGAAGGGGAACGACTGGCCCGGGTGATGATCTCGTCGGCCTGGTCGCTCGAGATCGATGCTCCGACCCGCTCCACCACCACCAGATCGGGGTGTTGTTCGTGCAAGGCCAGGCTCCGGGCCCTCGCCGCCGCCTCGACATCGCCCGTACCTTCGGCTTCGGCGGCCAGGAGATCTCCGGCGAAGGCGCGAGCCGCGGCTCGCTTGCCGGATCCGGTCGGGCCTACGAACAGCCAGGCGTGAACAGGGTCTCCGGTGGCCGCAGTCCGCAGCAGGTCGACGGCACGGGATTGCCCCACCACCTCGGACCATGCATCCACGGGGAACATACCGACGTCGGTCACGGGAGTCGATCCTTCACCACGGCATCGACCCGGGCCCTGACCTCTTCGACCGGACCAGACCCGTCCAGGACCACCCAGCGGTCGAGGTTGTGGGCGGCAACCATCCGGTATCCCTCTCGCACCATGGCGTGGAACTCAGCACCGGCGGCCTCCATCCGGTCGGGAGAGCCGGTGAGGGCCATACGTCGGGCCGACTCCTCGGGTGACACCTCCAACAGCACCACCAGGTCGGGCACCAGGCCGTCGGTGGCAAAAGTGGAAAGGTCGGCGATCGCCTCCACGCCGAGTCCCCGGGCATGACCCTGGTAGGCCAGGGAGGAACCGACGTAGCGGTCACAGACGACGTCTTTGCCTCGCAACAGGGCGGGGCGCAAGACGGTGGCCACGTGTTGGGCTCGATCGGCCGCCATGAGCAGCGCCTCGGCCCGCGGATCCAGGTCGGACGTGTCGGGGTCGAGGAGGATTCTCCGCAAGCGGGCCCCCACGTCGGTGGAGCCGGGTTCGAAGGTGAGCAGAGCCCCCCACCGGTCAGCCAGCAGTCGGGCCTGGGTCGACTTTCCCGACCCTTCGCCGCCTTCGAACACCACGAACCTTCCCACAGCGCCGACGGTACCCGGTCCGCAGGCCCGGGCCGATCAGCCCTCGGGGTCGGGAGCAGGCTCGGCCTTCTTGGCGGGTGCCTTCTTGGCCGCCGCCTTCTTGGCCGGAGCCTTCTTGGCCGTCGCCTTCTTTTTGGCCGGAGCTTTCTTGGCCGCGGCCTTCTTCTTGGTGGCCTTCTTCTTGGTGGGTCCGGCGTCGCGGCGGATCTGAAGCAGCTCAGAGGCCCGCTCGTCGGTGATGGAGTCGACCTCGTCGCCCTTGCGGAGCGACGCGTTCGTCTCGCCGTCGGTCACGTAGGGCCCGAAGCGGCCGTCCTTGATGACCATCTGCTTCTCCGAGACCGGATCGACGCCTAGTTCCCGCAGAGGCGCGGAGGCCGTCTGGCCCCGTCGCCGCTTGGGCTCGGCCAGGATCTTGAGGGCCTGATCGAGGGTTACATCGAAGATCTGCTCCTCGGTCTCCAACGATCGGGTGTCGTTCTTGGCCACGCCGTTCTCGTCGACGAAGTCCTTGCGCAGGTACGGCCCGTAGCGACCGTTCATGGCCACGATGGTCCCCTGATCGGCAGGATCGACACCGACAGTGCGAGGAAGGGCCAACAGCGACAGCGCCTCTTCCAAGGTGATGCGCTCCACCGTCATCGTCTTGAACAACGACGCGGTGCGGGGCTTGTCCTCGGCCTTGACCTTCTTGGCCTTGCCGGTGCCCTCGGGCATCTCGCCCAGCTGCACGTAGGGGCCGAAGCGGCCGGCCTTCACGGTGACGTCGAGGCCGGTCTCGGGATCGGTACCCAGCACCCGGTCCCCGCTGGGGGCGTCGAGCAGTTCGAGCGCCTTGAACACGTCGAGCTCGTCGGGGGCCAGGTCATCGGGGATCGACGCGGTGCGCTCCCCCTGCTTGAGGTACGGGCCGAACTTGCCGGGCTTGATGAGGATGTCCTCACCGTCGGGCGGGGTCAGGCGACCGACCACGTTGATCTCGGCCGGGTCGATCCCGGCAAGACCCTGGTCGACCAGGACCTTCAGCCCCGGCGAGCCCGGCGACACGTCGGCCAGGTCCGAGGTCTGCTCACCGGCCTCGTCGCCGAACCAGAAACGGTTCAGCCACGGCTCGCGCTGGACCTGACCGCTGGCGATGCCGTCCAACTCGTCTTCCATGCGGGCGGTGAAGGCGTAATCGACCAGCTCACCGAAGTGCTCCTCCAACAACCGGACCACCGCGAAGGCGATCCAGGTTGGTCTCTTCGAGTCGTTTGACCAGCGACGCCTCGGTGAAGCGGGCCGGCGGCGAGGTCGAGTGGCCCTTGGCCTCGAGGCCCGGCTTGGGCAGGGTCTGACCGACGGCCAGGACCGGCAGCAGCGTCTCACGGTCATCGAGTGCCGCATCGGGATCATCGGCACCCTCCACATAGGCCCGCAGGTAGCCGGGGAAGGTGATGGAGCGGCCCGACGCCGCGAACTCGGCGTCACGACCGTCGGCGGCCGTGGCCCCGATGCGCACCGACACCGACTGGCCCCGGGCATCCACCATCTGGGAGGCGACGGTGCGCTTCCAGATCAGCTCGTACAACCGCATCTCGTCGCCCCTCAGTTCACCGGCCAACGACTCAGGGGTGCGGAAGCTGTCACCGGCGGGGCGGATGGCCTCGTGGGCCTCCTGCGCGTTCTTGACCTTGCGGTCATAGGTTCGGGGCGCATCGGGCACGTAGTCGGGGCCGTAGAGCTGACGGGCCTGGGCCCGCGCCGCGTTGAGGGCGGTCTCCGACAGCGTGGTGCTGTCGGTTCGCATGTAGGTGATGTAGCCGTTCTGGTAGAGGCTCTGGGCGACGCGCATCACCTGGGCGGCGCTCATGCGCAGCTTGCGCCCACCCTCTTGTTGAAGGGTGGAGGTCATGAACGGGGCCTTGGGCTTGGATGTGAAGGGCTTCTCCTCCACCGACCGCACCGAGAACGATGCGTCGGCCAGGGCGTCGACCAGGCCCCGGGCCGTGGACTCGTCGACCACAACCACGTCGCGGGTGAGGTTGCCGGCGTCGTCGAAGTCCTTACCGGTGGCCAGTCGCCGACCGTCGACAGCGACCAGGGTGGCCGGGAATCCGGGGTCGGTGGGGAAGGAAGCCTCCACGTCCCAGTAGTCGGCGGAGCGGAAGGCGATGCGCTCACGTTCGCGCTCCACCACCAGCCTCACCGCCGGCGTCTGCACCCGTCCCGAGGACAGTCCGCCGCCCACCTTGCGCCACAGGACCTCCGAAACCGGGTAGCCCCACAGGCGGTCGACAATGCGCCGGGTCTCCTGGGCGTCGACCAAGCCCTCGTCGATCTCTCGCCAGTTCTCCACCGCGTGTTCGATGGCGCCGCGGGTGATCTCGTGGAACACCATGCGCTTGACCGGCACCTTGGGCTGAAGCACCTGGAGGAGGTGCCAGCTGATGGCCTCACCCTCGCGATCCTCATCGGTGGCGAGATAGAGCTCGTCGGCCTCCTTGAGCGCCTGTTTGAGCCGCCGGATCACGTCCTTCTTGGAGGCGTGGACCTCGTAGGTGGGCTCGAAGTGGTTCTCCACATCGATGCTCAACCCCTTGGACGGCAGGTCACGGATGTGACCTACCGACGACTCGACGTTGAACTCACCCCCGAGGAACCCCGCGATGGTGCGGGCTTTGGCCGGGGATTCGACGATGACCAGTGGCTTGGGCACGGGCTGAAACTAAGGCCATCACCGCGCCTCGTGTCAACACAACAGATTTCATCCGGTCACCGTTCAGGATCGGACGAGACGCTCGATGGCCTTGGTGGCTTCGGCGACCTTGGCCCGCGCCGCGGCCTCGTCGCCCTGTTGGGCGGCGTTCATCACGCAGTGGTTGACGTGCTCCTCGAGGAGGCCGATGCCCACGCTCTGCAGGGCCTTGGTGACCGCTGAGATCTGGGTGAGGACGTCGATGCAGTAGGTGTCCTCGTCGATCATGCGCTGTATGCCGCGGACCTGCCCCTCTATGCGGCGGAGCCGCTTGAGGTAGTCGTCCTTCTCCATGGTGTAGCCACGGCTCACTTGGTGCCTCCCGGCGAGATGGTGGAGCGGAACCGGCGGAGCCGGAGGCTGTTGGACACCACGAACACACTGGAGAAGGCCATGGCCGCTCCGGCGATCATCGGGTTCAACAACCCGGCTGCAGCCAACGGGATGGCCGCCACGTTGTAGGCGAAGGCCCAGAACAGGTTGCCCTTGATGGTGGCCAGCGTCCGGCGAGAGAGCGCGATGGCGTCGACGGCCACCAGCAGGTCACCGCGAACCAGCGTGAGGTCGGAAGCCTCGATTGCCACGTCGGTGCCGGTGCCCATGGCCAGGCCCAGATCGGCGGTGGCCAGGGCCGCGGCGTCGTTGACCCCGTCACCCACCATGGCCACCACCCGCCCCTCACCCTGGAGGCGGGTGACCTCGCGGACCTTGTCTTCGGGCAGCACCTCGGCGATGACGTCGTCGGGCTCGATGCCTACCTCGGCGGCCACCGCTTCGGCCGCCGCCCGGTTGTCGCCGGTCAGCAGCACCGGTCGCAGCCCCAGCTCACGAAGTCGGCGGATTGCCTCGGCCGAAGTGGGCTTGATGGTGTCCGACACCACCAGCGCTCCCCGCACCGCACCGTCCCAGGCCACGTAGACCACGGTCCGGCCCTCGGCGGTGGCCCGGTCCCGGGCTTCGGCCAGCTCGGCGGGGAGGGCGGCCTGGCCCACCTGTTCGAGCACGAAACGCTCGCGACCGGCGGCCACGCCCCGGCCCTCCACCCCGGCGGTCACGCCCAAGCCCTGGTGGTTGACGAAGTCGTGGGCCGGTGCCAGTTGGTGCCCGGCGTCACGAGCGGCGGCGGCGATGGCCGCGGCGATCGGGTGTTCGGATGCGTCCTCGATGGATCCGGCCACCCGGATGACCACATCGTCGTCCTCGGAGGCGGCGGGGGTCATCGAGACGAGCGCCATGCGCCCCGTGGTGACGGTGCCGGTCTTGTCCAACACGATGGTGTCGACGGCCCGCGTCGACTCCAGCACCTCGGGGCCCTTGATGAGGACTCCGAGTTGTGCTCCCCGGCCGGTACCCACCAGCAGGGCGGTGGGGGTGGCGAGGCCGAGCGCGCAGGGGCAGGCGATGATCAACACCGCCACCGCGGCGGTGAAGGCCTCGGCGGCGGGGGCACCGGTGCCGAGCCAGAAGCCGAGGGTCGCCACCGACAGGGCGATGACCACCGGTACGAACACGGCCGAGACCCGGTCGGCGAGACGCTGGACCTTGGCCTTGCCCGATTGGGCGTCCTGCACCATGCGGGCAATTCGGGCCAGGGCGGTGTCGGCACCAACCCGGGTGGCCTCGACCACCAGGCGACCTCCGGCGTTGACGGTGGCCCCGACCACGTGGTCGCCGACCCCCACCTCGACCGGCACCGGCTCTCCGGTGAGCAGCGAGGTGTCGAGCGCGGAGCGGCCATCGACCACCGTTCCGTCGGTGGCGACCTTCTCGCCGGGGCGCACCACGAACCGGTCGCCGACCACCAGTTGATCGACAGGGATCTGCACCTCCGCTCCGCGGCGCAGGACGGCCACCTCCTTGGCCCCCAACTCCAAAAGGGCCCGCAGGGCGGCACCCGATCGCCGCTTGGCCCGGGCTTCGAACCAGCGCCCGCTGAGGATCAACACGATCACCACCGAGGCGACCTCGAGGTAGATCTCGTGGGCCCCGCTCCCCCGACTGGGGATCAGGTCGAAGCCCATCCGCATGCCCGGGTCGCCGGCGGGGGTGAACAACAGCGCGTACAGCGACCAGCCGAAGGCGGCCAGGGTGCCGACCGATATCAGCGTGTCCATGGTGGCGGCACCGTGACGGAGGTTGACCCAAGCGGCCTTGTGAAACGGCCAACCACCCCAGGCCACCACCGGGGCGGCCAGGGTCAGCGAGATCCACTGCCAGTGGTCGAACTGGAGGGGCGGCACCATGGCCAACAGGAACACCGGCAAGGTGAGTGCACCCGAGATCAGAACCCGCTGACGCAGGTCACGGTCTTCCAACTCGGCGTGGTGGGATTGAGGGTCGGCGGCGACGTCACCGGCCGTCGGGCTGGCTGCACCTCCATGGCCTGGGTGGGTGTGAGCGGCTCCACCCACGGGGGGCGGGGGAGGGATCACCTGGTAGCCGGTGGCCTCCACCTCCCGGGTCAGGTCGTCGATCGAGATGGCCAGGGGGGCGGTGACCCGGGCCAGTTCGGTGGCGTAGTTCACCGAGGCCTCGACACCGTCGAGCTTGTTGAGGCGGCGTTCCACCCGGGCCGCGCAGGACGCGCATGTCATCCCGCCGATCTGGAGGTCGGCCGACCAATAGGTGGGGGTCTCATCGTGTTCGTGGTTGGTTGCAGACCCCGATGTGTTCACGACCCCATCTCCCCGTGGCCTGCCTCGACGGGGTGCTCCACCCCGGCGGGGTGCCGGCCAGTCGGCGACGGGTCGGTACCGACCGGTCCCACCGCCCGCCCCAGGCCGAAGCCGGCCCCGAAGATCATCACCAAAACCACGGCGAACGCGGCGAGGCGAAGCCCCGGCGACACGGCGGTCACCCCTCCGTCGTAGCCAGGTCGAACCCGGCCTCGTCCACTGCCGCCCGTACCGCCTCCACGTCCAGGGGTGAGGCGCTGGTGACGGCCACCGACCCGGCCGCCAGGTCCACCTGAACGCCGGTCACTCCGGCGAGCTTGGAGACCTCCTTGGTCACCGAGTCGACGCAGTGCTGGCAGTTCATCCCGGTTACGGCGTAGCTGGCGGTGGTGGACATGGCTGACTCCTCGGGTGGTCTGATCAACTACCCAAACCCTATACCCCTATGAGGTATATGCCAACCCTGGTTCTCGGAGAGTTCGACCCTCTCAGGGCAAAGCCAAGCGAACGATCTTGCGGACCACCGAGCCGAACTGACGGACCAGGCCGCCGGAGTTGTAGGTCAGTCCGTAGCGCTCGCAGATCTCCCGCACCTCCACCGACATCTCGGCGTAACGGTGGGCCGGCAGGTCGGGGAACAGGTGGTGCTCGATCTGGTAGCTGAGGTTGCCGCTCATCACGTCGAAGATCTGACTGCCCTCGATGTTGGCGGAACCGAGCATCTGACGCAGGTACCACTGGCCGCGGGTCTCGCCCTCGGCTTCCTCCTCGGTGAAGGTGGACACACCGTCGGGGAAGTGACCGCAGAAGATGATGGTGAACGCCCACACGTTGCGAACGAAGTTGGCGGTGAGGTTGGCGCCGAAGGTGAACGGCGCCGATGGGCCGGTGAGGAGTGGGAACAGGACGTAGTCCTTTAGCGACTGCCCCGAGAACTTGCGGCCCACCTCGAGAAGTTGGGAGATGAGGTCGGTCCGGTCCTTGTCGCCCTTCGTGATCTTCTCGACCTCGATCCCGTGCAGCATCACCCCGTACTGGAACAGGGTGGCCAGGGCCGCGGCGTACAGCGGGTTGGCCAGGTTGTGGAGCTTCCACGGCTGTTCGGGCGTCACCCGGATGATGGCGTAACCGACGTCGCGGTCCTTGCCCAAGGCGGTGGTGAAGGTGTGGTGCTCGTAGTTGTGGGTGTGGCGCCACTGCTCGGCCGGGCACGCCGTGTCCCATTCGAAGTGGTTGCCGACCAGTTCGGGGTCACCGAGGAAGTCGTACTGCCCGTGCATGACGTTGTGACCCACCTCCATGTTGTCGAGGATCTTCGACAACGAGAGGGCGACGGTTCCCGCCAGCCACGCCGGCGGCAGGAAGCCAGCGAACAACAGCGCTCGGCCAGCCAATTCCAGGCGTCGCTGGGCACCGACAACACCGTCGATGTAGTCACGGTCACGCTGGCCGAGGTCGCCCACCGTGCGCCGACGAAGGTCGTCGAGCTCAGCGCCGAGAGCCTCGACCTGTTCGGGGGTCAGGTGCTCGGCCGAACGCAGCGGCCGGGGCGAGCGGGCCGCCTGGTTGCGGCTGGCTGGACTCTGCGGGTCCGGCTCGTGGGCTTGGGCGGATGCGACGGGTTCGGCGTTCGATTCCCGCGGGGCTTGGTTTCAAGGTCATCGGGTCACTCCTGGATCATGCGGGGCTCGGCGGCCCCGCTTCGTCACGTTGCTGGGGTCGTCTACCCCGGGGTCAGAGGTCGAGCACGACCGGTCCTTCGGCCACCGACACGCACAGGCGCACCGGGGCCGGCCCTTCCACAAGGTCACCGGTCCGGCTGTCACAGACCGTGCCGCTCACCAAGACGGTGGTGCAGGTGGCACACACCCCACGTCGACACCGGTTGGGCGGCGTGAGTCCGGCGGCCTCGGCCACCTCGAGCAAGGTCCCGTCGTGGTCGGAGGTGACCCCCGATCGGGCGAAGGTGGTCCCCTCGGTCGACACGGTGTCGACCGAAGACTCCGCAGCCGGTCGCGGGTTTCGGGGAGGGGCGACGGCAACACCCGAGTACACGGCGCGGGCCGAGCGAGGGGTGAGCCAGCGCAGGTATGCGTCGGCGCCGTGGGGGGCGAAGAGTCGATCCACCAGTGCTGTCAAGACATCTCTCCTTGGTTCAAGTCCTGGGCGATCCGACCCGGCGACCAGGCCGCCGCCTTCGACAAACCGAGACCGGCCCACCTGACCAACGCATTACCGGCAGACGGCAGGCCGACTTCGTACGAGTTCAGTATACACTTGTTTACCGTATAGATCACCACTCCACTCGCCAACCCCATGCCTTCCTTGGACCCTCATGCCCAAATCGTGAACATACGTACACCGAGGGAGGTCCGGTCTACGCTCGTCCCGATGCCGTCCACCGAACGACCAGCCTCGGGACCAGCCCACCGGGGTCGATCCTCCAGCGGCTCGAGCCACCCCCGGTCCCACGACAAGGCCCGGACCCGGCGCGCTCTGCTCGACGGCGCCCTCGAGCTGCTGGCCGACCGCAGCCTCGACAACGTCGGCATACGCGAAGTCACCCGGGCCGCGGGCGTGACCCCCGCCGCCTTCTACCGTCACTTCGACCGAATGGACGACCTCGGCGTGGTCCTGGTCGACGAGGCCTTCGCCACCCTGCGCCAGCTCATGCGCGACGCCCGTGACGACGTGGTCGCCGCCGACGACATTGCCCAGCGATCGGTTGGCGTGCTGGTCCGCCACATTCACGATCACCGGCCCCACTATCGGTTCCTGGTCCGCGAGCAGTACAGCGCTCTACCCGAGGTCCGAACCCGGATCCGCACCGAGATCAGGTTGTTCTCCACCGAACTGGCCACCGACCTGGCCCGCCTCCCCGTGGTGAACGGATGGCCGGTGCGCGATCTGGTGATGTTGGCCGACCTCATCGTGGACCTGATGGTCCGCACCGCCCAGCGGATCCTCGAGGCGGTCGAGGAAGCCCCCGAACGAGAACCGGTCCTGGTCGAAGAGACCGTCCGCCAGCTCCGCTACCTCACCCTGGGCGCCACAGTCTGGCAACCCCGCCGCACCTGAAGAACCGGGCGAGCCCGACCCCGCCGTGGCTCCGGTCTACGCCTTTGCTGCCATGACCCACGCGGCCATCAGGTCAGAGCGGGTCCAGTTGGAAGACCCGAATGTTGCGACCGCTCACCTCGACGTAGTCGTCATAGGCCGGCCACACCGCCACCAGAACCGGCCACACCGTGGCCTTCTCATCGTCGTCGAGGAGCCGGGCAGTGACCTCGGTGGTCTTGCGTCGGACGACCACGGTCGCCTTGGGATTGGCGATCAAGTTGCCCGTCCACGCCGGATGCTTCTCGCGGCCGAAGTTGGAGCCCACCACGTACCACCCGCCCTCGGGTCGGGGCACGCAAGCCAACGGTGACTCCCTCGGAAGGCCGGACTTGGCGCCGGTGGTGGTCAACACCAAGCTGGGCACGATCGCCCCGCTGACCGACCACCGGCCACCCGAAACGCGGTGGACGAAGCGGTCCAGCGGCGGAACCACCTTGGGGCCGACCTTGCGGAAGGCCGAGCTGGTGGCGACCTTCTGGACCGCTCGACTCATTGAACTGGACGGCGCGAAGGTGGGCATCGCAGCAGAGTACCCAGATCGGTGACCGGGCCCGCTAGGCCCCGACGCGGTCGTTGTACTCCTGGATCACTATGTCGGCCTCGGCCTTGGCATCTCGGGCCGCCTTCTCGGGATCGACGTTCTGACGCAAGGTGCGGATCAGGCCGTCTCGCACCGCGTTGCGCAGGCCCTGGTACTCCCCCAACAGGGTGCCCACGTTGGCGTCGCTCATCTCGCCGCCCAACAGTTGGTCATGGGCGACGCGGAACATCGGGAACTCCTTCCACTTGGCCTGGAGCACCGGCTGGTCCACCGCGGAGAGGCGCGTGGGCACGTATCCGCCGGCCGCGGCCATCTCGGCCTGACGCTCGGGTGAGTTCAGCCAGGTCATGAACTGCCAGGCCGCGGCCCGATGGGCGGGATCGGAGGCCTTGGGCATCCACAGGGCCCCGTCACCCACCGGCACCCCGCCGCCGGGGGTTAGGGCCGGAAGCGGTGCCACGTCGGGCTTGACGTGGGGGAAGGCCCCGGTGGCCAAGATCCCGGCGATGGGACCGATCGATGCCGAGGATTCGAGCGTCATGGCCGCACCCTCGGTCTCGTTGGCCAGGGCCAGGATGTGATCGATGTTGGCCGGGTCCTCACCGGCGGTATCCAGAGCCAACCCGTCGGCCACCATGTCGTGCCACCACTGCCAGATTGCCAACGCCTCGGGTGAGTCCAAGTTGGCGTGCACGGCCCGTGCCTGGCGGCCGTTGCCGTTGTCTACGTACTCCCCGCCGCTCTTGGCCAGCAGGAACTCGAAGATGAACGGTGCCGGCTTCAGGGCGATCCCGAACTTCGCTGCACCGGACTCAACGATCTTCTCGGAAACCTCCCGGACCTCGTCCAGGGTCTCAGGCGGATCGTCGGGGTCGAGCCCGGCCTTCTCGAAGGCGACGCGGTTCATGAGCAGCACAGGGCTGGAGATGACCCACGGCATGGCCCGCTGAACGCCTCCCGAGGAGTAATAGGCCAGGCCTCGGGGCAGGTAGTCGGACAGATCGGTCTTGGTGGCGTCGATGCAAGCCTGGGCCGGCACCGTGGAACGGCTGTCGATCATCTGCTGGACGACGGTCTCTTCGGCCTGGATCAGGTCGGGTAGATCCCCACTGGCCAGGCCGGCCTTGTACTTGGTGAACATGTCCTCGTAGTTGGGCTGCCGGCGCAGGACCACCTTCACCTTGTCCTGAGATGCGTTGAACTCCTTGGTGGAGGAGATCAACCAGTCCAACGAGGTTTCGGCCAGGGCGTGCCAGAACACGATCTCCACCGGGCCGTCTTCGGCCTCAAGCGCTTCGATCCCGCAGTCGGCAGGGTCGACGGTGGTGTCGAAGGTGCCGCCCACCCGGTCGTCGGCCGTGCAACCAGCCAGCAACGATCCGACCAGGGCCAGGGACACCAACCCCCGGGCTCCGATGCGACCAGCGGCCCCACTGATGGCTCTCATCCCTTCACCGCCCCGGCCGTGAGGCCTCGCACCAGCTGCTTCTGGAAGAAGATCAGCAGGATGAACAGCGGCAGCGCGGCCAGGATGGTTCCGGCAAAGGTCACGTTGATCTGATCCACCTGGGTGTTCTGTAGGTACTTGAGCCCGATCTGAACGGTTCGTAGCCGTTCGTCCTTGGTGACGATCAGTGGCCACAGGTATTGGTTGAACGCACCGAAGAAGCTGAACAGCGCCAACGCCGCGATCCCGGGTCGGGCCAGCGGCACCGCCACCTTGGTCATGAACCGCCAGTGGCCGGCCCCGTCGAGTTCGGCGGCATCGCGCAACTGGGGAGGAAGGGCAAGGAACGACTGGCGTATCAGGAACGCCCCGAACCCGGTGGCCAAGAACGGCACGGTCAATGCCAGGTAGGTGTCGTACCAACCGAGGTGGACGATGGTGGTTTGGTTGGTGAAGAAGGTGACCTCGAAGGGAACCATCATGGTGGCCAGGAAGAACACGAACAGCGCTCGTCGCCCGGGAAAGTCCAAGAAGGCGAAGGCGTAGGCAGCAAGGACCGATGTGATCACCTGGCCGACCACGATCACCGCGGTGACCAGGAAGCTGTTCATCAGATAGCGCCCCAGGTGCCCCTTGGTCCACGCCGTCGAGTAGGTGGACCAGTCGGGATCAGTGGGGAACAACGTCGGCGGCCGTTTGGCAATCTGCTCGGGTTGAAGCAGCGAGTTCACCACCGTGATGTAGATCGGGAACAAGATGATCGCGGCCAACACCGTGAGCAGCAGGTAGCGCCCGATCAGCACCGCGGTGCGGCGAGCCCGGCGGCGAGAGGCGGCCTGTTTGACCGAAGGGAAATCGACCACGGGAGTCGGCAGTTCATCGCTCATAGGACACCCGCCGTTCGATGAGGCGAATCTGCACCAGGGTCAGGATCAGGGTCAGTCCGAACAGGGCTACCGACAGAACCGCGGCCTTTCCTTCGTTGTTCTGGCGGAACACCGCGTCGTACATGGCGTACACCAGGACGTTGGTCTTCTTGAGGGGTCCGCCGTTGGTGAGGATGTCGATCTGCCCGAAGGCTTGAAGTGACATGATCCCGCCGACCACCGCGGCAAAGAACAGCGTGGGCGACAGCATCGGCAAGGTCACGTTGCGAAGCCGGGACCAGGCCCCGGCGCCATCGATCTCGGCAGCCTCCAACAGGTCGTCGGGCACCGCCTGGAGCCCGGCCGACATCAGGATGAACGACAGGCCCAGGTTCTGCCACACCGTCACCACGGCGACTGCCACCAGCGCCCACTGCGGGTCGGCCAGCAGAGACGGCCGACCCTGGAGACCCAGCCAGTAGCTGAGCAGGCCGACCTGGGGGTTGAGCAAGGTGAAGAAGATGACCGAGGCCACCGCCACCGAGGTGGCCACGGTGGAGGAGAAGATCGTCCTATAGATGCCAATGCCTCGTAGTTGCTGGTGGGCGACAACCGCCAGCAACAGCCCCAGGAACAGTCCTGTCGGCACGGTCATGACCAGGAACAGGGCGGTGGTCCGCAGGCTGGCCACGAACTCGGGCGAGGTGAGGATCTGCTGGTACTGCTCGTAGGCGGCGTACCGGCGGGGCAGCCCGGGGAAGGGAGGGGTCCGGTACAGACCGAGCCAGATGTTGCGGGCGAACGGGTAGACCACGAAGGCCATGAACACCACGAGCGAAGGCGACAGCAACAGGTAGGCGAAGAGCGTCTCCCGTCGCTTCCGGGACTTGACCGTGCGAGGACGACGGCCAGCAGCAGCAACCGGCACGGTCATGGGTCGAGCCGATCGCCGCTGGCCCGATCGAAGATGTGCACGGCATCGGGATCCCACACCACGTGCACGGTCTCGTCGTCGGCCGGCACCGGGTCGTCGTGATCGATCCTGACGGTGATGCCCTGCCCGTCCGGGGTGGTGCAGACGACGTGGCGCTCATGGCCGAGTGACTCGATCACGGTGACCTTGGCCGTTATCCCCCCCGAGGAGGCCAGGCTGAGGTGCTCAGGTCTCACCCCCACCACCGCTTCGCCTCCGCTGGCCTGGGCCGCGGCGGCGGTCAGGTGACCGGGGAGCTCGAGTCGGTCGGACCCGATGGTCACCGAAGCGGCCTGCTCGGTGCCGGTCGAGATCTTGCCGTCCAACAGGTTCATGGGGGGATTGCCGATGAACCCAGCCACGAAGACGTTGGCCGGGCGGTCATAGACCTCGCCGGGGGGACCGACCTGTTGGAGCACGCCGGCCACCATGACGGCGATCCGGTGACCCATGGTCATGGCCTCGACCTGATCATGGGTGACGTAGACGACGGTGGTTTCCAGTCGACGCTGGAGGTCGATCAGCTCGGCCCGGGTCTGGACCCGAAGCTTGGCGTCGAGGTTGGACAGCGGTTCGTCCATCAAGAAGACCGTGGGGCGCCGGACGATGGCTCGGGCCAAAGCGACCCGCTGTCGTTGGCCACCCGACAGTTGCGCCGGGCGACGATCAAGGAGGTTGTCCAAACCCAGGACACGGCTGGCCTCGGCCACCGCAGCATCCATCTCGGCCTTGGGAACCTTGCGGTTGCGCAGCGGGAACTCGATGTTCTTGCGCACCGACATGTGCGGGTACAGGGCATAGCTCTGGAACACCATGGCGACGTCGCGGTCGCGGGCCACCACGTCGGTGACGTCCTCGCCAGCGATCTCGATGGTGCCCTCATCGGGCAGATCGAGCCCGGCGATCATGCGCAACGCTGTCGACTTGCCACAGCCTGACGGACCGAGAAGCACCAGGAACTCGCGGTCGACGATCTCGAGATCGAGGTTGTTCACCGCCACCACATCGCCGAAGCGACGGGTAACGCCGTTCAGTACCACGGCTCCACTTCGGCTGGATGACCCCACGGGCACTCCCTGTTCAGATGTCCGGCCACCTCACCGGAAAATCAGCCACCACAGTAGGGACGTTGGACACCCCATGCGGGGTGACCACCATCA
Source organism: Microthrixaceae bacterium (assembly GCA_016702505.1). Classification (NCBI taxonomy): domain Bacteria; kingdom Bacillati; phylum Actinomycetota; class Acidimicrobiia; order Acidimicrobiales; family Microthrixaceae; species Microthrixaceae bacterium. The sequence goes on from JADJDU010000003.1 coordinate 265,223, forward strand.
CGCAGAGCCTCCCGGCCCTGGCGAATCACCGTGGCGACGGGCGCTCCTCAGGGGTTGGGGAGCATGCTGGTTCGGGTGGTGGGCTCGAATGGGTGCAAGCCGAGCACCTGGAGCACGACCTCGGCCGCTGGGCCACCTTCGGTCTCGGCCACGGCCAGGGCGGCCGGTACATCGAGGTCGTCGGCCAAGGCCGCCATCACGCGGTCTCGGCCTCCCTCGGTGGAGCCGGGTCGAGCTGCCCCCGCCCGCAGTGCGGCGACCCTCTCCTCGGCCCGCTCCAACTCGGAGGCGTCGAAGGTCCAGTCATCCCACCAACGACGGTCGCAGATCATGAGGCGAATGGCGCCAGCGGAGTGGCCGACCAGAAGGTCCCGCACCATCACCAGGTTGCCCACCGACTTGGCCATCTTCTGCCCGTCGTGGTGAACCGAACCAGCCCGCAGCCAGGCTCGAGCGAAGGGCGTGACCCCGGTGGCGGCCTCGGCATGTGCCGCCTCGAAAGCGTGGTGGGGAAAGGCCAGGTCGGCGCCACCACAGTGGAGGTCGAGGCCAGGACCGAGGGTGGCCAGGGCCATTGCCGAGCATTCGACGTGCCAGCCCGGTCGACCTCGACCCCAGGGGCTGTCCCAGACCGGCTCGGTGGCATCGCCTCCGGCACCTGCCCCTTGCCACAGCACGGTATCCAGCGGATTCTCCTTGGCCGGATCAGCCGGCTCCTCACCCCTCTCTCCGGCGAGCCCCAGGGCGTCCTCGTCGGTGAGACCGGCGCGCTGGGCCACTCCGGGGTGACGGGCGTATATGGTGCCCGACCGCTCGTAGGCGTGGCCGAGGTCGAGGAGGGCCTGAGTCAGTTCGATGACCTCGGCCACGTAGTTGTGGGCCTGGGGTTCGAACGTGGGGGTCGACACCCCGAGTCGGGCCATGTCGTCCTCGAACTGGTAGGTCTGTCGGGTGGCAAGGGTCCGCCATGGGGTCCCGGTCTCGCGGGCCCGGGTCAGGAGGCTGTCGTCCACGTCGGTGATGTTGCGGGTGACCTGGACATCGTGCCCGAGCTGGCGAAGGAACCGAACCGCCACATCGCTCCACACGAAGGTGGCGGCATGACCCAGGTGGGTGGCGTCATAGGGCGTTATCCCACAGATGTAGACGCGGGCCCGGCCCACGATCGCAAGGTCTTGACCACCGAGTCTGATCAGCATGGATGGCAGCCTACGTAGACCTCACGAAACCAGGCACACGACGTGGTGCCGGGACCGCGGCTCAGCCGATGCGGGCCGACTGCCCGCCATCGACGGGCAGGATCACGCCGGTGACGAAACGACTCCGATCGCTGGCCAGGTACAGGACCGCCTCGGCGACATCCCAGGCGGTGCCCATCTTCCCGCCGAGCGGCACCATCGAGTCACGAAGCCGGCGGAGGTCGTCGGGATCGACCCCGGCGGCTTCGCTGATCCCCTCGATGGCCATGGGGGTGTCCATCAAACCCGGCATGATGGCGTTGACCCGCACGCCTCGCTTGACGCTGGACATGGCCAGCTGGTGGGTGAGGGCGTTCACCCCGGCCTTGGAGGTCTTGTAGGCCAGGACCCCGACCGAACAGACCGCGGCCACCGAGGAGACGTTGACCACCGCTCCCGATCCCTGAGCGCGGAGCAACGGGACGATGTGCTTGCAGGTGAGCCACATCCCCTTGAGGTTGACGTCGTGGATGAGGTCCCAGCTCTCCTCGGTGAGCTTGGTGGCGCCGGTGTCGCCCGAGCCGATACCGACGTTGTTGATCAACACGTCGACGTGGCCGTACCGCTCGATTACCTCGGTGGCGATGACGCGGCAGTCCGCCTCGCTGGTGATATCGGCTCGCAGGGCCGATGCGGTACCTCCTTCGGCCTCGATCATCGCCACCGTCTCGGCCGCCGAATCCAGGTCACGGTCTACAGCCAGTATCGAAGCACCATCTCGAGCCAGGAGGATGGACGTGGCCCGTCCGTTTCCGATGGTCGTGCCGGGGGTCTGGCCGGCTCCGACCACCACCGCCACGTGGCCGGTGAGCCGTCGTTCGCCAGGATCAGGCCCACCTAACACGGGCTCCGCTGCGGTCACGTCGGCCATCCGGGCACGCCTGGTTCGCGCTGGACGCCGAAGGTATTGAGCGCCATCGAGACCATCACGTACTGGCCGACGGTGAACACGAGATCGATCAACTGCTGAACGCTCAGCTCAGCCTCGAGCAATGCCCAGGTCTGATCGGTGATCCGGTGCTCGGCGACCAGTTCGTCGACGGCTCGTACCAACATCGAATCGCTTTCGGACCAGCCCGAAACGCCCTCGGTGGCGAGACTCCTCACCTCGTCATCGGTGAGTCCGGCTCGCAGTCCGATCACCGTGTGCTGACCGAACTCGTAGTCGCTTCGGCACCGCCAACCAGCGCGCAGGATCATCATCTCTCGCTCCCGCTCGGGGATGGAGTTCCCGGCGAGGACGTGGCCACCGAAGCGGAGCCAGCTCTTGAGGGCCTTGGGATGGTGGGCGAGCGTGGTGAAGATGTTGAGCCCACCCAGCGAGTCGATCAGCGTGTTGGTCTCTGGGTCGCGTTGGTCTGCAGTGGTGGGCGCCAACCGGGGACCTGATTCGGTCGAGGTCGGCTCAGGTCCGGGTGATGCCATGTGGCTCCGATCGTGGTCCCTGACTCGGTCCCGGCGGGGCGCCGGCGAGGACCGCGATGGTCCCACAGGAAATCGGTGGATGTGGCGGTTTGGGACTGGCAATTAGATCGCAATACGATGTATTTGTGGTTGCCCAGGACAAGACCCCGTCAGACCTCCGATGGAGAACCAACAGGTTGCGCCAACGTCTGGTCTCCCCCGAACTGAGCGCGGGTCTTTCGGTCCCGGTGATCGTGGTCGGCCTAGGCGGTGGCCTCATCGGCGCCGCCTACCTCACCGCCCTCCACCTCGTCACCGAACTGATCGGACCTGGTGATCGTCCGAGCTGGCATCAAGGGTTGATCCTGGTCGTGGTCGGCGCGGCCATCACCCTGCTGACGAAGGTCCTGGGCCCCAGCGGCAACGTCGAACTGCTCGTCGACAACATCCACGTACTTGGAGGTGCCGAGGACACCCGGATGGTCCGCTCGGTGATACCCACCTCGCTCTTGTGCGTCGGCGCAGGCGGAACCATGGGCCCCGAAGCCCCGCTCGTGCAGACCAACGGCACCCTCGGGTCCTGGGTCGCCGGAAGGTACGGACTGGATCCGGCCGACGTGCGGGTGCTCACCATCACCGGCATGGCCGCCGGGTTCAGCGTGTTGTTCGGAGCTCCGCTGGGTGCCGCGCTGTTCGCCCTGGAGATCCTCCACCGACGGGGTCTCCAGTACTACGAGGCCCTGGTGCCCGCCATCATCGGGGCCTTGGCCGGCCACGCCGTCTACTTCGCCGCATCCGGACTCGGGCTCCGCCCGGTGTGGACCCTTCCCCCGGTGGGAAGCCTGAGCGGTGCCGACCTCGGGTGGGGAATCATCTGTGGTCTGCTCGGCGGCGTCGGCGCCCTGGCCTTCGGGCGCCTGGTGAACATGGCGAAACGCGTCACCTCGGGAATCTCTCCGATCTGGTTGCCGACGCTCGGCGGTGCCGCCCTCGGCGCCTTGGCCTGGTGGTCGCCCTTCGCGCTCACCAACGGCGAGTTCCAGGTGGAGGAGATCGTGGCCGGAGGCCTCACCGCCGGTGCTCTGGCCGTAGCAATGGTGGCCAAGCTGGCCGGAGTGCTCGTGACCCTCACCGCCCAGTGGAAGGGCGGTTTCATCATCCCTCTGTTCTTCATCGGAATCGCCGGAGGTCAACTGATCGGCGAGCTGGTGCCATCGGCAAACGTGACGGTGGTGATGGTGGGCCTGGCCGTCGGCCTCTGCGTCGGGGTCACCAAAACCCCCCTGGGCTCGACCCTGGTCGTCACCCAGATGGCGGGCCTGACCCTGGCCCCCACTGCGCTGATCGCCGCCACCCTCGCCCTGGTGTTGACCAACCGAGACGCGGTGATCGAATCTCAACGACCCCGGGTAGACCTGTCCACGACATGAACGCCCGGCCCGACGATGAACTGACCGACAAGGACTACCAGAGACTGGCACGCTTCCGCCACGGCCTGCGGGTGTTCCTTCGCTTCTCCGAGGAAGCGGCCCGTTTCGAGGGCATCACCCCGGCCCAACACCAGTTGATGCTGGCCGTGCGAGGCTGGCCCCACCCTCAAGACCCCACCCTCACCAACCTGGCCGAAGCCCTCCAGCTTCGTCTTCACTCCGCTGGGGAACTGGCCCGACGGGCTCAAGCCGCCGGATTGGTGGACCTTCACGTCGACCCGAGCGATCACCGCAGACAGCACGTGTCCCTCACCGCGATGGGAGCAGAGAAGCTCCGCGCCTTGTCGGTGCTACACCGAGACGAGCTACGGCGCTTCGGAGCCGACCTGTCAGACCTGTTCACCGGGGACGAATCGTTCTGAACACCAGATGTGCGGGCCAGCCGTGGCTGGACCTAGTGGATCCCCATTAGGTTTACTGACCCCGCACGCCCCGGACAGACGCCGTCAACCACGGCCCGGGACCCGGACCCCGGGGCCACTAGCTCAATTGGCAGAGCATCGGACTTTTAATCCGCCGGTTCAGGGTTCGAGTCCCTGGTGGCCCACCAACTCGAATCCCCTGCTCACGTAGGGGATTTGGCCGTTCAGAGGCTCCTTCGCGGGAGGTGCATCAGGCCCACTTACGCGGTTCGCGACCGCGATGCACCCTCTGATGCACCTTCCGATGCACCGTTTGGCGGCGTACCCTGTTGTCCGGTGGTCGATGGCCTCCACCTCGTCATGGCCGTCCCAAACGTTGTTGCAGCGCCGCGGAGCGCTGGACGAAGGGACGAAGGCCATGGCGAGATCGTTGGCGGAACGGTTCGAGGAGAAGGTCGATCGGACTGGTGAGCACCACCTGTGGCTCGGAGCCACGAACCCCGATCGGGGCACCGGGCGACTGAAGGTCGCTGGACGCAACATGACGGCGCACCGGGTTGCTTGGGAGATCGAGCACGGCGAGGCGCCGCCAGGCACCAAGGTGCTCCCGTGCCGGGTCGAGCCGAGGTGCGTCCGACCGGATCATCTGACTGTCGAGCACACCACCAGTGGTGCAGTGCAGCGGTCAGCTCGAGGTGGTGGCTCCAAGCGTGAGGTCGGCCCGGGCACCTGGGAGCTGGCAGCGTCTGCGGGCATCGGTTCGGATGGCAAGCCCAAGCGGGTGTTTCGCCGCGTGACCGGGACCAAGCAGGAAGCGGCCCGAGCCCTTGCCGCGCTCGTAGCCGAGGTCGGCGACGGCCGAGATGTTCCGGACCGCTCCCAGAAGGGCGTCACGGTGAAGCAGCTGCTCGACGGCTACCTCGATCACCTGCGCGATCACAAGGGTCGACGTCACTCGACGCTGGTCCGCTACGGAGGTCTCGCCGAGCGTTGGATCGCCCCGCATCTGGGCAGCCGTGTCGCTGATCGAGTGCTTCCTGATGACGTCGAGCGGGCGCTCGGGGTCATGCGGGCTGCCGGGCAGAGCCAGAGCTCGATCCACCAGACGTTCACGTTGCTCAACGGCACGTTCAAGTGGGCTCGGCGCAATCGGGTGATCAGCCGCAACCCGATGATCGAAGCCGAGGAGCCGAGGAGCACCGCGATTCGCCGCGAGGTCATCCCGCCCGACATCGAGTCGCTCCTGCGGCTGCTCGCCGCCGCGAAGGACGTCGATGCCGAGTTCGGGCTCCTCGCCCACCTCGGCGCGGTGACGGGTATGCGTCGTGGTGAGCTTGCCGGGCTCCGCTGGCGCGCTGTCGATCTCGAGGCCGAACGCATCGAGGTCGCGACGACGGTCAACGACGCTGGCGGCACCGTCGTGATCACCGACACCACCAAGACCGGCAAGCCCCGCCTGGTGGGCATCGACGCCCACACCGTCGGGATGCTCCGCTCGCACCGCCGCGGCATGGAGGAGCGCGCGGCGGCGTGCGGGACCGTGCTTGTCGAGGACGCGTTCGTCGCCAGCAGGTCACCCGACGGCTCCCTGCCGGTGCGCCCCGAACAGCTGTCCCGCAAGATGCTCCGGCTCCGCCGGCGGCTCGGCATGGACGCCGCCAACTTCGACGCCACGATGCACGCCCTGCGGCACTGGGCCCAGACGACGCTCACCGAAGCCGGGTTCGATTCGCGTCAGATCGCGGATCGGGGCGGCCACACCGAGGCCCTGATGAAGTCGGTCTACATCCACCGCACCGACGAGTCCGAGCAGAGGATGACCTCCCATCTCGGGTCGCTGCTGGCAACCCCGCCGAGCACTCCCGAGGGGTGAACAGGCGGGGCGTGTCGCAGATCGGGGACAAGGAATCGCGGTGAGTTCGCGATTTCTGCGCGGTTTTCGAGGCCTAGAGAGGCCTACGTAGGTAACGGGATCATCGCGCCCGTTCGGAGGTCACCATGGCAGCCGAGCAGCTCACCCTCCTGGACCTCGCACCCGAGGTCACCGGACCGAGGTCGGCGCGTCCGCGGGCGCGCCGAGCCGGACCCGCCAAGCCTGCGATCGCTGCGCGTTCGGACGCCAGGTCGGCCGAGCCGGTGGCGGGAGAGGTAGTGATCGAGCACCGCTACCCGCAGGCGCTCGAGTTCCTGCGCGAGCACGGGCCCGACGCGGTGGCGGTGCTGCACGTCCTTGTCGCCCAGGCCGACTCGGTCGACGGGCGGCTGGAGGTCGCGGCGAGCACCCGGGGTATGGCCGAGCGGCTCGGGTTCCTGTCCAAGGACAGCGCGCATCGGCGGCTGCGCCAGCTCAGCCGAGCCGGCGTCCTCGAAGCCCTGCCTTCGACGGGACCAATGGACCCACCTGCCTACGTGGTTCACCTCGACGGCACCGGCATCACCGTCACCCATCCCTCCCGCTGAAGGAGCTACCCGTGACCGAACCGACTCGAGCGCAAGCGTCGCAGCGATCGACAGACGAGTGCACGAGCTCGTGCGGGGGTCGGTCGTGACCGCCAGAGTGACCACGCTCAAGGGCCCCGATGCCGGCGCCTACTACGTCGACGGCCCCGGCCGGTACTACCTCGACGGCGACGAGCCGCCCGGCCGGTGGTTCGGCCGCGGCGCCACTGCGCTCGGCCTCGCGGGGGAGGTGGATGACGATGACTTCCTGTCCCTGATGGATGGCCGGGACCCGGCCAGCGGCGAGCTGCTGGGCACAAGGCATCACGAGCGAACAGTGCGCGGGTTCGACGTCACCTGCTCGGCCCCGAAGTCGGTGTCGGTCCTGTTCGCTATCGGAGACGACCGCGTCCGCAAGGAGGTCCTCGAGGCGCATGACGCTGCGGTCGCTGCGGCGTTCGGGTGGATCGAGGATCACGCCCACTGCCGGTATCGGGTCGATGGCGAGGTGTGGACCGTCGATGCCCGGGGCCTGGTCGCTGCCGCGTTCCGCCAGCACACCAGCCGGGCACATGATCCGCAGCTCCACACCCACCTGGTGATCCTGAATCGGGTGATGGCCCCCGACGGCCGGTGGCTGGCGCTCGATGCGCGGACCCTGAAGCACGACCAGCGCACCATCTCCGCGCTCTACGCCGCGGGGCTGCGCTCGGAGCTGACCACCCGGCTCGGCGTCCGGTGGAACGAGGTCGTGAACGGTCAGGCCGAGATGGTTGAAGCCCCCGACGAGGTCCTCGACGCCTTCTCCCAGCGCACCCGCCAGATGGCCCGCCGCCTCGATGAGAAGACAGAGCGCTTCGTCGACAACCTGGGCCGACGACCCACGCCACGGGAGCGGTGGCGCATCGAACGCGAAGCCGCCATCGACAGCCGACCCTCCAAGACCAGCGAGGACGCCCAGAGCCTCCACGAGCAATGGGCCGAGCAGCTCGACGCACTCGGCTACAATTCATCCAGCTACCTGGAGCGGGTCGCCGGCCGCACCCGCGCGATCGAGGCCGACGCCACTACCGATCGGGACGCGGTCGTCGACGCGTTGTCCTCGCTACGAGACACCCAGTCGGTGTGGCGCCCCGCCGAGATCACCCGCGAGATCGCCGCCGCACTGCCCACCCGCCTCGGCGGCACCGCCACCGAGACCGTCGACAGAGCGCAGCGGCTGGCGTCGCACGTCGAGGACGAGCTGACCGTCGACATCTCCCGACCCGTGCCCGGCAACATCCCGCTCCGCCAGGACGGGCGACCGGTCACCGAAGGAGCCCTCGACCGCATCCTCACCACGAAGGCGATCCTCGACGAGGAGGGGCACATTCTCGACCTCACCCGCCGCTGGACGGCCGAAGGCGGCAGCGATGCGCAGGACCTGGACCCCGACGGCGAGCTGACCGCCGTGCAGAACCACGCAGCGGGCGCCGTCGCAGGAGAGCGACGCCTCGTGCTGGTCGTGGGACCGGCTGGCACCGGCAAGACCACCGCCATGCGCCCCGCCGTTGCCCGACTTCACGCCGAGGGGCGACCGTGCTTCGGTGTCGCACCCTCGGCCGCGGCAGCGGAGGTGCTGGCGGTGGACACCGGGATGGATGCCGACACGCTCGACAAGCTCCTCATCGAGCACCGCCTCGAACGGCCGCCGCGCCATCGCTACGACCTCCCCGCCGGGACGACCGTCGTGGTCGATGAAGCCGCGATGGTGCCCACGCCACGCCTGGCCGAGCTGATCAACCTCGCTGAGCGACGTGGGTGGCGGCTCGCCCTGGTCGGTGACCCGATGCAGTTCGCCGCCGTCGGCCGCTCGGGCATGTTCGGCCACCTCGTCGACACCATCGGCGCCGTCGAGCTCGACCGGGTCCATCGCTTCGACGCGTCCTGGGAACGAGACGCCAGCCTCCGGCTCCGCCGAGGCGACACGGACGTCGTCGCCCTCTACAACAACCACGACCGGTTCCACGGCGGCACCGCCCGCCAGATGGCCACCGCCACCGTCATCGCATGGCGACGCGCCATCGAGGCCGGGGAGACCGCGGCGATGATGGCCCCGACCCGCGAAGCCGTCGCTGTCCTCAACGAGATCGCGCAACAGATCCGGATCGCCGCCGAAGAGGTCGAGCCGAAGAGCCCGTCGGTGAAGCTCGGCCCGACCCGGGCGCATGTCGGCGACCTGGTCGCCACCCGACGCAACGACCGCACGCTGCTCACCGACCGAGGACGGATGGTCAAGAACCGCGACCACTGGACCATCCAAGCCGTCCACGCTGACCGGTCGGTCACGGTCGCCGGGGCGACCGGACGCGTCACCCTGCCCGTCGACTACGTCGCTGGGGATGTCGAGCTGGCGTACGCCGAGACCAGCCACGCCACCCAAGGACGCACCGTCGACCGCTCCTTCCTCTACCTCGACGGCCCCGCCGACACCCGAGGCATCTACGTCCCACTCACCCGAGGCCGCACCGCCAACAAGGCCTTCGTCGTCCTGCGCGATGAGCGCACCGCCGCCGAGGTCATCGCAGAATGCGTCGCTCGAACTTGGATCGACCAACCCGCCACAGCACTCCGCCGCGACCACGCCTCCGAGCCGTCGGATACGGGTAGGGGAAGAGGCCGCGGTGTGGCGGCCGCCCCCGCTGCCAGGCCTCGCCTGCCTCTACCAGCCGACGAGCTGCTGGACCTGGTACAACGCACCATCTGCCAACAGGCCGCCGCCGACAAGCACCAGGCCGTGCTCAAGGCCCACAAACAGAACCTCTCGAACCTCGCCAGCTGGGCCCGTGAGGCCAACCGGGAGTACCGCAGCACCGTAAGGCGCCTGGCGGAAGCCAAGCGGATGCTCGCCGAGCACGACCGGCCGCTACACCGACGCCAACACCGGGCCGCGATCCGCCAAGCAAAGCAAGATGTAGCCGACCTACCCGGCAGACTCGACGCCCTGAACCAGGAACGCACCGACCTCGTGTCGAGACACGCCGCCGAGAAGAAGGCGCAACACCGAACGAACATCGCTGCGAAGGCCAGGCCCGAGAACTTCGCCGTCGACAGGACCGACGCCGCCATCGCCGACGACGCCCGCACCCGAGGCGAACGGATTGCAGCCGGCCCCGACCCGGTATACCTCGATCACCTCGGCCCCGTCCCCGACGCCCCGGAGGCGCGAGAACACTGGATCGACGCCGCCGGCAGAGTCGCCCAACACCACACCCTCTGGGGCCAGCCCACCGGGCCGACCTTCGTCGGCCACATGCCCACGTTCAACAACGACGAGGACTATCGCCAAACCTTCTACGCCGCCAACCAAGCCATCCACGACCTCGACCGTACCGCCGGCATCCCCCATCGAGCCCAACAGTGCCCGGGCCTGGCGCTCTTATAAGCGGACCAGGTCGCTCAACCGGTCGACAGCCGGCTCCCGCATAGCCGGCGCTCTCCACCGCAAGAAGTGGGCCAGACTTTAGCAGCGCCCGAGACCATCATCGTTAGAAGCAGCCAAGCCACCCGCCCTGCGACGGAACACTTGCCCCCGAATGGGGCCAAAGGTCAAGCCTAGATCAGGCAACACCGTCGATCTGATAATTGCCCCGCAAAAGATTTGACCGGCGCCGCAATCTGCGGCCGGCCGCCATGCTATGCGCCACACGCCGCCAACACGCCGGAATCGCTAGGAACCCGTCTCTGCCCTAGTTCCGCAACCTAAGAGCCGAGGACCGTGTCGCCGCCGACCTTCAGGAAGCGTGGAGCGTCATAAGAGATCGAAGTAGCCTCGGACCGAATGGTGGTCCGACATGCCCAGAATCGTAATTGTAGCGTTCCCCGCCGAGGCGGTATTGGGCCTCACAGCGTATATGTAATCAATCCCAGTGCCGCCGTCCGTTGTCGAGCGTTTCGGACTGGTTAGGTCAGCTTCTCGAAAGTCGGTCTGATACGAGCCTGGTAGACTAGCTCGGCCGCGATTTAGATCGCCCATTCCGAAGCGATACGTAGCAGTAGAAAAGATTGTGTAGTTATAGAAATCCGCCTCCTCTGTGGACCAGCCTCCGAAATGCGTGGAACATGAGTGGAAGGCGTTGAGGAACGCAGTCGTGTCTATGCAGACAATATTGGGCCAATGGTACGAGTCAGTACCCGCTGAATACGCTGCGCTTCCCTGACGAGCGGCGAGGGAGGAGGCGAACGTGAACCGACTCAAGACCTGGTTACCGTACTCCACGCGAGAAGAATTACCATCGAGTCGACAGTTTCCAGCTGCCGCGTTCCACGGGCGATGAAACTTCCACTCGTACCTTTGAGAGTAGCTTCCGTTCAAGTAATAAGCTAGAGAGAACGCCTGCGACAGGCAAAGCTCATTGAGAGAGATCGATATAAATTGCTCCGACACTGCGCGGGATCGAATGTACTCAATTTGGTCCAATCGCCGCGAATCGCTGCTATTCCCAATCAAGCCCTGCACGTTCCAGTGAAAGAACGCCGATTCAGTAGCCGCCCTTGACTGAGATGCGCCTGGCTGAGCCGCCTGCTCAACTGACGTTCCGGCACCATCCAGCCCCCGCTGCATTAAGGACTCTGCATGCGCTGCTCGCGACGCTATTGGACCCAGCATTGTGACGACTGCAGCACAAGCAAGCGCCCCTCTCATAGCCGCTCTCACTCTAGAGGCCACCGAGGCCGGCATCAGTTCCCACCAATCTCTATCAAATCGCGGTTGAGGCCGCCATCCAGGCCGAGCCGGAGGAGTACAGACTCAGAGACGGGAACCATTACAGATACCTTCTGTGAAAGACCGGCGAGCTCTCTTGTAGTCCCACGGTCGGGATCAAACTCAAGCAAATTAGAACCATACGGAAGTGGCGTAGCAATGACTGAGTCGACGGTTGGCCAACTAAATGGTTGGAGGGCTCCGAATCCAGGGGCCAGCGATACTTCTGTCCAGACCCCTGACGAGATGTCAAGCACTGCGCCTCGAGTCGGAGACTCGGGTGGCCCCCATGGAATAATGACAACGTGGCTTTTCGTGCAATTTACCTTCAATCCCGTACCCGCGCCTGTCAAGATTTTGGGCGAGTTGCGGATGTCCGCCCATCTGCCATCTACGTCCAACACGGAAAGCTGAGTTGCGAGCTCCTCAGAACCTTTCGTATCAAACGGAAGCATCGCCGCTTCTCCAGAGGATGCGATCAAACGATCGCCCGACTGGCACAAAGAACCGCTTGTCTGCTCTATGGGAGTCCAACCATCAACAACTCTCTGAGCGTACTGTATTCCGGGACTTCCGTTTGAATTAGCATATCCCATTACAAGCCTACCGTAAGACGAGTTCAAACTAACATATCGGCCGACCATGGACATGTCTGCTAAGCCTGGCTCCGGTAGATCTAGGGCCCGTTCCTTGCCAGTAGTAAGATCGTATTCAAACAGACGGTACCCTCCGGGCTCACAGATAAACTGCCCTACGTCGTCGTATTGGAACTCACCTACGCACGGAATACCAGCCAAGAAGAGCGATCGCCCGATTGCAGTCGCAACCGGCTCGGCTAAAGGTGTGCTCAGACTCAAGTTGTCCACCACTTCCCCGTCTGAATTGAGTCGCACTCCAGAGCGCGTCGCAATGACGCCACCACCGGTGCGTTCGTGCCCAACAACAATTACCGCACCGCCATCGGCGAGAGGAACAGTGAGTGGATCCACTGTGCCTTCGGTGACCTTAATAAGATAGTCCCGTTCCGGGAGCTGATCACCGCCACTCGATTGACGGCTCGGCTCAATCTGCTCCTGATCGCCACAAGATACGGTCCCCACAACCAGAACGCCCGCAGCGATAATCCGGTACATGGATCTGACGACCATTTCTTGAGTCCATTCAGTGCGAAGACGACCGGCACCGAGCACGATATCAGGCGCTGGCCTGCGCAGGCGGGTAGCTCCAGTCTCGACACATACCCGCTCTTCGGATCTGAGGGAGAAGTGATCGGCGGGTAGGGGTATCGGCTAGACCCCATCTGAAGGCCGACGTCGCTCAGAGCATCGGCATAGCCGAAGTACTGGCCAAGCGAGCCCTTGATCCTCTGGTCGACGTCGGCGTCGGTGCCGAGCCGCGCGGCATGACGTGCGCGTCGTTGGTGAGCCGCTGGTCTCGGTGGCGCAGCTCGACCGAGTAGCCCATGCAGCCCAGGGCCGGAGCGGACCACGTCATTCCGCGTCTTCTGGAGCAGCAGCCATACGGACCGGCTTCTCGGTCACAGGCACCCTGCTTCGGCCGCTCCTAACCCTTATATGGGGAGCGCCACCAGCCGCGCTCGTCTCGGGCAACCCTCCACCGCGTATCTCACCGCGTAGCTCGGTGGACCGGGGTGCGTCCAGAGGTACAGAACAGACGGACTGCTTCAAGGGAACGGCAGGTCAGGGTACAGATCGGTACGCAATGGCACGCTGTTCGTCGGGCTTTTAATCCGCCGGTTCAGGGTTCGAGTCCCTGGTGGCCCACCAACCGAGGTCGAAGCCAGGCCGCAAACTCGGCCTCACCCCAGATCCCGGATGCCACCGCGACCACCGCTTGCTCCGCGTCATCGATCGACGGCGAATCGACCCAGGTCCACTCGTTCAGCATGACGAAGTACCGCATGGCGACCCAGGCCACCCGCTTGTTTCCGTCTGGCAGGGGATGGTTCTTGGCCAGCCGGACCATCAGCACCGAGGCCTTGTCCACGAAATCCGGGTAGAGGTCTGATTGCCCGAACCCCGCCGCTGGAGCGTGCAGCGCCGAATCTGCGAGATCCAGGTTCGCGACTCTCAGGACGGTGGTCCCGTCGAGCCCGGTGACCTCCTCGGCGATCGCGACGTAGTCGGTGAGGTCGAGGTATCTGACGGTCACCTGGCCAGACGTTCGAGAAGTTGCCGGTCCTCCTCGACGATCTGACTGATCCGTGCCTTGAACTTTGGGTCCCGCCGCCTGCGCTCGACTGTCTCCCCGAGTGCTTCCTTCACCAGTTCGTTGACGCTCTTGCCCTCGACACGAGCCAGCGCCTCGGCGTCCGCGGCGAGGTCGTCAGGCAACCGAACGGTCATGTTCCTAGTCATGGTGTCATGCTACTACGCCACCAACCTAGAACGAGGGGGCTTCATGGGCAGGACCAACGTTGAGGTGGCTCGAACAAGAGGTCGGGGCCCCGTGAACCCGGCCGCTACTTGCCGGTTCAATCGTTCTACCCACCTCGAGTAGTCCGCTGTCGGATTGCCCGAACGCCACCGCGTATCTCACCGCGCAACTCCTTGGCACGAGGTGGGTCCAGGAGGGACGGAACGGGAGGAGCGGTCCAAGAGAACGGCACGTCATAGGACGAATCAGCACGGGACGACACGCTGTTCGTCGGGCTTTTAATCCGCTGGTTCAGGGTTCGAGTCCCTGGTGGCCCACCAACGAAGAGCTGGCGGAACGGGTCAGTGCTCCTCGTGATTCGACACCCAGGTGACCCCCGCCACCATCGTGCCGAACCCGACGCCACCCCAGAACCCGACGAAAAGTCCGAGACCTACAGCCGAACCCACCTCGGCACCGGCCGCGACCATGCCAGCCGTGGTGGCTATGAACGACAGGACGATGCCGATGGCCGCGCCCAACGCGACAGCCCGTCCCATCCCCGGGGTCTCCTGCCACTGGTCACCTGCAACACCATGATCGGTCATACTTCTGGTATCTACCAGATATAAAGGCGCTGGTCACCCTCGCACTCGGGACCCCTCCACCTCAGACCCTCGCCCATTACCCGCAGACCCACACCTGACCTTCAGGAATCGCCATGCCAGAACCGTCGTTGCAGGACCAGGCCCGAGCGCTCGGCGATCCAACACGGCACTCCATTTTCCGATACGTCGCCGACTCGCCCGTTCCTGTGGGTGTAGCCGAGTTGACCGATCACCTGGGCCTCAACCACAACGCCATCCGCCAGCACTTGGCCCGGCTGGTCGAGGCGGGGCTGCTACTGGAGAGGACGGCGCCGCCTACCGGACGGGGACGCCCACGGTTGCTCTACCGGGAGAACCCGAATGCAGACAGCAGGTGGGGCGTCACCGGCCCTTACGAGCGGCTGGCCATCCTTCTCGCCGAGGTGGTGCGGAGCGGCGACAGCCCTGAGGAAGTAGGTCGACGAGCCGGGCTCCGAACTGGAAGCTCCAACAGGTCTAGCCACCCAGACCCCATGACCGCATTCAGCGAGGAGATGGCCCGCCAGGGCTTCTCTCCAACCGTCGAGCGCAATGGGTCCGAAGCCACGGTGACCCTCATGAACTGCCCGTTCGAGTCCGTGGTTCCGGCCGACGCCGACACGGTGTGTGGCCTACACCTCGGGCTAGCCCGTGGCGTGGCCGAAGCGGTGGGAGGGCTCGAGGTGACCTCACTGGAAGCCCACGAACCGAAACGAGCCGAGTGCCGCCTCAGGTGCCATGTCGGAGACGCAACTGCGACGTCGGGGACGTAGCGGATTCGTTCAGTCGGCCCACACCAAGCCCGACCAGCAAGCCGGGTCGCCGGCCTCTGCATCCGGCTGCCACTCGAAGGGCCGACCGGTCAGGTGTTGGCTGTGCACTCGGGCCACGTTGCGGGCCAGGGCCATGGCCTGGTCCGCCATGGGACCGGTCCAGCCACCGCCGACGGTGTCGTGGAAGAGCGTGAGCCATCGATCGAAGTGCGCGGGTGTGAACGGCACCTGCTCGTGGGTCTCGACGTGGGCGCGCATCGGGTTACCCGTGAACCCGGGAATCCCTAGGAGCACGCGATTCCAAAAGGCAGCGAGCTTGGGCAGATGTTCGTTCCAGTCGACCTGGGCGACATCGATGAAGATCGGGCCGAGAAGCGGGTCCTGAGCCACGTCCTGGTAGAAGCGGCGAACCATCTCGGCCACCTCCTCGGGAGTGTCGAGATCCCGGGTGGGCGTGGTTGTGGGTCGACATTGACTCATGGCGGGATCATATCTAGTAACCACTAGAACAATTCACCCGGGACCGTCTACAACCGCTTCCAGGACGCCGCGGTAACGCTCGCCTGCCACCGCCATCGAGAACCGGGCCGCGCGTAGACGTGCAGCCCGGCCCATGCCGTCAAGGCGCTCACGATCGGCCAGCAAACCCGACACCGCGTCGGCCATGGCGGTCACCTCGTGTGATGCGAGGACCAGCCCGGTCTCACCGTTGGCCACCACCGCGGCCACCCCGCCTACCGGGAAGGAGACCACCGGGCATCCAGCCATCTGAGCCTCGATCGCCACCCCCGGCATTCCCTCCCCGTCGCTGGTGAGGATCAACAGATCGATCCCACCTAGGACCTGCTCCACCTCTGACACATGACCCAAGAGGTGAACCCGTTCCGCCAGACCGGCCTTGCCGACCTGGAGCTTGACGGCACCCGACCGTGGCCCTTCCCCGCCATAACCAGGTGAACCTCCACGCCCCGCTCGGCCAGTGCGGCCACCACCTCCACGGCCACGTCGGGACGTTTCTGGTCTCGAAGTGACCCACGAAGCCGACGAGCACGGCATCGGACGGCAAACCCAGGCGCGACCGCAGACGACCGGCCTCGAGTTCTCGGTCGATGGTGTCGAAGCGAACCGAGCTACGAGAGTTGGGAATCAGTTCGACCGGTCCTTCGAAGGCCAACGCCCTCACCTCAGCCGTCAACTCAGGTGTCAGCGAGATGATCGCATCGGTACGCCCGAACACCAATCGCCACCACCAGCGCCAACACCGGCCCCGCTCTGCCACCGGCATCCCCATTATGAGCTGGTTGACCACCGGACGCCTCCGACCGCCCAACACCGCCACCTGCAACGCTGAGCCGCCGTGGGCCAGGATCACGTCGGCATCGGTAACACCGACAGCACGACGCAACCGGGCCGCCGCCAGGGCAATCGCCAGCGGGGACTGACGAACCGCTCCGGTCAGTACCGGCAGGTCGGCAACGGTTCCTCCCTCGTGACCCGGACCGACTGCCCAAAAGGAGCTGGAGTGGCCGAACCGCTCCAGCTCTCGAGCCAACTCCAACGCCACCAACTCGGCACCACGATGGTGACTGCGGCCGACGAGGTGGAGGATCCGCACGGCCGGGAGTCTGTCACGCGCACCCGGACCATCGGAGCGGGTCATACTCGCGTGCCGTGTCCACTCCCGACTGCGCACCTGTCAATGGCCAGGAGCGGCCCGTGCGCGTCCT
The DNA here is from genome assembly GCA_016702505.1 of Microthrixaceae bacterium. Taxonomy (NCBI): domain Bacteria; kingdom Bacillati; phylum Actinomycetota; class Acidimicrobiia; order Acidimicrobiales; family Microthrixaceae; species Microthrixaceae bacterium. The sequence goes on from JADJDU010000003.1 coordinate 282,402, forward strand.
CGACCTGGTCAAGGGGCTCGACCGAGGCGGAGCCGAGACGCTCCTACTGACCGGCGCCCGCCACCGGTACCCCGCCATCACCTCCGAGATCGCCTACCTGAGCTCCCGCCACGACCAACTCGTCGATGAGCTGACCGCCGAGGGGGTGAAGGTCACATGCCTGGCACCAGGTTCTATGGTCGACCCCCGCTGGCTTTGGCGTTTGCGTCGCGCCTAGCCGAAGTGGACGTGACCCATTCCCATTCACCGGTCCCGGCCACCGCGGCCAGGATCGTCTCGCGGACGATTCCCCGCCACCGTCGACCATCGCTGGTGACCACCGAGCACAACGTCTGGGACAGCCACCACCCCCTGACCAGACTGGCCGAGCGGATCACCTTCAAACTCGACGACGCCCACCTAGCAGTGTCCACCGCTGTGCTCGAGTCGCTCCCAGAGACCTACCGACCGGGTGTCGAGGTGGTGAGAGCGGGTGTCGACCTCGACGACGTCCGCTCTCACGCCGACCGGACCGGGATGCGCACAGAACTGGGAGTCTCCGATGACGAGGTCCTGATCGGCACCGTGGCGAACCTGCGAGCGCAGAAGGGCTATCCCGACCTCCTGAGAGCGGCAAGACACGTGATCGATGCCGTGCCCAACGCCCGGTTCGTGGCCGCGGGACGAGGGCCCCAACAGGGCGAGCTGGAGGCCCTGCACCTCGACCTGGGCCTAGGTGACCGATTCAGGTTCCTCGGTCACCGGGCCGATGCCGTGCGGGTGATGTCCGGGCTGGACCTGTTCTGCCTCGCATCGCATCACGAAGGCCTGCCCGTCGCCCTAATGGAAGCACTGGCTCTGGGTCTGCCGGTGGTGTTGACATGAGTTGGAGGCATTCTTGAGCTGATCACCGACGGTGATCAAGGCCTCTTGGTCGACATCGGGTCGGTGGACGCCCTGGCCAACGCCCTCATCTCCGAGGCCCGCAACACCGAAGAACGCGCCACCCACGCCCGGGCGGCGCTGGCCACCGGCGATCAGCTCTCGATCAAGACCTCGGTGAAGCGGACCGAGGATCTGTACCGAACGATGGTCGAGGCCCGATGAGCGCCACCGAACCGGGTACCGGCGGTCACGAGGCCGGTCAGGCCCGCGAAGGCGACATTCCCAACCTTCAACGCCAACTCGAAGCAGAACGGGCCGGAGCCACCTATTGGCGAGAACGGGCCCAGCACCACGAGAGCGCCCTGGCTGAGATCAAGTCCCGAACCGGGGTCCGAGCGGTCCTGGCTCTCGAACGTCGCACCGCGGGGATTCGCCGACGAGCCAAGGCCGTCGCCGCCGAGGTCCAAGCCGCCGGTTCGAGGTCAGCGCTGACGATTTCGGCCTTGCCCACGAGGGCGGTGATCCCCTCCCGACGCCGGGCGTTGGACGAAGCGGTGGCCCAAGCCAATCGCATGCCCCCCCTCGACCTTCGGCCAGTCCTGGTGGTGTGCATCGGGGTTGCATCGCCTCCGGCGTGGGCGGCATCAGTGGCCAGTCGTTCGACCGCCTCCGGCTCGATCACCGTCACCGTGTCCGAGATCGAGGACCTGCCCGAGGTTGTGTCTCAGGCCGACGACGAGATCGAACTGATCTGCCTGGTCGATGCCCAGGTCGAGCCGCTCACGTCCACCTGGCTGGACCATCTGTATGGGTCCCTCACCGAGAACGACGCGGCCGCGGCAACCGGCGTCATGGTTCACCCCCAACGGGCCCTCGCTCATTCGACGCCTCACGACTACCTGATCCGCTCAGCCGGGTTCGAAGTGCTCACCGACACCTCGGGCGCCCCATCGGTGGTCCCGCTCCTGGCCGGCAGCATCGTCTCCCGTGCTGTCGACCGCACCGTCGATCTGGCCGGCGGGGCAATGTTGTTGGTGGATCGCCAGGCCGCGGTCGCCGCCGGTGGCTTCGACCGCTGGGGTTCCGCCGATGCCTGTGCCGTCGACCTGTGTTCGAGGCTCAACCGGAGGGCCCGGGCCGTGACCGTGGCGTCGGCTGCGCTCGGTATCGACCACCGCGACGTAACCGATCGACGCGGATTGCGCCGCCCCTTCGACGAGACCGCTCCGGTTTGGTGCGATCTGCTCGAGCGATGTGGTCCGGCGCTGCGCCGAAGCGCAGCCACCGACCGCAATGCCCCGACATCGTTCACGTTCGCGGTGGCTGCACCCTCACCCAAGGTGGCCGACCGATGGGGTGATTGGCACCTGGCCGAGGCCATGTCCCGCGCCCTGCGATCGGCGGGATACGGAGCCGCCGTCCACACCAATCAGAGCGGAACGATCCCGGGGCCCTGTGTGCCGACGTTCAGGTGGTCGTCCGTGGCCTGGCTGGCTCGACCCCCACCCCGGGACGCCACCAGGTGCTGTGGGTTATCAGCCACCCTGAGGACCTGCAGATCACCGAGTGCGACCGAGCCGACCTGGTACTGGTCGCTTCGAAGCTCTACGCCGATCACCTGGCGACCCTCACCTCGACTCCTGTCGGCGTGCTCCTCCAGGCCACCGACACGGCGCGCTTCCGCCCGGTACCCACCAACCCGGATCGTCACCACGACGTGGTGGTGGTCGCGAAGTCCAGGGATGTCCTTCGGCCCATGGTGTCCCACGCCCTGGCGGCCGGCCTTCGGCCCGCCATCTACGGCAGCGGTTGGGACCACCTAATACGACCGTCACTGATCGTCTGCGACCACATCGACAACGAATCCCTCCCCGAGCTCTACTCATCGGCCGGAGTTGTCCTCAACGACCACTGGGACACCATGCGCCACTGGGGCTTCCTGTCCAACCGCCTGTTCGACGTCCTCGCCTGCGGTACACCTGTCATATCCGACCCGATTCCCGGCCTCGGGGAACACCTCGGCGACCTGGTACCAACCTGTTCGACACCCGGTGAGCTGGCAGACCTGGTCCGCGGTGCGTTGTCGCTGAACCGAGACGCCTTTGCCGAACGGGCCCGGACAACCATCACCGCGGCCCACACCTTCACCCAGCGGGCCCGCGAGCTGACCAACGCATTGGCCGCGGCTGGAGTTCCCATCCACCATCCAGTGTGCTGATCGGCGATCGATAACGCGCGCTAGCATTTCCGGTCGCTGTTACCAAAGGAGTCGGTTCGCACAATGGGTTACGTGATGGTGCCGGTGCCCGAGGAACACGTCGAGGAAGCGATGGAGGCCGTCCTTCGCATCACGCGCAGCGCTCGACTCACGCCTTGGGATCAGGAATCCATGGATGAGTTCTGGGCCGGGCTCGACGAGGGGGCCAAGGCCTTGGCTTCGTTGGTTGCCAGGGCAACGCTGGCCAACCGGCAGATCTCCCAGGCATCAGCAGCAGACCGCATGGAGGTCACCCAACGGGAGATCCTCGGGATCGTGCGAGACGTGAACCACCGAGCCCACGACATCGAAAGGCCCGCGGTCCTGATGGTCCAGGAGGCCACCGAGACCCTGGCCAACGGGCGGACCCGGCCGGTTTCCATCGTTTCCACCAACGTGGCGCTGGCCCCCCTGATCCAACAGGCCGAACAGAACGACCTGGCCGGAGGCACCTCCACAGGGAGCGGGCTTCCGGGGTGACAGACTTCGCCAGCGCGGCCGGCGAGCGCCCGTACAGCGACGTCGAGTACGTCTTCGAGCCGCACGACCACTCGCTTCCCGACCCTCGCGGCTACATCCGCGATGTCTGGGATCGTCGTGCCTTCATGGTGGCGAACGCCAAGGCGGAGATGAAGAGCCCCTACGCCGGGACCGTTCTGGGCGAAGCCTGGCACATCCTCGATCCGCTCTTCCAAGCCCTGATCTACATGTTCCTGTTCACCGCTATCAGAGGAAACGGGAGCACCGACTACTTCCTCATGGTCGTGTCGGGGGTGTTCCTGTTCAACTTCACCATGGTCGGTCTGGGTCGTGGAGGGCGGGCCATCCAACGGTCGAAAGGGCTGGTGCTCAATTCGACCTTCCCGCTGGCAACCCTCCCGTTCTCGATGCTGTACGGCGGGTTCTTGGAGTTGTTGCCCACGTTGGGCGTGTACGCCGTGTTCCACCTCGTCTTCGGGGAGCGTTCGGGGTTGGCTTGTTCACCCTTCCTCCTGTTCATCCTTCAGGTCGCGATAATCGTGGGGCTGATGCTCCTCTTCGCCACCCTCACCGTCTACGTGAGGGACATGTCCAACCTGTTGGACTACATCCTCCGTATCCTGATGTTCGTCACCCCGGTCATCTATCCGGCGTCCCAGTTGGAGAAGCTCCCCACGGTTCTGGCCGCGATTTTGCACCTGAACCCGTTCTTCACCCTCTTCACCTCCTACCAGACCGCACTGAGCGGTGGGGTTCCGCGGCCCACGGACATCGCCCAGTCGATGGTGTGGGCCGTGGTGCTACCCATCTTGGGATTTCGGTTCTTCGTGTCCGGGAACGGGCTTCGCCATGAGGCTCCAGTGACTACAGGACCCGATCTGCCCGCGATCGAGGTGCAGAACCTGTCGACGTCCTACCACGTCCACCTCGACGCTGGTTCGACGTGGGGCGGCATCTACGACCTGCTTCGACGCAGCCCGGACACCGACAGGATCGTCCCGGCCTTACGAGATGTCTCCTTCGAGGTGCCCCGAGGCAACGTTCTGGGTGTCATCGGACGAAACGGTGCCGGAAAATCGACCCTGCTGCGCTGCATCGCTGGGGTACTACCCCCCGAACAGGGGCGAGTGGTGGTCCGGGGCCGAATCTCCTCACTTCTCAGCATCGGCGTGGGCATGAACGGCAGCCTCACCGGACGGGAGAACATCAGGCTCGGTGGTCTGGCCATCGGCCTGAGCCCCGACCAACTCGATGACATGACCGACGACATCGCCCACTTCGCCCAGTTGGGCGAGTACGTGGACTTCCCGGTCAACGCCTACTCGTCGGGGATGAAGGCCCGCCTCGGATTCGCGGTCGTCGCCCACTTGGACCCCGAAGTCCTCCTCATCGACGAGGCCCTGGCTGGCGGCGACTCCAAGTTCCAGGAGAAGGTGGCCAAGAAGATGGCCGAGATCTGCAGCAGCGGCCGGACCATCGTCTTGGTGAGCCACGGTCTCAATGCTCTGCGGTCGATGGCCACCACCGCCATTTGGCTGCACCAAGGACAGATCGTCGAGGACGGGGACCCCGATGACGTCGTTTCCTCATACATGCGCTTTGCTCGAATCCAGGCCCTCGGCGGCGAACTCGACTTCTGATACGGAACAAAGGACACCTACGTGACGATCCCTTTCACTCCATTCGAAGACGACGACCTCCCACCCAGATCACGTCCTGTCAAAGAGCCCGAGCCGATCGACGACACCGTGCCGCCAACGTCAGCGCAGACGGGCCGAACCCCCGATGCCGGCGCCTCCAGCGACGATGTGACCGAAGACGACGACGAACCCCGCCTGGGGACGTCGCCCACCATCTCCAAGGCCGACGTCTCGGCCAAGGCGTCTAGGCGCAAGGCTCGGACCGGGGGTTCAGGTGGCTCAGGAGCGCGGCGCCGCAGCCGCCCCATCCTGGGGATCTCACTCGTGGTTCTGGCGGCGGTGGTGTTCGCTGGCCTTCCGCTCCTCAAGTCGGCGTTCGCCCGCACACCCAAGGACCGCATCGGCATCAGCTACGGCGGTGGCCCGATCGAAGGCGTTCACTTCCAAAAGATCGTCGAACCCGGCCACGGCCTCTTCTTCAACGGCTTCTTCGATTCTCTCTACCTCTACCCCGCCGACCAGCTCAACTACATCCTGGCTCCCAAGCCGACCAAGGACGGCAAGGACACGACCCCCGACGCGGTCGTTGCACCCACCTCAGACCGTGTGAACGTGAGCTATCAGGTTGCCGTCTACTACCGGCTGAACACCGACAAGCTCCGAGACTTCCACGAGGAGTTCGGCCTCCGCTATCAGGCCTACACCAACAAGGGCTGGGATCGCCTGGTGGCCGACACCCTGCGCCAGCAGATCGAGGCTGCCCTCCAGGAGGAGACCAGGCGGCACACCGTCGCCGACCTGTTCGGGGACGCTGACCTTCTCGTCAAGGTCCAGAACGAGATCCAGGGAACCATCAGCACCCGCCTGGAAGCGGCGATGGGCGGACGGTTCTTCTGCGGCCCCACGTTCACAGCGGGCGGTGAGTGCGGCAACCCGACCTTCGTGATCAAGCGGATCGACATCCCCGAGTCGGTAGCCGCCGCCTTCGAGTCGAACCGGACTTCTGAGGTGATGATCACCACCCGCCAGAACGAGGTCCGTCAACGCGAGGAGGAGGCTCGGGCCATCGCCGCCATCAACGAAGCCCTCCAGCAGAACTCCCGCGCCTACGTGATGCTCAAGGCCATCGAGTCCGGGAAGATCAACTTCTGGGTCATCCCCGAGGGAGCAGACGTCGACCTCACCGCTCCCGACACCTCCACGCCGCCCACGGCCGGCCAGTAAGCATCGGCACTCCCCTAACCATGCAGCTGGTCATATTGGGAATGCACCGGTCCGGCACCTCGGGTGTCACCCGGCTGCTGAACATGGCCGGCGCCTACTTTGGCCCCCCAGGGATCGCCACCGATGCCAACGAGGAGAACCCCAAGGGTTTCTGGGAACGCCGAGACGTGCGCGCCCTGTGCGACGGGCTCCTCCAGGGAGCCGGATTCGACTGGTTCCGACTCGGCGGCTTCTGAGCCGTCCGCCATCCCCGATGATCTACGTCAGGTCCAGGCAGAAGCCTTTGCTCATGTCCTAGATGACCTGAACGCCCATCAGCCTTGGGTGGTGAAGGAACCGAGGCTCTGCCTGCTCATGCCGGTTCTGGAACACCTCCTCGACAGCGCGGTGTTCGTTCACGTGTCGCGTGACCCCATCGAGGTGGCCCGATCCGTACACCACAGGAACAACCTCCCGATGGCGGGAGCCGTCGCCCTCTGGGAGACCTACACCCTCAGCGCCCTTTCGGCATCCGCAGGCCGCCCGCGGGCCCACGTCCGCCACGAGGAGGTCATGGCTGACCCGGTCGGCACCTTGAACCGCCTGATCGCTGACCTGGAAGCGTTGGGTGTGACCGGACTCGTCGCACCGGACCCCGAGGCGATAACCGACTTCATCGTTCCCAGCCTTCACCGCCAGCGCAGCGATCGCTCCAATCGGGAACACCACCTGAACGCCGACCAGCTCCACCTGGCCGACCTGTTGGACCGCAACCCACTGCCTGAGGTCCTGCCGCCACTGTCAGCAGGTGGGGCCGACGCGCTTGCCGACCTCGTCCGCTTCGATGACGAGATCGTGGCCCGCAAGCAGGCCGAGCTCGACCAGCGGAGGGCACAGGCCGAGACCAGGCGGCTGACAGCCGAGACCCAAAGGCTTGAGCGCGCTATCGAGCGCATGGAAGCCACCCTGGACCATGAGCGAACCAGAAGGGCCGAACTCGGAGCGTCAGCCCTCGAATCGCTGGACCGAGCCGAGCGCGACATCAGGGCCATGACTGCTGGCCGGACCGCGACGGCCGCCGCCTACCTCACTGCCGCCCGCCGCACCGTGACACCTGGCGTCAGTCGGACCGACCCAACTCCGTTCTCCCGGGCCCTAGCCGGCGTCGAGAAGGGACGACGTCGCATTCGCGGGATGACCGCCGACTTACCCAGCACCTCGGTACGTACCACGACCCCTGGGATTGCTGAGGACCAAGCCGACCCCCCATCCAAACCTGAGACTCCGATCCAGCGGACCCGGCCTAGAACACCGAGCAGCGATCGACCGAAGGTGGCCGTACTGGCCTGGGACGTAGGGCACAACCCGCTGGGTCGAGCCAACGTATTGGCCGAGGTCTTGAGCGGTGATTACGAGGTAGAGCTCTGGGGCGCTCAGTTCGAGCGATATGGAAGCCGGATCTGGGCCCCGCTGCGAGACATCCCGACTCCTGTGAACGTCTTCCCCGGACGTCCCTTCCCCGACCACCTCGAGACGATGGAACAGGTCGCCGCCACCATCGATGCCGACGCCCTCTGGGTGTCCAAGCCTCGGCTGCCATCGTTCCTGCTCGGGGCATTGACCAAACAGCTCCGAAATCGACCACTGGTGCTGGACATCGATGACCACGAGCTGGCGTTCTTCGACGTCGACGAAGGGTTGGACATCAGATCGCTCTCACCCCGACGCGGCGACAAGTCGCTGATTCTCCCCTTCGAGCGGGACTGGACCCGTGCCTGTGAGCCCTTGGTCGGTGGGGCAGATCTCCTCACCGTGTCCAACGTCGCCCTCCAACAACGGTTCGGGGGCACGATCGTCCCCCACGCCCGGGACGAGGACATCTTCGACCCCGGAGTCGTAGACCGTGGAGCGGCTCGCCATCGGCTGGGCATCGGGCCCAACGAGCGGGTTCTGCTCTTCGGGGGAACACCAAGGCTTCACAAGGGGATAATGGAGATCCTCACCGCGCTCGAGAAGCTCGGCGACCGTCGCTACCGGCTGATGGTGTTCGGAACCCGCGAGTTCGACGAGATGCGACCCCAGATCGGTGATTTGGCTCGATGGCTCCTACCCCTTCCTTATCAGCCGTTCTCGGCGTTGCCCGAGGTGGTGGCAGCGGCCGACCTGGCCTGCATCCTCCAGAACCCCGAACATCCGGTCTCGGCGTACCAACTGCCGGCCAAGCTCACCGATGCGTTGGCCATGGGGGTGCCGGTCCTACTGCGGGAGACCCCACCGCTCCGTCCGATCATCGAGGCCGGGGCCGTCGCTGCTCTCCAGCCCGAAGACGACCTCGCAGATGCCATCGGTGCGGTATTCGAAGATGCCGAGACCACCTCTGAGCGGGTGGATGCCGGCCGCCGGCTGTTCCTGGACACGATGAGCTATGGGGCGGTCCGCCACCAGATCCGCCCGGTGTTCGACTCGCTCATCAGCGATCCCCCCGCCCTATCTGCTGACCTCCGTGCCCTGATAGAGGTGCCAACGGAGTTGTTCGCCGGTCAGACCTCCTCGAGCCGCGAACCCCAGGCGTTCGCGCCAACCGTCGCGGCCTCGAGTCTCGGACCTGGCTGTACGGCGGCTCCCGGACCAGACGTCTCGGCCTGCCGGCCCGCAGCGACTACGTCGACCACGTCACCCGCGCACTGGCGAAGAAGGGCATCGGCGAGCGGCCATGGGTGCTTTGGGCATACCCGACAAATCCCGACCTCCCCCTTCTCATCGATCGTCTTCGTCCCGACGTGGTGTTGGCCGACGTGGTGGACGACAACCGGACCTGGTACTCACCGGGTACCGCCGAGCACGATCGGATCGACCAGAACTACCGCGACGTGCTGAGCCGCTCCGACCTGGTCATCGCCAACTGCGAGCCGGCAGCCGCGGCCATGAAGGAGTTCGCCCCCGAGGTGCACGTGGTGCCCAATGGTCTCGAGCTCGATCCCCCGACGGTCACCGCCAAGATCGATGTGCGCGCTTTCGGCAGCCCGATCATCGGCTACGTGGGGAACCTCTCGTCCCGCATAGACATCGATCTGCTCGACGCCCTAGCCCGGGCACGACCTCGCTGGCAGTTCGTGTTCGTGGGCTCGACCCACCTGGACCCAGCCATCCTCCGCCTCGATGAGCACGCCAACGTTCATTTCCTCGGAGTTGTCCACCATCACCAGGCCAGAGCGATCATGGCCGACTTCGATGTGGCTCTCATTCCCCACATCGACAACGAGATGACCCAGTCGATGAATCCACTCAAGGCTTTCGTGTACGCCTCCGTTGGTGTCCCGGTCGTGTCTACGCCCATCGCCAACCTGGGCGAACTAGGTGGGCTCATCTCGATCGCCAGCGGGGTCGACGGCTTCGTGACCGCCATCGAAGCCGAGCTGACCAAGCCGCGCACCTCCGTCGACCGTGCCAGGCTCGAACCCCATTCCTGGGGGTCGCGACTGAAGTCGGTCCTGGATCTGATCGACGGCATCGGCCGTGGTGATTCGCCTTTGGGACCTAACAACTAGATGCGCGTTCGCTGATAGCTTCCGCGCGTCGTCATCTGTCAAGGGGTAGATCCGCAACATGTATCCGTTCTGGGATATCGCTGTCGCGCCAGCGCTCAAGGCCGCCAAATCACGAAGGATCGTGGAGATCGGTGCCCTCCGTGGGGAGACCACGGCGTTCATGCTCGCCGACCTCGGAGCCGACACCGAGCTTCACGTGATCGACCCTGTTCCGGTCTTCGATCCGTCTGAGCACGAGGAGCAGTTCCCTGGTCGCTACATCTTCCACCGCGACCTGAGCCTCAACGTCCTGCCCGATCTCCCAGCGGTCGACGCCGCCCTGATCGACGGTGACCACAACTGGTACACGGTGTTCAACGAGCTGCGGCTGTTGAGCGAGACCGCCCGCGCCGCCGAGGCCCCACTGCCGCTCCTGGTCCTCCACGACGTCGGGTGGCCCTACGGCAGGCGGGACCTGTACTACGTCCCCGAGCAGATCCCCGAGGAGTTCCGCCAGCCCTACGCCGCTCAGGGAATGCTCAGGGGCCAATCCGAGCTGGCCGAGCGAGGCGGGCTGAACCCCACCAACTGCAACGCCACCCACGAAGGTGGGCCCCGCAACGGCGTCATGACCGCGGTCGACGACTTCATCGATGGCTACGACCGGCCGCTCCGACTCGTGTTCCTCCCCACCTACTTCGGGCTGGCGATCGTGGTCGAGGAAACGGTGCTAGAGGCGCACCCGGCGCTCAGAGACCATCTCGACTGGCTCGAAGGCAGGGATGGTCAGGCCGCCTTGGTCGAGATGACCGAGGCCTCCCGGCTCGACACGCTCGTCATGCAGCACAGCGTCTACTTCACCGACAAGGAGCGGAGCGCGGCGGCCGCCGACCGCTACCTCGGGCTGCTGGAGGGCGCCCTCCTCAACGAGCACTACATCGAACAGGAGATCCGCATCAGCTACCTGCTGGAGTGCAGCGAGCGCGGCATCACCCCTCGACCCGAGGCACTTCGAGACCCAGCCCGCCAGCTCACCGAGGAGCTCCAGCGCCTTCGTCGGGCCAGACACGCCGGCGATACCGTCGACGATGCCGGGCCTGTGGGTGCCGCGTTCCCCTACACCACCGTCGGGCGCCAGCACCTCCGCCACCTTGTCCAGCTTCTCGACACCATCCATGCCGAAGCGGTGACCGGAGACCTTGTCGACATAGGCCCAGGACGCGGCGGTACCTCCATCCTTTTCCGGGGATACCTCGAGGCCTACGCCATCGACGTGCCCCGGGTATGGGTGGTCGACCGGTTCCGAGCTCGTCCAGCGCCATCCGATGATCCTCGGGCGACGTCTGTCGGTCGAAGTGGCGACAAGCCTGTAGAGGCCCAGAGTGCCTGGGAAGTCGTGGGAGGACCGGGACTGCCGGAACTGCTCGGGGACCTCAACAGCGTTCGCGAAGGTTTCCATTCCTTCGACCTACTCGATGACCAAGTTCGGTTCGTGGCCGGAGACGACCTCACCGCCCTGGAAGCCGCTCCCATCGAACGGATTGCGTTGCTCCACCTGGGTGAACGGTCGGCTTTGGACGTTGCCGCTGCCCTTGATCTGCTCTACGACCGTCTGACACTGGGTGCATTCATTGTGGTCGACGACTTTGACGACCCCGACCGCCGGGCTGCGGTGGAAGCGGTCCGGGCCCGACATGGGTCCGACGAGGAGATCGTCACCATCGACCACGGCACCGTCATGTGGCGCAAGACCGAGAGGTCCCAGGCCGAGCTCGATGCGGCCGACGGAGCCTTGCCATCCTCAGACGATCGACCCACCGGCCCCGTGTTGGCCCCAGCACGAGGCTGGTTCCCGACCGACCTAACCGTGGTCGTGGTCTTCTACAACATGAAGCGCGAGGCAGCCCGGACGTTGCATTCGCTGTCCCGGGCCTACCAGCAAGGTATCGACGACATCACCTACGACGTCGTCGTCGTCGACAACGGCTCGGCCCCCGACCAGAAGCTCGATCCGGCCTGGGTCCGAAGCTTCGGCCCGGAGTTCCGGTTCATAGACATGGGCAGCGATGCCAAACCGTCGCCCATCCCGGCACTTAACCGCGGGATCGCCGAAGGCCACGGCATCAACTACGCCCTCATGATCGACGGTGCCCACGTCCTCACCCCTGGCGTCCTTCGCCACGGCCTGGCCGGCCTGACCACCTATGCCCCCGCCGTCGTCGCCACCCAGCAGTGGTATGTGGGCCCCGGACAACAGGCCGATCTGGTGGCAGAGGGCTACAACCAGAGTTACGAAGACGTCCTCTTCGACAAGATCAACTGGCCCTCAGATGGCTACCGCCTGTTCGACATCGGCCACTTCATCGGCGAGCGAGACTGGTTCGACGGCATGTGGGAGTCGAACTGCCTGTTTGCTCCCCGCAGCCTCCTCGAACAGGTCGGAGGGTTCGACGAACGGTTCTCTATGCCCGGTGGCGGATACGCCAACCTCGACCTCTACGAGCGACTCGGCGCCAGCCCTGACGTCACGGTGGTGACCATGCTCGGTGAGGGGTCGTTCCACCAGGTCCACGGAGGTACGACCACCAATCTGTCCGGTGACGAGAAGCGCCACAACACCCTGGCCGAGTACTCCCAGCACTACCAGGATGTTCACGGTCGCCCGTTCCGCGGCAACGCCAAACCGGTGCACTACGTCGGGTCCATGCCCCGTGAGGCAGCCCGCACAAAGGCCCGCCGTCGGGTTTCGCCCAACATGTTCAGCCTTCATGCGCCCGACCAGGTCGGCGGAGTACCCGAGAAGGCATCACCGATGCCGCAGGACCTGTGGTCGGAGTTCACCGACGCCTACTGGCACACCCTCAAGTGGCGCCAGACCCATTGGATGGGTCAGCGATTGTCCAAGCTTCCTGGAGACATGGTGATCATCCAGGAGATCCTCACCAAGGTCCGGCCCGACTGGATCGTCCACACCGGCACCGCCAACGGTGGACTGGACTGGTTCCTGGCCACGATCTGCGACCTGCTCGACCACGGTCAGGTCATCTCCATAGACCGCAAGCTGCACGAAGACCTTCCCCGCCACGATCGCATCACCTACATCGAGGGCGAAGCCCACCTTTCCAAGGTGAACAAGCAGGTCACCGACCTGACCGGTCCCGATAGCCATGCCGTGGTCATATTGGGCACCAAGGCCAGCTCAGCACGGACTTCGGCCGAGTTCCACATCTACGAGGACCTGGTCCCCGAGGGGTCGTACCTGATCGTCGAGGACACGATCGTCGGTGGCCACCCGGTGTGGGGCAACTTTGGGGTCGGGCCCTACGAAGCTGTCAAGGGCATCACCGAAACCAGGGGAGACTTCGTATCCGACACATCCCTGGAGAAGTACGGCCTGACGTTCAACACCACCGGCTACCTCCGGCGGATCAGCAAGGTCCAACACACGGCGCGCCGAAAAGGGCGCAAACGCTGACTACCCCGAGCTAACCCCCACCTTTGCTCAGAAGAGGATCGGTAGCTGCTCGGCCGGGTAGTGCGATGGCGAGAAGAACCAGTGCTCCAGCGCGTAGCGGTTGGTGTCCATCCCCGGAGAGATGCCGGTGCGGTGGAGCAGGAGATCGTCGAAGAGAAGAGCGTCACCAGCGTTGAAGACCGGCCGGATCACCGGTGCATCGATTGCCAACTCGTCGGCCAAACCGTCGCCCACCGCCCAGTCGAACAACGCCCCGTGAGAACCGGTCTCGACCAACTCGTCGAGGCGGCGGGGAATCCACTCCAGGCCAGGGGCCGTGGAGTCTCCCCCGCAGTCGGTGAGCGTCACCCAGACGTTGCAGCTACGGATCCCACGGCTCATGAACGCCCCGTCTTGGTGCCAGCCCGTTCCCGTTGTGTAGGGGACATGACGCAGAGTGCCCTTCTTGAGGGACAGGGCCGGGCGTTCCCCGAAGTACTCGGTGAGAACGGCCTGGAGGTTGGCACCCTCGAAGAAATCGAGCAGGGTCTTGAGCGCCCGCGGTGAATCGCCGGTGTACATGGAGCCCTGGGGTACCAAGAAGTGACGGCCACCCATCACGTCGTACTGGCCGTAGGCCTCACTGGGCTCGAAGAACGAGCACCACACCTCGGAGCCGTCTGAGCTGGTGCCCTCCACCCGTGCCTTGAACGCCGCCAAGGACTTGTCGATCACGCCCTTGAACTGCTCGACCTGTTCGGCGTCGAGCAACCCGCGCACGAGGAGACAGCCGTGGTGGCGCACCGCAGATGCCAGCTTGTCGGTGGTCAGTTCCGAGGCATCGATCTCGGGTGGTTCTACGCATCCTTCGAAAAGGTCCGGAACCGAGGGGGGCCATGACTCCCGACCACCGCTGCGGGCCACCTGGCTGAAAGCTCGATGACGAAGCTCGACCATTCGAACCTCGAGGGCATCGTCGGGCCTGACCTTCAACGCGTTCGCATAGTGCTGCACCGCAGACTGAAGGTCTCCTTCCTTCTCTGCGGCTCGACCGGCCTCAAGGGCCGCATCGGCGTCTGCGTGGTCCGTGGCAAGGGTTCCCGGAGGCGTCATGGCCGGAAGCTACTTCGACAACGGCCGGGCGGGAACCCCCACAACGGTCGTTTTTGGAGCGACATCTGTCACTACGACGGCGTTGGCGCCGATCTGGGCGTCCTCACCGATCTTGACCGGTCCGATCACCTTGGCACCCGTGCCGATGTGAGCCCGGGCCCCGACGACAGCACCGTTCACATTGCCCTCCTTGAGGCCGATCGTGACCCACGGACGCACCTCCACGTGCGGCCCGATCTCTACGATCCCGTCGATCACCACCGCCCCATGGGGAAGGTAGAGCCCAGGAGCGACTACCACCGGATCACCGATGCACACCTGGCCGATCATCATGGCCAACCGATGGAGTATCGACGGCAGAATCGGGACCTCGTGAACCTGGAGCGTCGCCTTCAGCCGATAGCAGAGCAAAGCGGCGAAAGCGTCGCTGCGCCAACAAAGCCTGATCACCTGGAGGACTAGGTCAGTCCGGGACCGAAACTCGTAACGCTCACCCCTGAACAGGCAGAAGATGCGCGCGTCCTCGCGCACCGCCCGTCTGAACGATGGGAAACGACGCCGGAACTTGCGCATCAGATCCCGACGTTGCGCCTTGGTTGGCCCCGGGGTCGTTGCCTTCACCCTCCGCCCACTCATACGAGGATCGGGACGTAGCGCTCAGGGAAGCACGAAGGCGCGAAGAACCATGACTCCAGGGCGTACCGATCGGCAGTGAACTCCCGCTCCGACGAAGACCGGTGAACGAAGAAGTCATCGAAGAAGATCGCATCGCCAGGCGCAAACGACGGGGTCTCGGGCGGAGCGTCCACGGCCACCTCGTCGACGAGACCTTGGCCTATCGAGTTGGGGAAGATCGATCCCTTGGTGCCGGTCTCCAGTATCTCGTTCACCCTCTTGGGCACGATGTCCAAGCCCGGAGCGGGATGGTCTCCACCGCAGTGCGACAACGACAGCCACAGGTCGATGGCCCTGATCCCCGCACCGATGAAGGCCCCATCTTGGTGCCAGGTGGGGGCCGATTCCCGCAGGCGCCGCAGAACGCACTTGTTGTAGGAGAGAGCCGGACGCTCCCCCAGATAGCCGGTCACGGTGTCGATAACGCCTTTGGCCCGAAAGATCTCCAGGACCTCCAACATCATCTCTGGCGCATCGGCAACCAACATCCCTCCGACCTCGCGCACCCAGGCTCGTTCGGTGGGGACGCTGGCGGCATCTACCTGGAAGGGACGGTAGGACCCGTTGCCCTCTGGACCTCCAGCGCTGGGATCGTCGTCTCGGTCTCCCAGCACATCGAGTGCCCGGGCCTTCACCGCCGAGACCTCCTCGGGGGACAACAAGCCGCGGACTATCACGCCACCGTGGTGGAGGATGCTCCCTCCCACCACGTCAACCGAGATCTGATCAGGAATGATCTCGGGAATCCCGGTTACCTCAGGGAAGGGATCGGATAGGTCCGGCGGCCAAGATGCCCGCAGCGACGGACCTCGTTCCCGGCCGAAGGCATCATGACGAAGCCTCACGATCTGGCGGGCAAGGTCAGAGTCGGGGTTGTGGCGGTACTCCTCGGTGAGGATGTCGACCGCCGCCATGACCCGACCCCCACCGTCGGAAACCAACGAACCTGTCATGCGGATGTCCTCCGTGTCGATGCACCCTGGGGCGCCTGATCTTCCGGCGCTATCACCGGGGTCGCCTGGGGTTCCTTCTTGCTGTTTGCGCCCACCGGACGGGCCGGTACGCCAGCCACCCGACTGTGCGCCGCCACGTCGCCGGTGACCACCGCGTTGGCGCCTATTCGGGTGTGGGCTCCAACCGATGCCGGTCCGTTGATGACCGCGCCAGTACCAACCCTCACATCGGTCCCGATGGTCACCTCTCCTCCAGAGGAGTCAATGGTGGACCACGGGAACATCACAACGCCGTCAGCCAGGCGAACCGGTCCGCGTAGGTCCACCTGACCATGGGCCAGGTACAGCCCTGGCCCCACCACCGCTTCGGGCCCGATGTGAACCTGGGCCACGACGGCGGCGGCCACCTTCATGAGGCGAGGAACCAACGGAACGCCATGCTGGCGGGCAGAGGCCCCAATTCGGTAACAGACCTGGGCCAGGTAGGCATCGCTTTCGAGAGCGAGCCTCACCATCTGCCCGGCGGTCACCCAACGGTTGCCCATGCGGTGGTACTCGCCCCTGAACCGGGCCGCGGCTCTGGCATCCGCGACCAAGGCCGAAACGAGCGGCGGCGATTCAGAGTTGGTGGGCACGATGGTGTGATCTACCGGCGGGCTGACGGACGGGGACCATCCCGGGACCAGGGAGGTGGGGGGATGGTAGCGGGAGCACGACGGTTGATCCGCGTGACATCGGGCCCTTCTGGTCGGGTCCTTTTGACCTACCGCCCGAGCTCAACCCAACGGCTTTCGCCAGTACGCCCCGGTCCAATCCACCGGGTGGATCTCGGCCTCTATCGAATGCTTCTTCCGATAGTCGTGAACCGCCTCCTGGCAGGCAGGAATGCAGCCGTAGTCGTCGATGATGACGAACCCGCCGGGTGAGACCCGCGGCTCGAGGTTGACCAAGGCGTCCATGGTCGACTCGTAGAGATCTCCGTCGAGCCTAAGGACAGCGACATCACCTATGGGAGCGGTGGGCAGGGACTCGGAGAACCACCCCTCCACGAACCTGACCTGGTCGTCGAGCAGGCCATAGCGGGCGAAGTTCGCCTTCACCTGTTCGACCGATACCGCCAACCCCAGGTCCAGAATCGCCTTGGCATCGGGGTTGGAGACCTGCATGGATGCATCAGCCGGGTAACGGTCCGGGTCTGGTTCGGGCAGGCCTTGGAACGAATCGCACACCCATACGGTTCTGTCGGTGACACCGAGGGTGGCGAGTACCGCCTTCATGAGAATGACCGTGCCCCCACGCCACACCCCGGTTTCGACGAGGTCACCTCGAACCCCCTCGGCGACAACTCGCCTCACCAGAGCCTCGACGTTGTCCAACCGGGCCCGGCTCACCATCGTCTCAGCGCTTCCCGGTATCCAGTCCTGGCCGATCGTCGATCGATCATCAGCGCTCATCCGTCGCACCAGCCGCCACCCGTTGGCGTGAAGAACATCCCAGACATCGTTGGGGGGGCCAAGGACCTCACTTGGCTGCCAGTGCAAGACATCGAGGACCTCATCGTCGGGGAAGAGGTCTCGGGTCAGGCAACCCTTCAGTAGGTCCAGGTATCGCTGGGCCATCGCGTTGTCGCCGGTTGGAGGATCAATGGTGGGGCTGGGCACGGCGGGCAGGATAGATCGCTCAGAGCACACCGATCGGTTCGTTGTGGCCCGGCACACCTGGGCTCACGGGGTGTCGCCGTCGCCACCTTCGCCACCCTGGTTCGCCATGAGGTGAGCGATCAGCTTCTGACGCACCTCCTCATTGGTCTCAGCCAACTGGGCGAACAGGATCTTCTCGTGCTCCTCGATCGAGACGGTGGTGAGGGTCCAGCCCTCCCGGCCGTGAGCAGCCCCGGGACCACCCCGATACGGCACCGCCGGAGCATCATCGACCACGAAATCCCACTCGGCATAAAAGTCCTTACGAGTCCAAGCCAACGTCGAAGGCGTCTCACCCGGACGCTGAGTCCGCAACGGCCCCACGAACACCTGACCCAACCCAACCCCAGAACCAGCACCCATCAAACCAGGCGGCGGACGATCGAAATACGTCCGCCAATACCGCTCCGAGAAGAACAACGCGCAGTAATCCAACCGGTGGTACTCATCGATGAACATGTACCCGTCATCGACCAGATACGGCCACAAACCAATCACACACTCATGGAAACTGGACTGATAATCCACATCCACATACGCACACACGATCGGCTCAGAGTGCGAACCCATCGTGTCCGAGAACCACCCCTTACGGAACTCACACACCTCCACCGCCCCAAACCGCGTGACGTTGGAACGCACCTCCTCCAACTCACCCTTGAACGCCCCCTCACCCATCTCACTGGCCCAATGATCGCCCTCCACCGCCGGCGGCAACCCTTCGAAGCTGTCATAGACGATCAAGCTCCGACCCGCCGCCTGAGCGATCAACGACAAGTTCGCAGTAGTACCACCCTTCCAACACCCCGCCTCCACCATCACACCTCAACCGAGCGCGGCACCGACAACACCTTCGCCGCAATGGCCAGATGCCCCCGATAGCTCAACCCGGTCTGGATCTTGGTCGTGTTCCGACGCATGCGTCGCGCCAACCCGAACCGCTTACGCCACGTCAACCCGTGCGAAGGATCGATCGGAGCCCCATAGAACAAGAACAACGTCAAATGAAACCACGACGCCGCCTCATAGGCGTCCGCAACCCGCCTCACCAACCGCGTACGCCGACCTTTCGAAAAACGCTGCGAAACCGCGGCCCGAACACGCCGACGAAGTCCAAACCCCTTAGATGACACGAGGCGCGACCGTAGTGCCCCCCTGCCACCGCGCACGGCGGCTGACCGCCAACCGTCAAGGAGCCGTCAGCGACACGTGGAACATCGGATCTCGACCAGGGTGATGGCCGATCGAGGGTCCTGGGTGGTCAGGAATCCTCGACTGCCCGGCCAGGCAGAAGCCCAGCCCGATCGGACCAGCGGTCGGACGAACCGGTGCCGATCCCAACTGCACCGACGGCCAGTCACTCGCCGGATCACCCCCCATGAAGGTCGGATCCGACCCCGAGGCGACCAGCACCGCCACCCACCACCGGACGCCGGCGTCGAGCACCACCGCATCCACAAGCGCCGCCCCGAACACCCCCGACCCTTCCAGCTCGATCCCCGCTGGTCCGGTAGAGGTGACCACCGCACCTGGCCGCCCATCCGCGGCGGTGGACACCACTGCGGCCGTCACCGAAACACCGGCCTGCGCCGACACCACTTCCAACCAGATGTCGGTGGCCCGGGCCGGTGCCGCCAGCACCGGCAACGGCATCCACATCACCACACCTCGCTCCAG
This sequence comes from Microthrixaceae bacterium, assembly GCA_016702505.1. Taxonomy (NCBI): domain Bacteria; kingdom Bacillati; phylum Actinomycetota; class Acidimicrobiia; order Acidimicrobiales; family Microthrixaceae; species Microthrixaceae bacterium. The sequence goes on from JADJDU010000003.1 coordinate 301,945, forward strand.
CACCGTCCCGACCCCTGACGCCCGCAGCGACGAAACGGCGCATGGGACGGGGGCCAGGAATCCTCCCTGGCTCCCCATCGAGTTGGCGAGAACCGTGGTTGCGCCTCCCGGAAAGCTAGCGATCAACTCGGCCCGCCCCCCGGTGTCCCGAGCGGTGAGCACCGGGTCAGGCAATCCGGAATCCACCCGTTCGGCAGGGGTCAACCGCAACCGCGCCAGATCTACCTGCCCGGATCCACTGTTGACGGCCAAGCTCCCGACCCCCGCCCGGGAGAGGAAGGTGTCCATCGGCATGGAGCCGCCGGGTCCAAGCCCAAGGGTGGGGCCTGGGAGCCCAATGAGATCCAGGACAGGACGAGACGCTGACAGGCCCCAAGCCAGCTCCGGATCATCCTGGTGTACCCGGCCGGCCAGCACCGCTCCACCCAGTTTTGTGGAGACCGAAATGGTCCCAGCGCCTGGGCTCCACTCCTGTTCGCGGTGCAGCGAACTGACCACCTGCGATAGCAGTGATGCAGCCACGATTCCGGGGGCGATAGCCGCGGCAGCATGACCCGCAGCGATCGCCGACGTGATCGATGCCGGATGGACACCGTCGAGCGTCGGGAGCCGGCCAAGAGCACCGGCTCCATCGATCAGCAGGCACCCCAGGCGTTGGGCCACCCGACGTCCCGCCTCGGCGTGGTCCGGTGTGAACTGCGAGCTGATCGGGGCCAACCAAAGGGCAACGTCCGTCTCTGGGCGCCGCGCCTGGATGCCGGTGACCAGCCGGGAGACATCGCCCTCATAGTCATCATCGTTGGTGCCGGTGCCGACCACCACCAGGTCCGGTCGGATCGTGTCCAGAGCATCGAGAACCCAGCCGGGGTTCTCGAGGAAATCGAGGCTGGTGCTTCCACTGCGGACGGCGGGCCAGACCCTCACTCCCTGGTGCGCGTTGTGCTGGTGGACGTAGACGCCCTCCAACACCGAGGTACCCCCCTGAGATTCGATCACCAACTCCACCGGAGACGATCCGTCGGACCTGGTGAACAACGAGAGTCGCGAATGAGCCACGACCCCCTCCGTGTCGATGACGCCCATGACGCCGTCACCCCAAGTGACCCTCAACTGACCGGCATCGGGTCGACGCGTCCAAACGACGGAGAGGGCTTGACCGCCAACCTCGACCCGCGCCCTCTGACCCACCTCCAGCAAAACCGACCGACCGCCGAGGCCACATTCCGGGTCCGGAGGTGCCCCTGCCGCGCTGGACAACGGGTTCACGTAGGCGTTGTCGCTGGCCCTGCGGTACTGGACGGTCTCGACCCGATTCGAGAGCAGCTCACCGAGTTGCCACGGAATCGGGTTACCCGTCGCGTTCAGCTCGCTGATCGAGTCTCCGAGCCAGATGATGTTCGCTATCGCCGAGCCCGCTTGGGCGTCACGGAGCTTCGCCGCCCAACGGGACTCCTCGATCAACACGGTTCGGAGTTGTCAGTTGGCCATCCCGTGCGCGGCCAGCGTCCGCTCAACGGGTGAGTGCAGCTCCCAGTGGAGGTACTCGTCAATGTCGGTATCGAAACCCAGTCCGATATCGCAGAGCCGGTGAGGATCCTCAACCGTGAAGGAGGCAGGACCATAGGACTCCAGCGGAGGGACGTGGTCGGCCCAGTCTGTCCTGTGCCCGGAATCTTTGGCCTTCAACACGTCGCGGTACCAGGCTCCGACATCGTGACCCACCTCGATCGTGTAGGGGAACTTCCGACCCTGGGCGGGGAGGACGGCATGTTGGGCCGCCAAGACAGCATCGAGCCCTGAACCAGGCGGCACGCCGAGTCGCTCGACCGCGAAGCGCCCCATCTCGTCGATGAAGAGGCGCCAGCTCACGGGAGGCACCATGGTCACCGGCACCACCCGGGTAGCGGTGGTGATCGTGGGGTAGGCCTCCGGCTCGTTCTGGGTCAGCTCTCGCAACGCCTCGATCAGGTCTGCTTCTCGCAGGCCAACGGTATGGCGCAGATACCTGGCCGTGAGGCGCAACACCGCGAAGTTCTCCATCAGGCGGAACACCGCTCGGAGCTGGAGCATCACGTCGTAATCCTCCCGGGTGAAGCTGGAGGACGAGACCACCAGCGCACGTCCGAGTCCTGCTGACCCCCGAGACGGGATCGCGGGCGACGGCGATCGGTCGATTCGCTCGGTCCGGATCTGGTTCTCAGTCCTGTAGGACGGTTCGTTCATCGGGCTGTTGATCAGCATCTCGGTCTGGAAGACCTTTGCGTTGATCTCACGATCTATGCACTGCTGGAAGTCCTCTCGCACCGAGGCGGTCGTAGCTCCGGGTAGACCGATCATGAGATCAACCATCAGCGGAAGCTGGGCCTGGCGGAACTCACGGGCGAGATCGTCGTACTTCTCGACCTTGATGTTCTTCCGCCGAATGGTGGCCAGCGTGTCGTCGTCCATCGACTGCAACGAGAGAAGCCCTTCGGTGACAACGCCAGCTCCGGCCATCACCTGAACGATCTTCTGAAGGTACTTGACCGTGTTCTTGGCGTAGTTGGTGACGAAGCTTCCGGGATAGCCCTTGGTCGTATACAGCTCCGCGACCTTCTCCGCGATCTGGACGTCCTGGTCGAAGATGCCGAAGTTGGCGTCGCAGAGGAAGATCTTCTCGACCTTGTTGTCTGCGCACCACTCGAGCTCCGCGAAGATCCGCTCCAGGTCGAACTTCCTGATCCTCGAGGCAGTGCTCGATCCCCAGTCGCAGTAGGTGCAGCTGTAGGGACACCCACGGTTTGTCTCGATCATGGCCGTATTGATCACACCGCCACCGAACGGCTCGTACAGGCCTGTCAGATACGGCGATGGCACCACGTTGATGTCGGTCAGCCGGTCGCGGTCCGCCGTCCGCACGACGCCATTGGGGCCTCGGTAACTCAGGCCCGGCACCGAATCGAGGACCGAGAGGTCTCGCTCCTCGTCATCTCTAATGGGTGCCAACGCGGCCAACAGCTCGGCAAAGGTCACCTCGCCTTCGCCATGGACCACCACATCGATGAACGGGTTGGCAGCGAAGTAGGCCTCGACATCGCCCGGGTACTTGGGGGAGTCGGGTCCGCCATGGATCGTGATCGCCCTCGAGCTGCGATCCTTGATGATCTTGGAGCTCTCCAGGTTGACGCCGTGGGACCACACGTAGTTGCTGAACATGAAGACCGAGCCGTCGTCTATCAGCGACTCAAGCACGTCCGGGTACATGAAGGTGGCCGGGAGGAAGTCGTAGCTCTCCAAGAGCTGACCCTCGTTCCATGCCGATGCATATGACACCAACATCCCGAGTGACAACGGCATGATCAGCTGGTCATAGATCGGGATGACCGCAGTTCGGCGAACACCGGTCTCCGCCTGCTGGGCGTAGCGCTGCTCGATTCGATCTTCGAAATCAGATCGCAGGTGGGCCTGGGTTTCGATCGCCTTGGCGAACAGGTGACTAGCAATGAACTCCTGGCGAGAGGAGGTCTGCATCGACTCGGATCGTCCGACGATGCGCGATGCCAGGAGGATCCCGGCCGTTTCCATGAAACGGTCCTCAGTCAGCGCCGCCCGGCCCGCCTGCTCGACGTGGGCCGCAAAGGCCGCCTCGACCGATTGCGAGGTGCTCAAGTTCACGGCAGCGAGCACCTGAGCTGCGCTCAACACCGCCCGGACACCTCCGTCGTGGTCGAGCGCGTAGTAGCTGCCATCAGCCACCGTCAAGAGGATCGGGCTCCCGATGTCGAGATTGTCAGACATCGCTACTGCTTCGGCTGCCCCCTGTCCCTCCGACGAACCGCGGGACGGCACCACCGCTCTGTTGGAGCCCTCGACCAACTTGCGCTCCCGCAAGTAGAAGAGCGTGACGTGAAGGTCGAATGCGGGCACGCTCCAGTCAGCCGATATCTCCTCGATCAGGGGAGAAACGTCTCGAACCTCGGGCCCCGACAACTCAGCCATCAAGGCTAGATCGGCACCGGCGATCACAATCTCGGGAAGCATGTCGATCTTGGGAATGCACACTCCTTCGCGACGGAGCATGACGGTGGCGAAACGGCTGAGCCGCGCGCCGTCTGCGGATGATGCTTCAGAGTGTTGGCTCTCACGCGTAGTTGAGATGTCGGTCATCAAGTTCCCCTACCAGGCACACCTGGAACCTGCGCCCGTTGGCGCTGTGGACAGGATCCCACCCTATCGCCGGGTCGGGCCCGATGCCGATGGGCCGGGGCCCAAAGGTCGCAGGTGGGTCAGTCCCCTTCAGCCACGTCAGGGACGTGGGCGAGTATTCGCCGGGCCAGCGAGGGGATGATGTAGATCAGGTTCTCGACTTGATGCCCGTCGCCGCCGTCGGAGTTCACCTTTGCTTCCATCACGAGGCAAGGAGCGAGATCTCGGATCTGAAAGGCACCGTTGATGTTCAGCGCCAGCCCGTAGACCTCACCCACGCTCGAGGCCGTGACCGCCGCTATGGAATCGCAGGAGAGCAACTCGCGGCGCGCCGATGCCCGACAGATGACGTCGAAGACCGTCCGCTCGTCATCGGTCAAGCTCAGGCGAGTCTCCACCACCGAATCGATCTCGTGGTCGGACATCCTCGTGGAGATGAGGTGTCGGATCATCTGCCGACTGAACTCCTCCGCGTGTTCCTCGGGGACCGGAATCAGAACGTCACCCACCGGTCAGGATCCCTTGGGGGCGGCCGAAGTCATGCTCCCATCCTATTAGGCACCTGAGCGATAGGTCCGGTAGTCGTCGCTACCAGGTTGATCAGACCGGGGGATCAGGGGCGGCGTTCGATCGCCAGTCGGGCGCAGTGGTCGAGCATCTCCAACGCCGGGTCCGGCATTCGTCCGAGGTGAATCGGGTCAGCCGTCAGCTCCCGGAATGGGGCGCCACGAAGCGTCTGGTACTGGGCGTCCATGTCGGCCCAGGTGAACCTTCGGGACGTAGCCGCACCGCCATGGATCTGGTGGAACGTGCCCTCGGCCAGGAGCTGGACCAGTGTCGTGTCATCCCGCTGGCAGGCCCGCAGGTAGAGGTCGTGGTTCACCAGCCCGCCTCCGGGTAGGTCGAAGGCTTCGTCATAACCCCCGAGGTCAGTCCACAGATCGCGACCCATGAAGAGCGAACTGCTTTCGCTCTTGGCGCCGAACCAACCCCGATGCGACGAGCCCGCCAGGGTGGAGCAACCGAACAGCCGATAACCGTCCTTCGTCCACTCCACCTGCTCCAACAACGCGTCCTCGACGGCCTGGTCATAGCCAGCTTCGGCCGCCTTCATGTGGGTGGTGGGTCCAAGGTGGTATGCGGGAGCGGTCACCACCGCACGGTCTGCCACTCGGTCACCGCGAATGGCCATTGCCAGCAACCCAGGAGATGCCAATCGAGCACCATCCATCACCACCCCGACCAGCGACCCGCGGGCCGCCTCGATACCGATGTTGGCGGCACGTGCCGGCGATGCCGGGGCCGGGTCGAGCCTGATCAACCTGGCATCGAGCACCGAGTCTGCGACGATCCGATCCAGCGGCTCGGGGGAGCCGTTGTCGACGACGACCACCTCGTAGTCGTCAGGATCGACCTCTCGTTGGTATCGGGGAGACAGGCTGTAGAGGGTCCGTGGCAGTTCGCGACCCATTCCGTAGGCCACCACCACGACGGTCAGGGCCGGGCGTCGTTCCTCGCCCCCGGCGCGAAGCGTCACCGATTCCGGACCTTCATCGCACCCGGCGGAGGTACCCGCCGGGGTTGAAGGAAAGGTGGTACTTCTCCATCTTGGGATCGGGGGCGAAGTTCCCGTTGCGAGCCAGGATCTGCTTCACGGCCTCAGCCGGGCCAGGACCGAACCCAGCCCACACGGGGTGACCGTTTACCACCGTGTCAGCGATCACAACGTAAGAACCGACTGGCACGAGCGGCGCGTACCGCTCGAACTCCTCAGATGTCGTGTGACGGTCCACCAGGGACCCGAGCACGACCAAAGCCGTCCCCCCGGCCACCCGTCGATGCACCTCCTCGGCCACATCTCGGTGATGCGGGCGACCGGTCAGGTGCTCGAGACGGGGGTGTGTCGGTCGACCATCGCCATCGGATGGGTCGACCGACAAGACCTGCCCGTGTCCGATCAGTTCGCAGATCGAGGCCAACAGGATCGAACGACCGCCGTCCTTGGACCCGGTCTCGATGATCCAATCGGGTCGCACCGTCGAGATGATCTCCTGATAGGCGACGAGGTCGGTGGGAGGCGTCCGGGTCGACTGACCCAACCAAGTCGTGTCCTCCCAAGGCATCGCGGCGTAAACCGACTCGATGAACGCCTTGCCCAACTCCTCGGGCATGGGCCGGGGAGCCATCGGAGGACCGTCCACCCCACCGGCTGCGGCAGCAGCGTTGAACATCTCGGCCGACATCCGTCGAGGCCTGGTACGTCGGGCGGGCTGAGAGCGGATCGCCCCTACGTAGTGAACCGGCTTGCCCGGTCCGTGGAAGGCCCTACCCCTGAGATCCGCGTACTGCTGGCTGTAGTCGAAGACCTTGGTCCGACGCTCGGCGGCATCGACTCGGTTGGTGGTGTCGCCCCCGTGCAACTGGTGGAACGATCCCTCACCCAAGATGGTGGCCACAGTGATGTCGGGACCGCCCGCCAAGCGCTCGTACAAGTCGAGGTTGGCGAAACCAGCACCCGGAAGGTCGAAGCTCTCGTCGAACCCTCCGACCTGCTCCAGCGTCTCTCGCGCCACGAACAGGCAGTTGCTCTCCCACAGCCCGTCCAGCCAGTCTCGGTCACCGATGAAGTGACTGATCTCGAACAGGCGGTAGCCGTTGGTGGGCCAGGCGATCTGCTCGAACAGCCGATCCTCGTATTCACGGTCGTAGCCGGCAGCCATGGCATCGCCCTGCTGACCGGGACCGACGTACCACTGTTGGGTGGCCACGATCGCCGGTGCATAGGTGGCGAGTCCAGCCAGTCCCCAGCGGAGGACTCCCGGAGTCACCACGTGGGCTCCATCGATCATCAGCGCGAAGTTGCGACCTCGTCCCGCACGGATTCCCGCGTTGAGAGCGTTGACCGGAGACGGATGGATCGAGTCGAGCGACAGCAGGCGGAACTCGGGGCCGAACTCGGACACCAGGTCGGCACTCAGGGCCTGGCCGGGCCCGGATCCGTTGTCGATCACCAACACCTCATAGGTGATGGCGTCCACGCCGTCTTGGTACGACCTCGACAACGAGTGGAGCGTCCGACGAGCCTCACGAGCCATGTTGTGGAAGACCACTACGACGGTCAGATCTACCTGGTCACCCGGCGCGGGAGGAGCCAACGGCGCGCGAGGTAGATCGGCCTGGGGGGCGATGTCCAGAGCGCTCTCGAATGGCTCACCCCCGACCTTGCGCCACACCATCAAGCCGTGATCCCGGTGATCACACGGGCCGGTAAGACCTCGGCGCGTCCGGAACTCCTCCACCGAACGGCGGGTCTCGGACTCCTCGCTGGCATCGACGACCACGAACCCACCCACCGGGATCCGGCGGTAGAGCGCATCGAGCACCAACCCGGCATCCGCCCCGGTGTCGTGCCCCAGCCTCAACATGGCGACCTGTTCGATGTCGGCATCGGCCAACGACGCCTCGAGCTCACCCGACAGGAACTTCACCCGAGCGTCGAGCAACCCGAAGCGGGTGAATCCATCTCGGATCAGGTTCAGATCGGCGCGGAAGTCGGCCACGCCCCGCTCGGTCCATCGGGCTGACTTGAGCCCTTCGGGAGCGGCTCGGAAGCGGTCCACCACCCACACCTTCTGGTCCTTCAGGTCGTAGGCGTCGAGCCAGGCCCGAAAGAAGATGCCAGCACCTCCGCGTCCTACCCCGACGTCGACCAGATCGCCGGGTACGGCCTCTGCCTTGACGGTCTCGAGGCGACCGTGAAGATCATCGAGGCGGGCTCGTCCCATGTCGGTGTAGGGCACGAAGGAACGTCCGCGACCATCGTCGGGGCCGGCAGGCCCGAGCCGCTCGCGGGCCAGGCGAGGCCAGACCTCGGGGTCTTGGCGCACCGGGTCCCGCAGTATCCGGGCGTCGGGGGCCCGCCCGGCTTCGATCCGGGCAGCGAGGTGCGCCAGTCGGGCTTCGTCTTCCAGGTAGTGCTCGTTCAGCAGCGCCGCCTTGACCGTGCCGAGGTAGCGGGCCACCAGCCGTAGCTCTCGGGCAAGGGCCGGGAAGTGAGCGTTGTGCTGGAACACCATGGCCTGGAGACGGAGACGTTCCCCCAACTCCAAGAGCAGATTGCGTCCTTCCACACCCTCGAGGCGGTCGAGCACCGAAGCCAGATCCGGCTGTCGGGCCAGCCGCTCCTCGGCCACCACGATGGCCAGCCCGAAGTAGACGGGCAACACCACCAGCCGCACTGGCTCGTCGTAGCCAGCTATCCAATCCTCCAACCCGGTCATGACACCGTTGCGGGGTCCGCCCTCGTGCGTGGCGTTGAAGTGATTCGGGTTGAGTCCCGATGCACCCTTTGCCAGCTCGTTGCGATCGAGGTGGACTCCCTTTTGGGCATACGGCTGACGGAACTCGGCTGGCACCGTGTCCGGCGAGTAGTAGAGGTCGCGACGGCCGTAGGGCCAGCCGACATCATGGAGGATCATGATGGGTAGCTCGGCCCCCAAAGACCGGTTCCGCTCCGCCAGGAGCCGACACTCGTTGTACACCGTGTACCAGTTGTGATCGCCGTCGATCAGCGCTGCATCCATGGCCGGCAGTTCACCGAGGACATCGACGCTCAGGGCTCGGTGGAACACGTACTGACCGGCGAACTCCCGTTCATGCTCGGCGGGATCAAACGCCGGCTTCGGGTCGATCACGTGTAGCTCGGTCTCAGGCCCGAGCGTCTCGATGATCTGGCGGGTGTTCTCTCCCCGGAGGGCACCGATCTCGACCAGGCGTTTGACTCCGCCCGCCTCTAGCACGGGAGCGATGACGTCGTTCCAGAAGGGGAACATCGGCGGGGCGCGATTCCTTGACCGGGTTTGGGACGGGCGGACCCTAGCGCGGCGGGGAACGGGCGGGGCCGACGGCCAAAGAGCCGCACGGGTCACAGCTCCGGCCATTACCGGAGCCTTTCTGGTCGGGCGTGGTATCGATTTGGGGTGAGCACCGTCACCTACTCCGACTCCGCCGCAGACGGGACCGGGAGCTACACGGCCGAGTCGGCGATGGCCACCTCCCCGTCGGCACGGACCGCTCGCTGGGCGGCGTGGACATTCGGTGTCTACGTGGCAGCCGCTTTCCCTCTCATCCTGTTCGGACTCGGTCGGTACTGGTGGTTCTTCCGTGACGACTGGTACTTCGTCGCCGAGCGTGACATCTCCGTCGACGGACTGATGCAGGATCACAACGGTCACTGGTCATCCGTGCCGGTCGCAGCCTTCCGGCTCGCCTACGTCGTCTTCGGAATCCGGTCGTACATGCCGTATCAGGCGATGGTGGTGGTGGCGCACCTGGCTGTAGCGGTCTGCATCCGGATGATCATGCGTCGGTACGATGTGAACCCGTGGCTGGCAACGGTGGCGGCAGGTGCGCTCGTGCTCTTCGGTTCGGGCCGCGAGGACATCATCTGGGCCTTCCAGATCGGCTTCACCGGTTCACTGGCCTTCACCCTTGCCCAATGGGTCATCGCCGACCGGCCGGGCCCGGTGCGCCGGAGCGACTACCTGGCTCCCGTGTTGGGCACGTTGGGGCTTGCGTCTAGCAGTCCGGCGCTGATGGTCATGGCTGGTCTGTCGGTCACCCTTTTGGTCCGACGAGGTTGGAAGCCCATGGTGATCAACGTGGGCCCGCCCGCCCTCGCCTACCTGGTGTGGTCGGCCTTGATCCACCCCGACAGGAGTAGCCCGTGGGGACGCCCCGGACTCGGCGAATACCAGGACTGGGTGACCACCGGCGTGCGGGGCGTGTTCGTCGAGCTCACCGGATTTTGGTGGGCCGGAGCGATCCTCGGTCTTGCCGTCGCCGTCGGGATCGCCATGGCGGTCCTGAGGCCCGGGACCGACAGCACCAGCTCCAGCGACCGCGGCGATGAGATACACGGCTCCTCCAGCCGCGTCGTCAGAACGGTGGCGTCGGCCCGCTTGCGGCTGACACCGATCATCGGACCGCTGGCCTTGTTCGGATCGACCATCCTCTTCATCCTGGTGGCCGCCCAGCGTGCCTGGCTGTTCGGGCCCGGTGCGGCCGTGGCCAGCCGCTATCTGTACGCGTACGTGGCCCTGTCCCTGCCGCTGATAGCGGCGTCGATCCAGTCGATCTCACGGTGGTGGCGACCAGCCGCCGTTGCGATTCCTGCGCTGCTGATCCTGGGGGTACCTCACAACATCGCGCAGTTCGAGGACACCGTTTTCAGCCCCGATCACCACGACCACCAGGGCAGGCTGATCCTCAACGTCCTGCGCCATCCGGCCGCGGCCAACGCACCAGATCGACTTCGTCCCGATCCCGACGTGTTCAACTCCCAGAGCCTGACCGTGGGCTTCCTCCGCAGAGCCGCAACCGAGGGCAAACTCCCGGAGGTGTCGGGACCCATCCCCGCCGACATCGATGCCGAGTTGACGGTTCGGTTGGGGCTCATGCAAGAACTCGGTGACTGGCGGGTGGTCCCTTGCCAGGCGACAACAGTGGCCCACCTCGAGCCGACGGTCGGCATGGTCTTCTTCCTGACCGAGCCAGTGCTGGTGACTCCCCGCTCGAGTTCGGGCCAGCGCTTTCCGGTGGAAGTCACCCCCGACGACGGGGCCATCGTGACCGTGGTCGCGCCAGGCCTCGATCTCGACCTCACCAGCCAGGCGAGACCTGGTTCCCCCGCTTCGATCTGTGTCGTCAACTAACAGGGCCGAACCATCCGGTTCGGTTAGAGCGCCGAGACCAACTCGAGCACCCGACGGACCTGGAGGTCCCAACTGAAGGAAACCTCCACCTCGGCTCGTCCAGACGAACCCAGCCGTGATCGCAGATCTGGGTCGTCTCGAAGACGGACCATCGCCGACCGGAGCTCACCCAGATCTACCGGGGAAACCAGGAGGGCCTGTTCCTCGTGGGTCAGGCGACTGGCGACCGTCGGGACATCTGGAGCTATCACTGCCAGACCTGACGCCAAGTACTCAGCCAGCTTGAGCGGCGAATAGTGGAACTCCCCGTGTTCGGGAGCCACGACCACGGCCGTGTCCATCGCCCCGAAGTAGCGGGGAAGATCGAAATGGGGAACGGTGCCGGTGAACACCGCCCGCACCCCGAGCGACCTGGCCCGCTCTTCGACCATCGGACGATCAGGTCCATCACCAACCATCAACAGACAGACCCCATCGAGACCTGCTGCGGCATCCACGAGCCGGGTCAAGGAGTGGAACGGCCGGAAGCTCCCCACCCAGCCCACGACGAACTCCGCACCAATTCCGAGCCGAGCCCGCACTGCTGCCGCTTCTTCCGCGGAGGCCGGCTCCTCGATCTCCACACCCGACGGGGTGATGAGGATCCGGTCCCGGTCGACGCCGATGCGGACCGCTTCCTCGGCGACCTCCTCCGAGCCACAGGCCAACACCGAGGCTCGGCGAAGGGTGGGAGCCTCGCCTAGACGCTCCACCAACCCCCCCCAACCCGGACGCGCCACACCCCACCGCTTGGCCTCCCACACGGCGACGGCCGGAGCAAAGACCACCGAGGGAACCCCCAATGCGTCAGCCAGGTCGACCCCTGCGGTGTGGAACAACTCGTGTCGCTGCCACACGAAGTCGACCTGATGTCCAGACCAGGGCCCGTCGGGGGTGACGGTGAAGCCCGATCCCCGGGCCACCTGCCGAAGATCCTTCGCCGCGGTCTTGACCATCGTCGGAACCCGCGATGCAACCGAAGGGGACGCAGATGGACTCAGGTGGGCGCCCGAGGCTCGCCGTCGCGCTTCATCGGCATCGAGCACCCCCTCAGGGGTGACCATCCACGACGGGCCCACCACCCTTTCGCAGGCCGCCAGCCACCCAGCCGAGCTCAACAGCGCGGCCACAGGACCCTGCTGACCGGCAGTAGTCGTCGGGAGAACCAGGACCGCACCCACGGGGCGGACCCTAATGGGACCTCCCGCAGCGCACGGCTGCCAACGTCCCCGTCCGAACAATCGGAACGACCACACCCCGTGGCGGCCTATCCCCTGGTGGGGTAGCGTTTGCGCCTCGGAGCCGGTAGCCGGCCGACCGCGTCCGCCAGAAGAAGCCCACCATGATCCGACGTAGCCAGGAAGGCCCGTGAACCAGGAACGTTCGCTTCCGCCGGCCGATCCGATCTCACCGGTACCGGAGCTGCCGAGCCTCGTCTACCGAGTGGCTCGGGGGGCAGACAACCTGAGCCTACGGTTCATGGACCTGGGCATCGTGGCCGCGGCTTGGGCCTTGGCCATCAGTGCCGCCTTCGACACCTCGGCCAAGGACATGACCCTGGCGCTGGCTTGGATCATGCCCCTGGCCGTCATCGTCCAACTGGTCGGCCACCGCCTTGCTGGTCTCTACGGGCCGGTGTGGCGCTATGCCTCGGTCGACGAAGCGGCTCGGGTGGTGGCTGGCGTCTTGGGCGGGTCGATCCTGGCCACGATCACCACCGTCATCGCGGCCACCACCACCCACACCCCGTTCCCATTCGTCACCGCTCCGCCTCTCGCCGCTTTTCTGAGCTTGCTCGGTTGTGGTGGCGTCCGCTTCCAGTCCCGCCTCTTCGCCCTGGAACGTCAACAGGCCCGTGACGCCTCCGGCCTCCGGTCTGTCATCGTCGGTGCTGGCACCGCTGGCGCGGCCCTGGCCTACGAGCTCACCCACACCGACGCCGGACGACCCACCAACGTGGTCGGCTTCATCGATGACGACCCCGAGCTCGTCGGCCGGTCGGTGCGAGGCTTCACCGTGCTGGGCACCACCGACGACCTGGAATCGATCTGTGTCAGCCACCGGATCGAAAGGGTTCTGATCGCCGAGGACGAGGACAATCGGCACCGGGTCAAGACGGTGGTGGACCAGGCCTTGCGTACCCACGCCCAGGTCAAGGTGCTGCCGTTGTCCACCGGGCGGGTGGACGGCCCCCTCGTGCGCAACCTGCGCGACCTGGATGTGACCGACCTGCTCGGGCGCGAGCACGCCCCCGTCGACTCCGACGACATCGACCACTATCTACGCGACGCCACCGTGCTGATCACCGGGGCCGGGGGGTCGATCGGCAGCGAGATCGCGCGCCAGGTGGCTCGGCACCGTCCCGCTCGGCTCCTGCTCCTCGATCGTGACGAGAGCCTCCTCCACGACGTGACCACCGGGCCTCTCGCTGACTCGGGGGTAGACATCGCTCCGGTACTGGCCGACATCTGCGATCAGGTGAGGGTCCAGGATCTGTTCGAGAACGAACGACCCGACGTGGTGTTCCACGCCGCCGCTCAAAAGCACGTGCCCATCTTGGAGAAATACCCGGTGGAAGCGGTGCGGACCAACGTGTTCGGCACCTGGAACCTGATCAGCACCGCAGCCGAGTACGGCACCGGTCGTTTCGTGCACATCTCCACCGACAAGGCCGCCGATCCCTGTTCGGTCATGGGAGCCACCAAGCGCGCCGCTGAGCAGATGGTGTTCGAGGTCGGTCGTCGCCACCAACTCCCGTTCGTGGCCGTTCGCTTCGGCAACGTATTGGGCAGCCGGGGCAGCGTGGTGCCCACGTTCCTGCGCCAGATCGTGGATGGCGGACCGGTCACGGTCACCAGCCCCGAGATGACCCGCTACTTCATGACCATCCCTGAGGCCGTGAGCCTGGTGCTCCAGTCCGGGGCGATGGCCGATCCGGGCCGCGTCTACCTGTTGGACATGGGCGAGCCCGTGTCCATCCTGGCTCTGGCCCGACAGCTGATTCGCCTCGCTGGCCTCCGGCCAGGAGAGGACGTGAGGATCTCCATCGTCGGCACCAGGCCCGGAGAGCGACTCCACGAACGTCTCCACGACGACGCCGAGAGCATCGAACCGTCAGATCACCCCTCGATATCTTCGTTGAACCCGAAGATCCCATGGCAGTGGGATGAACTGGTCGAGGCCCTCGCCTCCCTGCGCAAGTCCGTCGATGCCCGTGACGACGCCATGGTCAGACACCAGCTCGAGTCGATGCTCCGAAAGGGCGGCGTCGATTGCGTACTCGACCATGGTGAGACCACCATTCCCGTCGACCAGCACCCGGGCTCGCCCCGGGCGACGGCGATCGTCAGAGACCTGTCCGAGAAGCGGGCCGAACGCCAGGCTCCACCGGCATCCGATACCGGCACCGTCCGCTGACCACCGACCAACGCGTCACGCCCCTCCCCCCACAAAGGCGAAACAACAGATGAAGGGTCTCATCCTCGCTGGCGGCTCGGGCACCCGGCTCCGCCCCATCACCCACACCGGCGCCAAGCAACTGGTGCCGGTGGCCAACACTCCGATCCTGTTCTACGGGCTTCAGCACATGGCCGATGCCGGCATCGAAGAGGTCGGCATCATCGTGGGCGACACCGGTGACGAGATCCGGGCCGCGGTGGGAAACGGATCGCGCTGGGGTCTCGAGGTCACCTACCTGCCTCAAGACGCTCCGCTCGGGCTGGCCCACGCCGTGCTGATCGCCCGGGATTTCTTGGGTGACGACGAGTTCGTGATGTACCTCGGAGACAACCTCCTCCGTGACGGGATCACCAGCTTCGTAGACGAGTTCACCGCCCACCGGGCCGAAACCGGCCCCGACTCCTGTTCGGCCCAGATCCTTTTGGCCCACGTTCCCGATCCGCAGCGTTTCGGTGTGGCCGAGCTCGGCCCCGATGGCGAGGTCGTGGCCCTGGTCGAGAAGCCCGAGGTTCCACCGTCGGACCTTGCCCTGGTCGGCGTGTACCTCTTCGATCCCTCCATCCACGAAGCGGTCAGAGCGATCGAGCCTTCGGACCGCGGCGAGTTGGAGATCACCGACGCCATCCAGTGGCTGATCGACAACGGCCACCGCGTCCGCCATGAGGTGCTCGACGGGTGGTGGCTCGACACCGGCAAGCTCACCCCACTCCTGGAAGCCAACCGCTTGATCCTCGAGGTTCTGGAGCCTTCCAACCACGGCAAGGTCGACGAGCACTCTCAGCTCGACGGCCGGGTTCAGGTGGCCGAAGGGGCCGAGATCATCCGGTCGACCATTCGTGGTCCGGTGGCCATCGGAGCCAATACCCGGGTTGTCGACAGCTACATCGGCCCGTTCTCATCGGTAGACGCTGACTGCGAGATCATCCAGTCCGAGTTGGAGCACTCGATCGTCCTGGCCAACAGCCGCGTCGAAAACGTCCCGAGGGTGATCGACTCGCTGATCGGTCGCCACGCCGTGGTCCAACGCACCCATCAGCGACCGCGAGCAAACCGCTTCTTGGTGGGCGACCACTGCCAGATCGACATCGATTCCTGAAAGAGCGACCTTCATGGCCACCATCACCCCATCCGACGTCATCGACGGGGTCACCGTCGTACAACCTGACATCCACGGTGACGAACGCGGGATCTTCATAGAGACGTACCGCCGGAACTGGTTCCCCGGCGGTCGGGAGATGATCCAAGGCAACCGCGGCGACCGCCGGGCCGGAGCCATCGTCGGCCTCCACTACCACCTGCACCAGGCCGACTACTGGTACGTGCCCTTCGGGCAGGCCCGGGTCGTGCTCCACGACCTCCGCACCGGTTCCCCCACCGACGGAGCCACGCTCACCATCGACATAGGGTCGACGCCCGGCACTGCCGGGGTAGACCACGACCACCGGGGCATCTACATCCCGCCCGGAGTGGCCCACGGGTTCTCCGCGCTCACCGACATGACCATCACCTACCTGGTCGACGGCTACTACAACCCGGCCGACGAGTTGGGGGTGGCCTGGGATGACCCCGCCATCGGAGCCGACTGGGGAGTGACCGACCCGGTCGTGTCGGCCCGAGACCAGGCCAACCCCCGCCGCTCCGACCTGGAGCCCGCCCTGCAACCTCACCACCGGCTGCGCATGGCGTAACCCGCCCCCGGTTCCCCAGCGTCCACTAAGTTCCGCACCCCATGAGCATCCTCGTCACCGGCGGCGCCGGCTTCATCGGCTCCAACTTCGTCCGCTACTGGACCGACCACCACCCCGAGGACCACGTTGTCGCCCTCGATGCCCTCACCTACGCCGGGGTTCGGGAGAACGTCGACGGGATCGACGGGGTCACCTTCGCCCTCGCCGACATCGGTGACACCGACACCGTGGCCGGGTTGCTCGAGACCCACTCCGTGGATCGCATCGTTAACTTCGCTGCCGAGTCCCACAACAGCCTGGCCGTGGTTGATCCAGCTCGCTTCTTCCGTACCAACGTCTTGGGTACCCAGGGGTTGTGCGAAGCGGCCCGTCGAGTCGGTGTCACCCGGTTCCACCACGTCTCCACCTGTGAGGTGTACGGCGACCTCGACTTGGACACCGACGAGATGTTCACCGAGGAATCCCCCTACCGGCCCCGCACGCCGTACAACGCATCCAAGGCCGGGGGAGACCACGTCGTCAGGTCCTACTACGAGACCTGGGACCTGCCCATCACCATCACGAACTGCGCCAACAACTACGGGGCCTACCAGTTCCCCGAGAAGGTCATCCCCTTCTTCACCACCCTGGCCATCCAGGACCAGTCGCTCCCCATGTACGCGTCTACCCAGAACCGGCGCGAGTGGATCCATGCCTTGGACCACTGCCGGGCCATCGACCTGATCCTGGAGCGAGGCCGGATCGGCGAGACGTACCACGTCGGCACCGGAGTCGAGAAGAGCGTGGAAGAGATCGCCGACCTGATCCTGGCGCACCTCGACAAGCCTCAAAGCCTGAAGACCATCGTTCCGGACCGTCCCGGCCACGACCGCCGCTACGTCCTGGACTGGACCAAGATCCGCACCGAGCTGGGTTGGGAGCCCACCATCGGCTGGGACTCTGGCATCGCCGAGACCATCGACTGGTACGTCGCCAACCAAGCCTGGTGGGAGCCACTGCGCGACCGTGCACCGGTAGCCGAGGGAACAGCATGGTCCAAGTGACGTCGTCGCCGTGAGCATCCGACGAAAGGTCCTGATCACCGGCGCGGGCGGCCAGGTCGGCCAGGAGGCCACCGACCTGTTCGGGGCGGCCGACTGGGAGGTCGTCGCCTGTGACCGGGCCCGTCTCGACGTCACCAACCGAGACGAGGTACTCGATGCCGTGGCGACGGCCAAGCCCGAGGCGGTCTTGAACCTGGCCGCATGGAACGCCGTCGACCTGGCCGAATCCGAACCCGACGGCGCTTACGCGGCCAACACCATGGCGGTGCGCCACCTGGCAGAAGCCTGCCGTCGCCACAACGCCCGCCTCGCCCACGTATCCACTGACTACGTGTTCGACGGGACCAAGGACACCCCCTACGTCGAGTGGGATGACACCAACCCCCTATCGGTGTACGGGCGTTCCAAACGCGGCGGTGAGGTGGAGGCCGGGTCCGAGGCGCTGGTGGTCCGGACGTCGTGGGTGTGCGGGGCCCGTGGCTCCAACGCGGTCACCACCGTGCTCCGACTGGCCGCCGAGACGGACCAGACGCTGGCCTTCGTCACCGACCAGCGTGGCTGCCCCACTCTGGCCAAGGACCTGGCCGCCACCCTGCTCACGCTCGTCTCGGATCGGCACAACGGCATCTACCACGTGACCAACTCAGGGGCCGTGAGCTGGTACGAGTTCGTTCAACACATCCTGGAGGCCGCCGGCCACCCCGTGTCGAGGGTCCGTCCGATCACCACCGCCAAGTTGGATCCCGCTCGACCCGCTACCCGACCGGCCAACTCGGTGCTCGATCATGCCGCCCTGCGCCTAAGTGGCATAGCTCCGATGCGACACTTCTCCGAGCCGCTGGCCGAGATGATCGCTGAGCTTGCGACCGGGGCACGGTGGCGTTGCCCTGAGGCCAGCGGACCAACACTGCCAACGCGCCAGCCGGTGACGACCAGCTCCCCGCACACTCGACCGCCCCGGGTTCCCTACTCGTCTCGGGGCAGGACCAGGACGCCCCTGCTGACGGTCATGGCCGTGCTGACATCTTCGGTACTGGCCGCCTGCGGGCTGTTCGGTCGCGCCGACCCGACTGTCGGCCACAAACGCACTGCTCCCTCGCGGCCATCGGTGGTGGTACTCGACCACGGGAGTTCTCCCCGGACCCGGCTCCGTTACCGCCCGACCGCCGGCACCACCGGTGAGCTGGAGCTGCGGACCGACGTTCATCTAACCCAACGCCTCGAATTGCCCATTGACGCCGATGGGTCAGGATCAGGCACCGCATCCACGCCCGTCGTCGTCGACCCTCCCGCGACCATCCACCGGATTCGCTTCACGGTGACCTCGGCCGACGACCGAGGTCACGACCTCGACCTAGAGGTGATCGACGCCAGCATCGACCCCCAGGGAACCACCCTCACCGACGCCCAACTCGCCGCAGTGACCGCCGAGGTACGAAAGTCGATCGGTTGGCGCGGAACGGCACGGATAGACCCCCAGGGCGTAGCCACGTCGCTCGACCCCCTGTCCGCTCCGGCCGTCGCGGTCCAAGACGATGCGCCCAGCGGGTCACCTCGAACCGAGACCGACCTGAGCCACCAGCTCGCGACCCTGATCCCACCCCTCCCCACCCAACCGGTAGGTCGGGGCGCACGTTGGCGCGTCACCACCACCTCCCCCGTGGGCGGCACCAAGCTGCGACAGGTCGCCACCTACGAGATCACCTCGATCGACGGTGGCTCCGTGCTCTACCGGGCCACCATCCAACAAGACGCGGGTCAGCAGGTCTTGTCAGGCTCGGACCGGGCCACCACCCAAGGCGGGAGTGCCTCCGACAAGACCCAGGCTGGCCAGCTGATCGCCGCCCACCTGAGCGGGACCACCACGGGCCGCTTCGACCTCGACGGGTTGAGATCGGAAAGTGAGACCCATTTGACCGGATCCCAACTGGTCGATGTCTCCAGCGAACCGGCGCGACGAGTTCGTCAGGAGATGCACCTGACCTCCAGTAGCGGACCGGCACCAAGCTGACGCGACCCAAATGCCTCGGGACATGCGAACATGGTTCCCGTGAGCGGTCCGGACCCCTACGAGCATTCTGGCTCGACCGACGTCGACCTGACCGTACCGGCCAGACCTGCATTCGCCCGGATCGCCCGCTTGGCCGCCACCGGCCTTGCCGCCAGGAACGGCTTCTCCTACGACGACGTCGAAGATCTGCGGATCGGGATGGGAGAGGTGTGCAACCTGCTGCTCGACGGGTCCGGTCGAGACCTGGTCATCAGGTTCTCGCTCCAGCCCGAGCGCATCGACGTGAGGGCGACGCGAACCGGAACCGATCAAGCTTTGACCGTCACCGACCTGAACGTCCAGATACTCAGGTCGGTCCTCGATGATGTCGAGATCGACCCCTCTGGTGGTCTCGTCGTTGCTACGAAGCACCGGACTTCCTCCTAGTGAGCAGTCCCGGCGGGAACCACCCACCCTCGTTGGACGAGTTCGTAGCCTTCCGAGCCGCCGAGGACGACGGCGAGCGACGGACGTTGCGCAACGACCTCGTCGAGAAGCACATGGCCCTGTCCGTTCACCTAGCCCGACGCTTCGTGAACAAGGGAATACCCGAGGACGACCTGATTCAGGTGGCAGCCGTGGGCTTGGTCAACGCGGTGGAGCGCTTCGACCCTCACCTCGGGTTCGAGTTCACCACCTTTGCCACCCCGACCATCCTCGGTGAACTCAAGCGCCACTTCCGCGACCGTGGATGGGCAGTGCGGGTGCCCCGCCGCCTCCAGGAGCTCAACCTCCGGATCACATCGGTGGCCAGTGAGCTGACGCCCCAACTCGGGCGATCACCGACCATCACCGAATTGGCGGCCGCTACCGGCGCCACCGAGGAGGAGGTGCTGGAGGCACTCGATGCTTCGCGCGCCTACCGCTACCGACCCACTGGCGTCTCAGCCGACGACGACGACGGTCCGGAGCTGGAATTGGGAGAGCACGACCTCGAGCTCCTTCGATCCGACGGGCGGCTGGAAGTCGAACGGATCCTGGAGCGCCTCCCGCGTCGCGAGCAGTTGATCCTCCGGCTCCGGTTCTACGAGGAGATGACCCAGCAAGAGATCGCGTCCCGCCTCGGCGTCTCCCAGATGCAGATCTCTCGCCTGCTGGCCCGGGTGTTGGAGCAGCTCAGGTCCGACCTGGTCGAGGACTGAGCCTGATGCCCCGACGTGTCCTTCAGGCGGTCACATTCCGGTCGAGCCGAATCCGCCCATACCCCGCTCGGATTCGTCGAGCGCTTCCACCAGGCAGAAATCCACGTGCTCGACGCGTTGGATCACGAGCTGAGCGATTCGATCTCCCCGCTTGATCTGGAACGGCTCAGTGGGGTCGTGGTTCACGAGCAGCACCTTGATCTCATCGCGGTAGCCGCTGTCGATCAGACCCGGGGAGTTCAGGCACGTCACGCCATTACGCAGGGCCAGGCCGCTGCGGGGCTGGATGAACCCGGCCGTGCCCGTCGGGAGAGCCAGGGCGATTCCTGTCGCCACCAACACCCGCCCACCGCCGGGGGCGAGAACCGAGTCGTGCCGGGCACACAGGTCGGCCCCGGCGTCGCCGATCCGAGCGTAGGAAGGTAGATCCAGGTCAGGGTCGAGTCGGCGGACGGGGACGCTCAGCATGCTCCGAATCTAGGCAACCGGCCTGGGTGTCCGTCCGCTCCGAATAGGTCTCGTGTCCTGAGCGGTAGCCTCGGCTGATGCTCGTTTGGATGGATCTCGAGATGACCGGCCTGGACCCCGATCAGCACGTCATCGTGGAGATCGCCACCCTCATCACCGACGATGATCTGGTCATCGTGGCCGAGGGACCCGACCTCGTCGTCCACCAACCCGCCGAGCAACTTCAGGGCATGGAGCCGGTGGTTGTCGAGATGCACACCTCGTCTGGGCTACTGACCGCCATCGGTGAGTCGACCATGACCCTCGAGGATGCCGGCGCCCAGACATTGGACTTCATCCGCCAATGGGTACCCGAGCCTCGCACCGTTCCGCTGTGCGGAAACTCGATAGGAACCGACCGGCGCTTCTTGAGTCGACACCTCCCCGAGATCGAGAACTACCTGCACTACCGGTCGGTTGACGTGTCGACGCTCAAGGAACTGGCCCGACGGTGGTACCCCGAGGTGGTTTCGGCCGCGCCCCGCAAAGCCGTGGCCCACCGGGCCCTCGACGACATCCGCGAGAGCATCGAGGAGCTCCGCTACTACCGCCAGAAGCTGTTCATCCCCGGCCAAGCTCCCATCAAGTAGAAGGTTCAGCGGATAGGTCCGGTCGTCGGCGCTGCGAGGTTGATCAGCCCGAGGCTTTGCCTCGGCTTGACCATGCCGTGGCTACGGGTCGCTGCTACATACGGCGTCTGGCTCCCTGGACCAACACTCGTTGATAGAGCCCGACAGGTAGGCGCGAGATGACGTCGATGACCTTGGCGTCGGGGCCGATCAGGGCTCGGCGCCGGTTTCGCTCGACCGCCTTGAGGATCTGCTGGGCCGCCTTGTCGGGTGTGGTCCGAGCGATCCGATCGAACTCCGCTCCGATCCCTCCAGGACCGGCCCGATCGGCGAGCTCGGGATCGACACGGGCGCGGCGGGCGATGTTGGTTCGTACGCCGCCCGGGTGGATGGTGGTACACGACACTCCGCAGTCGGCGACCTCAAGTTCCATCCGGAGGGCGTCGGTGAAGCCTCTCACCCCGAACTTGGCCGCGTTGTACGCCGACTGGGTCGGGATGCTGATGAGCCCGAACACGCTGGAAATGTTGATCACATGACCATCGCCGGCGGCCTTGAGGTGGGGCAGGAAGGCTTGGGTACCGTGAACTACGCCCCAGAAGTTGACCCCCATCAGCCATTCGAGGTCCGCGATCGCCATGGATTCGATGGGCGCTCCCAAGGCCACCCCGGCGTTGTTGAACACCAGGTTGACCCGACCATGATCCTCGACCACCTTGTCGGCCCATGCGAAGACGGCGTCCCTATCGGCCACGTCGATCTGGCTCGATGACACCTTGACGCCGCGCCCTTCACAGGCGGCGACTGTCTCGGCCAAACCGGTGGTGTCCACATCTGAGAGCGCCAGGTGGGTACCTCGGCGAGCCAGTTCGATGGCCAAGGCTCGGCCGATACCCGAACCAGCGCCGGTGATGGCGGCGACCCTGCCGCTGAATCTGTCGTTCCCCATCACTTGGCCACCAGTTCCTTGGTCTCGTTCGACCGGGTCTCGTTCGACTGGGTCTCATTCGATCGGGTTTCGGAGTCGAGCTTCGTACCGCTGCCGCCATCAGGCCTGCGAGGGTTCGAGAACTCCAGATCCTGGTCTATCGCTCCCCGCTTGATCAGCTTGAGGTCACGCCAGTAGTTCTGGTGCACCAACCAGGGCTCACGCGACCCTTGTTTGGGCAGGTACGCGCTGGCCCGTTCGACATAGCCGGAGTCGAGACCGAGCAACGGTCGCTGTTCTTGTTCACCGCCCTGGTTTCGGGGAGTGCACTGGCGTAGACCGCGGTCGCGCATGTGGTTGAGCAGGCGGGTCACGTGTTGGCAGGTGAGCTCGGCCTTCATGGTCCACGACGCGTTCGTGTAGCCCACGGCCACTCCCACGTTGGGGACACCTTCGAGCATCATCCCCTTGTACACCAGTCGTTCGCCGGGGACCACGGGTTCACCGTCCACCACCAGCTCCATGCCACCCATGAACAACAGGTCGAGGCCGGTGGCGCTGACCACCACGTCGGCCTGGAGCTCGTTCCCGGAGCGGAGGCGGATGCCGGTCTCGGTGAAGGTGTCTATGTGGTCGGTGACCACCGAGGCCTTCCCGGCCCGGATTGCCTTGAACATGTCACCGTCTGGCACCGCGCACAGCCGTTGGTCCCACGGGTTGTAGGTGGGGTTGAAGTGGGTGTCGACGTCATAGCCCTTGGGCAACATGGCCTCGACCCGCTTCCTCAGCACCTTGCGCACCAGATCGGGGCGTGCCTTGCTGAGGAAGTACGAACCCTGGGTGAACGTGGTCAAGGAGGTCCGGATGATCGGCGATGAGACCCGGTCGGGGAGGATGGCCCGCAGCACGCGAGCCAGCGGGTTGCGCAGCGGCAGGGATGCCACGTACCCGGGTGTGCGCTGAAGCATGGTGACGTGGGCGGCCTTGTCGGTCATGGCCGGGAGCAGGGTGACGGCGGTGGCTCCGCTGCCGATGATTACGACCTTCTTGTCGGTGTAGTCGAGGTCTTCTGGCCAATGCTGGGGGTGGATGAAGGTGCCCTGGTAATCGTCGCGCCCGGCGAAATCGGGCTGATGACCGTGGTCGTATCGGTAGTAACCGGTGCAGGACATGAGGAAGGAGCAGGTGAGGGTGACGGCGTCTCCCTCGGACCGTTCCAGGGTCACCGTCCAGACGGCATCGGTGGTCGACCATTCGGCTTTGACGACGCGGTGGCGGAAGCGGATCTTCTCGTCGATTCCCTCGGCCACGGCGGTGGCCTTCAGGTAGCGGAGTATGTCGCCACCATCGGCGATGGTCTTCTCACCGTCCCACGGTCGAAACGAGTACCCGAGGGTGTACATGTCAGAGTCGGAACGCACGCCGGGGTAACGGAACAGGTCCCAAGTTCCGCCCATCGATTCTCGGGCTTCCACCACGGCGTATGACGCCCACGGGCAGTTGGCCTGGATGTAGTGGGCGGCGGCGATGCCCGAGATCCCGGCTCCGACGATCAGGACGTCGACGTGTTCCGCGGCCTCGGGGGTGGTCACGTTGGATCCGTTGGACGCCGTTTCCACCGTGTTGGTTCGTGTACTCATGCCGAAGCCTTGAGCAGGTTGCCGTTGAGCTCTCCCTCAGTCCCGAAGAACCGGTTGCGCCACTCTTCCTCCAAGGCGGTGGTGTCGCGATCGTTGGGATGGAAACCAGGTCGGTCGTATTCGCAGAGTCGGCGCCACGTCTCCTTGCTGACAACCGGCGATCGACCGAACTCCTTGAGATGGCGGCGGAGGCTGCCCTGACGGCGGGCGTCGCGGTCCAAGACGATCCCGATGATCACCATGAAGGCCAAGGAGATGGCCAGACCGGAGCGGATGAACTTCATGGTCCAGACCCGCATCCGCTCAGAACCCCCAACGGCCCGGTAGACGTCGAAGGCCACGGCCTTGTGCTCGGACTCCTCGAGAGCGTGCCAGACGAACAGGTGCCGGGCGCCGTCATGGCCGAACATGTTGCGGGCATCTTCATCAGCGAGAAGCAGCTCGGCGAGCGTGGCCGTGAAATGTTCGAGGGCCGCGGTGGCGGCCAGGTTGGCCTTGGCTGGAGCGAAGCGGGTTCGAGCTTCCAACGCCCGCTTGGTCATCCGTTCGGAGAAACGGGTGTTGTAGCCCAGTTCGTCCAATCGCTGGTTGAAGTAGCGGTGCTCCCGCCCGTGAACCGATTCCTGACCGATGAAGCCAGCCACCTGCCGCTTCAGATCGGGGTCGGTGATCCGGTCACGGAAGTGGCGCACGGACCGGACGAAGTAGTCCTCGCCGTCGGGAAACAGAGACGACAGCGATGCCGCGAAGTGGCTGGAGACCGGGTTGCCGTTGGCGGCGAAGAACTTGGGCAGGTCAGCGAGGGACTCTTCGAAGGAGACCCGTCGGGTGTGGATGACGCGGTCCGGGTCGCTCGACTGGTTGGAACCGGTTGCGGCGCGCCCCCGGCTCTGCGCTTGAACAGCTTCGGGCAGGTCGGTAACTGACATCGGCAAGTTCCCCTGGCTCGGCCGGTCGACGACGTCCGTCGATCCGGACCGCCCACCACTCAGGTGGGCTGGCGCCGTCATCCTAGAAGAAAATGAGTGATTTACTCAAGTACTCATTTTTGCTACATTCGTCACATGTCCCAGATCACCGAGACCCCGACCGGCGCACTCCACGCGCCGGATGGTTACGACGCCTCGGCCAACTCAAAAGGGGCCCGAACTCGCCAAGCCATCCTCGATGCCGCCATCGTCCGGTTCGGCCGGGAAGGCTTCCGATCCACCTCGGTGACAGACATAACCCGAGATGCCGGCGTAGGCGGGACGGTCGCCTACACCTACTTCCCCAACAAGGAAGCACTGTTCTTCGCCGCCATAGACGAAGACGCGGCCCACCTGATCCGAATCGGCCTCGATTTCCTCGAAGCGCACCAGGAATCAGACTGGCGTCAGAACCTGCTCTTCTTCGTCGCTGCCGCCGTCAACGACCACCCACTGGCCCGCCGGTTGCTGGCCGGCCTCGAACCAGAGGTCACCAGTCGTGTGCTCGAGCTCCCCGCCCTAACCGACCTCCGAGCCGCATGCACGGACAAACTGCGAGCCGACCAGGTCAGCGGACGAGTCCGCCCCGACATCGACCCAGTCGTGGTCGGCAACGGGTTGGTGACCATCCTTTTGTCCCTGCTGATGTCGATAGTCCAGCTCGGCGGCACGTCGGTCTCGACCTACGCCGACTCCGTCGATGCCGTGCTGCGCGCCGCACTCGACCCACCTACGCCAGCCCCCTGACCACAGGCATCTGGGGCCGCGCCCGCTGCCTACGGAAAATCATTTGACGACCGTGCCGCCGTCGTGATCCCATGCATGTCCGACGCCACCGCGGCGTCAACTCGACCCGACCACCCCGAGCACCGGAGCCTCCGATGGCAACAACGCTGACCGAAACCCAGAGCCTCATGGCATCTGGTCTCGGCGCGTTCACCGGCGAGTGGTCGGTCGAGGCCGTACCCACCTTCGGGTACAAGACCAAGACCGCGTATGAGACCGCAGCCCCGGCGTCCGCGTGGTCCGCGATCGTGCGCAAGCACCGCAATGCCATTTCCGGCAGGCCTCAGGAGGGTTCGAGCTAGGCACACCGCCCAGAACGAACCGAGAACTCCGAGAGGCCGCCGGGACATCCCGGCGGCCTCTCGGCGTTACGGGCCATTGACCAACACCCGACACCCCACAAACTCCAAGAGCACCCCATGAAGACCCGCCACCACCGGGACATACCCACCAACCCCATCCACCGAAGACACCACTGACTCCCACCCACACGAGAAAGACGGGAAAACCGATGCTGACCGCACCGGACACCACCAACCTGACCGACGAGATCGAGGATCGCTCCTGGTGGGCCGAGGCCTCCTGTGCCACTGGAGGAGCCGGCCTGAGCGCCCTCTTCTTCTCCGACGAGCTCCAAGACATCGCGGCCGCCAAGCGGATCTGCTCGGAATGCCCGGTCCTGGCCACCTGCTTGGAAGGGGCGATGACCCGACGCGAACCGTGGGGGGTCTGGGGCGGTCAGCTGTTCCTCAACGGCCACATCCTCACGGCCAAGCGTCGGCGGGGCCGGCCACCCAAGGTGGCTCGCCCCGAGGATCACTTCCCTGAGGTCCCCATCCCCGAACACCTCCGCTCGGCCTGATCCACATCCCCGCCCCGGGGTCTGGTGACTGTGAGAGCGACAGCACCCCCCGGTAGCGTTTTGAGGCCATGACCCGCGACCACCACCCCGGTGAGGGCCTCGATCCCATCACCGATGTGCCCGGACCCCCGAGCCCCGCCGAGTCGCCTTCCCCCGCGTCCCAGCAGCGAGGCCTCCGAGGACTGCCCCGCCGCACCGTTGCCATTTGCCTTTGCCTCGCCACGATCGGCGCCCTCCTCGCCGCACTGGTGGCCACCACCATCGTCGACGGATCCAAGACCTCCGGGTCTGTACCCCAGGCCGAACTCGAACCCATCGGCGAGGTGGACATCGACCGGCTGCTGAGCGTGGCCCTGACCACAGTCGACGGCCAACCCACCACTCTCGCCGCTCACCTCGACCAGCGACCCATGGTCCTCAACATCTGGGCCCAGAGCTGCGTCCCCTGTGTGGAGGAGATGCCGCTCCTCGAGACCGCCCACCAGTCCAACCCCGATGTGGCATTCCTCGGGGTGGACACCCAGGACCGCCTCGACCGGGCCAAGCAACTGGCCGCCCAGACCGGCATCACCTACCCGTGGATCCAAGACCCGACCGGCAACTTCTTCTACGAAGCCGGGGCCACCGGCATGCCGACCACGCTGATGCTCGACCGTCGAGGGCGGATCCTCGCCACCCGAACCGGTGCCTTCGCCGACCAGACCGACCTCCAAGTCTGGATAGACGAACACCGGCCCCCTTCCTGATGGACGCCCCCCTGGCTCTGGCGTTCACGGCCGGGATGGTGGCAGTAGTGAACCCCTGCGGATTCGCCATGCTCCCGGCCTACCTGTCGTACTTCTTGGGGCTGGAATCAGTCACCCCCGACGGGTCCGACACCGAGCCGCGGGCCGACCTGAGCCGGGCTCTCGCCGTCGCCGGGGCGGTCTCGGCCGGCTTCCTGGCCTTGTTCGCCGTGGCCGGCGCGGTGGTGTCATGGACCTCGCTGCGACTCGTCGATGCATCTCCGTGGCTGACCATCGCCATCGGTCTAGCTGTTGCCGTCGGGGGTGTGGCCTTCCTCTTCGGATGGGACCCTTCGGTGGCCCTGCCCAGGCTCGATCGGGGTGGACGGACCCGGGGAATGGCCTCGATGTTCGTGTTCGGGCTGAGCTACGCCATCGCGTCGCTGTCGTGCACCCTGGCGCCATTCACCGGTGTGGTGGCCACCACCTTCGGCCGGGAGTCGTTCGCGTCGGGGCTGGCGACGTTCGTTGCCTACGGGCTGGGCATGGCTCTGCTCCTGATCATCCTCACCGTCACCCTCGCCATGGCCAGGCAGGGGATGGTCCGCGGTCTGCGACGCGCCCTCCCCTACGTGCACCGCGTCTCGGGATCGATCATGGCCCTGATGGGCGTCTACCTCATCTGGTACGGCATCTATGAGATTCGCCTGATCGGACGAGGCGAGAAGGTCGCCGGAGGTCCGGTGAGCACGGTGACCAACTGGTCGGCCACCCTGTCAGACCGCCTCTATGACGTCGATCCGTTCCAAGCCGTCCTGGTGCTCGGCCTGGTCGTTTCCACCGCAGTCCTGATCGGGCTGTTGCGCTCCGACCAGCGCTAACCGACGACCCGGCATTTCGACGGGGCAGAGCCCTTTGTGGCGGAGCCCCCGACCTGCGGAGATCTGCTTTGCCGGTCGCAGCAGCGAAGACGTCGGCCGTGAGGCCGGCGACCTAGCTCCGCCGGAAGGCTCCGCCTTTCGGTGGATCCAGGCTAAGGACCCGAGCGGGGTGGTGTGCTCGATCAGGGGGCCAGTCGGGTCAGGTTCCATCCCGACTCGGTCCGCCGGTACTCGAAGCGGTCGTGGAGCCGGTCGAGGCGTCCCTGCCAGAACTCGATCCGATCAGGGACAAGGCGATACCCACCCCAGTGGCGGGGACGGGGAACCGTGACGTCGTCGCCACCGACAGGCTCGCCGGACTCGTCCAGCCCGAATCGGGCACGGAGTTCATCGACCTTGCGGTCCAGCTCGTCGCGGCCGGTAATGGGACGACTCTGATCGGAGGCCAGCGCCCCGATCCGACTTCCCAGCGGTCGGGATGCCCAGTAATCGTCGTTGGCGGTGGTGTCGAGCAGTTCCATCCTGCCCTCGATCCGAACTTGGCGGTTGAGGTCCAACCAGCCGAACAGCAGGGACCCGTAGGGGTTCTCGGCCAGGTCATGGGCCTTGCGGCTGTCCAGGTTCGTGAACAGCTCGAATCCCTCCGGCCCGAACCTTCGACACAAGAGGTAACGAGCGGTCGGTCGACCTGAGGCGGATGCGGTGGCCAGCACGCAGGCCGCGGCGTCATAGCGGGGGGCCGCGGCCCATTCGTCCCACCAGCGGCCGAACTGCTCCAGCGGATCGGCCGACAAGTCGACGCGGCGGAGCGCCGCCACCGTGTAATCCTCCCGGAAGTGGCCCAGGTCGTAGCCAGACCCTTCTCCTAGACCAGGATCGTGGGTACCGGTGGCGTCGGAAGCCTCCATGGGTCCAGTGTGCCCGAGCCCGTGGTCAGGCGATGCGATCCGAGCCCCGGAAGTAGGGCAGGAGGACCTCGGGCACATCGATGCCGCCATCGGCGCGGTGGTACGTCTCGACGATGGCAGCCCACACGCGGGGCACGGCCAGCGCCGAGCCGTTGAGCGTGTGCACTGGGGCTGTTCCTCCACCACCTGGCCGGTAGCGGATGTTTCCGCGGCGAGCCTGGTAGTCCGAGAACCAAGAAACCGACGAGACCTCGAGCCACTGGTCGGTACCGGGTGCGTAGACCTCTACGTCGAACGATCGATGGTGGCTCTGCCCCATGTCTCCGGTGCAGATGTCGAGAACTCGGTAGGCCAGCCCGAGATCGGCGATGGTCTGCTCCACCGATGACACCATCTCCTCGAGCAAGGCCGGCGCCTGTTCTGGAGTGGCGTAGGAAAACACCTCGACCTTGTCGAACTCGTGGGTGCGCAGCATCCCACGGGTGTCTCGGCCCGCGGAGCCAGCCTCGCGCCGATAGCACGACGTTGCCGCCATGAACCGTCGAGGGAGATCGGCAACGTCGAGGATCTCGTCTCGGTGGATCGACGTGAGCGGAACCTCAGCGGTGGGGATGGCCCACAGGCCATCGCGCTCGAGGTTGTAGGCGTCATCGGCGAACTTGGGAAGTTGACCGGTGGCGGTGAGGGTCTCGGTGGTGACCAGGCTCGGGGGCCGTACCTCTTCGTAGAGGTCGGCGTTGCGGTCCAGCGCGTACTGGAGGAGAGCCCTAGCCAATGTGGCTCCGCCTCGCCTCTGCATGGTGAACATGGCACCGGAGATCTTCACGGCCCGTTCGTTGTCGAGGATGCCGTATCGCTCCCCCAACTCCCAATGGGGGACGCGTTGGTGGTCGCCGTACCCGTCGGGGTCGAATCCCGAGATCCGCAGCACCGGGTTGTCGGCATCACCGCCACCGTCGGGGGCGTCGGGAGCGGGGGTGTTGGGGATCCGAAGCAGGAGCTGGTGGATCTGCTCGGCCACCTCGCCCGCTTCGTCGGCCAAGGCCTGTTCGCGGTCGCCGAGCTCACGACTGGCGGCCTGAGCCGCCTCGGCCTCGGCGGTACGGCCCTCCTTGCGGAGCTGGCCCACCTCCTTGGACCGTGTCTTGATCTGGTTCCTGAGGTCGTCTCGGTCTGCCGCCAGCTGACGATGTTGGGCATCGAGCTGGATCACGACGTCTACCTCGGAGGCGTCGATCCCTCGACGGGCCAAGGCGGCCTTCACCTCGTCGGGTTCGGTGCGGAATCGGCGGATGTCCAGCATGGGACTCGACGGTAGCCGTCACAGCCACCACCGCTTCCACCCGGTTTTCCTGGACCCGCGCTCGGTGTGTCGTGCGTTCCCCTACGGCGATATCGTCGACCGGTGCCCGCCGTGGAGGTCTCGGACCTGACCGTGAACCACGGCCGTGTCATAGCTGTGGATCGGCTCACCTTCAGCGCAGATCGAGGTGAGGTCGTAGCACTCCTCGGACCGAATGGAGCCGGCAAGACCTCGACCGTGGAGGTCCTGGAGGGGTATCGACAGCCGACATCGGGAACGGTGACCGTGCTGGGCTTGGACCCCTCAGCCGAGCACCGCGACCTGGCCCCCAGCATCGGCGTGATGCTCCAGTCCGGGGGCGTGTACTCGGGCATTCGTCCACTGGAGATCCTCGAGCTGTTCGCCTCGTTCTACGCCGACCCGGCCGATCCCACCGCTCTCCTCGAACTGGTGGGTCTCGATCACCTGCGCCGGTCGACGTGGCGACAGATGTCGGGCGGCGAACAGCAGCGTCTGTCCTTGGCCCTGGCCCTGGTTGGCAGACCGCTGGTGGCCTTCCTCGACGAGCCGTCGGCGGGAGTGGACGTTCGTGGACGCCAGCTCATCCGCTCCGTCGTACGAGATCTGGCCCACGACGGTACCTGTGTGCTGGTTACCACCCACGATCTAGATGAGGCCGAAAAGTCCGCGGACCGGGTGGTGATCATCGACAAGGGTCGATTGGTGGCCACCGGAACTCCACATGAGCTCATGAGCACCGCCGGTGGTGCCCAGATCCGCTTCTCGGCCCCGGCCGGTCTAGACACCGCCGGGCTCGGCCAAGTGCTTGTGGCCGCCGTCACCGAGACCACTCCTGGAGAATACCTGGTCGAAACCGAGTCCTCTCCGGCAACCATCGCCGCCCTAACCGGTTGGCTGGCCCAACACGACCTACCGCTGGCCGACCTTCGGGCCGGACGCCAACGACTGGAAGACGTGTTCCTCCACCTAACCTCGGCAGCCCAAGACGGCCGCCTAGAGCACAACCCCGCTGGTCGGCGGCGTCGGAGCCAACCCGACCGAGCGCGACGACCGCGCCGAGGCCAACAGGCCGGCAAGTGATGACCACGACACGCCGGGCGGCACCGGCGCTCCAAGCCTGGCGGGCTCAGACCCGGACCGAGCTGACCCTCACCCTTCGAAACGGTGAGTCGGTGTTGCTCACCTTCCTCATTCCTGTGCTTCTCCTGGTCTTCTTCAGCCTGGTGGATGTGCTGCCAACCGGAACCGACGATCCCGTCGACTTCCTCTTCCCGGGCGTGCTGGCCTTGGCCATCATGTCGACCTCGATGGTGGCCCTGGCCATCGCTACCGGATTCGAACGCCAGCTCGGGGTGCTGAAGCGGTTGGGTTCGACGCCCCTAACACGGGGACAACTGCTGGCCGCCAAGACCGCGGCCATGGTGGCGGTGGAAGCCGCCCAAGTCTTGGTTCTGAGCCTGGTTGCGATGGCTCTCGGGTTCGGTTTCGCCGGCGTCGACGCAGTGGCCGCCGTGGGCGGGGCCCTTCTGGCCAGCGTTGCCTTCGCTGGGATCGGGCTGTTGATGGCCGGCACATTGCCAGCGTTGACCACCCTCGCCGCGGCAAACGGCATCTATCTGGTGCTACTGCTCCTTAGCGGAATGGTGATCCCGCTCGACAAGCTGCCCGACCCGGTGGCGGCCTTGTCGCGGCTGCTCCCCTCGGGGGCACTGGCCGAGGTGATCCACGGAGCGTTGGGGGCGGCCCCGATTCCGGCTCAAGCTTGGGTGGTACTAGCGGCCTGGGCGGTGGTCACGCCCGTGGTGGCAGCCAGCCTCTTTCGCTGGGAGTGACTTCGCCCTCGGCCGGAAGGCTCTGGCCTTTCGGCGGAACCATGCCGTGCTTATGGGTCGGTCCGCCTAAGCATGCCGTACTTATGGGTCGGCTCGCCTAATGGCTCGCCTCCGTATCAGTTGGGCAGGACGCTACCGCCGCCGGTAAAGAACTCGAAGGTGGCCAACACCCCGAGGTAGACGGCGAGGGCCAAGAACAACCCGGCGTAGAACGCGCCAGTGAGCAGCTTCTTGTCGAACTTGAGGTGCATGAACACCGATGCCACCACGAAGAACTTGAAGGCCATCATGGCTAGCAGACCACCTACCTCCAAGAGGTAGAGGGCCCGGCCGTCACCCCAGTCGTCCCACGGCAGGTAGGACCAGGCCACCTCGACCGCGGTGACCACAGCGAGCAGGATCGCGGTCTTCACGAACAGCTTGTCGGTGGGGTGGGCGTGCCCATCGCCATGAGCGACGTCGGCGGCGATGGTGACGGTGTTGGCGTCTGCGGTCATTGAACCCTGTTCCTACTTGATCAGGTAGACGACGGTGAAGATGATGACCCACACCACGTCGACGAAGTGCCAGTAGAGGCCCACGATCTCGACCGACTCGGCCTGAGCGGTCTTGATGCGGCCAGACAACGAAAGCCCGATGGTCGACAACAACATGACGATGCCGAGGGTTACGTGGACGCCGTGGAAGCCGGTGAGGGCGAAGAATGCCGACCAAGCCGGGCTGTGGGTGAAGCCGTAGCCAGCGTTCAAGAACTCCTTGAACTCGTAGACCTGACCGGCGATGAACACCGAGCCCAGCAGGGCGGTGGTAGCCAGCCATGTCCGCATGGAGCGGTGCTCGCCCCGCTGGATGGCCGACACGGCCAGCACCATGGTGAGCGAGCTCATGAGCAGCACGAACGACGAGATCGAGGTGAACGCCAGGTCGTACAGGTCGTGCGGGCGTTCATGTAGAGCGCCGTCGCCGACCCGGTTCTTGTAGATGAGGAAGGTGGAGATCAGACCACCGAACAGGAGGCACTCCGAGGCCAGGAACACCCACATGGCCAGCTTCTCGTTGGAGATACCGGTGCTGGTCACATGACCGTGGCCATCGTGTTCGGCGGAGGGAACCACCAGGCGGGGATCAGCGATGTCAGTCAACGAGCGCAGCCTCCTCGGGAGCGCTGACCTCGACCTGCGCCGAACTGTCGTCGGTGCCGGTCGGGTGGTCATCGGGATGGCCGTGGTCACCCTCGGGGTCGGTGGACGGTTCGATGACCCAGCCGTAGATGGCACCGACCACGCAGATGGCGCCCAGGACACAGAACCACAGGTTGAAGATGAGGCCCCAGGCGATGAACGGCATGCCGAAGGCCAAGACGATGGGCCAGTACGACGGTGACGGCAGGTGGACATCGGTGGCGTCGCCCTTCTGGGAGACGTCCTCGGTGGCGGCGATGCGAACCAGGTTGCCGTTCTCGTCTTCGCCGTACTTGCGGTGCCAGAAGTCGTCGAGCGAGTGGACGGTGGGGGTCACGTCGAAGTTGTGGGCCGGGGTCGGGCACGGGATCATCCACTCGATACCCCGGGCGTCCCACGGGTCACCGCTCAGGACAACCGCCTCGACCTTGGACCGACGCCAGCTGCTCCAGATGATCCAGAAGAAGTAGAGGAACGAGGCACCGATCATGACCGCACCGATGGTGCTGACCAGGTTCCAGAAGTTGAAGCCGTAGCCGTCACGGTAGGTGTAGGTACGACGGGGCATGCCCTGGAGGCCGAGGATGTGCATCGGCCCGAAGGTGAGGTTGAAACCGATCAGCAGGATCCAGAAGTTGACCTTGCCATGGAACTCACTCAACTTGTAGCCGAAGGCCTTGGGCCACCAGAAGTACCAAGCCCCCACGAACCCGAAGAGGGCACCACCGAACAGCACGTAGTGGAAGTGGGCCACGATGTAGTACGTGTCGGTCTGCTGCGTGTCGGACGGGGCGACGGCGTGGGTGACGCCCGACAGGCCGCCGATGGTGAACATGGTGACCAGGCCCACCGAGTAGAGCAACGGGGTGTCGAACTTCAGCTTGCCGCCCCACATGGTGGCCAACCAGTTCAGGATCTTCACACCGGTGGGCACGGCGATGAACATGGTGGCCGTGGCAAAGGCGGCCACCGAGATCGGGCCGAGACCGGAGGCGAACATGTGGTGAGCCCACACGCCCCAGCCCATGAAGCCGATGGCGATGCCCGAGAACACCATGAACGGGTATCCGAAGATGGGCTTGCGGGCGAACACCGGGATCATCTCGGAGATCACGCCGAATGCCGGCAGGATCATGATGTAGACCTCGGGGTGCCCGAAGATCCAGAACAGGTGCTGCCACAGCAGCGGGTCGGCGCCCATGCTGACGTCGAAAAACCGGGCCCCGAACAGGCGGTCGAACAGGAGCAGGAACTGGGCTGAGGTCAGCACCGGGATGGCGAACAACAGCATGAACTGGGTGACCAGCGACATCCAAGTGAACACCGGCATGCGCATGAGCGTCATGCCCGGAGCCCGCATGTTCAGGACCGTGGTGATCAAGTTGACCGCACCAAGCAGCGAGGAGATGCCGGTGATGATCAGGCCCATGTTCCAGAAGTCGATGCCGTGGGTGGGCGAGAACATCACGCCGTTGTTCGGCGCGTAGTTGAACCAACCGCCGTCGGCGCCGCCACCGAGCAGCCAGGCCGAGTTCAGCACGATGCCGCCAGCCAGGAACACCCAGAACGACAGGGCGTTAAGGCGGGGGAAGGCCACATCACGGGCGCCGATCTGCAACGGCAGCAGGTAGTTCATGAACGAGGCGCCGATAGGCATGACCACCAGGAAGATCATGGTGGTTCCATGCATCGTGTACACCTGGTTGTACAGATCCGCGCTCAGAACCTTGCCCTCCGGAGCGGCAAGTTGGAGGCGGATGAGTAGGGCTTCGAAGCCGCCGATCAAGAAGAAGAACAGCGCGGCGGCGCCGTACATGATGCCGATCCGCTTGTGATCGACCGAGGTGACCCAGCCTCGCCAGCCGGGGGTAGCCCCGGGGCGGGCGAAGACGCCCATTGGGCGGACCGGGGCTTCGGCCCCGGAACCCAGGGCGAGGGTGCCGTCAGTGGTTGCCATGACGTGCTCGCTCCTACTTCAGCGTGATGAGGTAAGCGACCAGTTGGTCGATCTGTTCTTCGGTGAGGTCGAAGTTGGGCATGCCCCGGCTCTCTGGGCTCATGGTCTCACCCGGGTACATGGCCTTCATCGACGGGGCGTCTCGCAGCCAAGCCTCGAGATCGGCCCGGTTGAGGCACTTGTTCAGCCCTTCCGGGGTGCTAGCCCAGTTGAGTCCGAGTGCGTTGCACTCGTCGGTGTCCTTGCGCAGATCGAACTTGGCGCCAGCGAACGTGGATCGACTCATGAAGTGGGTGAGGTCGGGCAGCGTGCCCGCGAGCTGGTTGACCTGATCGGGGAAGGCGAACTCAGTAGTCGACTCGGCCGGGCTGGTCTCACCTTCGACACCGGCGGGGTCCATCATCCCCCGGACCTTGTGGCAGCTCGTGCAGGTACTGGAGAAGATCTTCCAGCCTTCGATGGCCTGTTCGTCGGTGGGGTTCACCGGCTCGACCTGTTGCGCCTCGGTCCAGGCGGTGAAGTCCTCAGGGCTGACAGCCACCACCTTGATGCGCATCTCGGCGTGGGACAGGCCGCAGAACTCGGTGCACTGCCCGATGAACTCACCAGTGCGCGGGGCGTTGATGGTCAGGGGGTGGGTACGACCAGGCACGGCATCGCGCTTGCCGTTCAGCCGCGGCGCCCACCAGGAGTGGATGACATCGTTGGACTTGATCCGCAGGGCAATGTCCCGACCGGTGGGGATCACCAGGTCGTTGGCAGTGATGATCTCGTCGTACTTGCCGTCGTCATTCAGGTCGTAGCGGTACTCCCACCACCACTGCTGGCCGATCACCTCGACCCTGATCGGGTCCTTCGGCTCTTTGGCCAGATCGAAGATGGTGAGAACGGTGAACACCGCCACCACCAGCAGGATCACCGCCGGGAGGATGGTCCAGCCGATCTCCATCTTGAAGTGGCCGTGGACCTGCTCGGGGAAGGAGTTGAAGTCGTCGTCGTCCTTGGCCTTGAACTTCAGGCTGATCCACAGCGCTCCACCCAAGATCACCACGAAGACCACGCCGGCGATAGCGAACACCGGCAACACCAGGTTGTGGATCTGCTTGGCCTGCGGGCCGACGGGCTTGAGGGTGTCCTGAGGCGCGTTGGACGCGCAGCCAGCCGCGAACACCACGATCCCCAGGATCAGGGGCGTGAGCTTGGCCAAGCGGGTACGGACCGGACCGGTCATGGTTCCTCCTGGATCGGTCATGTCAGTTGGCCGCCTCAACGGTGCCACCCACTGTGCGCAGCGGGGCCAGGCCTTCTTCGCTGTGGGTGGGCTGTTCGGTTTCGTGACCGCCTTCGTGCTCCCGTTCACCGGCGATGGCCGCAACCACCCCCGCACCCAGGATCACGATGCCACCTGCTAGGAGGATCCCGGCGATGGCCGACTGGGACAGGCGGGGTCGCATTGCGACCAGAGCGCCGATGCCGAGGATCACTGCGGGAACGAGCCCGAAGACCAGGTAGGAACCGGTCTTGGGCAGGGCCAGCAGAACCCGCGACACGGCCAGAACCAGAAGGCCGACGATGATGAGGGCAGCTCCGGGAATCTCTACCGGGCGCATGAACCGATCTCGGATGGTCTGGTTGACCTCGGGGTCGCCCGTGGCCCGGTCAGCCCAAGCCCGGGCCGCCCATTCGACGGTGACGACCACCAGGCCAACCAGCCCGATCACGAACATGGCGGGCCCGACGGCGAGCCCCAGCACCAGAGCACCGGCGGAAAAGGCTCCCACCACCGGCCAGTAGTTGGCCCGGGCCGGAACCGGTACCTCGGGGACGGTCTCGAGGCCGAGGATCTGGGCGCTGGCCTCCGGATCGGTATCTCTCAGGGTGGCCAGGAAGATGCCGAGGAACAGCGACGAGGCAGCCAGGCCCATGAGGATGGCGTAACCCACGTGGTCTCCCACATGACCCTTGTAGCCAAGGGTGAGCGGACCCATGATCGAGTCCATGCCGAAGCCGTGACCCGACGTTGCCCCGCCGTAGATCACGGCCGACACGAAGCCGAAGGCGGCCAGGGCCAGCAGAAACTTTGATGCGCTCTTGGTCATGCGATGCCCTACTTGACGATGTAGATCATGTACCAGATCACCGCGTGAACGGCGATGGCGACGTACCAGAACAGGGCAGAAGCCACTAGGCCTTCACGGTCGCGCCCCGCGTATTCGCCGCCGAGGGTGCGAAAGACCATGACGGCCAGGTAGACCATGCCCACGATCACCATGCCGAGGTGGGCTCCGGTGATTGTGTAGACGAGCGCTCCCGCGGTGGTGGACACCGGGAGGGCCATCTGGGTGTACAAGAAGGTGGTGGCGTTGATCACAGCCACCCCGAACATGATGGTGAGGCCGAGGGCGAGGTAGGCCATCTGGCGATCGTTCTTGCCCACGGCATCGACGGCCCACCAGACCGAAACCGCCGAGATCAACATGGTGGCGAAGGCCATGTTGCCGGGGGTGAGCGGGATCTTGGATCCCTCGGGCAGCCAGGGCAGCCCTTCGGCGACGGCCGCAGCCCGGGTGGACGCGTAATAGCCGATCATCCCGACGAAGGCCATGGCGGTGGCGGCCGAAGCCAGAGCGGTACCGACCAGCAGCACCCGGGGCCGGGCCGGCGGAGCGGCGGGGGGAAGAGCGAGGGCGGCAGAACTCATCGGTTCTCCTCACGCAGATCGAAGAGCGGTTCGGGCGAGGTGACCACCGGGATAGGGGCATCGAAGTTGCCGATCGAGGGCGGCGAAGCGGTGAGCCACTCCAGGCTCTGACCCTCCCACGGATCCCTGGGGGTCTGGTCGGACCGACGGATGATCGGAAGGAGCGACACCACGGCCAGGATCAAGCCCAGCGCCACGACGACGGTGCCGACCAGCCCGACCAGGTTGAGCCCCTCGATGCCGCCGGTCCAGTCCGGCGCCACCTCGATGCCTTCGCCGCTGATCCCCGACACCAGATCGGGGATGGCAGCCAGGGCGGCGCCCGCCAGGAGCACAACCGGTACCAGACGAGCCAGGCCGTCGTTGGCCGGTTGACGCCCGATCTTGGTGGCCCACCAGTGAACGCCCCCGAGTGCAGCGGTGATGGCGGCGACTAGGGCCAGGTGGGCGACGCCCATGTCGTAAATGGTGCCGGCTGTCTCCAACGCCGGGATCGACCCGACGGCACCGGCCAGGGTGGCCAGCAGGAACAGGAGGGTTGAACCCATGGCGTAAACGGCACCACCGGTCAGACGGATGGTTCCCCGGCGGAACAGGTCCCCGACCAGGCCGAAGATGGCCAGCGCCGGGAGGACGGCAGCGAGGCCGATGGCCACCACGACCGGGCTCTCGAGGGAGCCGGAGTAAGGGGTGGCCAAGATCGCACCGAAGGCGGTGATCCCAGCACCAGCGATGGCGCTTTGGGCCATGGGGCGAGCGAGGAGACGGGCCCTGGTGGTGGTTGCCATCACGTCAGCAGCGAAGCCGAGAACGGGGATTGCGACCACGTAGATCTGAGGGTTACGTAGGACCCAGGCGAACCGTCCAAACAGGGCAGCGTTTCCGCCGAGGGTGCCCCCGGCGTGACGGTTGTCGACATAGGCCAACACCAGCGACCCGACTAGAACGGGAAGGGTAAGGATCCACATGATGGCGGCGACGGCCACCGACCAGGCGTAGAGCGGCACCATGCCCAAGCGCAGGCCCGTGGTCCGCAGGGCGATGACGGTGGTGGCCAGGCTGACCGCGGCCAGCACGATCGCCACGACCACCAGGATCATGGCGGCGATAAACAGGTTCACACCAGTGCTGCTGCTACCGCCCGGCCCACCGTCCATGGCGTAGGCAGCCAGGGTAAGCACCGATCCCACCAGCCAAGCCCAGTAGGAGGCGGCGGCGGCCCGGGGGAAAGCGATGGAGGTGGCCCCCACCTGAAGGGGGACGACGACCATGGCCACGCCGATGACCAGGGGGAAGGCGACCATGAAGACACCCGCTATGCGCCACAGCGTGAAGAGCTGAAGCACGGAGCCGTCGGAGAAGACCTCGAGGGTTTCGGGTTCGAGGCGCTCGAAGGCGAACAGGCCGCCAAGCACGGCCACGGCCATGCCGAGGAGCAGGGCGGTGACGATGTACATCCGGCCGACGACCTTGTGGTCGCCGGACCCGAGTACGCCAGCTAGACCGCCGGGCAGGGGGCGGTCGGACGGGCCTGCCGCTGCTGCGGCGGCCACGGTCTCGGGAGGGGTCTCGGTTACAGCCATTGGTGTGGCAACCTCACCGCCGTCGGATCCGGCTGGGGACGCGACGACGCCTCTTGGGGAACGGTTCGGTACGGCTCGGGACCTTACAAGGTGGCCCTCCGGACTTCGAAAAGCCGGGGTCCGGCGGGATCGAGCCGGTCTGCACTGTGGGATGTCTCATCGGGCGTTGGCCACGAACTGGTCGAGAGCCATGGCCCCGAACAGGAGGGTTATATAGGTGATCGAGTAGGTGAAAACCCTCATGGCGAGCTTGGTGGTGGGCTCGAGCCAGAGCTTGACGGCCATGCCCGTGAACACACCACCCAGTACCAGGGCCGCCACCAGGTACACCATGCCCATCTCCCCGACGGGGGCGAACAGGATCGATAGACCCCACAAGATGACCGTGTAGACGAGGATCCGCTGGGCTGTGGTCTTGAGCGATGCCACCGACGGGAGCATCGGTACATCGACCGAGGCGTAGTCGTCCTTGTACTTGATGGCCAGGGCCCAGAAGTGGGGCGGGGTCCAATAGAACATGAGGGCGAAGAGCACGATTGGGGCCCAACTCAACTCGTTGGTCACCGACGACCAACCGATCAGGACCGGAGCGGCTCCAGCTGCACCGCCGATGACGATGTTGTGGGTGGACGTCCGCTTCAACCACAACGTGTAGATGAACACGTAGAACAGGCATGCCGACACGGCCAGCACCGCGCTCAGCAGGTTGACCCAGTACCACAGCCAGGCGAACGCCAAGATCTCGATCGCCACCGCGAATACCAGGGCGGCCCTCGGCGTCACCACCCCGGTCACCAGGGGGCGGCCCTTGGTGCGCTCCATGACCTTGTCGATGTCCCGGTCGACGTACATGTTGATGGCGTTGGCGCCACCGGCGGCCAGCGTTCCGCCCAAGACAGTGTTGAACATGAGCCAGAAGTCGGGCATGCCCCGTGCCGCCACTATCTGGGTGGGCACGGTGGTGATCAGCAGAAGTTCGATGATGCGCGGCTTGGTAAGCGCCACATAGCCGACCAGACGCTGGCGCAGCGTGAACGGGGCCTCCTGAAGCACGACCGCAACCCTAGGGGCGGTCCTCGCGGATCAGCCAAAGAGAGCTTCGGACCGCTGCACTAGAAGCGACCGGGTCCGCTCCGGCACACTTCTGGGTGTGAGCACACCGGTGATCACCCCCAGCGAGGTCGCCTCTCAGGCCACCGACGACGCGCTCGACACCGACGTCCCCTGGATCGTCCTGGTCTGGAACGACCCGATCAACACCATGGACTACGTGGCGCTGGTGTTCCAGAAGTTGTTCGGGTTCTCCAAGTCCAAGGCCAACCGCCTCATGTTGCAGGTCCACAACGAAGGGCGGGCCGTCGTCTCCTCGGGTTCGAGGGAGAAGGCCGAGGTGGACGTGTTCCGGCTTCACGAACACGGCCTGTGGGCAACGATGCAGCACGACCGGTGAGTGAACCGATGGCAAGATCGCACCGGATTGGGTTGGCCGATGAGCCGGAGCCACGGGTGGGCCGAGAATCAGGGTGGTCCATGTGATCCGGCGCTCCAACCCCGTGGTCCGCAAGCGCTCCGGTGGTCGCTACGAGGTGGTGCTGGACCCGGTCAACCGACAGGCCATGGATTCGTTGCTGGGCGAGTTGGAATACCTACTCGACGGCGCACCCGATGATCCCAGCCTCATCCGACTTCACCCGCCTGCCTACTCAGACGATCCCGACCGCGACCTCGCCTACCAGATCCTGGCTGGTGATGAACTGCGCACCCGTCGCCGGGCCACGATCACCTCGGTCCGGGCCTCACTGAACCGCAGCGAGCTGTCCGAGGACGACTTGTGGGGCTGGCTCCAGGCCCTCAACGCGCTGCGGTTGGTGGTCGGCACCAGGCTGGGCATCCAAGACGACCACCATGATCGGCCGCCACTCAGCGGCGATGACCCACTCGTCGCATTGTGGGACGTCTACGACTTCACCGGTCAGGTGCAGTACTTCGTGGTCCTCGCCCTGAGCCCCTAGGACCCGAGCGGATAGGCACGGCACAGGGTTGATCAGGATGCCGCCATGCACATCCCCATGGCTCCGATCACCCTGCCCTGGACCGCGCTGGCCGCTTCCTCGGACTCGACGCTCAGCTCGGCCGGCGTCAACGAGGGAACCACGGCGTCGACCACGCAAGCGGCCTGCTTCTCGTTGCCACCCTGTTGAAGGATCGCCGCGTACAGGGAAGACCTCGTCACCGGCAGAGCCAACGCATCCAACGAAACCGAAGATGTGTCCACGTCAGGACCGGGATCACACGACTGGAGCTGGACGGCACCATTGGCGTCCCTCGACACGGTGGCCATGCCCTCGGGAGATGCCTGGGCCCATCGTTGGAAAGCGGCTTCCACGCGGGCCGAACGCTCCGAGTCGCGGCCCCGTGCGGTAGCTCTAACGCATACCCGAGTTCCGTCTCGGTAGGAGACGAAGCGCTCGCCTGCCACCTGGTCGGTGGCATCCATGGCGTCCTGGTGTGGGATCCGGGCCGCGAGCACCAGGTACAGCATGGGCGACCCAAGACGATCCGACTCGATCTCCTCGACTCCAGAGGGGACCACGACCTCGACCGCCACATCTTCTTCCTCGTCGGTGTCCCACAGACGAGGATCGAACAGGACACGAGTGCTGGGCGGGTTCTCGAGGGCCCGGTCGACACCGCTGTTGCCATCGGCTTCGGCCACTATCGCCACGAACGGTTCGCCGAACACATATGGGGCGGTGAACACAGCCGTAAGCCCGTCGGGTACCGAGCTCGTCACCTCGTCTACGGCGTCCTCACCCTGCTCGGCTGACTCCCGTTCGTAGTCTTCACGCTCCTCGGCAGAGAGCTCTTCGGTGATGTAGGTGTTCTCGATGCGTCCGGCATCGCCTTCGGCCACGGCGCGCAACGTCGTGTGGGGGTCTTCTTCCTCGTCACCCTGCCGTTTCAGGTCGAAGTGCTGGTCTTGGAGCACGTGTACCAGCTCGTGGACCAAGGTGACCTTCACCGCCGGCGTCAACTCGGTGCCCTTCACGTAGATCTGCTTATCGCTGGGTTGATAGAAGGCCAGGGTCCCCGAATCGCTGAGGGTGTTGACCGATTCGGTCAGGTCCACCTCACCCGAGACCAGTCCGAGGGCCCTGATCTGGGCGACGACGTCGTCGATTTCCGTGCTCTCTTCCTCGGACTCGGGGGCTTCAGAGGTGGTGGCCGCGGTGTATTCAGCCTCGGTGAGGAAGTTGACGTACACCGGGTGCTCGAACTCCAGGCCACGAGCCTCGGCCGCCCAGGCCGCCAGCGGAGCCACGCGGTCGTCCCAGCGGTCGGGATGGTCGGACTCCCGCGAAACCATGATGTAGGCCCCGCCGATCACCACCGCAGCCAGCACCAACACCGAAAGGGCCAGCACCCAACTCGGGGCTCGGTCTGGGAGCTGGTTGCCTCGTAGCCCAGGGTCCATAGACGGCGGAGGAGGAGCCAAGGTCGGCCAAGCCACCTGCCTGCCCGCCTGGTCTACGGACCCGCTTTCGGGGGCCGGCTGCGCCGGGCGCGCGCCGTTGCTGTCGCC
Organism: Microthrixaceae bacterium; assembly: GCA_016702505.1. Lineage (NCBI taxonomy): Bacteria > Bacillati > Actinomycetota > Acidimicrobiia > Acidimicrobiales > Microthrixaceae > Microthrixaceae bacterium. The sequence continues at coordinate 345,199 of JADJDU010000003.1, forward strand.
TGAGGCGGGAGGTGGCGGGAGGATGGGCGGCGCCATCCGGGGTGCTGATGAACCTCCGGGGCCGACCGGGGGGCCACCAGCCCACACCCCAGGGTCGCGGGGTACCGCCGGCCAGACGACGCGTTCGGTCACCGGACGCTCCACTGTGAGTTGATCTGGCGGTGGCCGTCGGAGGTCACGCTCCTAAAGGTCGGCAGGTCGCCGAAGGGATTGAGGGGCCGACACCAGACCGGGCGAGGGACCCGGGCGGATAGGTCCGGTGGATCCCTCGGCCAATCCCCTTGTGAGGGCTCAGGATGTCGGCTGCTAGCGTTTCCCGGCCAGCCTGCCCCCATCGTCCAGCGGCCTAGGACGCCTCCCTTTCAAGGAGGTAACACGGGTTCGAATCCCGTTGGGGGTGCTGCGTCGTCGACCCCTGGTGGCAGCGGGTGCGGGCGATGCCCCAACGGTCCTCGTTCGAACCGGGCCAGCTGCGGCGGCCACAGCTCGCGCCCATCGGTTGGGCGCAGCACGAAGCCCTCGGCCCACTGGGGCCTCATACGCTCAGCGACCGAACCCAGCGTCGCGTGCTGCGACGATGGCTGCCGCCCGGTCGGGGACCTGGATCTTCGTGAAGATGTTCGAAAGGTGATTGCGCACCGTCTTGAGGCTGATGCCCAGCTCTCGGGCGATCGTGGCGTTGGCCTCGCCGGCCGCAACGTGGTTCAGGATCTCTTGCTCGCGTTCGGTGAGCATTGGATAGGTCGTCGGGGCTGCTGCGGCACTTCGGGAGATGTGCTGGAGGACGCGCTGGGTCAGGGCGCGCCCGAACACCGCCTCACCGCGGGCGGCGCCGTGGATCGCATCGAGGATCTCGTCCAGGTCAGCTCCCTTCACGATGTAGCCGGCTGCCCCGGCCTGGATCGCCCGGGCGAGTGAACGGTCGTCGTCGGCCATCGTGAGGGCCACAACCTGCGGCGGCGACGGCAACGCTGCGATCTGCTTGGTGGCAGCAAAGCCATCGAGTCCGGGCATGGCGAGATCCATCAGCACCACATCGGGTCGCCGCTCGGCCACGAGCGCCACCGCCTGTCGGCCGTCATCTGCGGTTCCGACCAGCTCGATTCCGTCCGCGTCGCGCAGCATCAGTGCCAGCCCGCGTCGATACACGGGGTGGTCGTCGGCGACCGCCACGCGCACCACGGCTGCCGGGCTACCGGCTCGGAGGCTCACCGGCCGTGGAGCGGCAGGCTCGCTCGCACCGCCACGCCTGACCGCTCGCCGGGGCCGAGAGAGCACGTTCCTCCGAGCTCCTCGGCCCGTTCGACCATGGTGTGCCAACCTGAGCCCGCGGTGGGGTGCTCCGTGAGATTTTGTCCGTCGTCTTGGATCGTGATGGCGAGGTCCGAACCGGCGATGACCTCGACCCGGCAGTGTCGAGCCCCGGAGTGCTTGGCTGCGTTTGCCATCGCCTCGGACGCGATGAGGTAGGCGGCGCTCTCGATCTCCGAGGGCGCCCGGGGAGAGGGCTCCGAGCCGTGCACGGTCACCAGCATCCCATTGGTGCTGAGCGAGCGCGCTCGGGCGCGCAGCGCATCGATGAGCCCGGCGTCTTCGAGGACGACCGGTCGAAGGCCCTCGACGACGCGACGGACCTCGTCCACGGCGCCGCTTGCGTCGCGGCGGACCTCGGCGAGGATGGCCTCGCGGTCGGAATCGTTCCGGCTGCGCCTGGCGACGTCGACCTTCAGGCCGATGGCGGCGAGGGTCGGGCCGAGGCCGTCGTGGAGCTCGCGGTGGAGGCGTCGCCGCTCCTCGACCCGGGCTTCGATGAGGCGGTCGCGCGAGGCGCTGAGCTCCTGGTTCAGCTGCTCGGACCGGACGACGAGCGCGACGTAGCGGGCGAGGTCGGTGAGCAGTGTCTCGTCGATGGAATCGGTCGCCCCGCCACGGGTCTCGACGGCCAGCACACCAACGTGGTGGCCCGCCGCGATCAGCTCGACGCGTACAGCGTCACCGTCGGGTGCGCCCATCTCCCACCGCGCCCGATCGGCCCCGACGGCGTCCGCGACTGACCGGAGCACCGCATCGAGCAGATCGTCCGAACCACCGTCGGCGGCCTGGGCGGCGACACGCTGCATCGCGAGATACGGAGCTGAGCGGTATCCGTACACCCAACGCTCCAGCCGCCGGTGAACCGCGACCGAGATCGGGTGCGCGATGAGCGCCACGATCACCACGGTGACGAGACCGCTCAGCCCATCGGCGATGCCCCGTTCGCTGGCAAGCCACCACGAGAAGCCGTACAGCACGGTCACGAACGTTCCCAGCACGACGTAGGTCAGGGCGCGGCTGAGCACCAACCGGATGTCGAACAAGCCGTGCCGGACGATGGCGATCGCGATCGCAGCCGGCAACGAGACCGAGGCGAGCGCCAGGGTGGCGTCGAACAGCAGCGCCAAGTCGCCGTCTGCCACGAAGTAGTCGACCCACCCGACCGCGATCGCGACCGGGATCGGCAGCACACCGGCGACGAGCCACAGGAGCTGTTGGCGCTCGTCGCCGCCCGCACCGCGAAGGCGCGCCACCACCGAGGCGACCGCCCCGACCAACAGGCCCACAACGCCCAACAGCCCCACGACGCCCAACACCGCGGAGACCGGTTCGGGCAGCCACGGCACGGGAGGCTCCCGCCCACCGTGCGCAGCTGCGAAGCCCGTCTGGTCACCAGGAGCAGCGACGACGAGCAGCACCATCCCCGCCACGCCGGCCAGCATCCAACGTCGCCAGAAGCTGCTTGCGGGCCGGCCGTCCGGTACGAGATAGGCCGCCGTGGCCACGCCTGCGAAGAGCAGCACCCAAGCCCCTGACAGCAACTGGTCTGCCACCAGGCCCGAGCCCCGGTCGTGGGGCCCTGCCGCCGCCAACACGGCGCCGAACCCCACGCCCTGGAGCACCAACAGCCAACCAACGGGATTCCGCGGTCGCCGACGGACGACGAACGCTCCGGCGAGGATCGGCCCAGCGGCACCCGAGAGGAGCAGCAGGAGCGGCATGGTCAGAGATTCTGACCGCTCGATCGTGACGACGACGGCGAACCGGGACCATTTCCCGGGCTGCTCGGGACGCTGGCCCATGCGCTCGGGCCGCCCGCCAGCACAGGGTGGACCAACAAGGACACCAACGAGGGGAACGACGCCATGGCTGCTGCAAGGATCGAGCGGATCATCCCCTGGGGCGGGGTCCTCGCCGCCCTCGGGTGGATCCTGGGCAACGCCGCACCGACGCCGGACAGCCCCGGAGCCACGGGTGCGCTCGAGCGTCTGGAGGACGGCACCACCCTCCTTCTCGTCGCCCAAGAGGGGTACGCCATCATGGCCGTCGGGCTCCTCGCCCTCTCCGTCGCCATCCGCGCCCGGCTACGGGCCGGCGAGAGCGACGAGTCCTCCTACTCCGGCCTCGCCCATGCCGGGCTCCTCCTCGCCGCTGCGGCCGTCCTCGCCCGCCTGGCGCTCGTCCAGGTGGCGGCCGCCGCCGCCTCAGACGGTGACGCCGCAGTGGTGCACGTCTGGTCCTACCTCGACTTCTACGCCTGGTGGCCGATCCTGATCGGCGTGGCGAGCGCAATGCTCTCGGCTGGCGTGGGCGGCCTCCGCACCTCCCAGCTGCCCCGCTGGTTCGCACGCACCACGGTCGCCCTCGGTGCTCTCGGATTGCTCGGAGCCCTCAACGTGCCGCCCGGAGGCGCCGTGATCTACCTCCTCCTCCCGCTCTGGCTGGTCGGCGCCACCGTCGTGCTCCTGCGCGGTGCGCCCACCCCGGCACCCTCCGCAGCGGCCGCCCCCTAGTTGCGCCAGCGATGGACGAAGATCACGAGCACCAAACCGAGCCTTCACGGCTCAGCTCGTGGGCATCGAGCCGCAACGCACGGTCCCTGGCGCCCCCGACGCCGGCCTGTTCACCAACGAGCGGGCCGAGCAGCTCCGCCGGGCGCTGCGCCGCGGACATCAGCCGGGAAGCGCCGGAAATGCCGTGCAACCCGATGCATCCTCCCTCCCTCGCCCCTCATGATCTCGAGGCCTCACGCTCGAGATCGATCATCCGAATCAAGGCGTTCCAAGCCAGGGTGTTCGAAAGAGCAGTGATCAGGGGTGCCACGAAGTCAAGCTCCTGCCGCGTCGCTGCGCTGGGGTGGCAACGACCGGCGATGGGATGCAGAAGAGCCGACCCCGAGAGGTCGGCTCTTCTGGACTTCATGGTCTCGCCTTTAGGGCAAGCGGATAGGCGAGCCGACCCATACACACGGCACGGTCCTATCCGCTAGGGCCCTTAGTCACGGAGTCGTGACCGTCGCTGCTCCGATCAGAGAGCGGCGGAGCAGACGGTGTCGACGATCATGCCGGTGACGGTGTAGGGGTCCATGTTGGCGTTGGGGCGACGGTCCTCGATGTAGCCCTTCTTGTCCTGGGCGACCTGCCACGGGATGCGCACCGAAGCTCCGCGGTTGGAAACGCCATAGGAGTACTCGGTCCACGGGGCGGTCTCGTGCGAGCCGGTGAGTCGGTCCTCGATGCCATGGCCATAGTTGGCCACGTGCTCGTCGGCCTTGGTGCCGAGGGCCTCACAGGCGGCGATGATCGGGTCGTAACCCTCACGCATGGCCTTGGTGGAGAAGTTGGTGTGCGCACCGGCACCGTTCCAGTCGCCCTTGACCGGCTTGGGCTCGACGGTGGCGCTGATGCCGAACTCCTCAGCGATGCGGTAGAGCAGCCAGCGGGCGACCCACAGCTGGTCGGACACCTCGAGGGGGCCGAGGGGGCCGACCTGGAACTCCCACTGACCGGGCATGACCTCGGCGTTGATGCCCGAGAGGGCGATGCCGGCCTCGAGGCAAGCCTCCATGTGAGCTTCGACCACCTCGCGACCGAACACCTCGTCGGCGCCGACGCCGCAGTAGTAGAAGCCCTGGGGGGCAGGGAAGCCGCCCACGGGGAAGCCGAGCGGACGACCATCCTGGAAGAACGTGTACTCCTGCTCGATGCCGAACAGCGGCTCCATGTCGGCGAACTTCTCGGCGACGGCAGCACAGGCGGCCCGGTTGTTGGTGGGGTGCGGGGTCATGTCGATGAGCAGCACCTCGCACATGACCAGCACGTCGTCTCCACCGCGGATCGGGTCAGCGAACACGGCGACGGGCTTCAGCACGCAGTCGGAGTTGTCGCCAGGGGCCTGGTTCGTGCTCGAGCCGTCGAAGCCCCAGATGGGAAGGTCGGCGACGGCGGTGCTGGCGCTGTCGGCCAGAACCTTGGTCTTCGAACGAAGGCGGGCGGTGGGCTCGGTGCCGTCGATCCAGATGTACTCGGCCTTGATTGCCACGGGATTCTCCAGTCTTAATGCCGGTCGGTTCGGGCCGGCAGCTCCGTTGTGCGAACAGCACCCTAGAGATCTCGGCGCGCGGGGTCATTTCCCAACTGTGAACGGACCGTGAACGAACTTCCGACCTCGGTCTGATTCCCACGGGAGTTGCCCACATCACCCGGGCAACGGGAGACTTGCCCGGTGGATCGCCAGATGGAGTACGTGCTGAGGACGGTCGAGGAGCGCGGGGTGCGGTTGGTGCGCCTCTGGTTCACCGATGTGCTGGGGCAGCTCAAGTCCTTCGCCATCTCTCCCGCCGAGTTGGAGAGCGCCTTCGAAGAGGGCATGCAGTTCGACGGGTCAGCAATCGACGGGTTCAGCCGCATCCAGGAGAGCGACGTCTTGGCCCGGCCCGACGCCGCCACGTTCGAGCTGCTGCCGTGGGACGACCGCCACGAAGCGTCGGCCCGCATGTTCTGCGACCTCACGACCCTGGACGGGGCACCCTTCGCCGGAGACCCACGTCAGGTTCTGCGCCGGAACCTTCACGCAGCTCGAGATCAGGGCTACTCGTTCTTCGTGGCCCCCGAGATCGAGTTCTTCTACTTCGCTTCGGCAGATCCCACCCAGGTCCCCCAACCGCTCGACACCGGTTCCTACTTCGACCTGACCACCGCAGACGTGGCATCAGACCTGCGCCGTCGCACCATCCACCATCTCGAGGCCATGGGCATCCCGGTCGAGTACTCGTTCCACGAGGACAGCCCCAGCCAGCACGAGATCGATCTGCGCTACACCGATGCCCTGTCCATGGCCGACAACGTCATGACCCTGCGGCTGGTCGTGCGGGAGACGGCGTTGGAGCAGGGCGTTCACGCCACCTTCATGCCCAAGCCTCTGGCCGGGGTCCAGGGTTCGGGCATGCACACCCACCTGTCGCTGTTCCAGGGTGATGCCAACGCCTTTCACGACCCCGACGAGCCCTATCTGCTGTCGGCCACCGGGAAATCCTTCGTGGCCGGACTGTTGCGCCACGCGGCCGAGCTCACCGCGGTCACCAACCAACTGGTCAACAGCTACAAGCGCCTGATCGTGGGTACCGAGGCACCATCCCAGATCACCTGGGCCCGCCACCACCGCGCCGCCCTGGTCCGGGTCCCGGTGAGCAAAGCCGGCAAGGAGGACGCGGTGCGGATCGAATACCGCTCGCCCGACCCGGCCTGCAACCCGTACCTGGTGTATTCGCTGCTCCTGGCCGCCGGGCTCAAGGGCATCAACGAGGGCTACGAGCTACCCGACGAAGCCACCTCGCTGTTCGATCTGCCCGCCACCGAAAGGGCTGCGGCCGGCATCGCCGATCTTCCCCAGTCCCTCGCCGAAGCGCTCGACGCCATGGAGGGTTCCGATCTGGTCCGAGAAACGCTGGGTGATCACATCTTCGAATGGTTCCTGCGCAACAAGCGCCGTGAATGGGCCGACTACAAGGCCCAGGTCACGCCGTTCGAGCTGGCCCGCTACCTGCCCACCTGGTGACCGGCATGGAACCACTTCTCGTCCACCCCAGTCCCCCACCACCAGAACTGGCGCGCCTGCTCGACCTGGGCGGCTACCCCTGGAAGGCGGTGGCAGACGAACGTGAAGCCGTAACCGCCACCCCCGACGACGGCTGGGGAGGGGCCATCGTCGGCTTCGCCGAGGATGGCGACACGGCGTGGGCGCTGTGCCGGGCCATCCGCAAGGGAGACGTGACCGTCGAACCCCTCCTGTTGCTGCTGGGCGGAAACCGCCTCGACGACCTCGAGCTGCGCGACGAGCTGTACGACGACTTCTGCCTGGACCCGTTCCACCCACGCGAGCTCGAAGCCCGCCTCAGGCACCTCTTTTGGCGTTCGGGCTCGGGTTCGGCGCCGGAGCTGGTCGAGTACGCCGGGTTGGTGTTGAACCTGGAGACCTACCAGGCCGCGGTCGACGGAGACCCGATCGACCTCACCTATATGGAGTATGAGCTGCTCAAGTTCTTGGCCCAACACCCCGGCAAGGTGTTCACCCGCGAGACGCTCCTGAGCCGGGTGTGGGGCTATGAGTACTACGGCGGCGCCCGTACCGTCGATGTCCACATCCGTCGTCTGCGGGCCAAACTGGGCGAGGAGCACGCCAACCTCATCTCCACCGTACGCAGCGTCGGCTACCGGTTCGGCCAGTCCCGCTGGGGGAACTGACCAAGCGGATAGGTCCACACAGGACTGGGCGGGGGTTGTTGGCGCTGACTCTTGGAGAGGCGCGCCGAGCGGGGGCAGAGCCCCTTGTGGCGGAGCCCTCGAGACCTGCGGAGATCGGCTTTGCCGGTCGCAGCAGCGAGGACGTCGGCCGTCAGGCCGGCGACCGAACTCCGCCGGAAGGCTCCGCCTTTCGGTGGATCCAGCCGCAAGTCCCTAGAGGCCGGCGAAGGCGGCGCCGAGCTGACCGGCCAGCCACGTGTTCCAGAACCAGGCTGCCGAATCGGTGTCGAAGTGGGCCCCGTCCTCGCGAATCGGTACCCCTTCGGGCGTCTTGTCTATCGAGTTGCCTTCGGCGTCGCACAGCTTGGCCGTCGGGTCGATGACCCTGACCCAGGTGCGGTTTCTTGCCGCGACGGCCAACAACCGTTCGTTGACCCACTGGCGCCTCTTCTCGTCGTAACGTTCCTGGCCGAGCCGGCTGGCCTGCTTCCCGAAGCACGGCACGGTCGGCATCACCGTGGGGATGCCTTCGGCTCGGTACTGGTCGATGCGTTCCTGGAGCCGCTGTTCGAGGATCTTGGCGTACTCGTCGGTGAACACCGAGATCTTCTGACCGAACACGACGTGGTCGTAGACCTCCCACGCCCCGAGCCACAACAACACCACATCAGGACCGTTGTCCAACCCCAGCCGCTCCGCGTTCTCCTGCTCCAGGCAGTAGGCGCTGTACTTCTCGGACCCTCGACCCTCCACCACCCAGAACGACGCCGGTGGCATCACGCCGCACCCGATGATGGCCCGATCCTCGATCTTGACCGAGCGGGTCAGGTCATCGCTCGGTTCCCAGCCGAGCGACCAGCCGACAGAGTCACCGGCGATCATCACTCTGAGAGAGCGCCCGTGCAGGTCATAGGGGTCCACCGCGGCATCTGGGGGAACGAGGGCGGTGACGGTCTCGCTGAAGGGGCCGACCGGTCCCGGTGGCAGCGGCAAGGTGGTGGCTGGACTGGGGGCCGTGGTCGGGGTGGGACCCGACGGCACAGTGGTCGAGATCCGAGCCCCGCCCGATTCGGGGCCATCGTCGAAGCCCGACGACGAGGCCAGAGCGCTGGCAGCAGCCTCGGCATCGGACACGGCCATGTAGCTGGGAGCGGCATCCCCGCCGCTGGTCGCCGCTGACGCCAGGGTTCCGCACAGCAACACCCCCAACCCGAAGCGGAAGGCGACCGGGTAGCGGAGCTCGACGGCATCGTCGCGCTCGCGTCGTCCTCGCGGCTTGGGCTGTCCCCAGCGGGTTCGTATCGGCTCCTCCACGAAACGGAACGACAGCGTGGCCAGGGCCATCGTCACGACCACCACCACCAGATACAGACCTATCCCCGACAGCCCGAAGTGCGACGAGACGTAGATCTGCACCGGCCACGACCACAGGTAGATCCCGTAGGACCGCCGTCCCAGCCAGCACAGGACCGGGTGCCCCAGACCGGCGCTGACCTTGCCTTCACCGGTCGACACACCGGCCACCACCACGGTGGCCAGCACCGCAACCGTCTGGAAACCGATCCGGTAGAACCATGAGGTGTCCTCGGCGGCCACCACTGCCATCACCGCCAGGGGGACAAGAGCCAAGCCGCCGGCTCGTGTGAGCGGGCGGGCCTTATCCAATGCATCGATCGGGCGGGGAGCGTCGGCCACCACCGGGTCCCACCAGCACGCCAACCAAGCACCGGCCAGCAGGGCAAATGCTCGCGTGTCAGTGCCGTAGTAGAGGCGGCTGAGGTCCATGTCGGTGCCGGCTGCGATCGTCATCCACAGTGCCGACAACAGCGCTCCGCCACCGGCCACACCGGCCAGAACCAGGCGGTAGCGACTGTTCAGCCGCTTCAGCACAAGGACCACGACCAGGGGCCACAGCAGGTAGAACTGCTCCTCGATGGCCAACGACCAGGCGTGACGCAGCGGGCTGGGCACCACCCCTTCGCTGAAGTAGGACTGCCCGGACAGCACGAAACGCCAGTTGGCCACGTAGGCCAGGGTGGCCAGGGCATCAGTTCGCAGGTCCGCCCACCGCCAGCTCGGCATCCACCACCGGGCCGCGATGGTCACCCCAGTGATGGTGACCAGCAGCGCCGGTAGTAGTCGCTTGAAGCGACGGGACCAGAAGCCACCCATGTCGATGGTCCCGCTGCGCTCCCGTTCGGCCAGCAGCAACCTGGTGATCAGAAAGCCGCTGATGACGAAGAACACATCGACGCCGATGAACCCACCGGGTAGCAGGCCGAGGTGGAAGGCGACGACCGCCGCAACCGACAGCGCCCGCAGACCATCCAGGGCCGGAAGGTAGGTGGGCCGGGGTTTGACCACAACCCGAACCGGACCACCGTCCAGCGTCGCGTCGCCCTTGGAGTCGGGCGGGGTCAGCCGACGCCGAGTGAGGGTTTCGGCGGCATCTGCCACTGGACTGGGCACCGCCTGTCCGGGCCGAGGAGCCGGGTCCCTGAGGTGGTGGAGCTCGGGCTCGGGGGCTTCAGGCCGTGGGTGGCCATCGAGGTCGTGGCCGGTGGGGCCGGGGTGGGGAGGCGACGGTCGGCGGGCCCGCTCGCGGGTGGGTAGCGGGACCGTTCCAGGACCGTCGACATGTTGGGGCCGGGGTCGGGCCGACATGGCCTCTGTCGGCTCAGACCGGTTCATGACCTGCTCCACGCTACCGGGTGGGGTACCACGCGTCCCGGTCGGGGCGTGACGATCCCTCCGGTTACATATCGGCGCGGTGCCGCCGAAGACTTGAGCCGTTCTCCACCTTGGGACCCGAGCGGATAGGTCCAGTCGTCGTCGCCGTGAGGTTGATCAGACCGAGGCCTCGCCTCGGTTTATCCATGCCGTGCTTATGGGTCGGTCCGCCTATCGGCAAACCTCCTAAGCCTCGATCCACCGATCGGACTTGGCTTGTGCTCAATTCTCCCTGGCCACTCCGGCAAAGCCAGTTCTCTGTGCGGCCACCGTTAGTGCTCGGCTGTCTGATGATCCCGAACGCGAGGGCTGGGCGGGGGTTCGGGGGCAGAGCCCCTTGTGGCGGAGCCCCCGACCTGCGGAGATCGGCTTTGCCGGTCGTAGCAGCGAAGACGTCGGCCGTCAGGCCGGCGACCGAACTCCGCCGGAAGGCTCTGCCTTTCGGTGGACGCTTATGGGTCGGCTCGCGTATCCGCTCACCTTGGGCTCGGGCCCGACTCGGGGTGGCGGAAGTAGGGGTGGACCGACGACAATGGACCCATGGGTCCTGTTCTCATCGTCATCGTCCTGGTCGTGGCCATTCCGGTGAGCGTGCTCGTCTCCGGAGCCGCCATTGCCGCCGGGCTGGGCTTCGCCGTCAAAGATGAGGTCGACCGCAACCACGCCGGTAGCGAGCTGCTGAAGACCAACGTCTGACCTCTCAACGACCTGTCCGTTCGGTTCGTACGCGCGCCAGGCACGAGCCGCCCACCGGAACCAGGCGACCGCCCTGCGTGGTTGGGGTACCGTTCTGACCACAGTCAGTCAGAAGGGGGCGGGGATCTCGGACGTCCGGGGCCTCGTCATGTCGCAAAGGGGTTCCATGCCCACCGGTACCGTCAAATGGTTCAGCGCCGAGAAGGGTTTCGGCTTCATCGCTCGTGACGGGGCTGAGGACGTGTTCGTACACCACTCGGCCATTGAGATGCAGGGCTTCCGCAATCTCCAGGAAGGCCAGGCCGTCGAGTTCGAGCTGACCAGCACCGACAAAGGTGACCAGGCTCAGGGTGTGCGGGTGATCTGACCCAGGCCGTCACCTGGGATTAGATCCGGCGGACAGCACTGGGGGAGGCCCAAGAGGCCACCAAAGGTCAGGGGCGACGAGCCCAGGCCTCGATTTCGACGCGCCCCCCGAGCGGTAGACGGGACACCTCCACGGCCGAACGGGCCGGTCGTGGCTCTTCGAAGGCCAGTGAGTACCGCTCGTTGAAGACAGAGAACTGGTCGAGGTCGGTCAGGAAGCAGGTGGTCTTGACCACGTGCTCCAAACCCAGGCCGTGCCCGGCGAGTTGAGCGGCCAGGTTGGCCAGGACCTGGTCCACCTCGCCGGCGAAGTCCTCCACCAAGGCCCCGTCTCGCAGACCGAGCTGACCCGACACCACCACCCATTCTCCGGCCGTCACCGACGGCGTATAGGGGAGCCCGGTCGGATGGGTCATGGTCACCTCCAGAACATCTTGGGTCGACTCGCGTGTCTCATGGGAGCGTGTGGGTCCCCGAAGGCAGATCGGACGGACAGCCCTGTGCCAACCACACCGCTGCGGCAACCGCGGCAAACGCCGCGTCAGAAACCCGTACCGGCGGCCCCGACTCGGGTTCGACGTGGACCTCGATCGGAGGAACATCAGCGGCCCGCACCACCCCGAACGACCGGATGGTCAGGTCCCCCACACCACCGTCGGGGGCCACACTCAGCCCTTCGCTGGTGATCAGGCCGAAAGCCATGTGGGCCGCCCCGATCACGTAGGACCGCAGAACCACATGATCGAGGGGATCACCCCCACCCACCGTCACCGAGATACGGCCATCCGCCACCGAAGCTCGGGCCCAGCCGCCCTCGGGGTCACGCACCTCGCCTGCCTCCCCCCGGGCCGCGGCCACCAACATGGCGACCTCGGCCCACACCGCGGCCCGCAGGTCCAGCGATGTGGGAGGACCAGCCACCTCGACTTGTTCGATCTCGAATCCGGGAGCCAGTTGGGCCGCGACGGCATCCAAGCCTGGGGTGCGGGCCACCCGGAGCACACCGGTTCCGTCGGACCGGACCCCACCGGCCAGTGGCGGCCTCTTGGGGCCGTTGCGCACCGCATCTTCCCGGGACCACAGCACCCTGACCGGCCGTCCGTGACGATCAGCCAACTCACGGGCGGCGGTCGGGAGAGGACTCGACATCTTGCCCCCGAAGGCGCCCCCGTTGGCAAGCACCGACACCGGTTCGCCACCCGGGACGCACCAGGACGCGTCGGTCTCCAGGTACGCCGGTTCCACCCAGGAAGTGCGCAGGGTGGCAACCCAGTCCCCGTCGGGCACCTCCAGCGGAGGTTGGGCGGGAGCGGTGGTCCGTCGGCCTTGGACCTTGCCCGCGGCCCGCCGAGCATCCTCGACCGTGTCGGCCACCACCCATCCCCCGGTACCGTCGGGGACGGCCACCAGGGCGTCAGCCGGGGCGGTGTCTTCGGCGAAGCCTCCCCGTCCCAGCGCCACCCCCGGGCTCACCGTTTGAGGGCCGCCAGATTCCAACGTGGCTCGCTCGGTGGCAGCCACCAGATCACGGTCGCCATCGGAGGGTCGGTCGAGCCGATCCCACGCCTCCACCACCGTCTGCCATCCGGTACAGCGACAGAGGTGGGCCTGCAACGCCCGCTGGACCGCCCCGTGATCGTCACGCCCCTCTCCCTGGCGTTCGTGTAGTGCCGCCAGACGCACAACGATGCCCGGGGTGCAGAACCCGCACTGGCTCCCGCCGGTGGAGCACAGGGCTTCGGCCCACTGCTCTTGCACCTGGGGGTCGAGCCCGTCGACGGTGGTGATGGTCCGACCCGCGACCCGCCGAAGGGGCGTCACACACGCGACACGGGGGGAGCCGTCGACCAAAACGGTGCAGCATCCACACTGCCCCTGGGGGCTGCACCCGTCTTTGGGTCCGTGCCGACCGAGTTGGTCTCGCAGCGCGTGTAGGAGCGAACCTCCCGAGTCGGCGACGGTCACGGCCTCGCCGTCGACCACCAGTTCGACGAGGTCACCAGATCGGTCGCCGCCCGGGGGCGGAACCGTCACGGTCAGCTGAAGGAGGAGCCGCAGCCGCAGGTGCGCTGCGCGTTGGGGTTATCGATGGAGAACCCAGCCTGGTTGAGGCCATCCTTGTAGTCCAACGTGGCACCGGTGAGCATCTGAGCGCTGGACGGGTCGACCACGACCTTCACACCGTCGAAGTCGGCGGTGACGTCATCGGTGGCGATGTCGGAATCGAAGAACATCTCGTAGCTGAAGCCCGAGCAGCCACCGGGCCGGACGGCTACCCGAAGGGCGAGGGCGTCGTCACCCTCAGCGCTGATGAGTTCCTGCACCTTGGTGGCAGCGGTGTCGGTGAGGGTGATCACGGGTTCCTCCACGGTCCGAGTTGGTAGACGCCATCGTATCGGCCCCCGCCCCTCGTCACACCAGACAGGGCATTCGGCCCCTACGGCTCGTTGCCGATCGGACCCCGCTGACCAGAGGGGGATCTGGGGGTCCGCCGGTAGGCTCCACCTCGTGACGGCTTCCGAGGTGCAACGCCCCTCACCCGACGATGTGCGCAACCATCTGCGGGGCGTCATCGACCCCGAACTGGGGTCTGACATCGTCGATCTGGGCATGGTCCGCAACGTCGAGGTGGGCCGCGACGGCTCCGTGGTCGTCACCGTCGCCCTCACCACCGCCGGCTGTCCGCTGAGGGCTCAGATCCAACGGGATGTGCGCACCCGGGTCGGCTCCATTACCGGCGTCACGTCGGTCACCCTGGACTGGGCCGAGATGACCGATGCCGAACGGACCCGAGCCATGGATCGGGCCCGATTCAACGTCTCTCAACGACCGGAGGACACATCGATCGCCCCCACCACCCGTGTGGTGCTGGTGGCCTCGGGCAAAGGAGGGGTCGGCAAGTCCTCGGTCACCGCAAACCTGGCCGCGGCCCTAGCCCAGAGGGGCCTGAAGGTCGGGGTTCTCGACGCCGACGTGTGGGGGTTCTCGATACCACGCATGCTCGGGCTCACCGGCAGGCTCGCAGGCCAGGCCTCAGGGGAGCGCCGAGAGATGGTCCCCCATGAGCGCGCCATCGGATCCGGTGTCGTGCGGGTGGTCTCCATGGGTCTGCTGGTCGACGACGAGGAGACGGCGCTCATGTGGCGGGGGTTGATGCTCAACCGCGGTGTTCAGCACTTCCTCCAAGATGTCCGCTGGGGCGATGACCTCGACTACCTGCTGGTCGACATGCCGCCCGGCACCGGAGACGTCCAGATGGGCGTGGCCAAGATGGTCCCCCGGGCCGAGGTCATCGTGGTGACCACCCCGGCCGTGGCCGCCCAGAAGGTGGCGATCAGAGCGGTGTCCATGGCTCGCAAGTCATACCTGCGGGTGGCAGGCGTGATCGAGAACATGTCGGCGTTCACCTGCGACCACGGAGACACTTACGCATTGTTCGGCGAGGGAGGAGGCCAGGCTCTGGCCGAGAGCGCGGGGGTGGACCTACTGGGCCGGATCCCGATCGAGCCCGCGGTCTCGGCTGGTGGTGACGCCGGTGAACCCGCCGTCCTCGCCGGAGGGGCGGCCGCCACGGTGTTCAGTCAGATCGCCGAGCGAATCGTGACCGATGCAGTGCCTCCCACCGCCTTGGCCGGTTGCTCGGCCCGGATGCTGGAGGCGGCGGTGGCCGCGCTCGACGCCCTGGACGCCGAGGAGGCCGCAAACCAACAGAAGACGACGTCGGCCTAGGCCAGCTGAGTGGTCGGACCCGATGGCTCAGCGCACTCGCAGGTTGCGAAGCGCCTCGGGTAGCTCCCCCACCACCGGACGCAGCACTCGTTCTTGGGCTTGTCCGGCTGTGGCCCCCGTGATGGGCACGGAGGTGCTGCACGTCTGGGCTTCGGTCGACGAATCGAAGTCTGAGCCGCGGAGGATGAGCCGAACCCCGAGCTCGGTCTCGACCGAAAGCGACTCGGCCAGCTCTTCGCTCACGTCTAGAACCACGCCCTCGTCTCCGGGGTAGTTGAGGCGCAGGTACTCGGGGGCGAACATCGGAACCCCTGACACCTCTCCCACCTCTTCTTGGTCTGGGCCGGGCCAGAAGTCCTCGTAGAGGAATGGGGCCGTCGACTCACAACACCCGGTCCCGATGGTGATGGACAGCGTTCCGGCTCTTCTGCGCGCCATCTCGGCAACCACCTCGGCGGCACGGGCGGTGGCGGTGATCTTCACCCCGACGACCATAACGCCGCGATCTCCGATGTGGTCGCTGCGGGTCGGACAACTCGGCTCGCACCCGACAGCGCGGGTAATTGGGTGGAAGGGCCCGAGGTCGGACATTCGCCCATCAGGGTGGCCCGGGACGAGTACCGTTGTGTCGCCAACTGGGCGGGACTCCTGGGGGCACCTTTTCCGTGGCAAGCCCGCCCACAACCAAGGAGCACCACCCATGAAGTCACGACTGCTGGCCACCGGCCTGCTCGCCGTCATGTTGCCCTTCGGCGCGGTTGCCTGTGGCGCCGACAGCACCGGCGACCTCGACAAGGGAGAGATGTCCAAGAAGCTTCAAGACGAAGCAGGCATGGACAAGGAAACCGCCGACTGTGTGGCCGGCGCCCTCATCGAAGCCGACTTCACCGAAGAAGAGCTCGAGAACGCCGACTCGCTCGAAGGCGAAAAGGGCGAAGCCTTCACCAAGGCCGTGGCCGAGTGCATGGGCATCGACCCCAGCCTGATGGAGGGCGCCACCGGCGGCTGATCTCACGGTAACCACCCGTTCGGATACGAGCCTGAACGCAGAGAGACCCGGGGCTCATGCCCCGGGTCTCCTCATGTGCGACGGTCAACCGCGGGTGCTGTCAGATGTTCCCGCTCAACGCCGACAGGTGGATGTAGTTGTCCCGGCTGCCGCCGGGGTTGGCGTGAACGTGCTTGACCTGCTGGTAGGCGCGAAGGCCTTGGATGCCAAGCTCCCGGCCGATGCCCGACTGCTTGTAGCCACCGAAGGGGCGCTCCGGCGAGATCAGGTGGTAGTCGTTGATCCAAACGGTTCCGGTACGCATCCGGTTGGCGATGGAGCGTGCCCGCTCCTGGTTGGTGGACTGCACACCACCCGCGAGGCCGTAGATGGAGTCATTGGCGATGGCGACGGCCTCGTCGTCGGTCTCGAACGGGATGACCGACAGCACCGGACCGAAGATCTCCTCTTGAGCGATCTTGGCCGAGTTGGGAACTCCGGCGAAGATCGTGGGCGTGTAGAACGCGGCGGCGTCGAGCCCTTCGGCCAACCCATCGGGGCGCTTACCGCCACAGATCGGGTCGCCCACCTCCTGTCGGCCGAGTGCGACGTAGCGCTCGACCGTCTCGACCTGGCTGCGGCTCACCAGCGGACCGAGATCGGTCTCGAAGTCCATCTGGCTACCGATCACGATCTTGCCGGCCTTGTCGGCCAACAACGACAGGAACTCGTCGTAGATGCTCTTGTGGACCAGAGCGCGGGTGCCGGACTCACACACCTGCCCGTTGTGGAAGAAGGTCCCCCACAACGTGACGGCGGCAGCGATGTCGAGGTCTGCGTCGTCGAGGATGATGTTGGCGGACTTGCCACCCAGCTCCAAGGTCACGGGCTTCACCGAGCCCGACGCGAGCTGCATGATCCGTCGGCCCACCTCGGTGGAGCCGGTGAAGGCGGTCTTGTCCACGAGGGGGCTGGCGGCCAGTTCCTCGCCGGCGGTGCCGCCGGGGCCGGCCACGATGTTGGCCACGCCTGGGGGTAGGTCCACCTCCTGGAACACCTCGCCCAACATCAGAGCGGTCACCGAGGTGAACGAGGCGGGCTTGAGGACCGAGGTGTTGCCCGCGGCCAGGGCAGGGCCGAGCTTCCACGCGGCCATGATGAACGGGAAGTTCCACGGGATCACCCCGGTGCAAACACCGTGGGGCTCGTAGCGGACCCAGTTCTGCGACGGCGGGAACGGAGTACCGGGCACCTCGATCTCGTCGGCTTCCTCGATGGCCAGCTTGGCGAACCACCGGAAGGCGCCCACTGCTCCCGGCACATCGGCGAAGGTGGACTTCTTGATGGTGCCGCCGCCGTCTCGCGACTCCATCTCGGCGAAGGCGCCCGCCTTGGCCTCGATGGCATCGGCTATCTGGTTCAGCTTGTCGCCGCGCTCCTTGCCCGACATTCGGGGCCAGGGGCCTTCGTCGAAGGCCTTGCGGGCCGCTTCGATGGCGCGCACCGAATCCTCACGGCCGGCCTTGGCCACCTCGCCGATCGGTTGACCGGTGGCGGGATCGTAGGTGGTGAAGGTCTCGCCCGACTGGGCTTCGACGTATTCACCGTTGATGAAAAGCTTGTAGTCGGCCATTTGCCGCGGCCCCCTTGGCTGCGTGGTGACGGATGTGTCGATGACAGGGTCGCTGTGGTGCGTCGATTGGACGGCACAGTCTTGACCCGTCGGTCAAGACGCTAGTCCCGGATCGGCCCGGCCGCACCAGCGGTCCACACCGCCCCCATGTCGTCTCGATCAGGACAGGTGGCTCGGCCTTCGGCCTCCAACTTGCGGAGGTGAGCCCACACGCTGAAACGAGCCACCGGATGAAGCGATTCGGGCACGTCGACGTAGATGGCCGCCACCAGGGCCGCGGTGTCGGCCCCGTCGGGACCGGCCGCGGCCAGAGCGTCGACGACCTGGCGTTCCCGCTCGGCTCGATGGTCCACGTAATAGGCGAGGTAGGCCGCAGGGTCGGTGATGAGGTGACCGTGGGCGGGTGCCACCGCTTCCAGCGGAGGGTCCCAGGTCCGCAGCCTCTCTACCGAAGCCAGATAGTCACCCATGTCGCCGTCGGGCGGGGTTATGACCACGGTGGAGCCACCCATGACGTGATCACCGGCGATGAGCACACCGTCTTCCTCCACCAGGAAGCACAGGTGATTGGAGGCATGACCGGGGGTGTGGATGGCCCTCAGGGTGAAGTCGGGACCGGCGATGGTGTCGCCGTCAGCGAGATGGCGGGTGCACACCAGCCCATCGCGGTCGTCGAAGGCCAATACCTCAGCCCCGGTGGCTGCCGCCAGGCGGGCTGCCCCCGGCGAATGATCGGGATGGGTGTGCGTGCACAGGATCCACCTGACCGAGCCAAGTCCGGCCAAGACCGCCTGGTGCGCCTCCAGGTCAGGTCCGGGGTCGATCACGGCCAGATCGCTGGCTCCGACCACGTAGGAGTTGGTTCCGGGGCCGGTCATGACCGACGGATTGGGACACAGCACCCGACGGAGCCGCGCCGTGAGCGACGTCGGCACCCCCACCTCTAATGGGGCGAACTCGGGTCCGCTGGACACTTCAGGCCCAACTCTCGTCATCGGGCCCGAACCCGGTGGTGGCCGGAGCCGTGTAGGACGGAGTCGACTCGGTGATCCCCTTGGCCGCTTCGGTGACCTGCCCCATCCACGGGCGGTCTTGCTTTCCGAAGGCGGCGTCGGCGTCGTAATCGGGGTCACCGGGGAGCACGATCCGCATACCTCCGTCGACGGACACCACCCGGGGCAGGATGGCGGGGACCGAGGTGATCTGAGTGGCGGCGGTCAAGGCGTCGGCGGCGGTGTCGAAGCGGGCCATGGCCTTCAGGCTGGAGATGGTTGGCGGCATCATGGTGATCTCACCGTTGAGGCACCGGGTGAGCGCATCGGCGGGGCGCACCCATTCGTTGGCGATCACCTCGTGATCGTCGTGCAAGGGCGTCTGGTTCTCTGGGGCCGCAGCCAAGAAGAAGCGGGTGTCGTACCGACGGGGGGCACCCACCGGCGTGATCCAATGGCCGAAGTAGTGCATCTCACCCACCGCGAGGCGCAGCGACTCCTCGGCGCACACCTCTACCAGGCGCCGCCGCCGGGCATCGATGTCGGCCCGATGTCCGGCCCAGCGTTGCGACCCTCGACGGTCGTCGAGGTCCACGAACCGGCCACCCCCGTCGACGGCCATGAGGATGCCGGCCTCTTCGAAGGATTCCCGGATGGCGGCCACCCAATAGGCGAGGCCACCCCGACCGATGCCGAGACGGTCCGAGGCGTCGGAGTCGCTACGCCCGAGGCAAAGGTCCTCGAGGTCGGATTCGCGGTCCTCGGGGTCCACCGCCCCGCCGGGGAAGACGTAGGCGCCACCCACGAAGTCCGAATTGAGGTTTCGTTGCAGCATGAAGACCTCTAGGCCCTCGCTTCCGTCGCGTAGCACCAGCACGGTGGCGGCGTCTCTCAACGGAACTTCGTTGGCAGACGGTGAAGAGGTCGAACCGCTCTGTTCTGTCATCGGAATGGAGGCTAGGTCGGCTAGCTCACCGACGTCCTCAGGCCTGGATGCTGCGGTCGGGTTGGTCGTGACCCGATGTGTCGATCACATCACCGGTGTAGAACCCGCCGCCGCTGGAACGGAACGAACCCACCCATCGACCGCCGCTCGCCGATGCTGAGAAAGCCGAGAAGGCGCCCAGCTTCCCCGCCTTGAACCGGGCCAACAAGGGAGCTCGAAACAGCGCCCGGGTAGGCGGGATGACCAGCAGATAGGCCAACAGGTCGCCGACGAAACCGGGAGCGAGCATGAGCGCGCCCGCCACCAGCAACAGGAACCCGTCGAGCAGTTCACGGTCGGGTATGCGCCCGTCGTCTACGGCCTGAGATATTCGGGCCAGCACCGAGATGCCCTGAGCCTTGAGCAGCCACGCCCCGATGGCACTCTCGACGACCAGCAGGGCGATGGTCTCCCACCCTCCGATCACCTGGGCCACCTGGATGATCACCCACAGTTCGAGCAGCGGCGCCACCACGAACAACACGAGCAAGACCAATCCCATCTCCCCACGCTACCGACGTCTCGGGGGTGTGCCCCGTCGCCTCTGTCACACCACGCCAACGCAGCAGGGAGGCGGGGCGGCTCCAACCTTGGAATGATGGGGGGATGGGCAGTATTGACAGGTGGCTGGGGTACGCCAAGGCCAAGGTGGAGTCTGCGCTCCGCTCGGGCAACCGAGAGCTGGACGAGCTCGAAGCCGAACGGGAGGCCGCTACCGCCGACCAGCCCTGGCTTCGATCGCAAGGCCCCGCTCCCACCTTCGAAGAGGCCAAGGCCCGCATCGAATACCAGGCCCGCCAGGCTGCCGAACACGGCGAGCCCAAGCCGGGCCAGGATCCGCCCCAGCCGCCCACCGATGGCGAGACCTCCCCGCCGGTCACGTCGCCTCAGGACCAGGCCCAAGATGCCGAGGCGGCATCGGCCAAGGTCGAGTTGGAGGCCCGTCAACGAGAAGCCTCGGCCCGCCTCGACGCCATCCGCGAGGAACTGGGAGTCGACCGTCCGGTCGATTCCGGCCCTTCGACTCCGTCAACCTGAACTCCGCCGGAAGGCTTTGCCTGTCGGCGGATCCAGGTTCAGGTGGAGCTCAGTACCAGGTTCTTGCGTTCGGCCTCGTTGAGGCCACCCCAGATGCCGTGAGGTTCCTTGATGGCGATGGCGTAGTCGAGGCACGGTCGCTTCACCGGACACGTGCGGCAGATCTCTTTGGCCTGCGCTTCTCGTTGGATCTTGTCTGCCTTGCGTTCGAACTCGCGTGGCGGAAAGAAGATCACAGCCTGGGGCCCGCGACATGCGGACCTGATCTGCCAGTCGTCTTCGACTCTTTGTGCACTCACCGGAAGTCCCCCTTTCGGTGCTCAGCGACCGTAGAGGCAACGCCGATAGGCCACAAGACCCAACTTTCGCGACCACAGTGCTCATCATCGCGAGCACCGATGGTCAGGAGCGGGGGCGCTTCTCCCGGTAGTCCACCGCTCCACCTTCGAGCGGCTCGACCTCGAGCAGCAGCCCCTCCACCTCGACAACCCGAACCGGATCGTTGAGGCCAATAGGGGTGGCCCGGTTGGTTCGAGCCCGCCACAGGGCGCCGCGGACCCGGACTACACCGTCGGGAGAGATCGCCGACACGGCCTCACCCTCCTCGCCGATCATCCATTCTCGTCCGATCGTGGGAGTCGAGAACCGGGTGCGAACCATGGCCGGCATACCGGCCAGCATGAACAGGGCGGTACCCACGATCCCCACCAGCAGCGTGATCCACGACAGCGACAGCCCGTCGAACACCAGCAACGACCCAGCGATGAGGCTGATGCCTCCGATGACGGACCAGAACCGCGGCACCCCGGTCTGGACATCCACCGTGAACCCGAAAACGGCCAGCACCAACAGTGCCAGCCCCACTGGCCGCACGGGCAACACGGCCAACCCGTAGGCCGACAGGGCGAAGCACCCGGCTCCGACCAGCCCGGCCACACCGACACCGGCGGTGTAGAGCTCGAACACGATCAGGGACAGGCCGATCAGGAACAACAGGTAGGCGGCGGCCGGGCTGGCCACGGTGTGGAAGAGCTGGTCCTGGATTGGTAGCGCCGAGAACACCGGCACCGACACCGGCTGGGTGACCTTGCGGCCATCCACGGTCACCACCTTGGTCTCCACACCGTCGATGCCGATGATGAACTCACCGATGACGGGAGCTGGGTGGTCCGGAGAGATGCCGAGCTGCCGGGCCTGCTCCTCGTCGACGGTGCCGTTTTCCAACCGGCCCTGAGCGGCTACGAACTCGTCCGAGAGGAGATCCTCGGGAATCTGGAGCGTGCCGGTCTTACCCAAACGGGAACCGGGGGCAAGCCCAACGATGTCGGCGGCACCGGCGAGTTGGGCGGCGCCGCCGAGAGCCACCGACCCGCTGGGACCAACCCACACAGCCACCGGCACCGACGCTTCGTGCACGGTACGAGCGAGGTCCTCGAGCTTCTCGGCCGACAGCACCGAACCGGTGCTGTCCAATTGGACCACGACCGCGATCATCCCAGTGCGTTCGGCGTGACGGATCGACCTCTGGAGGAAGTCGGCCAAGACCGGGTCGATCAGGCCCTCGGCCTTGAGCACGCTGACCCGGCCCGGCGTCGTCGAGGCGCTGACCCCCGGCGTCGTCGAGGAGGAAGGGGTCACCGCTCTGGTGGCTGGGGATGCTCCGGCCGGCATGGCCAGGGTCGCCAACCCGACCAGCAAGCCCAACAGCATCAAAGTGACACCGGTGACATGGCGGGGCTGGCGACCGACGACGCGGTCGGTGGTGGGTAAGGTTCGCAACAGACAGGCCTGACTGAGCGTGGACGGAGAGTGTCGGAGTGGATCCAGCGCAGTTTTTCGCTGCATCCCGACTTGTCATCGTTGCGGGCAAGGGCGGAGTGGGCAAAACCACGGTGTCGGCGGCCCTGGCCCGAGCCGCCTCCCGAACCGGCCTTTCCACCTTGATCGTGGAGGTCGAAGGCAAGTCCGGTTTGTCTGCCATGTACCACCAGCCCCAGTTCACCTATGAGGAAGTGACCCTGGCCGAGGCCGGACCGGACGGGTCAGCTGAGGTGCGAGCCCGGACCCTCACCCCCGACGACGCTCTGCTCGACTATCTCCAGAGCGCCGGAATGAGCCGAGTATCCAAGCGGCTGGTGGCCAGTGGAGCTCTCGACATGGTGGCCACCGCGGTCCCGGGGATCAGAGACATCCTGGTACTCGGCAAGGTGAAGTCCCTCGAACGAGGCCGAGCCGCAGACCTGATCGTTCTGGATGCTCCCGCCGCTGGCCACGCCATCACCTTCCTCCAGTCGGCCAGCGGCCTCGCCGACGCCGTACGTCTCGGCCCCATCAACAGCCAGGCTCGAGACGTTCTGGAACTTCTGGCTGATCCAACCCGGTGTCAGGTGGTGCTGGTGACGTTGCCCGAGGAGACGCCGGTCAACGAACTGGTCGACACCGCCTTCCAACTCGAGGACAGGGTCGGCGTGAGCCTGGGCCCGGTCGTGGTCAACGGGCTCTACCCCGAGCTGCGGGGCCTGAACACCGACCCCGACGACGCCGCCGAGCAGGCCGACGCCGCGCTACGCCCCGGAGAGGCCGAGTCCTTGGCTCGAGCCGCCGAGTTCCGCCGAGAGCGCATGGCTCTCCAAGCCGCCCAGACCCGACGGCTCAGCGAGGCGCTCCCACTCCCCCAGATCCACCTGCCCTACGTGTTCGACGCCGAGATCGACATGCCTCAACTCGATCAGTTGGCCGATGCCTTGCTGGCCGACATCGACGCGCTCGACGCCGCCGCCCTCGGCCGCTCCGAGGGGGACCGGTGAGCATCGGCACCGAGCACCAGCTCCTGTCAGACCTGGTGGCTACCAGCAGCATCATCATCTGCTCGGGGTCGGGCGGGGTGGGCAAGACCACCACCGCTGCGGTGATGGGCATGGAGGCGGCCCGCACCGGGCGCCGAGCCGTGGTCGTCACCATCGACCCGGCCAAGCGACTGGCCGACGCCCTCGGTCTCGGAGATGACGGAATCGGCAACGAGCCCAGACTCATCCACGGCGACTGGCCGGGGACCATGTCGGCAGTCATGCTCGACACCAAGTCCACCTTCGATGGCCTTGTCACCAACTACTCCTCCGACCCCGATCAGGCCGAACGGATCCTGTCCAACCGCTTCTACCGCAACATCTCCGGTGCGCTCAGCGGAACCCAGGAGTACATGGCCATGGAGAAGCTGTACGAGCTCCAGGCGTCACCAGAATTCGACCTGGTCGTCGTGGATACGCCTCCCAGCCGCAACGCTCTGGACTTCCTCGACGCCCCCCAGCGCCTCACCCGCTTTCTCGACCACCGGCTCTACCGGGTGCTGACCGCCCCGACCCGAGGGGTGATGAAGGCGGTGAACGCCGCGGCCCAGGCCTTCGTCCGCAGTGTGTCCAAGGTGGTCGGCGGCGAGGTGTTCGACGACGCCATCGCCTTCTTCCAGGCCTTCGAAGGCATGGAAGAAGGGTTCAAAGAGCGGGCCGAACTGGTGCTGAAGGCCTTGACCAGCCCCGACACATCCTTCGTTCTGGTGGCCTCACCGAAGCGAGACACGGTGCAGGAAGCCCACTACTTCGCCGACAAGCTGGCCGAAGCCGACCTGCAGGTGGCGGCCCTTATCGTCAACCGCATGCACCCCCGTTTCACCGAGGAGATGCCCGAGGCCCTGGCCGCCAGGGCCAACACGCTGGGCGACACCGATCTGGGGGGACTTTTCCGCAACCTCTCTGACTTCGCGCTGGTGGCTGACCGGGAGGAGGCCCACCTCAAAGGTCTCGCCGCCCAGGTTCACCCCGCTCCGGTGATCCGGGTGCCGTTCCTTCGCACCGACGTCCACGACCTGGCTGGCCTGGACCTGGTGGCCGATCAGATCTTCGGACGGACCCGATGACCCTCGGCGGCCCCTACTTCGAGGCCCAGCTCGTGGCGGTCCTGCCGGTGCACGACCTGGACCGGGCCGAGCTCTGGTACGGACGGATCGGTTTCGAGGTCTCGGCGAGCTACCCCGACTATCGGGTCCTGCGGGCCGGGCACCTGATCTTGCACCTTCGGCTGCTGGATCTGGGCGAAGGCCCCTCGACGGCCGGCGTCTACCTGACCATGCCGTCCGAGGATGCGGTGGCCATCGTTCACGCGGCTTGGACTGCGGCCGGTCCCGGCGTGTTGACCGAGCCGATGCTTCACCCACATGGATTGGTGGAGTTCGCGGCCGAAGATCCCGACGGCAACCTGTGGCGGATCGGCGCCCCGGCTGGGACCACACCCGCTCCAGAACGTGCTGTGGACTCCGGGCTTGCTCCCGACCGCGCCCCCGGTCGCGAGCCCGGCCCCGCCATCAGCGGCGAAACCGACGACGGGCCCGAGCCAGCCACCGGGACCAGCATCGTCGGTGAACCCGATTGGCTGACGTTGATGACGGCCGGCCACTGCACCCTGTGCAAGCTCACACCCTCTGAGGGGAACGCTCCCGGACTGGCCGGGAGATTGCGCGACGAGGCCCATCGCTGGAAGGTGGTTCTGCGCGACGCCGATGACGACATGGTTCGCATAGCCGGTTCACCCGGGGCATGGTCAGCACTCGAATACGGAGTCCACGTCCGAGACGTGTTGGCGGTGTTCACGGAACGAGTTCTGCGCACCCTGGCCGAGTCCGATCCCGAACTGGGGTGGTGGGACCATGAGGCCGCTATCGCCGACGGCTTCGCCAACGAATCCGACCGTGACGCCGTCGGTGATGACCTGGTCGAGAACGCCAACCGTCTGGCCGACGTCTTGGCCGGCGTGTCCGGCGATCAGTGGGAGCGCGGCGCCACCCGCCAGGAGACCGAGCGGTTCACGGTCGAGCTGTTGGCCCGCTACGCCCTGCACGAGGTTGTCCACCACCGCGTTGATGCCGAGCGGTCACTCGAGCCCTGAGGAGGCGAGCGGAGAGGCGAGCCGACCCATGAGCACGGCATGGTCAAACCGAGGCGAAGACTCGGTCTGACCAACCTCGCAGCGACGACGACCGGACCTACCCGCTAGGACCCTGAGGATCCAGGCCTCTAGCCCGGTGGTCAGCTTGGATGGCCGACGGCGACGACGGCCTCATCGACGGTCTCGGTGACCGACACGATCCGGTCGAAGCCGGTGGTGTGGAGCAATCGGGTGAGGGTGGGTCGGCTACATGCCACCGCTACCTCACCGCCGTTCTCTCGTGTTCGACGTATGCCCCCGATCAGTGCCCCCAGACCGGCAGAGTCCATGAACGGGACGTCGGACAGGTCGATCACCACCCGAGGCCGGGTGGACAGCGCGCTCAGGGAATCTCGGAACGTGGAGACCGTGTAGGCGTCCAGTTCGCCGACCGGCCGACAGACCACGTGGTCTCCTCGGTCATCGGTTTGGATCTCGAGCACGCGTGAAACTCCCATGCGGGGATCAGAAGGACACGTTGATGGTACCGGTCCAGCCGCCACCCACGGCCTGGACCCATAAGGACCCGAGCGGATAGGTCCAGTCGTCGTCGCTTTGAGGTTGATCAGACCGAGGCTTCGCCTCGGTTTAGCCATGCCGTGCTTATGGGCCGGCTCGCCCATTCGCTCGCCTCCTAAGCCTGGATCCACCGATCGGACTTGGCTTGTGCTCGATTCTCCCTGGCCACTCCGGCAAAGCCGGTTCTCTGGGTGGCCACCGCGGGTGTTCGGCTGTCTGATGATCCCGAACGCGAGGGCTGGGCGGGGGTTCGGGGGCAGAGCCCCTTGTGGCGGAGTCCCCGACCTGCGGAGATCGGCTTTGCCGGTCGTAGCAGCGAAGTCGTCGGCCGTCAGGCCGGCGACCGAACTCCGCCGGAAGGCTCTGCCTTTCGGTGGATCCCGGCTCGGGTCGGCGTGGCCCGGTGCCGGTCCCACGGGGAGGGCGACACCAGCGGGCACGGCCTTGGTGGGTGTGGTCACCACCCGGACTAGCCTCTCGGGCCGTGCCACGTGTCCTTCTCGCCACCGATGCCGATTGGATCCATCATGATGTGGACGCCGCTCTTGCCGGTGATGACATCTCGGTGGTGAGGGTGTCCCAGGGCTCCCAGGTGAGACCTGCGGTCCAGGCTGGCGGCGTGGACCTAGTGGTGCTCGATCTCCAGATCGGGAACATGGGCGGCATGGCCGCGTGCATGGATCTGCGCCTCGACGAGAGCGTCGACCTCTTGGACCGGGTTCCGGTGCTCATGTTGCTGGATCGGCCTGTGGACTCGTTCTTGGCTTCTAGGTCAGACGCCGACGGTTGGGTGGTCAAACCGCTCGATCCGTTCACGCTGCGTCGGGCGGCGTCGGCCCTGCTGGCCGGTGAGGGCTGGAAGCCAGACACCGGCCCCGACGCGGGTCAAGTGGTCGAGGTACTGGATGACCTGGAGGCCGAAGCCGCCGAAGCAGCAGCGGCCGCCGCGGCCGCGGTCGAAGCCGCCGAGGCCGAAGCCAAGGCTGTCGCCGAAGCTCAGGCTGCCGCCGAGGCCGATGCAGCCGCGGAGCAAGAAGCCGTCGAGCCGAACGACGTCGGCGACGAGCCCGAGGCCTGACCAGACCCCAGGTTGGTCGATTGGTGCGGCTACCAGGTGGGACCGACGCCGGAGCCTGCGCTACGGTGGCCCTCCGCACAACACCGGGGTGTGGCTCAGCTTGGCAGAGCGCTGCGTTCGGGACGCAGAGGTCGTGGGTTCAAATCCCGCCACCCCGACCACCAACCAAAGGGTTGATCAGCGAGGCTCCAGACCGGGTGGTCTGGAGCTCGTCCTTTTTCGAGACGTCGATGCCCGCACGCTCCCTGACGTCGGTCCCGACATGAGGCGGTCAAGCTGCCACCTCCCGTGACAGGGGTCACCACAGAATGTGGCCGAGGCTATTCGTAGCGCGGTTATGGAATGCGAATGTGCTGGTCAGAGGGTTTTTGTTGACCTGACAAGGAATAAGAGCGGTCATGTCATTATCATGAACGTCAAGTGCTCCCGCCTCTCCGGATCCCGCCACCGGATTGAGGCGGGGGCATCAACCCTTTTCGCCCGACCCGCTCGGACGGCTCGGTGCAGCGTTCGCCTCCCAGCCATGAAGCGCTGCCACCCGTGACACCACCCGGGCGAACACGTCCGGGTGCAGCGCCGCCCCCTCTCGTCGGATCTCCGAGGGGATGAACCGCAGCAGCCGGGATGCGTCGACGTAGCTGACCCGACCCTTGGAGTCCCAGGCCCCTCGCCCGATCTCGATCCACTCCGCGGCATCGGCACGATCGCGATGGCTTCGACTCGAGAGTTGAAGCCCGACCAGGAGGTGATTCTGATAGCCGATCACCAGAACCGGTCGGTCCTTGCCCTGAGCCGCGTCCTCCTCGTAGGGCACCCAGGCCCAGACAACCTCCCCGGGATCGGCGTCGCCATCACGATCGGGTGCATAGCTGACCGTGATCCCGTCATCACTCGAAGGCCACAGACGATCCGCCGTGGCACGAGGACCGGGAACCCGGCCATCGGGGTGCCCCAGCGGCGCGGTGAATCGACGCCGCAACCGACCGAGGACCCCTCCTGACATTGCCCAACCGTAGGAGATGGAGATCGACCAGGGGCCGTACCATCGCCACGACCTCAGGAGGGCACAGTGGACATCGCCGATCTACAGGACGTGATCGCCCGCACCTACGGCGACCGCGACCGCCAACGGGGAACTCCAGCCACCGTGGCATGGCTGTGCGAGGAGCTGGGCGAACTGGCCCAGGCCACTCGCAAGGGAACGCCCGAGCAGCAGCTCCACGAACTCGGTGATGTGCTGGCCTGGCTGGCCTCGCTGGCCCACCAACTCGGGTTGTCACTGGACGAGGCGGTCCAGCGCTACGCCGGAGGCTGTCCGCGCTGCGCCCAGATCCCCTGTGGCTGCCCCTGAGGAACCAGCCGCCCGCGGTCGGTCAGCGCTCGGCGGCCACCAGCTCAGCCAGTTGAACGGCGTTGAGGGCTGCGCCCTTGCGGAGGTTGTCGTTGGACAGGAACAGGGCCAGACCGTTCTCGACGGTCTCGTCCGGCCGGATCCGCCCGACAAAGGTGGGGTCGGCACCGGCCGCCATGAGCGGCGTCGGCACGTCGGCCAGCTCCACCCCGGGGGCGTAGGCCAAGATCTGGCGAGCCAGCTCAGCACCTATCGGACGTTCGAACGAAGCGTTCACGGCCAGAGAATGCCCGGTGAAGACGGGGACCCGGACACAGGTCCCTGAAACCTTCAGGCCCGGAATGTCGAGGATCTTGCGGGTCTCGTTGCGAAGCTTCTGTTCCTCGTCGGTCTCCTCCAGACCGTCATCCACGATCGACCCGGCCAGCGGGACGACGTTGAAGGCGATGGGGGCCACGAACTTCTGAGGGGCCGGGAACTCCACCGCTCGACCATCGTGGGTGAGAGTGGCGGCCCGGTCGACCACCTTTCGGGCCTGCTCATCGAGCTCGGCCACCCCGGCCAAACCGCCTCCCGACACCGCCTGGTAGGTGGACACCACCATCGAGCGCAGACCGGCCTCGCGGTGCAGCGGACCCAGTACCGGCATGGCCGCCATGGTGGTGCAGTTCGGGTTGGCCACGATGCCCTTCGGGCGATCGCCGATGGCGTGGCCGTTGACCTCGGCCACCACCAGCGGCACCTCGGGGTCCATGCGCCACGCCGAGGAGTTGTCGATCACGACGGCCCCGGCGGCCGCAACCTTGGGAGCAAGCTCCTTGGAGGTGGTACCCCCGGCCGAGAACAGCACGATGTCGAGACCGGCGTAGTCGGCGGTGGCAGCGTCCTCAACGACGACATCACCGGTGGGGCCGTCCAGCGTCCGACCCGCCGAGCGGGCCGAGGCGAACAGGCGGAGCTCGGTGAGCGGGAACTGTCGCTCGGCGAGGATGCCCCGCATGACGCCGCCGACCTGACCAGTTGCTCCAACGATGCCTACACGCATGACCTAAGGCTACGGCCGACCTCGCCATCCCCCCAAGGGCTATTGGTCCCGCCTTCCCAGGCGAGGCGCCAGGCGCAGGTGGTTCATGACCCGGGATCATCGACCCCGTCGTTGTCGGAGTTGTCGGAGACGTCGGGGGACGTCGGGGGCCCCGGAGGAGGCGTAGGGGCCCCGCCCGCGCCAACGGGCCAGCCCGGCGGCGTGAACGCTTGCTTCGGACTCTTGGGGTGACGTCGCCGCCACCAGCGCCGTCCGATCCACGCCGCCACCAGGATTGGGGTGAACGGCAGGACGAACCCGACCCCGGCCACGAGCACGAGGCCGACGTTGGCCATGGCCACGCCTCCGGCTCGGAAGGCCTTGGCGAAGCCGGGCAGGTCATCGGCGACCTCGGGATCGGTGGCCTGGTCCTCGGTGAAGCGGACCGTCACCGTGGACAGATCGACCTGGTCGCGCAGGACCTGGAGCTGGCCCTTCATCTGCTCGATCTGGGTCTCCCGATTGGTCAGCTCGGTCTCGATGGCCAGGAGGTTGAGCACCCCATCGGCCTCGGCCAACAGCTCCCGGAGGCGCTGGGCGCTCACCTCGGTTCGGGAGATGCGGACCTCGAGATCCACCACCTGGTCGGTGACGTCCTGGGCATCGAGCTGCTTCTCGAGCACCTCGCCCAACTCGGCGATATCGCCGAGGACCGCGTCGAAGTCACCCACCGGAATCCGCAAGGTGATCGAGACCTCCCGGTCACCCTCCAGCGTCGCCGTCTGTTGGCCGACGTGGCCACCGGCCGCGGAGACCAGATCTCGGGCCCGGTCCGCCGCCTTCTCGATGTCGTCCACCCGCACCACCATGTCGGCCGTGTAGATGACTTCCCTGCGCACGCCGGGTACCTCGGCACCGTCGGGTACCTCGGCTCCCGCCTTGGCCGTCTCGGCCGCGGCATCCCCGCCGGAGTCAGTGGACCCTTCGCCGGAAGCCCCACCGGCGGTGGCGTCGGAGATCGACATCCCGACGGTGTTGAAGTTCTCCTTGCTCTCGGAACACCCGACAGCAAGGCCCAACACCGCTATGACCGGAACAACCAGAGAGGCCCGTCGATTCATCACGTGGTTCTAGACGAAACCCATCGCCGAAAGGTTCCCGGCTGGCCGTCGAAGCGACCCGCCAGGAGCGCTGGTCAGGCGGCGTCGAGGCCGAAGGCGGTGTGGAGGACCGCTACGGCACGGTCGCACTGGTCGCCGGCCACCACCACCGAGATGCGGATGGCCGATGTGGAGATCATCTCGATGTTGATCCCGTTGGCGGCCAGGGTCTCGAACACGGTGGCTGCCACCCCCGGGTTGGTCCGCATGCCCGCTCCCACGAGCGACACCTTGGCGATCGAGGGGTCCGAGAGGACCCGGTCTGCGCCGATCTCGGCTGCCACCTGCTCGGTCAAGGGCAGCACCGTGGCCAGCTCACCGGCAGGAAGGGTGAAGGAGATGTCGGTGTGACCGTGTTCGGACACGTTCTGCACGATCATGTCCACGTTGACGTCGGCCGATGCCAATGCCCGGAACACCTTGGCCGACACCCCGGGGCGGTCGGGTACCTGGGTGATGGTGATCTTGGCCTCGGAGTCGTCGCCGACCACGCCCGAAACAATCGCGTCTTCCATCTCAGGATCCTCCTCGATTATCCAGGTCCCCGGCTCCCAGGTGAAGGCCGAACGAACGTGGAGCGGAACGCCGTGGGTGCGGGCGAACTCGACGGCCCGCATGGCCGGCTTGGGACATCCGGCCGCGCACATCTCGAGCATCTCGTCGAAGGAGATGCGGGACATCCTGCGGGCGACCGGCACCACACGCGGGTCGGTGGTGAACACGCCCGACACGTCGGTGTACAGCTCGCACACGCCACCGAGCGCTTCGGCCAGAGCCACGGCCGTGGTGTCGCTGCCGCCCCGACCCAAGAAGGTGACGTCGTTCTCGGTGGAGACGCCCTGGGCACCACCCACCACCGGCACCCGCCCGGCGTCCACCGCGGCGCGGATGCGGTCGGCTCGCACCTCGAGGATCTTGGCGTTCATGTGGTTGGTGTCGGTGAGGAAGCCGGCCTGGCTCCCGGTGAACGAGTCGGCCGGAACCCCCAGATCGTGGAGGGCCATGCACAGCAGCGCGGTGGCCTTGCGCTCACCGGCGGTGATCAACATGTCCATCTCCCGGCCCGGGCGGGTCTTGGAGACCTGGCTGGCCAGGTGCAGGAGCTCATCGGTCTCCTTCCCCATGGCCGAGACCACCACCACCACCTGGTCGCCCCGCTTGACGGTGCGCGCCACGTGGTCGGCCACCTCACGGATCCGCTCGGGATCGGCAACCGAGGTGCCACCGAACTTCTGAACGACTACGCCCACGGCGTGGCACGGTATCCGCCCGGTCCGGTCAGTGGGAAACGGGTACGAGGTCCGCTGTTGGCAGCCCGAGCGGGGTCCTCAGACCTGGTGCAGCGGATCGGCGGGTACCTCGGGTCCGTCGACCATGACACCCCAGGAGCGCAGTTGTGCCACTCCGGTCGGGATGTCCCCGCCCACCAACGTGCACAGCGCCTTGAGGTCGTCGTGGCGTAGCGACAGGACCTTGCCGTTGAAGTCACCGCGGGCGTCGATGATCGAATGCACGAACCGGCGGATCGGGGCCGCCGGGTCGATGCGGCCCACCGCTTCGAGGTCGAGCACGATCTTGCGTCGCTCGCCCGCCGGGGCCATCGAGGTCGGCTCTCCAAGCAAAACACCAACGGGCACCTTGTAGAAGTCGGCCAGTGCCCGCAGGCGGGGAAGCGACAGCGTGCGGAACCCTCGCTCGTAGGCGCCCACCGCCGAGGCGCTCCACTTCCCCTCCGAACGGACCTCGACCTCGGCCAGCGACAGCCCCTGCGCCTGGCGGATGGCCCGAAGGCGCTGACCGACCGCACGGGTGAAACCGTCCTCGTCCAACGAAGCGGGGCCGGCCTCGGTGATGGTGTCGTCGGCGGCGGCGGCTGAGGTCACCTCCCCATTGTGCCCGCTCAGCACGGATCGGCAATACCCAACCACGGAGGGTGTCGGCTCGAGCTGGTCAGACCCGTCTCCCTCACGCCCTCGGGTACTGCTCCGACATGAGAGACCCGATGGCGCGCTTGTAGGGTCTGGCCACCATGGGAACCGAAAAACGAGAGCGCCAGAAGGCCAACCGCGCCGCCCGGATCGCCGCCGAGGAAGCAGCCGAGGCCAAGGCCCGCCGCATCAAGACCATCCGGAACGTGGTGCTGTTCGGCGTCGGCATCATCATCGTGGCCGTACTCCTGTCCCTCACTGCCTGCGGCTCGACATCGAACTCCGATGACAAGGCCGACCAGCCCACATCCACGTCGACCACCGACGGTTCCGGTGAGGAGGCGGCCTCCGAGCCGAGCTCGGTCAGCCGCCCCACCGAAGCTCCCGAGCACGGGATCGGAGAGTGCCCGCCCGTCGAGGGGGTCGAAGTCCCGGTGATCGACTTCACCGACGCACCCAAGCTCTGCATCGACCCCTCGCGTACCTACACCGCCACCTTCACCACCGACCTCGGTGAGTTCACCGTCGAGCTCGACACCAAACGGACCCCGATCACCACCAACAACTTCGTGACGTTGGCCCGGTTCGGCTACTTCGACGGCACCGACCTGTTCCGCACCGAGGCCTCCACCGGCATCATCCAGGGCGGCTCGCCCCACACCCAGTCCAACAGCGACCCCGGTCCGGGATACACCATCCCCGACGAGGCCCTCCCGTTCAGCGCCGATGACTACGGACCCGGCGCGCTGGCCATGGCTCGCACCTCAGCCCCCAACAGCGGCAGTGCCCAGTTCTTCCTGCTGGCCAACGAGGGAGGCCGCTACCTCGGCGATCCCGCCCAGCTGGGCCCCAGCGCTGGCTCCTACGTGGTGTTCGGCCAGACCGTGTCGGGACTCGACGTGCTGGTGGCCATCGCCGAACTAGACGACGGCACCGGTGTCCCGTCTTCACCAGTGGCCATCCAGTCGGTATCCATCACCCAGACCTGATCATCCCGAGCCAGGGCTCCAGCGCCTAGCCCACCGAGCCTGTTGGGTGCCGGAAACACCAGCGCGCCACGTCCTCACACCCTCTCGCCACGGGTGAGCGGAGGCCGTCTCGGCCAAGTAACGCCGAGCGCACGGCGAAGAAACCGCCGTGCGGGATGGTCTCACCATGACCGCCACCACCACACGCGCGCCGTCGCCGGGGCGCCACGTACTCGAGCTCACCCGAACCATGTTCCGGAAAGGCCCCGCCCAGCGGACCCTGCACCTCACCTGGTTCGCCTTCTTCTGCACGTTCGTGGTGTGGTTCAGCTTCGCCCCCTTCGCCACCACCATCGGGCGCCAGTTCGATCTCACCAAGGGTCAGCTCGTAACCCTCGGGCTCTGCAACCTGGCGCTGACCATCCCCGCCCGCTTGGTGGTCGGCACCCTGCTCGACCGCATCGGTCCCCGCCGCACCTTCACCGGAATCCTGGTCTACGCCGCGGCTGCCAGCCTGCTGTTCGCCACGGCGCAGAGCTTCGAGATGTTGGTGGTGAGCCGACTGGCGGTGAGCGTGGTCGGGGCCGGTTTCGTCGTCGGCATCCGGATGGTGGCGGAGTGGTTCCCCCGCTCCGAGCTGGGCACCGCCGAGGGCATCTACGGCGGGTGGGGCAACTTCGGCGCCGCCGCCGCCACCCTCGCCCTCCCGCCGCTGGCCGCCCTCATCGGCGGACCTGATGGCTGGCGCTGGGCCACCGGTGGGGTGGGTGTGGCCGCCGCCATCTACGGCCTGGCCTACTTCCGCCTGGTGGACGACACCCCCGCCGGAGTTCCCTTCGAGCGAACCCGGTCGGCCACCGCACTCCAGGTCCCTGACCGCCGGTCCGTGTTCGGCCTGATGGCGTTGTCGGTGCCACTGGCCTTCGCTCTCGGAGTCATCGTGTGGCGGATCAACGTGGCCGGCGTGATCGGCTCGGCTGGCATGGTCGGCGGGTTCGCCTTCGTAGTGGTGCTCCTCGGTCTTCAGCTCACCGCGATCTGGCGCACCAACACCGCGGCCCGCGCCAACGCCGTACCTGCCGCCGAGCAGTACCCGTTCCGATCAGTCGTGGCCCTGGCCTTCGCCTATGCCTGCACCTTCGGTTCCGAGCTGGCTGCGGTGTCGTTCCTGCCCGAGTACTTCGAGCGGACCTGGGGACTGTCGGAGATGGTGGCGGGCGCCGCTGCTGCCGGATTCGCCGTGCTCAACCTGGTGTCCCGACCCATGGGCGGAATGCTCTCGGACGTGGTGAGCAGTCGCCGTCGTTGGTTGTCCACCCTTCTGGCCGGCCTGTCCCTCGGGTTCGTGGCCCTGTCAACGGTGTCGGGCGACTGGCCGGTGGCCGCGGCCTTCGCCTTGGTGGTGGTCACCTCGATCTTCGCCCAACTCGGTAACGGCGCCGTCTACGCCATCGTCCCGTTGGTCAACAAGAAGGCCAGCGGCCAGATCGCCGGCATGGTCGGCGCCTACGGCAACGCCGGCGGAATCGCCTTCCTGACCACCCTCCTGTTCGCATCGACCGGGGTCGGGTTCTTGATCATGGCCGGAGCCGCGGCGCTGGCCATGGTGGCCGGCAGGTGGCTGGTGGAGCCCGGTCGCAACCCCTCCGATGCCACTCCGGCGGTGGTCGAGGCCACTGCGGGTAGCGGTCACCCAGGGATCGAGGTTGCCGGACTCAGCGTCGAGCCGGCCATGGCGGGCTGATCTCTTCGGCCAGCCATGACAGCTCTGGCGTTCAGCCTGCTGGTAACACTGTCGGAGGGGGTGGAGACCCGTTCGGGATCAGACGGGCAGAGCCGAGAGGTCGGCCGGCTGACCGCCCAGGAACACCGCTACCTCTCCAGCCCCTTTACTCCTCCAGGTGCCATCGGCGGCCCGGATCAGGGCGGTGCGCTCGTCCACGCCGGCCAACACCAGGTCTGGTGGGCACATGCGCAGGGTCCGGTGGGCGGCATCCTCGGACCAGTGATCGTGGGCCGGGATCACGGCCACACCCACCAGCAGGTCCAACCCAACGGTGAACGCCCCACCCCGGGGATCGACCATGGGATTGCACATCACCATCGCTCCCGCAGAGGAACCGGCCAGGACCCCGCCGTTGCGCCATGCCGTCGTCAACGCCTCCCACACCGGCGAATCCATGAGCACCGAGCGGGCGTGCATGGGCGACCCGCCGACCAGGTAGGTGAACCGAGATCCGGCCACGACGGCGGCGTTCTCGGGGTCCATGGCGTGGGGACGGGCCAAGACATCGAGCCCCCGGGCCTTTGCTCCGAGACGGTCGAACCACGAGACCGCCTGCTCGACCAGACGCTGGGGGTGCTCATAGGCAGCACCGGTAGGCAAGACCAGCACCTC
This sequence comes from Microthrixaceae bacterium, assembly GCA_016702505.1. Classification (NCBI taxonomy): domain Bacteria; kingdom Bacillati; phylum Actinomycetota; class Acidimicrobiia; order Acidimicrobiales; family Microthrixaceae; species Microthrixaceae bacterium. The sequence goes on from JADJDU010000003.1 coordinate 381,315, forward strand.
GTCGGTGCCGGCCGCCTCCAGGAGGTCGGTATCGAAGCTGCACCCGTCGGTGAACTCGCCACCACCCACCAACGCCAAGGTCCCGGTCATGGGCCGACCATACCCCGGCACCTCGCCCGGCCTGGACCCGGTCGACTCCCGTCGAGGTCCGTCATTTGGGCGGGCATGGCGGAGGGTCGGTAGCTTGGCCCGCCATGACGATCAAGAGCGTTGGCATTCTGGGTTCGGGGATCATGGGGTCGGGCATCGCCGAGGTGGCAGCCAAGACCGGTCACACCGTGGTTCTGCGGTCGCGCAAGCAGGAGTCGGCCGACGCCATGGTCGCCGCCTTGGACAAGTCGCTGACCAAGCAGGTCGAGCGGGGCAAGCTCACCGAAGATGACAAGGCCGCCACCTTGGCCCGCGTCACCGCCACCGATCACATCGGCGCCCTGGCCGATTGCGACCTGGTGATCGAGTCGGTCGTCGAGGACCTCGACGTCAAGACCGCCTTGTTCAAGGAGTTGGACGGGATCGCCAAGGAGAGCGCCATCTTGGCCACCAACACCTCGACCCTGTCGGTGGTGAACATGGCCGTGGTCACCGACCGTCCCCAGCAGGTGGTGGGTGTCCACTTCTTCAACCCGGCACCCATGATGTCGCTGGTCGAGATCATCCGGCCCCTCACCGCGTCCGACGAGACCGTGGCCGCCGTCACCGAGTTCGCCCGGGCCTGCGGCAAGGACCCGGTTGAGGTCAAGGACCGGGCCGGGTTCATCGTGAACGCGCTGCTGTTCCCCTACCTGAACAACGCGGTGCGGATGCTGGAGAACGGCACCGCCAGCCGTGACGACATCGACACCGCCATGAAGGGCGGCTGCAACTTCCCCATGGGTCCGCTCGCCCTGCTCGACCTGGTGGGCCTGGACACGTCTTTGTCGATCCTCGACGCCCTCTACGAGGAGTTCCGCGACCCCAACTACGCCGCGGTCCCCGCCCTGCGCCGCATGGTCACCGCCGGGCAGCTCGGCCGGAAGTCCGGCCTCGGCTTCTACGACTACTCCAAGAAGTAGTCACGAACCCGACCGGTCCCCCGTTTCCTCCGGTCGAACCGGAGCCCACTTCCTGGGTGATGCCCGACCCGCGCCAAGGTTCGGATCCGTCGGGCCTGGTCGCGGTCGGGGCCGATCTGGAACCGGGGACGGTACTGGCCGCCTATCGGGCCGGGCTGTTCCCGATGCCGTTCCGGAAGCGGTCGGTCGGGTGGTGGTCGCCCGACCCCCGCGGTGTGATCCCCCTCGACGGTCTGCGGATCAGCCGGTCGTTGCGTCGGAGCTGCCAGCGCTATCAGGTGCGGGTGGACACCGCCTTCGACCGGGTGATCGCCGCGTGCGGCGACCCCCGCCGGGACCACGGCTGGATCAACCGGTCCATCGTGGACGCCTACACCCACCTGCATCAGATGGGCTGGGTCCACTCGGTCGAGACCTGGACCCCAGAAGGCGAGCTGGTTGGCGGTTTGTACGGAGTGGCGGTGGGTGGACTGTTCGCCGGCGAGTCGATGTTCAGCCACCGCACCGACGCATCCAAGGTGGCCCTGGTGGAACTGGTCGAACGCCTCCGAACCGGCGGAACGACCCTGCTCGACGTGCAGTGGACCACCGACCACCTGGAGTCGCTGGGCGCGGTGGACGTGCCCCGGGCTGGCTACGTCGCCATGGCCGCCGAGGCGGTGGCCCTCCCCCAGACCACCGCCTTCTGCTGACCCGGGCTGCCGCACCGGTCTGACGCCGAGGGTCCGCGCCGGAACGGTTCGGTCCTGTTCGCCGGGAGAATTCCGAGAGTGCGGTAAACCTGACGGCGTCTTGCGGCGAGTGAGTGCCATGACAGACCTGAAGCGCGTGGAGGTAACGACGGTGCCAGATCGGCCTCAACGCCATCTCCGAACAGCACCCGAGCCGGAAGGCTCCACCGAACCGTCGGGGCAACCGACCGCGGTCACTACCGGGGCCTTTGACGACCTGTACCGGGCCGAATGGTCTGCCATCGTCGCCCTCGGTTGGACGCTGACCGGGTCTTGGGTCCAAGCCGAAGAACTGGCCCAGGATGCCTTCACCGACACCTACCGGAGGTGGGCCGACGTCGCGCGGTTCGACCGCCCCGGGGCGTGGGTCAGGCGGGCGGTGATCAACCGGGCCGCTTCGTACCATCGACACCGGGCCGTGGAGAACCGGGGGCTGGAGCGCTGGTCCTCGATGGAGCGGGACGGTGCCACCCATGCAGGAACCGACCTGACCGGAGACGCGGCCACCGACCGAACCACCGACCCCGTCTTCTGGGCGGCCATGCGGTCACTTCCCGAGCGTCAGCTCGCGTGCCTGGCCCTCCACTACCTGGAAGACCTGTCGGTGGCGGCGATCGCCAACATCCTGGGCTGTCGACAGTCGACGGTGAAGGTCCACCTCCACCGGGGCCGAAAGGCGTTGGCCGACCAACTCTCTGCTCAGGCGACAACAGAGGCAGGGCACGGAACCGCGATGGGGGCAGAGCGATGAACGACCCGACGTCTCCCGCCAACCAGCACTCCACCCGACGTTCGTCCCGGCAGACGGACACCGACACTCACACCCACACGGGAGTCCCGATGATCGACGACATCGATGCCCGAGGCCGGGCCGCAGCAAATCAGGTCCTGACCGAAGCGACTACCAGACCGGTCCCCACCTTCGACCCAGAACGGGTCGCGACGGTCCCGGCCCCAACCATGGCCGATAGCGACCCCCGGAGACCGGCTCGACTACTGCTGGCGGCGGCCGCGGTGATCGCCGTGGTCGCCGCCGGCGTGGTGTGGTCGACCTCGAGAGACGGAGACGACCAGACCCCGGCCGGGCAGGTCCGCACCAACCTGATCCGCCCGTACCTGCCCGAACCTCCGCCCGAAGGTCTGAAGCTGGCCGGGGTCGCCGATATCGACGACTCAGGGACCGACCTGGCCGGAACGGACGCCGAGGGCGGGCCGCTGATCACTTACGGTCCGGCAGTGGATGATCCCCGCCTCGGGATCACGGTGATGGCCAACGAAATGGACCTCTCCGGCGAGGACTCTCCCGAGACTGTGCAGATCGGCGAGCAGACCGCCGTCATCCAATCCGACCCCGCGTACGGGGGTACGACCATGTTGGCCATGGCCCTTCCGGGCCAACCGGCGGGCCGGACCCTGATGGTGATCGGCCGGGACGTCCAACGCGAGCTCATCACCAAGGTCGCCGGAGCGACCACCGTCGACGGGCTCGAGCCGGTGGTGGACAGCGAGATCCTCCCCGACGGTTGGAGCCTGCTGAGCAATGACCCCGGCGGCCTGATGGGTGCATCACCCATGGCGGCAGCACGGGGCGGGATCGGCCGCCGGGCCCACATGGCCTCGTACATGTCCAACGGCGCTGACCCCCAGTCCATGCTCACGGTCACCGTGGCCGCCGCGGATGAATCCTCCACCTTCACCCAGCGGCTGTTCCTGGCCGAGTCCGAAGCGGTCACGGTGCGGCCACCAAGGAGTGGTCGGACGCATTGGTGGCCCCGATACCGGAGTCGAGGGCTGGGTGCTGCTGTGGCTGGAACGGCCGGGAGAGGCGATTTCGATCACGGGCCTCGGGATGGATCGCGCCGCGGTGGAAGCGGCGGCCGAAAACCTCGAACCGGTCGACGACGCCCGATGGCGTGAGCTTCTGGAGTCGACCAAGCTCGGCGACCTGCTCGGCTGGCAGGACCCAGAGCAGAGCCAGGAGGTCGCCCGGGGCCAGTTCGCTGACGGCACCGGGTGGGTGCTGCGACTGGTCACCTACGACGTCATCTCCGACGACGCCGGAGCGAGCGGACAGGTGAGCAGCGACAGCGAAAGCTCAGAAGGGACCGGCAGCTCCGACGAGCCAGTCGCTGACACCCAGCCCGAACCCATCCTGGAGCTCACGGTTGCGCTCAGCGGAAATTCCTCCACCAGCAGCGAGGGCGGAGCTGTCAGCGAAGGTCCCGGAGGCGATGGAGGGCCCGGAACCGAGCCGGTGTTCGGACAGTTGTCCACCACCACCATCGAAGGCCGTACCTTCGGCGCCGGCGAGGTGTCAGAGGCGGTCACAAGGGTGGTCCTGGTCGACCGGGACGGCAACGTGGTGGCAGAGGCTGAACTGGTGTTTGGGGCCGGCGTCCACGCCTGGGTGGCCGAGATGACTCCGTCGGGTGGAGACCTGGCCCGTCAACCGGTCGAGGCGGTGGCCTACGACGCTTCGGGCAACGAGCTGGCCCGAAGGGCGGTCCCCTGGGCGACCGGCGACGGATCCATGCAGTTCCCCGGGGATCCGGGCGTGGATCCCGACATGCCCACCACCACTGTCGGCGGTTGAGCCGAGGACCCGTCGGGGCAGGTCGGATCAAACCTGTCCCGACGGGCTGACCAACCTGACCAAGTGGTCAAGTTCTGGCAGGCTGGGAGCGTGACCGACCCGACCCGAGCCGTGTCCGACGCCGCCCCACCCGCCACCGACGGGGCCGGTCTGATCACCCACTTCCGCGGCCCCTACGCCGACGGTCCGCCGCCCGAAGCGCTCCGTGTCCACCCACCTCAGCTCGACAGGTTCGGCCTGGCCGAGGTGCGCAGGGCCTTCGTCATCGGTTTCGTACTGGTGGCCTCGGTGCTTCGAGCCCTGGTCTTGTGGGGAATCCGCCGCCAAGGCCGAAAACCGGCTGCCGCCGCCTCCGAGGGCCTGGTCGACGGTTTCGAGGTCCTCGGTCCCACCTTCGTGAAGCTGGGCCAGCTGATCGCATCATCACCCAGCCTGTTCCCCGAACCGCTGGTGGAGGCCTGTGCCCGCACCCTCGACGAGGTCGGCCCGTTCGACCCGGCCGAGGTGAGGGCCATGGTCACCAAGGAACTGGGCCGACCACCGGGCCAGTTGTTCAAGTCGTTCGACGACCGGCCGCTGGCGTCGGCGTCCATCGCCCAGGTCCACGCAGTCGAGCTCCCTGACGGACGCCAGGCGGTGCTCAAGCTGCAACGGCCCGACATCGCCGAGCGGATGAACACAGATCTGCGGATCCAGCACTTCATCGCCCGCACCGTGCTCAGCCGGCTCAAGGCCATGAGCACCGCCAACGTCACCGCCATCATCGAGGACCTGCACCAGGTCACCAACCAGGAGCTGAACGCGGTTCTGGAAGCCCACCGCCAGACCCGGTTCAGAGACCAGATCTCCGCCTTCGGTGACAACGCCGGCATCACCGCTCCCGAGGTCTACTGGGAGTACTGCGGACCCCACCTGATCTGCATGGAGCGCATGTCCGGAGTTCCGATGGACGAGTTCGACGTGATCGAGGCCATGGGCATCGACGGCGAGCTGCTCCTGCGGCGGGGGATCAAGGTGTGGATGGAAGCGGCGCTGATCCACGGGCCCTTCCACGGCGATGTCCACGCCGGGAACCTGTGGGTGCTGGACGATGGCCGGGCCGCCTACCTCGACTTCGGGATCATGGGTGAACTGCCTGATCTTTGGAAGCAGACCCTGAGCGACATCCTCTACACCGCCATGATCGACCAGGACTACCGGCGGGTGGTCCGGGCCTACCAGCGGGTGGGGGCCATGCCCGCCGACATCGACCCCGAGATCGCCGGGCCCCAGATAGCCATGATCATGGAACCGATGCTGGTTCAAGGCGTCGGTTCGATACCTCTGGGAGAGAGCCTCAAGGCCAACCTGGAGCTGGCCCAACAGCTTGGCCTCACCGCCCCCAAAGAGCTGGTGCTGGTGTCCAAGCAGCTCCTCTATTTCGAGCGCTACGCCAAGGTCCTGGCCCCCGGCTACGTGCTGGCCAGGGACGCGTTCCTGGTGCGCAACGTCTTTCCCGACGACGTGGCTCAACTCGTCGCCAACCAGGGCATCACCCTGCCGGATTGACGCGGCCGGGCGACTCGGACCGGCCCAGGGTTCAGCGGCCGGTCCTGGCCACCTGCACCGCCACGAAGGTCGACAGCAACGCCGGGGGCACCATCACCGCCAGCATCGCCGGTGCCTGCCCCGTGGCCCCGACCCAGAAAAGTATGTAGACGGTGGCGTACACGATCCCGCCGGCCACGAACATCGCGACGGCGGGGGCCCACCGGCGACCGGCCAGGATCCCGCCGGCCGCAACCAACGAACCGACGATGCCCAGCACCAGGTCGGCCAACAGGAACGAGTTGGTTACGGCCCGCTCGGCCCCGAGCATCTCGAAACCTCCGCGCTCCTCGGTTCGTAGCCACAACAGAATCCAAAACGCCGCCCCGGTGATGGCCTGGATCAAGAAGTAGCCCCCGTAGGTTCGCCGGGCCAGTTCGTCATCCACAGCGTCGGACGCTACGGCACCGGCCGCGACCGGAAACCGACAAACACCCGAACCGGACGGGTCGAACCGCCAGACCAGGGCACCGCCGAAGCCTTCACCGGTCAACAGGGGATGTCTTTGCCGGCGCGCCACGCCGCGAAGATCTGACGTTGCGTCAGGTTCCCGGGTTCGCTCGGTGTGACATTTCAGGTCGGCACGGCGGAGAATGGGGCATGACCGACCAGCGCCAGCCGGACCGTCCGTGGATGATGCGGACCTACTCGGGCCACTCGACGGCCAAGGCCTCCAACGAGCTGTACCGCACCAACCTGGCCAAGGGCCAGACCGGGCTCTCGATCGCCTTCGACCTGCCGACCCAGACCGGCTACGACAGCGACGATCCCAAGGCTCGAGGCGAGGTCGGCAAGGTCGGTGTACCGGTCTCCCACATCGGCCACATGGAGACGCTGCTCAGCGGGATCCCGGTTGGTGAGATGAACACTTCGATGACCATCAACGCCACCGCGGCGTGGCTGCTCGGCCTCTACGTGGCCAACGCCGAACGTCAAGGCGTGGAGTCCAAGGCGCTGCGGGGCACCACCCAGAACGACATCGTCAAGGAGTACCTGAGCCGCGGCACCTACATCTACCCGCCGTTGCCGTCACGGCGCCTGATCGTCGACATGTTCGCCTTCTGTCAGGAGTGGATCCCCCACTGGAACCCGATGAACGTGTGCAGCTACCACCTGCAGGAGGCCGGAGCCACACCGGTCCAGGAGATCGCCTACTCCCTGGCCACCGCCATCGACGTGCTCGACGCCGTGCAGGCGTCGGGCCAGGTCCCCGAGGACCGCATGGCCAACGTGGTCGCATCGATCAGCTTCTTCGTGAACGCTGGCATCCGCTTCGTGGAGGAGACCTGCAAGATGCGGGCCTTCACCCAGATGTGGGACCGCCTCACCGCTGAGCGCTACGGCGTCACCGACCCCAAGGCCCGCCGCTTCCGCTACGGCGTGCAGGTCAACAGTCTCGGCCTCACCGAGGCCCAGCCCGAGAACAACGTGCAGCGCATCGTGCTGGAGGCACTCGGTGTCACCCTGTCACGAGATGCCCGGGCCCGGTCGCTCCAGCTTCCGGCCTGGAACGAGGCCATGGGTCTGCCTCGCCCCTGGGACCAACAGTGGGCACTGCGGATCCAGCAGGTGCTGGCCTTCGAGACCGACCTGTTGGAGTACGACGACATCTTCGCCGGATCTCACGTGATCGAGGCCAAGACCAACGCCTTGATCGAGGAGGCCCAGGCCGAACTGGACGACGTCTTGTCGCTGGGCGGGGCCTTCGAGGCCATCGACGAGCTGAAGGGCCGCCTTGTGCGCAGCCATGCCGAGCGGATGCGCCGCATCGAATCGGGTGAGCTGAAGGTGGTGGGTGTCAACTGCTTCACCGAGACCGCTCCCTCGCCGCTCGACGGTGACGACAACATCTTGAAGGTCGACCCCGCCGTGGGTGAGCAGGCCAACGCCGATCTGGCCGAGTGGCGCAGCACCCGGGACTCCGACGCGGTGAAGCGCAGCCTCGACGAGCTGCGCCGCGTGGCGCGCTCGGGCGAGAACGTGATGCCGGCCACCATCGACCTGGCCCACGCCGGCGGCACCACCGGCGAATGGGCCGAGGTGTTGCGTGAGACCTTCGGCGAATACCGGGCCCCCACCGGAGTGGCGGCCGCGGCCGGAGCCGGCGGCGGGTCCCAGGGGCTGCGCGACGTGGCCGAGCGGATCAAGGCTCGGACCGAAGGACCACCCCGATTCCTGGTGGCCAAGCCCGGTCTCGACGGTCACTCCAACGGAGCCGAGCAGATCGCCGTTGCCGCCCGCGACGCCGGGTTCGAGGTGATCTACCAGGGGATTCGCTTGACTCCCGAGCAGATCGCCGCGGTGGCCCGAGACGAGGACGTGGACGTGATCGGCCTGTCCATCTTGTCGGGCAGCCACCTTGAGCTGATCCCCGAGGTGGTCCGCCTGGTGCGCGAGCTCGGGGTCAACGCCCCGGTCATCGCCGGCGGGATCATCCCCGAGGACGACCGGCCCCGCCTGCTCGACCAGGGCGTTGCCGCGGTGTACACCCCCAAGGACTTCGAGCTGGCCCGCATCATGGGCGAGGTCCTCGACCTCGTCGGGTAAGGAGCCAGCCGACAGGGCCACCCAGGCCAGGACCCACGCGGGCCGACGAGGTCCCACCACGCCGCACCGGTCAGAGCGGCGCGACTCCACCTCGAGTCCCTGACAACCGGCTACCCCTCGTGCTGGTCACGCATCGAACGAGGCCAAATGCCGTCCAACTCGGCCAGCACCGACGCGGTGTCGGCGCCGAGCGGGCGACCGGCCCAGCGCAGGCGACCCGGCGTCTCCGACAACCGCGCCACCAAACCCTGCATGGGAGCACCGTCCAGATCTACGACCGTTCCCCGGGCCTGAACATGGGGATCTTTGGCCAGCTCGCTCATGTCGTAGACGGGGGCGGCGGCGGCGTGGGCCGCTTCGAAGATGGCCAGGACCTCGTGGCGTGGTCGATCCGCACACCAATCGGCCACTCGGGCTTCCACCTCGTCACGGTGGGCGATCCGCCCGGCGAAGCCCTCCATCCTCGGATCGCCACCCAACCCGACGATCTCCATCACCCGCTGGGCTACAGACTCGGCGCTGGTGGAAATCGCCACCCACAGCCCGTCGGCACAGAGATAGGTACCCCTTGGCACCGAATAGGGGATCCCCGAGCCCAACCGTGGTTGGAGGCCACCGTTCAGCTTCCAGTGGCTCATCAGTGGGCCCATCATCTGGAACAACGACTCGAGCAGGTTGACGTCGACGACCTGGCCCACGCCGGAGTGAAGGGCGACCATGGTGGCGAAGGCCGCGACCAGGCCGGTGACCTCGTCGGTCAGGGCGATGGGTGGGAGCAGTGGGGCGCCGTCTGGTTCACCGTTGATGGCGGCGAAGCCCGACATGGCTTCGGCCAGGGTGGCAAACCCGGGGCGCTGGGCATAGGGGCCGTCCTGACCGAACCCACTTACACGGGTCACCACCAACTTGGGGTTAGCGGCGATGAGCTCCACCGGATCCAGACCCAGCCGCTCGAGGGTGCCAGGCCGGAAGTTCTCGATCAAGACATCAGCGGTGGCCGCCAAGCGCACCATGGCGTCCAGGTCGGTCGGATCCTTGAGGTCGAGCACCACCGTTCGCTTGTTTCGGCCGATGAGCTTCCACCACAGCGTGACGTCGTCTCGAGGGTCGGTCCAACCCATGGCTCGGGTGGTGTCACCCGAGCCAGGTCTTTCCACCTTGATCACGTCGGCCCCGAAATCGGCCAGATAGCGGCCGCAACCGGGGCCGGCCACCACGGTGGCCATGTCGATGACCCGGAGGTCGTGCAACGGCCCGTCACCGGGTCCGGGGGGTGCGGGGGGTTGCGGCCGCGCCTCGTGGTCGCCGTCGTGGCCTATCACTGGAGGACGTGACAGCCACGACCCGGGCGTCGCCCGGTCAAGGCCCGGATGGAGGCGGTGGCCGCGCTGTCTCCAGCCAGATCCGACAGCACCCGGACGGTGACGTCGGCCGATGCCGGGGGCGGGTTCACGTCCAGGCCGATGGCATCGGCCAGATCGAGCCCGTGGACCACCAACTCGACGACCCTGGTGGCCAGGTACTGATCCAGCGCCATCTCGCCCACCATCAGGTGGCAGGTGGCGTCGGCGGGGGTGTCGGCGATGAGCTTCTCGCAGTGGAGCGCCAACTCGTCGGTGGCGGTCACCCAATCGTCTCGCTCGGCCGCCTCGCGTTTGGCTCGGGCCGCTATGTGAACGTGTGGGGTCTGCTCAGCCAGAACGATCCGGAAGTACTCAGCGGCGGTAGCGATCGGGGTGGGGTCGACCGTCTCTCCGGTCAGGTAGTCGATCACGGTCCGATAGGCCCGGTCGGTGTGGGCCACCAGCTCACGGACCGACCACTCCCCCAGCGCGGGCTGGTTCCAGTAGTCGCTGTCCACCGCTCCGACCATGGAACGCCACCAATGGCTGGCGAACCGGAACGCATCCGAGGTCTCCTCGATCCGAAACACGGTGTCGGGCACTGGTAGCTCCTGGTCTGTCGGTAGCGGACACGGACGAACGAGGACCTCAGCCCAGACCGATCCCGAAGCAGCGGTCGGCCAGGCTCCCGAAGGCGTAGTCCTCGTACAGCCCTTCATACATGTGACGGGTTCGGTCGCTCCACCTGAGGGCAGCAGGATCGGAGATCCGGTGCACGATCTGGAGGATCCCACCTTCGTGAACCCGGTATTCGGCCCACACCCCGGGAAAGTCCTTGACCGAGGCCACCTCCACCCAGGGCACGTCTCCGGTGGCCTCGAACCTACGGACCCGGTTGCGGTGGGTGTGACCGGCGAAGTAGCCCCGGATCGCCGGGCGGCGGGCTACCAAGTCGACCAGGGCATCTGACGCGTCCACATCTATGCCGAAGGTGTGGTCGGCCTTCTCGGCCGACCGTCGGTCACCGACGTGGTGATGGCCGAAGAGGAGCACCGGGCCGTCGGCCACCGCGGCCAACGAGTCGACCTCGTCGAGTTGATCGGCCGAGAGAGTCCCCGCCGCCGAACCGTCCACCGACGTGTCGACCATCACCAGGGTGACTCCGGGGAGATCGATGCGCTGCACCGGGTCGGCCGCGAACCGGGCGTGGTGGTAGGACTCGTGATTGCCCCGCACCACGTGGAGCCGATCGCCGAAGGCGGGCTCGTACACAGAGCGGAAGGCGTCGTACTCGGCGACGGTCCCGTTGGAGGTGAGGTCTCCCTTGACCAGCACCGCGGCGGCACCCGCGGCGGCGATCTCGGCCACCGCGGCCCGGTTCATCATCTCGGGATAGGGCGGGTCGCCGGGCTCAGCGCGAAAGGTCGGGCCGATGTCCACACCGTGGACCTCACCGCACACCTCTTCACCGAAGTGGACATCGTTGACGGATACGAAGGTGGCCAACAGCTCACCGGGTTCGGGCAGGGTCTCGAACGCGAAGCCGTCCAGCTCGTAGACGGTGGACGGCTCCAACCCCTGATATCGCCGTATGAGGCTGCCCTCGTGGACCACCGCGGACCGGGACCCAACGGTGGTGAGCTCGGGCGGGGGGGACGCGTGGCTGACCGCGTCCCACCAGTCGACGACAGGATCAGAGCCGTCGGGGGGTACGGCGTCCATCGCCTGTGACCCTACCGCCGTCCTGGGCCGAGGTGGTCGTCCTCAGCGACCGACGGTCACCAGGGTCGGATGCGACGCGACGGGATCGGCTTGGACCACCACCGGCCCGACCACTTCCAGCGCGGCGACTCGACGGCAGCCGGGCTCCCCGACGCGGGGGTGGCGGTCTGCAACGCAGCCAATATCGCCACCACCTCCTCTTCGGTGGGGTCGGGGTGATGGTGGTGGGATCGATCACGACGAGGCCTCGGTGTGGGGAGAAGGGCCGGGCTTCACAGTGGCATGTTGCCGTGCTTGCGGGGCGGCAGCTCTTCCTTCTTGGAATCCAACATCTGGAAGCCGTCGATCAGCATCCGACGGGTGTCGGCCGGGTCGATCACGTCGTCTACATAGCCACGCTCGGCGGCCACGTACGGGTTGAGCCACTTCTCGGAGTAGGCATCGACCAGTTCGGCCTTCTTGGCGTCCTTGTCGTCGGCCGCGGCGATCTCGGTGCGGTTGAGGATCTCGACCGCACCCTGGGCCCCCATGACGGCCAGTTCGGCCGACGGCCAGGCGTAGGCCAGGTCGGCCCCGATGGACTTGGAGTCCATGACCACGTAGGCACCGCCGTAGGCCTTGCGGGTGATGACCTGGATGCGGGGCACGGTGGCCTCGCAGTAGGCGTAAAGGAGCTTGGCCCCATGGCGGATGATGCCGTTGTACTCCTGGTCGACACCGGGCAGGAACCCGGGCACGTCGACGAAGGTGAGCAACGGGATGTTGAAGGCATCACAGGTCCGCACGAAGCGGGCCGCCTTCTCGGAGGCTTCGATGTCGAGCACGCCGGCATAGGCCGCAGGCTGATTGCCCACGACACCGACCGACTGGCCACCGAGACGGATGTAGCCGCAGATGATGTTGGTGGCCCAGCGGGGGAAGTACTCGAAGAACTCGTTGTCGTCGGCCACCGCCTCCACGACCTTGCGCATGTCATAGGGGACGTTGGCGCTGTCGGGGATGAGGTCGAGCAGCTCGGGCGTGGCCCGGTCGTGGGGGTCACCCGAGTCCAGGATCGGAGGGGTCTCGAGGTTGTTGGACGGCAGGAACGACAGCAAGAAGCGCACGTCGTCGAGCACGGCCTTGTCGTCGGGGGCGGTGAAGGCGGCAATGCCCGACTTCGAGGAGTGGGTGTGGGCGCCGCCGAGTTCCTGCTGGGTGACGTCCTCGCCGGTCACGGTCTTCACCACGTCAGGGCCGGTGATGAACATGTAGGAGGTGTCGTCCACCATGAAGATGAAGTCGGTGAGGGCCGGGCTGTAGACGGCGCCGCCCGCGCACGGGCCCATGATCACGCTGATCTGGGGGGTGACCCCCGAAGCCAGCACGTTGCGGTGGAAGATGCCACCGTAGGAGGCCAAGCTCACCGGGCCTTCCTGGATGCGGGCACCGGCGCCGTCGTTGATGCCGACCACCGGCGCACCGACCTTGAGGGCCATGTCCATGACCTTGTGGATCTTCTCGGCGAACACCTCGCCCAGCGCCCCGCCGAACAGGGTGAAGTCCTGGGAGAACACGAACACCTTGCGGCCGTCCACGGTGCCCCAGCCGGTGATCACACCGTCGGTGTAGGGCCGGTCCTCCACGTCGGGGCTGCGGTGCCGCGCCAGCATGTCGAGCTCGTGGAACGAACCCGGATCGAGCAGGTAGTCGATCCGCTCACGGGCCAACATCTTCCCGCGGTCGTGCTGACGCTGGATGGACCGCTCGGATCCAGGGCTGAGGGCCTGCTCCTTGCGGGCCAGCAGGTCGTCCAGGCGCTCGCGGATGGTGTGCTCGGGCATCCCGCAAAGCTAGAGGTTCTTTCGAACCGGTCGGAAAAGACCGCGGTCGGGTCAGATCCGGATCAGATCGACCAGGCGATCGAACACCGCGGTGTCACCGACGAGGTCGACGGCGGTCAGCGGTCGGCGGCGCCACAGGACCAACAACAGATCCGGGGCCGAGCCTCGTACCGCCACGTCGCCTTTGGCGTGGCCCTTCGAAACCACGGCGGCGCCGTCGGACACCGAGATCAGCCATTCTGCCGCCAGGTCCGAGCCATCGGGGCCGGGGGTCGACGGGTCGGTTCCATGGAGGTGGATCGACCGTTCGTCCAGGTCCTCCGGCAGTCGACCGGCCCGGCGCTGCCACAACGGGAGGAACACATCGAGCCACTCTTCGACCCCGTCTACGGCCACGTCCTTTTCAAACGAAGCCGAGTCCCCGCCGTGGGACTCGCGCAAGGCATCGTCCACGTCGACGAGGTGGACGGCTAGCTCGTGGGCTTGGCGGCGAGCCCAGAAGCCGCCAGGCTGAGGGCCGGTGAAGGTGGCGACCGGGGCATCCAGGTCGAGGGCGGCGAGGCGGCGCCCGAGTGCAGCGTGGGCGTCGCGGTACTCGGGCAGGCACGCCGGTCCCGGCGACAGGTCGGCCACGCTACGAGCCACCTCCCCTGGATCGGCATCGATCGGCGCAGTCAGGTATGCCAACACCCGTCGATGGACCTTGCCGGTGTGACGGATCACGTCCTCCACCGTCCAACCGGCAACGGTCGGAACCGGCAGGGCCAGGGCTTCCGGCGAGACCGAAGCCATCTGTGCTCCCTTGGCCTCGTACACCTCGAGCAGGCGTTCACGCGGGAGCAGGCCGAGCGCAGACATGGTCCGATTCTGGCACCAGTCGATCCCTCCGGTCTGCCGGCCTCAGAAGTTTCGGAGCGCTCCACCACCGTCAGGCACTCGCCTCCAACGCGGCTGGCGACCCCCCGGTTCACCCTCCCGGAGACCGTTGCGACCCGCCACGGTTGGTCCTAACGTGCCGACCCGGCCCGGCGACCGGTCGGTGCCTCGTTCGAACGGGGATCATCTGATGGTTGCTGACCGGGGCCGCAAGGCCGTCCGACTCACCGCGGCAGTGCTGGTGGCGACATCGCTCGCCCTGACCGGATGTTCCTCTGACGACGACGGGAGCAGCAAGGCCGCGGGCGCCGATTCGTCGTCCAGCACCACCGCCGCCGTGTCGACCGATCCGGGCTACTCCCCACCGGAATGCGATCAGGGGGCCACGACCGACGACGTGAAGACCACGCCGGTGGATGGCACCCCTTCGGATCTGACCCTCACCTCCCACGACGGCACCGAGATCCGCATGCACTGGTTCCCGGCCGACGATGTGACCGACGAGGAGCCCGCTCCCACCGTTCTCATGGGGCCGGGTTGGTCGCTGGCCGGCAGCGTCGAAGACACCGAGACCGTCATGTTCGGCGCTCTCGACATCTCCTCGATGAACGAGCGGGGATACAACGTGCTCACCTGGGACCCCAGAGGATTCGGTGAGTCCGGTGGCACCGCCTCGGTCAACGACCCTGAACTAGAAGGTCGGGACGCCCAGATCCTTCTCGACTGGGTGGCCGAACAGCCCGAGGCCCTCACCGACGACGAAGGCGACCCCCGGGTGGGGATGGTCGGGTTCTCCTACGGGGGCGGAATCCAGCTCACGTTGTCGGGCCTGGACTGTCGGGTGGATGCAATCGTCCCGGGCATCGCTTGGAACTCCCTGGAAACGGCGCTGTTCCGCAACGAGACGGTCAAGACCGGCTGGGCCGGCATCCTGGTGCAGGCGGCATCTGCCGGAACCGTCGACCCCCACATCCCCAGCTCGTACGAATCTGGGACCACCACCGGCACCCTGAGCGACGAGGACCGGGAGTGGTTCCTCGGCCGGGGGCCGGGCGAGCTGGTCGACAAGATCCGGGTACCCACCCTTCTGGTCCAGGGCACCGTGGACACGCTCTTCACCCCCGACGAAGCCATCACCAACTTCGGTGTGCTGGCCGGCAACGACGTGCCCGTCAAGATGCTGTGGTTCTGCGGTGGCCACGGGGTATGCCTCACCGACGAGGGAGATGCCGATCGGGTGAGCGAAGCATCCTTCGCCTGGCTCGACCGGTGGGTGAAGCGAGACACCAAGGTCGACACCGGCCCGGTCCTCGATCTGATCGACCAGCGTGGCGTGGCCTGGACCGGTGAGACCTGGCCGCCCAAGGCGGGCAGCGCGCTGGAAGCGGCCGGGTCGGGCACCCTCTCCCTCACCGCCGAAGGCGGATCCACCGGACTCGAACTGTCCGATGGGGATGGCGGCATCCTCGGGGGCCTGGTGGCCTCCAGCACCCCGGTGCGGGCTTCCAACGCGCTGAACGTCGCGGCATCGGTCGAAGACGACGTCTTGATCGTCGGCGCGGCCGAGCTGACCATCACCTACAAGGGCACCGTTGAGGCCGGAGACCGGCCGATGCGGGTGTTCGCCCAGCTGGTGGATGACCAGAACGACGTCGTCATCGGCAACCAGATCACCCCGGTTCCCGTCGAGCTCGACGGGGTCGAGCACACCGTGACGGTACCGCTGGAGTCGGTTATCCAGTACCTGAAGGCCGGCGAGACGATCACGCTTCAGATCGTGGCCACCACCGGTGCCTACGCCCAGCCCCGGCTGGGGGGTGAGATCGAGTTCTCGTCGGTGTCGCTCTCTCTGCCCACCACCAAGGCCCTGACCGAGACCCCCTGAGGGCTCCCTCCAGTCATCGCCTCGCCACCTGACCGACTAGGACGCTGACGGGTGCCGACGCGCCCTACCAGCGACGATCGACGAGAAGGCCCGTACGCTGCCGGACATGGATCTGCCGGTAATGCCCCCGCTGTCGCCGATGCTGGCCAAAGCGGCCACCGCTCTACCCGAGGCCGAGGCCGGGACGTGGTGGTTCGAACCCAAGTGGGACGGTTTCCGATGCATCGTCTTCCGCGACGGCGACGAGGTGGAGCTCGGCTCCCGCAACGACCGACCGCTGACCCGCTACTTCCCCGAGTTGATCGGACCCTTGCAGGCTTCGCTGCCCGAACGCTGTGTGCTCGACGGCGAGGTCGTGGTGGCCGGGCCCGACGGACTGGCTTTCGATGCCCTTCAACAGCGCATTCACCCGGCGGAGTCCCGCATAACCAGGTTGGCGGCCGAGACCCCCGCCGCCTTCGTGGGCTTCGACCTGCTGGCCTTGGGCGACCATTCGCTGATGGATGTGGCCCAATCCGAGCGCCGACGCTTCCTGGAGGAGATCCTGGTTCCCTCGTCGTCGGTTCACCTGACGCCGGGCACCTTCGATCGAGACCTGGCCGCCGACTGGTTCTCCCGCTTCGAGGGGGCGGGCCTCGAAGGGGTCATGGCCAAAGCTGCCGCCGACCCCTACCAGCCGGGCAAGCGGTCCCAACTCAAGATCAAGCACCTGAGGACGGCCGACTGTGTGGTGGCCGGGTTCCGGGAACACAAGAACGGTGACGGACCGGGGTCGCTGATGCTGGGCCTCTACGACGACGACGGCAACCTCCACCACCTCGGAGTGGCATCGTCGTTCTCGGTGGCCCGTCGGGCCGAGCTGCGAGATGAGCTGGCCCCCTACGTGACCGAGAGCTGGTCGGACCACCCGTGGGGGCGTTGGGCCGAGGCTGCCGCCCACGAGTCGTCCGGCGGCCGCCTTCCCGGCGGCCAGTCCCGCTGGAACGCCAACAAGGACCTGTCATTCACCCCACTTCGCCCCGAACTGGTGGCGGAGGTGGCCTACGAGCGAGTCGACAACGGTCGGTTCCGCCACAGCGCACGGTTCCAGCGCTGGCGCCCAGATCGAGACCCGGGGTCTTGCACCTTCGGTCAGCTAGAGGTGGTTGCGCCGTTCGAGCTGACCGAGGTCCTCGGGTCGACCAACCGCTGACGACCCGATCCTCGGATGCGGTTTGCGGGGGCGCGGGTGCGGCCGGTAGGTTGCGCCTTCGCCTCGGCAACGGGGTGAGGCGTCAGAACCCTCGGGTTCAGGCACCAGAAGGTCCCGTGGTGCAGTTTGGAGTGCACGCCGGCCTGTCAAGCCGGAGGTCGCGGGTTCAAATCCCGTCGGGACCGCTCTGGTGGCATCGACTCCGGTCGATCCACCGGAAACATGGGGTCGGGTAGCTCAGTTGGCAGAGCGTCCGCCTGAAAAGCGGAAGGTCACCGGATCGACGCCGGTTCCGACCACCAGGAGTACCAGCAGGTCGGGCCGGGTTCCCGGTCTGACCTGCTGGTCGTTTTCCGGTATGGGGGTAGCCGCCCTTCCATTGGTGAGCCCACCGTCGGATCGATCCGCCACCACAGACAGGATCAGGGCCAACCGGTGGAAAGGGGACCTGACCGCCGGGCGCTTTACGCTGCCACGTGTGGTTACGGCGAGGCGATCGATCCGACGGGGGGAGTCCTGAGTCCTGGTCTGATCGCCATGATCGTGCTGGCCTCGGCCCTTGGTGCCGGGGTCAAGGGCGTAACCGGGATGGGCTATCCGTTGCTGGCCGTGCCGCTGATCAGCCTGGTCGGAGGCGTCGACGTAGCGGTGGTGGCCGTGTCCGCCCCCAACCTGGCCGCCAACATCTACCTGTGTTGGCAGGCCCGGGCCGGGCGCAGCGAAGCTCGGGACCTCGGTCGCCTGGTGGGGTTCGGCGTAGCCGGGGCCGCGGTGGGCACCGTTGCCTTGGTCAACATGCCAGACGACCCGCTGTTGGTTGTCCTGGCCGTGACCATCGTCGGCTTCGTCATCCAGTTCGTTCGCCACCCCGAGATGCACATTCCGCCCGCCACCGCCCGGCGCTGGTCCCCGCTGGCCGGAACTGTCACCGGACTCCTACAAGGCACGATCGGTGTCTCCGGCCCGGTGGTAGCGGCGTGGGTTCACCCCTACCGCCTGCCCCGGGACACGTACGTGTACACCATCACCTTGTTGTTCGGGGTCACCGGAGCCGTGCAGTTGGTGGTGCTGTTGGGCCAGGGTGAGATGACCGCCATCCGGGCCTGGGCATCGCTGGCCGCCGCGGCGCCCGCCGCGATCGCCCTGCCGCTGGGGGTGCGGCTTCGCCAGAGACTGGCTGGCCCCGCCTTCGATCGGGTGGTCCTGGCCGTGCTCGGAGCCTCAGCCTTGTCGCTGCTGGTCGAGGTGGTGGCCTGACCCTCGAGATCGGCATCGATGGTGTCGGCGACCATCGGTCCGGCACGGCCGAGGTGGATCCACAGCCGCCGCGGTACCGTCAGGAGCGGGTCCTGAGCACCCTGCTCGGCTGACCGTGCGGGACGGTTCGGCCAGCTCGCCGGCCCCGGGGGGGGGGGGGCGGGGGGCGGGGGCGCAGCCCCCGGGGAGAAAAAAAGAAAGGGGGGGGGGGGGGGGCCGGGCCGGCGGCGCGCCCGGCCGGCCCCCCGGGCCCCCGGCCCCCCGGGGCGGGCCCGGCCCGGCGGCCCCGGGGCTGGGCCCGCCCCCATCGCCACCCGGTACCGGTGGTGACGTTTCCCGCCACCGCGTGGACCGAGCCCCAGCCGGTGGGCGTCGCCCTCGTGATCGCCCCGTGGAACTACCCGGTTCAGCTCCTCCTCTCGCCGCTGGTTGGTGCCCTGGCGGCCGGGTGCTGTGCCCTGCTCAAGCCATCCGAGCTGGCCCCCGCCTCAGCCCGGGTCATCGCCGACCTCATCCCCCGCTACCTCGACCCCGAGGCCGTGATCGTGGCCGAGGGAAGTGTCGACGTGACCACCGCACTGCTAGCCGAGGAGTGGGACCACATCTTGTTCACGGGGAGCACACGGGTCGGCCGCATCGTGATGGAGGCCGCGGCCCGTCACCTCACCCCCGTCACGCTCGAGCTGGGAGGAAAGAGCCCCACCATCGTGGCCGCCGACGCTGACCTGGCCGTCGCCGCCCGACGGATCGCCTGGGCCAAGTACCTCAACGCCGGCCAGACCTGCATCGCCCCCGACTACGTGCTGGTCGAACACTCCGTCCAGGACCGCTTCACCGGTCTCCTGGTCGATGAGCTGTCCAAGCTGCGAGATCGGGCCGAGCCGGCGTCGATCGTCAACCACGACCACATCGCACGACTCGAGGGCCTGCTGGAGGGACACGGCGGCGAGGAGCTACTACCACCCAAGACCGACACGGTCACGCGGGTCATGGCTCCCGTCATCGTCCGCGAGCCCAATCCGGCGTCGCCTCTCATGCAGGAGGAGATCTTCGGCCCGCTGCTACCGGTTCTCGGGGTCGAGTCCATCGCGGAGGCCATCTCCTTCGTCCGGAGTCGCCCCAAGCCGCTGGCCCTGTACCTGTTCACCTCATCGGGCGACGTCGAACGCCGAGTACTCGATCGCACAAGTGCCGGCTCGGTGTGCGTCAACCACCTCGTGTACCAGGTGGCAGCACCGTCGCTTCCCTTCGGCGGCGTGGGTCCGTCGGGCATGGGGGCATATCACGGCAAGGCCGGCTTCGACACGTTCACCCACCACAAGCCCGTGATGCGCAGACCGACGCGCGGTGATCTGTCGGTCATGTACCCGCCGTTCTCGCCAGTGGTGCAGAACGTGCTGCGCCTCGTCACCCGCTGGCCTTGGCGCTGACCGGACAACAGCGACGCCACCACTTGACCAGATGGTCAAGCAAGCCGCCTAGGGTTGTCGCTCTGGCCCGTCGGGCCAGCGCGCCGGACCTGAGGTCGGACCGGAAGCTTCAACCGCACAAGGACCCCCATGATCGACCTGAGCCGCGACGGCGAGGTGTTCATCCTCCGCCTGGACCATGACGAGAACCGCTTCTCCCCCGACATGCTCGACGCCATCGGCACCGCCCTCGCAGAGGTGTCCAACGCCGAGGGCCCGCGGGCCCTGGTGACGGTGGGCACCGGCAAGTTCTTCACGAACGGCCTCGACCTGGACTGGCTCGGCGACAACCCGGACCAGATCCGCTGGTACCTCGACCAGGTCTGTGCCCTCTTCGCCCGAGTACTCACCCTGCCCTGCCCCACCGCCGCGGCGCTCAACGGGCATGCGTTCGGAGCCGGGGCCATGCTCTCCCTGGCCCACGACCACCGACTGATGCGGTCCGACCGTGGGTTCTGGTGCCTACCCGAGGTGGCGCTGAACATGCCTTTCCCACCCGGCATGCAAGCCCTCGTCCAGGGTCGCCTTCCCCGCCTGACCGCCCACGAGGCCATGATCACCGCCCACCGCTATGGAGCAGCGGAAGCCCTAGCCAAGGGAATCGTGGAATCGGTGCACACCGAGGACCAGGTGCAGACGGCGGCCATCGACCGGGTCAGGCCACTGGCTGTCCATGCCGGCCCCAACCTGGCCGGAGTACGCAGCCAGCTCCACGCCGACGTCTTGGACACCCTCCAACAACCCAACTGAGGCCGGTCGAAAAGTCCGACCTCTACGACTGGGCGGGGGTTCGGGGGTGGAGCCCTTTGTGGCGGAGCCCCTGAGACCTGCGGAGATCGGCTTTGGATCAGGCCTGGGCTCGGGTCACTCCGTCGAGGACAGCCGCTTCGGCCACCGCAGTGGCCACCAGCTCTCCGACGCGCATGTCGAACACCGACGGAATGATGAAACCGGGCGCAAGGTCCTCGGGAGACACGGCGCTGGCGATGGCCTCGGCCGCAGCCGTCTTCATGTGCTCGGTGATGGTGGTGGCACCGGCGTCGAGAGCACCCCGGAAGATGCCCGGGAAGGCCAACACGTTGTTGATCTGGTTCGGGTAGTCGCTACGCCCCGTGGCCATGACCGCGGCCAAGCCGGCGGCCGCCTCGGGCCGGATCTCCGGGTTGGGGTTGGACATGGCGAACACGATGGGATCGCTGGCCATCTTGCGCAGGTCGTCAGGTGTGATCAGATCGGGAGCACTGACCCCGATGAACACGTCGGCGCCGGGCAGAACCTCGGACAGGGTGCCGCTGATCTGCTCCGGGTTGGTGATCTCGGCGAAGCGCCGCTTGACCTCGTTCAGGTCGGTCCGGCCGCGGTGAACCGCTCCCTGACGATCGGTGGCCACGATGTTGTGCACACCAGCATTCATCAAGATCTTGGCGATGGCAACGCCTGCGGCACCCGCCCCGGCGATGACCACACGGATGTCGCCCATATGCTTGCCCACGATCTTGAGGGCGTTCTCCAAGGCGGCCAAGGTGACGACCGCGGTTCCGTGTTGGTCGTCGTGGAAGACGGGGATGTCGAGCAGCTCGTCGAGGCGCTCCTCCACCTCGAAGCACCACGGGGCGGCGATGTCTTCCAGGTTGATGCCCCCGAACACTGGGGCGATGCGCACCACCGTGTCCACGATGGCGTCAACACGGTCCTGCAACGGGAGGTCGCGACGGCCGGCGTCGATGCAGATGGGGAAGCCGTCGACCCCGGCGAAGTTCTTGAACAGGAGGGCCTTGCCCTCCATGACCGGCAGGGAAGCCTCGGGACCGATGTCTCCCAGGCCCAGCACCGCGGTGCCATCGGTGACGATCGCCACCGTGTTCTTCTTGATGGTCAGCTCGTGAACCCGTTCCGGCTTCTGTTCGATCTCGGTGCAAACCCGGGCCACACCGGGGGTGTAGGCCATGGAGAGGTCGTCGCGGTCAGCCACCGGCATCCGGGCCAAGACCTCGATCTTGCCGCCCTGATGCATGTCGAAGGTGCGATCGGAAACGGTGAGCACGTCGACACCGTCGAGGTGCTGGAGTGCGTTGCACACCACCTCGATGTGCTCCTCCGAGGAGCAGTTGACGATGAGATCCTCGTCCAGGTAGGTGTCACGGGCCTCGAAGCCCTCGAGGGCGACGATATTTCCGCCTACCTCACCAATGGCCGCCGCCAGTCGCCCGAGCGTGCCCGGGGTGTTGTCGAGCCGGACCCTGATGGTCACGGAGAAGGCAGCGGTAGGCGAGACCATGGGCCGACGCTAGCCGCGGGCCTTTCCGATACGACAACCGACAAGCGGTCTCGATCGCCGGTGGAACCGCCTCCGGCTCCTCAGCCCGCCGCCGAGTCCAAGTCGGGGCGCGACACCACCGAAGCCAAGGTCAAGCCCTCTGCGGCCAGCGCCTCGGCCCCACCTTCGCTGCGGTCGATCACGCACACCACGTCGGTGACGATGGCACCGATCGAACGAAGGTCGGCGGTGGAGAGCACGGCCTGCCCGCCCGAGGTGATCACGTCCTCCACCACCAGCACCCGTCGTCCGGCCACGTCGGCGCCCTCCGCGAAGCGGGCGGTTCCGTACTCTTTGGCCTTCTTGCGCACGAAGCACGCGGGCAGGCCGGTGACCCGGGCCAGGGCGGTCACCACCGGTATCCCCCCCATCTCCAAGCCGGCCAGGACCTCGACGCCCTCTGGTACCAGGGTGGCCATGGCCTCGGCGATGTCGGCGAGAAGCACCGGGTCGGACTCGAAGCGGTACTTGTCGAAGTACTCGTTGGACACCCGACCTGAACGCAACGTGAAAGTCCCGCTCAGGTGGGCGATCTCATGGATCCGCCGGGCCAGGTCGGCCCGGCGGGCAGGGTCGTCAATCGGCATGGTCGGACCGTAGCCCCCAACCCACACCCACCCGCTCCAGCCGTTGGTCAGCTCAGGTGGGAGACGTCGTTGTAGCCACGCACCACCCATCGACCCCGAACCGACACCAGCGTAGAGATGCTTCCGTTGTCGACGCCCACGAAGGCGAACCGCCGAGGGCTCTCCACCGCCTGGCGGATGGCCTCACCGATGACGCCGCCGTGAGAGAACACCACGATCCGTTGGTCGGGGTGAGCCGCAACCAGTCGGGCGAGCACACCGCGCACCCGACTGGTGAACGCTTCCATCGGTTCGGCGCCGGGGATCACGTCCCAGCGTTCCTCTTTGATCATCTGGGCGACCATTGGATGTCCTTCGGCGATCCGCTGTCGGTAGAGACCCCCGTCCCACTCGCCGAGGTGGACCTCACGGATGTCGGGCTCGACCACCGGGGTCATCCCGGTTGCGGCCAGCAGCGGCGCCGCCGTCATGGCCGTCCGACGGAGGGTGGAGACGTAGATGGCGTCGATGCGCGATCCACTCAGACGCTGACCGACCCGCTCAGCCTGATCGAGACCGTCTGGGGCGAGGGCGGGGTCTCCGTGACCGTCCACCAACGGGAACGGCTGACCCGGGACCGCGGGTTCGGACTCACCGTGCCGCACCAGCACGATCTCGGTAGCTCCCGTCGGGCGTTGGAAACGGGCCTGACGGTACCCGCCAGTGGCTTCGTCGATGCGGGGGCCGGCTGCCTCGGCCACCGCCGCAGCTTCGGGACCGGCCGGTCCGCAGGTCGATTCAACGGGGTTCGGCGAGTTGTCCATTCCGGCCGAACCTAGCGCCGCGCCCCTCCATCCTCCGACGCCTTGGATCCCGTGAGCCCTCGCCGTGGATTCAACCTGACCGGCCTCCGTCGACGCAGACTCGGAGGAGCCGACCGAACCGAAATGACACCATCACCCTCAGAAGTACAGGGCGGAGTCCGAGTTCTCCCCCACCTCCGTCGGGTGGCACACTTCTGGACCATGACCACCACCGCGGTTGCCAACCAGAAGGGTGGGGTGGCCAAGACCACCAGCGTCCACGCTCTCGGGGTAGCCATGGCCGAGATGGGGGCCAAGGTCCTACTGGTAGACCTCGACCCCCAAGCGTCGCTCTCGTGGGCCTGCGGTGTCGACCCCGAATCGTTGCGAGTCTCCATTCACGATGTGCTGCTCAACCGAGCGAAGCTGGCCGATGTCATCCACGAGGTCGCGCCGCCTGCACCGAGCGTGGAAGGCGGGGCAGTCGGCCAACTGCACCTTGTGCCCAGCACCATCGATCTGGCCGGTGCCGAGATGCACCTGCTCACCAAGACCGGCCGGGAGTACGTGCTCCGAAAGGCGCTGTCCAAGGTTGCCTCCAACTACGACCGGGTGCTGATCGACTGCCCACCCTCGCTGGGGATCCTCACCATCAACGGGCTCACCGCAGCCGACGAGGTGCTCATCCCGCTCCAGTGCGAATCGCTGAGCCAAAGAGGTGTGGGCCAACTCCTCGACACCATCGAAGATGTGCGGGACTACACCAACCCCGACCTTGCGGTGCGCGGCGCCATCGCCACCATGTTCGATGCCCGAACCCGCCTAGCCCACGAGGTCATGGAACAGGTCCGGGAGCAGTACCAGATCACCGTGTTCGAACCGCCGGTCCCCAAGTCGGTGAAGGTGGCCGAGGCACCGGGCCTGGGTCGGTCGGTGATGACCCACGCTCCCCGATCCAAGAGCGCACAGGCCTACCGGGAACTGGCCCTGCAACTGCACCCGCCGTCACGGACCAAGAAGCGATGACCACCTCCGATTCACCCCGATCCACCGCCAAGACCCCAGCCACCGGTCGGCGAAAGTCACTCGATCCCCAGGGCCGTCGGGCCCTGTTCGAGACGCCGGTCAGCGCCGCTCGAGACTCAATCCGCTCAGGCGAAACCCTCGAAGGCAAGGATGCCCTGTACTCCACCGGCCCCCGCCAGACCGGCACGGTGATCGTCAGTTGCTCGTCCTGCCAAGCCCGAACCCGAGTCAACCTCACCGATCTCGGGCTCCGCTTCCTCACCGGTACGGCCTGGATCCCCGGTCGGCGCGACGGTCACTGGATGAAGTGCCCGAGCTGTCACCACCGCTCCTGGTGCAGCATCTCCTGGCGCAGCTAAGGACCCGAGCGGATAGGCGAGCCGACCCATAAGCACGGTCCCGGTCAGAGCCGAGGCGGGTGAGACCAGACCTCGAGCAGCTCGATCTCGTCATGACCGCTCGGAAAGGTGATCTCCACCGACTCCACGGCCTGGTCCCCCAGGTACACCGTGACCGAGCCACCCCATCGATGGAGGTCACCAGCCGCCAGGGTCTCGACGCCGGTCGCGCTGTGAACGGTGATCCGATCGGGCCGGGGCAAGGAGGTGGCAGCCACCAGGGTCAGAGATCGGGACCGGCTTCCGGACACCGCTACTCGTACCGCCTCGCCGCTGTCGAACACCACCCCGGTGTCGCGGCGATCGGTGAGGCGCGAGAGGTCCAGTCGATCCTGGCCCGCTTCGACCTGCGATACCCGGGACTGCTCGGGCGGGGCCGACAACACCCGTAGGTACTCACCGCGGCGTTGATAGAACCGGGCCTCCCTCCACACCGGTGAGATCTTCGAGAAGTCGAACGCAGGCACCTCCCTGGGTGAAGAGTCGAACAACAGGGACCGACCTGACACCAACCCGGTCGCCGACGATTGATCGCCATCGTCGGGGTAGCCCTGGTCCAGGTGTGAACCGCGCAGGACCCCCAACCAATCCCCGGTCGCAGCCAGACCGGTCCCTTCGGGGAACGTCCGCTGAACGTGTTCACTGGCCGCCGCCCAATCCTCGATCGGGAGGTAGTAGCGCCCATGGGGAGCCGCTACTGCCCGACTCGACACCACCATCACCGCTACCGACAGGGCGACCAACGCCGAGACCCTGACACCAGCCCCCAACTTGGGCCGTACCCAGTCGACCAGCTCTGAGCCGGGAACGAGCACGGCAAGGGCGAGGGGTACCACCGCGAACGACGTGGTTCGAAGTGCGGCCGTGCCCAGGGCGACGTTCACGCCGAAGAACACCCCTGCACTAGCGATGCACACCAGCGCGAATCGACGGGATGACGACGAGATCGGAGCCAATGCCACCAGCGGTACCGACAAGAGCACCACCACCAGCAGGATGGTGACCGTGGACAGGTCGGCGAGGTCGAGCACCCGACTGCCGAGCAGGTAGGTGCGGATCGTGTCACCAACCGAATCGATGCTGGTGTAGGAGCGCCCGTAGATGTCGCCGTAGGTGGTGGTCTCCTTCCACAACTGACCCGCCACCGGCGCGTAGACCACCGCTATCGCCACCGCGGTCGCAGCACCCGCCATAACCACCCGCCGGGTTCGGGTGGCCGCCAGCAGTGCAAGCCACACCGGTGCTGCGAACATGACGAACGAAGGCAGGGTCCACGTCCCGATGAATGAGGCCACGCCCAGCACCACCGACGAGCCGGTCTCGGGACGTTCCAGGTGACGCCAAACCGCCATGCAGCAGAGCGTGGCCATCAGGCCGGTGACCGCGTATCCCCGGGCCTGAAGGGTCAGGTCCAGCCAGTCCGGGTTGGCGGCGAACAGTGCCACGAACACCGCGCCGGCCAGGAACCAGCCCCGACGCCAGAACTCAGCGAGCGCCACCGCCAACATGGCCACCGCTGCCACCATCGACCACATCCGCGCCCGGGCCGGATCCATCGATCCGGCACCGGGGGTCAGCGAGTTGATCAGGTTGAAGAAGATGTGGTTGTTGGACTGGTAGCGGGTGACCACCTCCCACGGACCCTTGTTACTGGAAACGACGATCGAGAAGATCTCGTCGTTCCACAACGAGCGGCTGGTCGCCAGCCGGAGGAATCGAGCCAGATGCACCGCCGATGCGGCCAGGAGCACCGTCGCCAACACCACCTCGGGCCAACGTTCACGGGCCAGACCGGTGAACCTGCCCCAAGACCGAGTTGCAGCCTCTGATTCTCCGCTCAACAGCTCACTCGACGGTCAGGAGAACCTGACGTCTCCGTGGCCGCGCACAACCGTCCCGATCTGGGTGGCGAGATGACCATTCGTCCGCAAGACGTCGATAGTGCGGTACGCGTCATCAGCGGAGACCACCACCACCATTCCTACGCCGAGGTTGAACACCTTGCGCATCTCGGCATCGTCGATATCACCGAGACGCTGGATCTCTCCGAAGATGCGTGGGGCTTCCCACGAGCCCGACTGCACCTCTACGTCGACACCCTTGGGCAGGATCCTGGTGAGGTTGCCGGCTAGCCCTCCACCGGTCACGTGGACCACGCCCTTGATCTGAACCTGGCGCAAGAGGGCCAGCACCGCGGGGGCGTAGATGACCGAAGGAACGAGGAGCTCCTCGGCCAAGGTGTGATGTGCTCCCTCGAAGGCGGGGCCATCGAGGGGAAGATCGGCCCTTTCGAGCAGAACCCGACGAGCCAACGAGTACCCATTGGACCGCAAACCGGGCGACGGCAGCGCTATCACCACGTCGCCGGGAGCAACGTGTTCCCCCGTGATCAACTGATCCCGCTCGGCCACGCCCACGGCGAAACCGACGAGATCGAACTCGCCGGGCTCCATGGCGC
This sequence comes from Microthrixaceae bacterium, assembly GCA_016702505.1. Taxonomy (NCBI): domain Bacteria; kingdom Bacillati; phylum Actinomycetota; class Acidimicrobiia; order Acidimicrobiales; family Microthrixaceae; species Microthrixaceae bacterium. Next base: position 408,960 of record JADJDU010000003.1, read on the forward strand.
CTGGGTGCTCGGCCATCTCGCCTCCGATGAGCGCACACCCGGCCTGACGACACCCTTCGGCCACACCTTCGACGAGCTGTTCGATGTGATCGGGGTCGAGCTTGCCCACTGCGATGTAGTCGAGGAAGAAGAGGGGCTCGGCACCCTGGCACACCAGGTCGTCAACGCACATGGCCACCAGGTCGACACCGATCGTGTCGAAGCGTCCAGCAGCCTGAGCCACCAACGCCTTGGTGCCGACGCCATCGGTGGATGAGACCAACACGGGATTACGGAAACGATGGTTGGCGAAGCTGAACAAGCCACCGAAGCCGCCGATGTCGCCGATCACCTCGGGGCGGAAGGTCGAACGCACCTTCTCCTTGATTCGCTGAACGGCTTCTTCGCCGGCCGCTATGTCCACCCCGGAAGACTCATAGGTCTCGCCCATGTAATTGATCCCTCGATCTAGGTCGGTTCAGCCGCCCTGGCGGGCGTCGTCGGCAGGAAGCATGGCCGGAGCGAACAGCCCCGAGGTCACTGGTGCACCGATTCCCGAGGGCGCCTCCGGGGTGGCCTCGAGAACCCCCTTGGACAGCGACACCGGGACCGGCACCGGGTACTCGCCGGTGAAGCAGGCGGCACAGAACCCCGCACCCGGAGCTCCGGTGGACGCCACCAAGCGGTCCAGGGTGATGAACGCCAAGGTGTCGACGTCTAGGTAGTCGCGGATCTCCTCGACGGTGAGGTTGGCAGCCAGAAGTTCGCTGCGTCGACCGGTGTCGATGCCGTAGAAGCAGGACCACTTGATGGGGGGTGAGGTCAACCGAAGGTGGACCTCGGCCACTCCGGCTTCCCGGAGCATCTTGACCAACTGCTTCTGGGTGGTCCCCCGAACCACCGAGTCGTCTACGACGACCACCCGCTTACCAGTCAGGTTTTCGCGCAACGGGTTCAGCTTCATGCGTACCCCGAGAGCACGCATCTCTTGGCTGGGAGCGATGAACGTACGCCCGATGTAGCGGTTCTTCACCAACCCCTGCCCGTAGGGGATGCCGCTGGCCCGGGCATACCCCTCGGCGGCGGGCAGCCCCGATTCGGGGACCCCCATGACCATGTCGGCCTCGACCGGCGCCTGCTCGGCCAGCAACTCACCCTGGCGGACCCGGGCATGGTGGACGCTCTGGCCGTACAAACGGGTATCGGGGCGGGCGAAATAGACGAACTCGAAGATGCACAGCGAGGGGTTCAGGCGATCTTCGGGGAACGGGCGGCGCGAGGTCACGCCTGACTCGTCGATGATGACCATCTCGCCAGGCTCGACCTCACGCACGAAGTGAGCACCGACCACGTCCAGGGCCGGGGATTCAGAGGCCATCACCCAACCGCCTTCGAGGCGGCCGAGGCACAGCGGACGCAGGCCGTTGGGGTCCCGCACGCCGATGATGCGGTGCTCGTCCATGAACACCAGTGAGAACGCCCCCTCCAAGCGCGGTAGCACGGCGGCGACGGCGGCATCGAGGGTGGCGCCACGGCCCATCAGGGTGGGATCAGCGGCATGCCCACCCGACGGTGCCGACGGGTGGACCGAGACCGAAGCGGCCCGGTCGAGTTCGGCGGCAACCAGTTCGGCCACCAGGTCACTGTCGCTGGCCACCGTGCCGTCCAGCATCCCGGCTTCTCGGGCCAGCTCTGCGGTGTTGACCAGGTTGCCGTTGTGGCCGAGAGCGAACTGGGTGTCGCCCACCCCCCGGTATACGGGCTGGGCGTTCCTCCAAGTACTCGAACCGGTGGTCGAGTAACGGGTGTGCCCGATGGCCAAGTCACCGGTGAGCGGGGCCAAGGTGCGCTCGTCGAAGACGTGAGACACCAGGCCCATGTCTTTGACCACGGTGACCTGGTCACCATCGCTCACCGCCATGCCCGCCGATTCCTGGCCCCGATGCTGCAGGGCATAGAGACCCAGGTAGGTCATGTGGGCAACCGGTTGGCCCGGTGCGTACACGCCGAAGACCCCACAGGCCTCTTTCGGCGAGTCGTCGTCGGGGTCTCGGTGGGGGACCCCACCCAAGGGCTCGCGCACGATCCCATTGTCGCACGGGCACACATGAATGCCACCAATCCCAGCCAACCTGGCACCCTTGGGTCCCATGCCCGGGCCTCCGACATCGCCGTCCTCGACGGACACAGTTGCCACCGGCTCGCGCCCGGTGACAGCACCACTGGCCATCGGCCCCCTCGAGGTGTGGCCACCGGTGGTCCTCGCTCCGATGGCCGGGGTCACCAACGGGCCCTTCCGTGACATGTGCCGCAGCCACGGAGCGGGCCTGTACGTGAGCGAGATGATCTCGGCGCGGGGGATGGTCGAAGGCCACGAGAAGACATTCCGCCTGGCTCGGTTCGGCCCCAACGAGACCCCCCGCTCTATCCAGTTGTACGGAACGGATCCGACCGTCATGGGGGAAGCAGTTCGTCGGCTGGTCGGCGAACTGGGAGCCGAGCACGTGGATCTCAACTTCGGTTGCCCGGTCCGCAAGGTCACTCGCCACGGCGGCGGCGCCGCCCTGCCATGGCGCCGGCGCCTTTTTGCCTCGGTGGTTCGGGCCGCCGTCGACGGGGCCGGTCCGGTACCGGTCACCGTCAAGATCCGCATGGGCCTAGACGACGACCACCTGACCTTCCTGGATGCAGGACCGATCGCGCAGGACTCTGGCGCCGCCGCCGTCGCCCTTCACGCCCGGACCGCCGAGCAGGCCTACTCCGGGCGGGCCCGATGGGCAGCCATCGCCGAGCTCAAGTCGGTGGTGACCACCATCCCGGTGCTCGGCAACGGAGACATCTGGCTGGCCTCCGACGCCCTGAAGATGATGGCCGAAACCGGCTGTGATGGCGTGGTCGTCGGGCGGGGATGCCTGGGTCGCCCCTGGTTGTTCGCCGACCTCGCGTCCGCCTTCGACGGACGACCCTGCGATAGCGCCCCCTCGGTAGGCCAGGTGGTCGACACCATGGCCGACCACGCCCATCGCCTGTGTGAATGGCACGGCGAAACCACCGGTGTCCGCGACATGCGCAAACACGTCGGTTGGTACCTCCAGGGCTATCCGGTCGGACCGGCGGCCCGACGCCTTCTGGTCGAGGCCGCCACGCTCGAGGAGTTCTCGGACCGGCTCGACCAGCTCGACCGAACCGTGACCCTTCCCGTCGAGGCGGTGGGCCTTCCCCGCGGCCACCAACACGGCCCTCGCCCGGTGACCGTGCCGCGTGGGTTCTGGGACAACCGCGATGACGACACCCCGTTGGACCGGGCCGCCGATTCCGTCACCTCGGGTGGATGAGACCCGTATCCGCGCAGGACCGAAAGCGGATCAGACACCACCGGTGCCGCACCTATATGACGGCGAATCAGGCGCCGGCCTTTGCCCCGCCCGCACGCATCCACACCGCCAGATCATCAGCCGGTAGTGGGCGGCAGAACAGATATCCCTGCGCCATGGTGCAGCCCAAAGACGTCAGGGCGGCGATCTGAGCTGGCGTCTCCACACCTTCGGCCACCGAGGTGAACCCGAGGTCACGGGCCAACAACAACGACGCCGACACGATGGCCCGATCTCTCGGACTGCCGACCTCCAGGTCGGCGACGAAGGACCTGTCGATCTTGAGCTGGTGTGCCATCGAGAACCGACGGAGGTAGTCGAGCGACGCGTAGCCCGTCCCGAAGTCGTCGATGGCCATCTGCACGCCATGGGACCCCAAACGGGTCAGGGCCGAGAGGGCCGCATCGGTTTCGGCCACCAACGCACTCTCGGTGATCTCGATCACCAACGACCCGCCGGCCAGACCGGCCCGGTTCAATGCGCCCGTCACCACCTCGACCAGATCGGTCGCTCCCAACTGTCGCGCCGACAGGTTCACGTTCATGTGCACCTGGCCGAAAATTCCCTGCCCACGCCAGGCCGCTAGCTGTCGACAGGCCTGGCCCAGCACCCACCTGTCGATCTGTGTGATCAGACCGGTCTCGTCTGCCACCGCCAGGAACTCGTCGGGCGCGACCAAGCCGTGACCCGGGCGGTTCCAACGGACCAGCGCCTCCACCCCCGCCACCGACCGGTCCGATATCCGGATCACTGGCTGGTAGTGGACGGTCAGCTCGCCGTTGGCGAGAGCGGCACGGAGGTCGCGTTCCAGCTCCAGTCGCCGCACCATCCGTTGCTGGAACGCCGCTTCGAACACTGCATAACCGGCTCGCCCCTGGTCCTTGGCCTGGTACATGGCGACGTCGGCGTCGCGGATGAGAGCTTGTGGCTCCAGCTCACCGTCGGCACTCACCGTCACCCCGATGCTGGCCGACACGTGGATCTCGGCCCCGTCCACCACGACTGGGTCTTCCAGAGACCGGGCCAGCTGCTCGGCCAACCCCACTGCGCCGTCGTAGCCGTTCACTGCTTCACAAACGATCACGAACTCATCTCCCCCGAATCGGCCCACCAGGGCTCGTTCGGGCATGACCTGTCCGAACCGTTCGGCCACCTGTTCGAGGAGCCGGTCTCCGACGCTGTGCCCCAGGCTGTCGTTGATGACCTTGAAGTTGTCCAGGTCCACGAAGAGCACGGCGACGTCGACACCATGGCGCTTCGCGGTGGCAAGGGCATCCTCTACTCGGGCCATGATGAGCACCCGGTTGGGGAGCCCGGTGAGTACGTCGTGAGCTGCCTGGTGTTCGAGCCGAGCCTCGAAGTTGTGGCGCTCCATGGCGATGGTCGCGAGATCTCGGGCCTGCTCGAGCAATGCCATCTCCGATGAAGTCGGAACCCGATCGTCGGCGACCATCACGGTCACCATGCCGAGCTGGTTGTGACCGCCTTTGCCGTGCATGGGGAAGCACCAGCAGGAGGCGAAGCCGGCATCGATGACCGCTCCCAATCGAGACCAGCGGGGATCTTCGGCGATCCCCGTGAAGATCGCAGGACCCTCGAGACGGATGGCTCTCCCCAGGTCACTGTCGAGCGGATGGTCGTTGAGCGCCGCGACCACGACCGGGGGCAGAGCCAAACCCTCACCGTGTCGAATCACACCCGAACCGTCCATGGACGCCACCGACACCACCGCGGCCTGGATTCGGCCTTCCACCATCGCCACGATGTGGTCCACCGTGTCCTGCAACGGGATCCCCCGAGCGATGCCTTCGAGCACTGCTGCCTGTTCGGCGGCGAGTTCCTCGACCCGACGACGTTCGGTGACATCACGCCCGTTCAACACCAGGCCCCCCACATCGGGGTCGTCGACCAGGTTGCTGCCCAGGATCTCCAGATGACGGTAGGTGCCGTCGGTGGCCATCACCCTGAAATCGAAGGGCACCCCATCCAGTGCCGCAGGTTCGTTCATGGCCAAGGCCATGCTCTCCACGGCCCGGCCGAGGTCATCGGGATGGATCAGCTCGAAGACGCTGATGCCCTGGGCTTCGTGGGGAATCCCGAGGATCCGTTCGACTGACGGGCTGGCGTAGACGACAGTCCCGTCGGCTTCGACCAGGACCACCAGGTCCGAGGAGAACTGGACCAATGCTCGGTAGCGAGCCTCGGCCCGACGTCGGGCGTCCTCGGCTTCTACCCGTTCGGTGGTGTCACGGGCCACGGTGACCAACCCGCGGATGGTCGGGTCATCGATTCGATTCGTGACCACCGATTCCATCTGCCTAACCCCGCCGTCGCGAGTCTTCAGGTTGAGGCCGAAAGGTCCGTGGGTTCCGGGGGCAGCACAAACCGCGGCGAACACGTCGTCGAAGTCCTCGTGGTGTTCCAGCGCCATGAAATCCGCAATGGGAAGACCGATGACCTCGGCGGGGTCCCAGCCCAGCTGTGAGGTGATCGACGGGCTGCAATAGGTGAGGATCCCGTCTGAGTCGATGACGGTTACCACCTCGGACACCAGTTCGATCAACAGGTACCGAGGATCCAACGATGGCGGTGCCATGGCGGTCTCGTTCATCTCCCTCGAGGTTGGCTCTGATGCCATGTCTCGCGAACCTTCTCCCTACAAGGCGCCCATTGTGCCAGGGCCATGAGGCCGACGTCTGACCTCACCGAGATCTGGCCAGGGGCCCGGTGCTGGTCAGGCTTGGGTGGTTCCTTCGCCGAGGGCATCGGGCAAACGGTCGCGCCAAGTAGCGGTCAAATGGTCGAGGCTCACGGCGATGAACGGACCGTCGGGACCGTCGATCGCGAACGAGGCTCCGCCAGCGATACCCAGGCGCTTGACCAGCACCCCCTTGGTTCGAGCCTCGGCCTCCACCGTGATCGCCGCCTCTTCGTCGAGGGCGACGACCACCCGCGCCGGGAGTTCGGCGAAGAGGTGAGCCGCCGTGGGCAAGCCCGAGACGCTCGAACCGACGCCGGAACGAACCGCCATCTCAGCCAACGCCACCGCCAGACCACCGGTGGACACGTCGTGCACACCCGCAAGCGAACCACCAGCCACCAGTGACCGCACGAAGTCACCCAGGATCGACACCTCTGCCGGGTCGAGTGCCGGCAGGTCGCCTCCCTTGTGACCGTGCAGCCATGCCGCGGCGGAACCGGCCAGAGACGGTTCGGGCCCGCTCAGGTCGTCTCCCAGGAGCAGCAGGACATCACCCTCTCGCTGCCCCACCCCCGGCGGGCGACGATCAAGCTCGTCGACAACTCCGAGCAGCCCCACCACCGGGGTGGGATCGATGTTCACACCCTTGGATTCGTTGTAGAGGCTGACGTTCCCGCCCACCACCGGAAGCCCGAAGGCAACACATGCCTCGGCCATGCCGTCGATGGCTTCGGAGAGCTGCCACATCACCTCAGGATGCTCGGGATTGCCGAAGTTGAGGCAGTTGACGACCGCGATGGGCCGAGCGCCGACACAGGCCAGGTTGATCACCGACTCGGCCACTGTCGAAGCCGTGCCCTTGCGGGGATCCACCGCACACCAGCGGTGGTTTCCGTCGGTGGTCAGCGCCAGGCCCCTCCCGGTGTCGACGCCGGTGGTGGGGTGCTTCAGGCGCAGCACCACCGCATCGCCGCCCGGTCCCTCCACGGTGTTCAGGAACAACTGGTGGTCGTACTGGGAGGACACCCAGGTGGTGTCGTACATCAGGTCCAACAGGGTGGCGGTCGGATCGGTCGGCACCGGGGGCACATCGGCTAGGCGCTCGTTCCGACCAGCCGGCTCGGCCCGGGGACGGTCATACAGCGGGGCGGCGTCGTGCAGGCTCGAAGCCGGCACCTCGGCCAGCACCTCGCCGTCGAACCCGTCCACGATGCGCAACATGCCCACGCCATCGGGGCCCGGCGCGGTCACTCGACCGACAACGGTGGCCGTCACCTCCCACCGTTCACAGAGGCGCATGACCTCGGCCAAACCGTCGGGGGTGACGATGGCGAGCATCCGCTCCTGGGACTCCGATGTCATCACCTCGAACGGCTCCATGCCGTCCTCTCGTCGGGGCACCGCGGCGACGTCGAAGTCCATGCCGACCCCGCCCCGCGAGGCGGTCTCACTGGCGGCACAGGTGAGTCCGGCACCGCCGAGGTCTTGGATGCCCACGACGAGGCCGGCATCGAGCAGGGCCAAGCACGCCTCGATGAGGCGCTTCTCCTCGAACGGGTCCCCCACCTGGACGGCCGGACGCTTGTCTTCGCTTCCCTCGTCGAAACCGGCCGACGCCAAGACGCTGACCCCGCCGATCCCGTCCCGACCAGTGGAGGAGCCCAGCAGGACAGCCAGGTTTCCCTCACCAGAAGCCTGACCGAGTACCAGACGATCGACCGGAAGGAGGCCCAGGCACAACACGTTGACCAACGGATTGCCCTGGTAACAGGCGTCGAACACCACCTCACCGCCGACGGTGGGCACTCCGACCGAGTTCCCGTAACCCGAGATTCCCGACACAACCCCCTCGGCCACCCAGCGGCTACGCGGATCGGACAGCGGCCCGAACCGCAGGGGGTCCATGAGCGCTATAGGCCTTGCCCCCATGGTGAAGATGTCCCTGAGGATCCCACCCGCTCCGGTAGCCGCCCCTTGATAGGGCTCGATGTAGGAAGGATGGTTGTGGCTCTCGATGCGGATTGCCGCCGCGATCCCATCGCCGACATCCATGACACCTGCGTTCTCCCCGGGACCTACGAGCACGCCTTCACCTGTCGTCGGGAGCCGCTTCAGGTGGATACGTGACGACTTGTAGGAGCAGTGCTCGGACCACATCACCGAGTACATCGACAACTCGAGACGGTTCGGGTCTCTCCCCAGGATGGAACGGATGTCGTCCAGTTCGCTGTCGGTGAGGCCGAGCGCCCTGTGGATCGGCGTGCCGTCAGCGGCGATGTCGTTGGAAGCGGGCGTGGCAGCGGCGTCGGTCACGGCCTGAGGCTACCGGCGCGCCCGCGCCGCGGTCAGTTCGTGACCCACCCACCGAAACCGCCCAAGGCCCCCCATCGCTTTGGCCGCTCATTTTTCTCCGTTCAATCTGCCAATAAATCGAAGGGTTCCAGGCTCAGGTCAAGGACCAACTTCGACGCCAACCAAAATTGAGCGCAGGGATCAGACCTCCAGAACAGGTATTGAGTTCAACATGCCAACCCTCCACAGGTGAAAACCACCACGGGTTCCGGCTGAGAACGTCGACGGCAATTGGCAAATGTAGGTTTCCTTGTTATGTTCATCGACCATGGCAACCAAAAAGACTGAAGACATCATTCGTCGCTACCTCGACTCACTAGGGAAGTCGGATCGGCCGGTTGTAGACCGTGAAGCTGTCAGCGCCCTCAAGCATCAAATCCGAGCTGAGGGTGACCTACTCGAAAAGGCCCGTCTCCTGTCTGCCCTCGAGATCGAGGAAGCAGGCCGGGTCCCCGACCGCAGCGGAGAAGAGGAGGCCTTCGTGGCCGAGGCTCTCGCCTGGGCCGAGGATGCCGGCGTCACCGCCGGTGCTCTGCAGGCACTCGGCGTGGCCGACGACGTTCTGCGCAAGGCTGGCTTCGAGGTCAAGGCAAGTTCCGGCGCCCGCGGCACCGGCCGAGGGCGACGTGCCAGCAGTGGCGGCGGCCGGTCTCCGGCCATCCCGCTCGACGACGTCGCCGCCGCCGCCCGCAAGCTCGGATCGGGCTGGCGTCTCGCCGACCTAGCTGGCGTGTTGAACCGCGACAACATGACGGTTCGGAACTACGTGAGCAAGCTGATCGAAAAGGGCGTGGTCGCCGATCTCGGTGACGACCCTCGCCATGCCGGTCGAGGACGGGCCCCCAAGATCTACGGAATGGCCTGACGGTCCGAGCGGATCGGTCCGGTCCGATCCGGATTTCGGTGGTACCGGCACCTCAAGCGGGTGCCGGTATCACCGAGGTCGCCGAACCCAGGAACGAACGCATGAGGGGCACGCCGTCGGCGGAGCCCAACAGGTCACTTATTGCACGCTCGGGGTGAGGCATGAGACCCACGACGTTGCGGCCTTCATTGGTGATTCCAGCAATGCTGTCGACGGACCCGTTGGGGTTGTCGACGTAACGCAGGACAACCCGGTCCTGATCCTTGAGCTCAGCTAGCACTTCGGGCGAACAGGTGTAGTTGCCTTCGAAGTGGTTGATCGGCACCCGAAGCACAGAGCCGACCTCGGCTTCGCCGGTCAAAGCCGACTTGGCCGTTTCCACCCTCAACTCCACCGTTGTGCACAAGAACTTGAGGCCCCGGTTCTTCTGGAGTGCACCAGGCAGCAGGCCGGCCTCGGTGAGCACCTGGAAGCCGTTGCAGATTCCCAGGACAGGTCCACCTGCGGCCGCATGGTCACGAACCGCGTCCATGACCGGCGAGAAGCGGGCGATGGCCCCGGGACGCAGGTAGTCGCCGTGGGCGAACCCGCCGGGAACCACGACCGCATCGACGCCGTTGATGGACCGGTCGCCATGCCAGCAGATCTCGGCCTCTCCCCCCAGGAGCGTCACCGCCTCGATCACGTCGAACTCGCAGTTGGATCCGGGGAAGAGGACCACCCCGATGCGGGCAGTCACCTGGCGGCTCCGTCCAGCACGGATACCGACACCTCGGCCGACTCGATCACCGGGTTGGTGAGGAAGCGTGCACAGAGATCCTCGACTTCTGCCCGAGCTGCGGCCTCATCGGTCGACTCCAGTTCGAAGCGGATCTGCTTACCGACCCTGACACCACTGACCCCGTCGAAACCGAGGTGGGGTAGAGACCGTTCGATGGTGGCTCCCTGAGGGTCAGCCACCCCCTCCCGGAGCGAGACATCGACCTGGACGAAGAAGCGCATGCCCCCCATCGTCGCACAGGCCCTCGACTCTGCTGAACCCGAACGGATCGGGTTCAGCTCACCCCCGGCCAATCGGCGAACGACCGCCCGGTGATGCGCTCATAGGCCTCTATGTAGCGGGCCCTGGTGGCGGCCACCACGTCGACTCCCAACGGCGGCGGCGGCGGGCTCTTGTCCCAGTCGAGTCCATCGAGGTAGTCGCGCACCGGTTGCTTGTCGAACGAGGGAGGGGTCGTGCCCGGTGTCCATTGGTCAGCGGGCCAAAAGCGCGAGGAGTCCGGCGTGAGGACCTCGTCGGCCAAGATCAGCTCACCGTCCACCAGACCCAGCTCGAACTTGGTGTCGGCGATCACGATCCCGCGCTCCGCCGCCCACTCGGCGCCGCGCTGGTACACGGCCAGAGACACGTCACGGGCCCGTTCGGCCAGGTCCCGGCCCACCAGATCAACGGCCTCGTCGAAGCTGAGGTTGATGTCGTGCTCACCTAGTTCGCCCTTGGTTGACGGGGTGAAGACCGGCTCAGGCAGCTGCGCCGACTCCAACAGGTCAGCGGGCAGGGTGGCGCCGTGCATGGTGCCCGATGCCTTGTATTCCTTCCAGGCCGATCCGGTGATGTAGCCGCGCACGATGCACTCGATGGGCAACATCTCGGCCCGGCGGCACAACATGACCCGACCGGCGAGGTCCGGGTGGCGGGCCTCGGCGGGCATGTCGTCGAGGTCGGTGGAGATGAGGTGGCCAGGGACCAGGTCGGCGAAGAGCTCGAACCAGAACGCAGACATGGCGGTGAGAACCCGGCCCTTGTCCGGGATGGGCTCGTCCATGATCACATCGAAGGCTGAGATCCGGTCTGACGTCACCAGCAGCAGCCGACCATCACCCGCGTCGTAGATATCTCGAACCTTGCCCGATGAGAGATGTGGAAGGGAGATGTCGACCATGGAGGCGACGCTACCGGAGGCCCACCCGCTCCACCCATCTGCACCGGTCGATCAAAGGATGGCGCCGGGTCGGTAGGCCGCTGACTCTGGGTCTGCCTCGGCCAGTCTCTCCACCGTGGCGACGAAGGTCGCTACCTGGGCCGGGGCCGTTCCCACGAAGTCGATCGGTCGGGCGACGGCGGCACCGATGGCGTCTCTGTCCAGACCGAGCCGGGGGTCGGCTGCGAGGCGGTCCAAAAGCGTGTTCTCACTGGCAGCCTGCTCACGCATCTCGAGCGCCACAGCCACGGCGTGCTCCTTGATGGCCTCGTGTGCCTGCTCGCGACCCACGCCGGCCCGCACGGCAGCCATCAGCACCTTGGTCGTGGCCAGGAAGGGCAGGTACCGCTCCAGTTCCCGGTCGATAACGGCCGGGTAGGCACCGAACTCGGCCAGTACCGTCAGGAACGTCTCGAACAGCCCGTCTAGTGCAAAGAAGGCATCAGGCAGAGCGACACGGCGCACCACCGAGTCGCTCACGTCTCCTTCGTTCCACTGGTCACCGGCGAGGTGGGTGACCATGGCCAGGTGGCCGGCCAAGATCGCAGAGAACCCGTTCACGCGTTCACACGACCGCGAGTTCATCTTGTGCGGCATGGCGGAGGACCCGACCTGGCCGGGCTTGAAGCCCTCGGTGACCAACTCCTGGCCGGCCATCAGCCTGATGGTGGTGGCCAGGCTCGAAGGTCCGGCCGCGGCCTGCACCAATGCCGAGATCACGTCGAGATCAAGCGAGCGCGGGTACACCTGCCCGACATTGTCGAGTGCGGTTTCGAAGCCGAGGTGCTCGGCGACCGCCGTCTCGAGCCGATCGACCGCCTCGGGTGATCCGAGGAGGTCGAGCATGTCCTGTTGGGTACCCACCGGCCCCTTGATGCCGCGCAGCGGGTAGCGGGCGATCAGGTCGTCCATCCGGGCCAAGGCCACCAACAGCTCCTGGCCGGCGTTGGCAAACCGCTTGCCCAGGGTGGTGGCCTGCGCCGGAACGTTGTGGCTTCGGCCGGTGATGACCGTGGCCGAATGCTCGGCGGCCCGCTCGGCCAACCGAACCAGGGTCGTGACCATCCGGGAACGGACCAGGGTCAGCGCTGCCTTCACCTGGAGTTGCTCCACGTTCTCGGTCAGATCGCGGGAGGTCATCCCCTTGTGGATGTGCTCGTGACCGGCGAGGGCCGAGAACTCCTCGATCCTGGCCTTGACGTCGTGACGGGTCACCCGCTCCCGCTCGGCAATGGAAGCCAGGTCGACTTGGCCCACGACGGTCTCGTAGGCGTCGATCACACCATCTGGAACCAGGACTCCGAGCTCGGTCTGAGCCCGAAGCAAAGCCAGCCAGAGCTGTCGTTCGAGCACGACCTTGTTGCGGGCCGACCACACCTCGGTCATGGCGGAGCTGGCGTAGCGCTGGGCGAGAACGTTGGGGATGTCGGTCGTCACGAACAGATGGTAACAACGGCCCCCTCTATGCCCTCAGGGTGGCCGGATCGGCACCCGCTGGTGAACCACCGAGCGTGCAACCACAGCCCGCCATCCCCACCCACGGTGGCGAAATGGGCCGAATGGTCCTACTCTGAGGCCGAGGGGGCCATCTGGCCCATTTTCGGGCCAGAACCCGAATGATGCTTCACCTTTGTGGACTCGGTACCGAAGGTTCTAACGACCTCATCGGAACGGAGGGAGACCGGGACATGAATTACTGCTTGCGCCATATGGAGGAGCCATCCACCGGTGAATGCCGGAGCTGCCACGGCTCGTATTGTGCTCGGTGCTTGGTCTATTCGTTCGGCCCCAAGAAGCCACCGTTCTGCGTGGGCTGCGCCCTGCGGGCATCCGGCGTGCGGTCGGGTCCTCGGCCCACATTCCAGCCCGATGCCACGCCGACCTCGGTTCCCGCCATGGGCTTCAGCGACGCACCCGCTCTCTTCGGGGATTCCGACCACCACAACCACCAGGACCCACCGTCGGGGCCCCAGGGTGGAACCCCCGCCAGTGGGGTTCGCTCCTCGTGGGCTCAGAAGCGTTCGCAGCGCCAAGCTGCCAAAGCCGCTCGACGTTCCGCTGAACCTGCCCTGGTCGGAGCTGGCTCCAGTGCCCCACAACCGACGAGCGCCGACTTGGAGCCGCTGCTCACACCCGGTCAGCGCTCGGCGCTGGGACGCCTCGTCCACGACGGATCGCACGCCTGACCCACGGTCAGACCGCCCGGTGCGCCGGGCACCCGATTCCTTGCTTCTGCTGTTCGTTGTCACCCCCGCTCCCTCGGAGCGGGGGTGACAGCGTTTTGTGCCGCGGTCGATATCAGGAGACGGCGGCCCGGGCCTCACGGTCCTCGACCAGTGCATCGGCCAGGTTCTCGTCGGAGATGGCCAGCATCTGGACCGCCAAGAGTGCGGCGTTGACCGAACCATCCACGGCCACGGTGGCCACCGGAATCCCTCGTGGCATCTGAACGGTGGCGTACAGGGCATCGACCCCGTTGAGGGCTCCCCCCGACAGAGGGACACCGATGACCGGAAGGGTGGTGTGGGCCGCGGCGGCACCAGCCAGGTGAGCCGCCATCCCAGCACCGCAGATGATGGCGGCGTAGCCCTCTGATCGAGCCCGGCTCACGAAATCGGCCACCTTGGCCGGAGTCCGATGGGCCGACATCACGTAAACGTCGGCGGTTATGCCGAAGGCCGCCAAGGTCTCGGCGGCCGGATCCATCTTGGGCCGGTCGTTGGGCGAACCCATCAGGATCGCAACCTTGTACTCGCTCAATGTTCCTCCTCGAAACGTTGGATTGTTCGGATCAATGGCTCGACGTGAGCCTGGGATCGGGACCGGTCAAGGGATGCCGGTCACCGGGCGATGTCGGTGCGATGGTGCATCCCGGGCCAATCGATGTGACTGATCGCTTCGTAGGCACGACCCCGCGCCGTGCTCACGTCCGACCCACGACCGACCACGTTGATCACCCGCCCGCCCTTGCTGATCAGCGACCCGGCGTCATCGACGTCGACCCCCGCGCCCAGGACCGTCACCGACGGGACCTGGCGTGCCGCCTCCAACCCCACGATTCGGTCTCCGGACCGGGGCGTTGCCGGGTATCCCTCGCTGGCCGCCACGACCAACACCGCGAAGTCGTCGGCGAACTCGGGCTCGGGCACCGCGCTCAGGTCGCCGTCGGCGGCAGCGCACAACAACTCAGCCAGGTCCGAGGTGAGGCGGAGAAGGACCACCTGGGAGTCGGGATCACCGAAGCGGACGTTGTACTCGAGCAGCTTGGGGCCATCAGGGGTGAGCATCAGACCGGCGTACAACACGCCTCGGTAGTCGATCCCGCGTGACCGGAGCTCGGCCAGTGTCGGCTCGATGAAGGTACGGGCCACCACATCAGCCAGGTCATCGGGAGCGAAGGGCAGAGGCGACCACGCGCCCATCCCTCCGGTGTTCGGACCGGAATCTCCATCTCCCACCCTCTTGAAATCCTGAGCCGGAGGAAGGCAAACGGTCTTGGTCCCGTCGCACACGGCGAACACCGAGACCTCCGGTCCGGTGAGGAACTCCTCGACCACCACTCGCCGTCCAGCATCTCCGAAGGCATCTCCGGCCAACTTGGACCGGATGTCGGCCTCGGCTTCGGCGCGATCCCCGGTCACCAAAACCCCCTTGCCTGCCGCCAGTCCATCGGTCTTGACCACGTAGGGGCCGGGCAAGGTGTCGAGGAACTCGACGGCCTCATCGACCTGTTCGAAGGTTCCGTAGCGGGCGGTGGGAATGGCGGCCGCGGCCAGCAGGTCCTTCATGTAGGCCTTGGACCCCTCCAGCCTGGCACCGTCGGCACCGGGGCCGAACACCCGGACGCCCGCGGCCCGCAACCGATCGGCCAGACCATCGACCAAGGGCTGCTCCGGACCGATCACGACCAGGTCGACCGACCCGTCGGCCACGAGATCTTCGACCGGCTCGGTAGTCGAACCGGGGATGGCCGGGTTGCCAGGAGTCACGATCACCTCGGCCGTGCGGCCCAGCACCTCGGCCAGGCCATGCTCTCGCCCGCCTGAGCCGACCACCACGACCTTCACCGCATCACCCGTACCGGACCGAACGGGGATTGGCCTTGCTGGCTGGCCGCCACCGACCTCACTCCCCACCCCGCTGGACGAACTGCTCGCGGCCTGGCCCCACACCGACCAAGGTGACCGGAACTCCAACCTGTTCCTCCAGGAAGGCCAGGTAGGCCTCGGCGGCGGCGGGAAGCTGGCCGGTCTCGGTGATGGTCGACAGAGGTTCGCTCCATCCCGCCAGCTCCTCGTAGACCGGCACGGCAGCATGGAGGTCGCTCTGGTGGTACGGCAGGTGCGTCACGCGCTCGCCGTTCACGTCGTAGGCCACGCACACCTTGACCGTGTCGAGCCCGTCGAGGATGTCGAGCTTGGTGATGGCCAACTCCGAGAGCGAGTTGAGCCGAACGGCCTGACGCAGCATCACCGCATCGAACCAGCCCGGACGGCGGCGTCGGCCGGTGACAGTTCCGTATTCCCGACCGACCTCGACGAAGTGATCACCCAGGCGGATCTCCTCGGCATCGGCATCGGCGGCGGACTTGCCCCCGATGGCCTCGGTAGAGATGGCCAACTCGGTCGGGAACGGACCGGTGCCGACCCGGGTCACGTACGCCTTGGCAACCCCGATCACCCGATCGATGTATCGGGGCCCCACACCGGCCCCGGTGCACACCCCGCCCGCCACCGGGTTCGACGACGTGACGAACGGATAGGTGCCATGGTCGAGATCCAAGAAGGTGGCCTGGGCCCCTTCGAACAAGACATGTTCGTCTCGCTCCAACGCCTCGTGCACCAGGGTGACGGTGTCGGCGATGTGGGGGGCGAGTCGAGGCGCGCAGTCTTCCAGGTACTCCCGAGCGATCTCATCGGGATCGAGGGGAAGCTGGTTGAACACCTTGGCCAACACCGCGTTCTTCTCGCGGGCCATGATCTCGAGCTTGGCCCGGAAGATGGCGGGATCGAGGAGATCCTGGACGCGGATGCCGACGCGAGATGCCTTGTCGGCGTACGTCGGGCCGATCCCCCGCTTGGTGGTACCGAGCTTGCGGCTACCGAGGCGGCGTTCGATCAGCCGGTCGAGCTCTTGGTGGTAGGGCAGGATCAGGTGGGCGTTCCCGCTCACCTTCAGACGGGACGGGTCCACGCCCTTGCTGATCAACATGTCCATCTCGGCGATGAGCACCCGAGGATCGACCACCACGCCATTTCCGATGACGGGGGTGATGTGGCTGTAGAGGATCCCGCTGGGACAGAGCTGAAGGGCGAAGCTCTGACCGTCGACCACGAGGGTGTGGCCTGCGTTGTGGCCTCCCTGATACCTCACCACCAGGTTCATGTCCCTGGCCACGAGATCGGTGAACTTTCCCTTCCCCTCGTCACCCCATTGGGTTCCGACCATCACGGTCGCAGGCACGGTCGCGCTCCTCACATCGGCGTTCAGACCGAGGGTCGATGCTAGTGCCAGCCACCCGCTGCTCCGGAATGACTTGTTCGCGCACATGGCGCGACCCAGATAGTTGCGGTGGAAGTGATCCGATCAGATGACAAGATGTCGCCCATGTCCGTCACCGCTCCTGAATCCGCCGCGCCCCACCCCCCGCCGACAACGGCTCGGTGGCGGCTCGGGCCGTCGACGCTCGCAAGGTCTACGGCTCGGGTGACACTGCGGTAAACGCCTTGGCCGGCGTCACGGTCGACTTCGAGGTCGGCCGATTCGCGGCCATCATGGGCCCGTCTGGTTCAGGCAAGAGCACGCTCATGCACTGCTTGGCGGGGCTCGACTCGCTCACCTCCGGCGAGGTGTGGATCGAGGGGGTGAACCTCACCGACCTGGGCGAGAAGGCCTTGACCCGACTCCGGCGAGACCGAGTCGGCTTCGTCTTCCAAGCCTTCAACCTGATCCCCACCCTCAGCGCCGAGGAGAACATCGTGCTGCCCTTGTCGCTGGCCGGGCGAGACGTGGATCGAGCTTGGTTCGACGAGGTGGTCGGCACGGTCGGTCTGGCCAACCGCCTGACCCACCGACCCAGCGAGCTCTCCGGTGGCCAGCAACAGCGGGTGGCCGTCGCCCGAGCTCTGGCCAGCAAGCCGGCGATCATCTTCGCCGACGAACCCACCGGGAACCTCGATTCGAGGTCGAGCTCGGAGATCCTGTCGTTCATGCGCCGGGCCGTGAGCGAGTACGGACAGACCATCGTGATGGTCACCCACGACCCAGTGGCCGCCAGCTACGCCGACCGCGTCCTGATCTTGGCCGACGGCAACATCGTGAACGAGATCGCGCAGCCCACCACCGAGTCGGTCGTGGACTTCATGAAGACCTTCGGCGAGTAGCGCCCTCCCGGCGTCAACCGCGTTCATCCTTCACCGTTCAACCTCCCCTCAACTCAGGTCTCCCCATGCTCAAGACGACCCTCCGCTCGTTGTGGTCCCACAAGTTGCGCCTCGTATCGACGTGTCTGGCCGTGGTGCTGGGCGTGGCCTTCATGGCCGGAACCCTCGTCCTCAACTCCACTCTCTCGCGGGTGTTCGAGGATCTGTTCAGCGACCTCGGCGAAGGCATCGATGCCGTAGTCCGGGGGCCCGAGCTCTTCGAGAGCGATTTCGACGGGGCCATCCGAGACGTCCTGCCCGAAGAGACGGTGGACAAGGTCCGCCAGGTCCCCGGGGTGGCGGCCGCCGAGGGCGGGGTAACGGCCTTCGATCTCACCCTGTTGGACTCCAAGGGAGACCCCATAGGTGGGGCCGGCCCTCCCACGATCGTCGGCTCGTGGACCGCGGATGACCAGCTCAACTCCTACCAGGTGTTCGAGGGTCGGGCTCCAGAGGCCAACGACGAGGTGATCATCGACCGGGGGGGAGTGCAAAAGGGCGGCTTCGCTCTTGGCGACCGGATCACCCTCATCGGGGCCACTGGGCCTGAACAGTTCGATCTGGTCGGGATATCCAAGTTCGGCGAGGCCGACTCTGCTGCCGGGTCGACCTTCGTCGGAACCACGTTGGGTACAGCCCAGAGGCTGGTGGGCAAGGAAGGCAAGGTCGACCAGATCGACGTGCGGGCCGAAGAAGGTGTCACGCCCGAAGCACTGGTGGCATCGCTGAAGAAGGCGAACGTGGCCCCTCGGGCCGACGTGATCACCGGCCAGGAACTCTCCGACGAATCGGTGAGCGAGATGCGAGAGGCGTTCGGGTTCTTCACCACCGCACTTCTGGTGTTCGCCTTCATCGCCCTGTTCGTGGGGTGGTTCATCATCTCCAACACCTTCAGCATCCTGGTGGCCCAGAGGACGCGCGAGCTGGCCCTGCTGCGGGCCATCGGCGCCGGGCGCCGTCAGGTACTCGGGTCGGTTCTGTTGGAAGCGGTGATCATCGGTCTGGTCTCGGCCCTGCTCGGTGTCGGCGCGGGGATCCTCTTGGCGGCTGGGGCCTTCGCTTTGCTCGATGCTCTGGGCGTGGACATCCCGAAGACCACGCTGGTGATCCAGCCCTCCACCGTGGTCCTGGCCGCGGTGGCCGGTCTCGGGGTGACCACGGTTGCAGCCCTCATGCCCGCAGTCCGGGCCACCCGAGTACCCCCGCTGGCCGCGCTGAGGGAGGTGGCGATCGACCGGTCCCACAGCTCTCGGTTACGGGCCGCCTCGGGTGTCGTCCTGTTGGCTCTGGCCGCGTTCATGATCCGCCCGGCCCTGGGCGGTGACCTGCCCGACAGCGATCTTCCGGCCGTCGGTTTGGGCATGGCTCTCCTGATGCTCGGCGTCATCGTCCTTGGCCCGGTGTGGGCCCGCCCCATCGCCAGGTTCGTGGGGGCCTGGCTGCCCTCGGTCAAGGGGGTCACCGGAACGATCGCCCGCCAGAACGCCATGAGGAACCCCCGGCGAACGGCTTCGACGGCGGCCGCGCTCATCGTGAGCGTCACGTTGGTCAGCTTCATCACTGTGTTCGCCAGCTCGACCCAGGCCTCCATCGCCGGAGCTATCGGTCGAGGGTTCGACGGCGACTTCATGATTCAACCCGCCAGCCAGTTCTCCATCACCGAGGCCACACCGGCGTTGGTAGAAGACATTGCCAACGTCCGGGGTGTCGAGACCGTCGCCGCCCTCGAACTCTTGGTGGCACAAGCTGAGGTCCCCAACGGTGACAAGGTCGGTGCCTTCATCGGTGCCCTCGACCCCGACACCGCTGAGCGGGTCTTCACCTTCCAGATGGCCCAAGGCTCCATCTCAGATCTCACGCCGGGTCGCATCATCGTGGGAAAGCGCGTGAGCGAGGAGCAAGGTCTCGTCATCGGAGATGAGGTCGAGATCCTGGGCCCGTCGGGTCAAGCCGTCACGCTGAAGGTCGGTGCGATCAGCGACGACGCCTCCTTCCTCGGGGACTGGACCATCACCCGCGCCGACTCGGCCCGCTTGGTCCGCCAGCCCACCGTGGCCCGCATCGGCGTCAAGCTCGACCCAGGGGTACAACCCGATGACGTCCGGGCTGCGCTCAAGTCCCAGGTCAAGAACTACCCGACCATGACCCTCCAGGACCGTGACCAGTACACCAGCAGCCTGGTGAACTCGATCTCGGCGCTGTTGAACGTGATCTACGGGTTGCTGGCGGTTTCGATCCTGATCGCCCTGATCGGCATCGCCAACACGTTGTCGCTGTCGATCCACGAGCGGACCCGCGAGCTCGGACTCCTTCGGGCCATGGGCATGAGCCGTTCCCAACTTCGTTCTTCGGTGCGTTGGGAAGCCGTGATCGTGGCCCTGATGGGAACCGCCCTGGGAATCGGCGTCGGACTGGCGCTCAGCTGGATCATGGTCCTGGCCTTGCGCTCTCAGGGGATCACCGAGTTCTCGGCCAACCCGGGTGAGATCGGGTTCATCGTGATCCTGGCCGCCGTGTTCGCGGTGGCGGCGTCACTTTGGCCAGCGTGGAAGGCCAGCCGGCTCGAGGTTCTGGACGCGATCGCCACGACTGAAACCTGTCTAGGGAGGCGATCGAACAGGCGAGCCGACCCATGAATACGGCATCGCTAAACCGAGGCGAGGCCTCGGTTCGATCAACCTCACAGCGACGACGACTGGACCTATCCGCTCGGGTCCTGAGCACTCGGTCCGGGACGTCGATCTAGCGCGTCGAGGACGATCCGGTTCTCTCGGTGGTCTCGGTCGACGAGGCCCCCGGGTCACCCATGGCGTAGAAGGCTCCACCACGGGCCCCCACGAAGATCCGTCCCTGGAACACCGTCGGGGTGGACTCGACACATCCTTCTAGCTGCACATTCCACAGCTCAGTGGGCTCGACGCGGGGGTCGGACAGGTCGAACCCGTGGAGTACCCCGTTGCAGTCGCCTTGGACCCATACGTCATCGACCACCACCGGCGACGACCAGGTCGGGCCAGGAAGTTTCTTCTCCCACAGGATGTCTCCGGTCATCTGGTGCACGGCAACGATCCGGCCGCTATCGGTGGGGGCGATGAGCACCCCTCGGTACAGGGCCGGGGTGGCCCAGAAGCCGTGCGGGTCCTCCACCGACCAGACCAGCGGATCGTCCGGCTTGGTCGGGTCGAGCTTGATCAGCTGGCCCACCTCGGCGTGGCGGTCGCTCGATGAGGACCGCTCCACCTCCTGAGCCACGTACAAGAAGCCCTGCCGGTCGATCACGATCGAGGCGTCGGTGTCGTCCCCGGTCCAGAACCGAAAGACCCGCTCGGGAGTCTTGCCGTCTTTGAGGCCACCGATGTCCCAACCTTGGACCAAGCCCCCCGAGTTGGTGAAGTAGAGGGTGTTGCCCGAGATCGCCACCGAGTTCTCGATCGAGACGTCCTCTACCCGTGAGCCGGATCCACGTAGGGCCGCGGTCAGCTCCTCGTCCCAACCTGGTGCGTTGAACACGATCTCGGGATCGACGGTGACGGTGCCATCAGCGGCATAGCCACGGTTGAGTTTGATGATGTGGATCTGGGAGTTCTCTCCGCCCTGGAACAAGAAGTCGTCGATCACCAGTGGTGAGCCGTCCCAGTCGTCGTTCCACCGGGTTGGAGAAACCGCCTTGGCCGTGAGCTCCCACAGACTCTCGGGTTCACCCGAGGGACGGTCCATGGCGATCACGTGGAAGTTTGCTCGACTGCCCGAGTAGAGCAGCGGGTAACCGTCAGGGTCGCGGGTGACCGATCCCTTGACGATGTCACCGATGTCGAACGGGCTTAGGATGTCGGATCCATCCTCGGCATCCATGAAGTGGACGTTCTTGTCATAGGCGCCAAAGGCCACCCAGGTGCGGCCGTCTTCCAGCCAAACCGCCGGTTGGCCGGTCCAACCGGTTCCGCACCACGTCTTGGCCTGTCCGCCGACCGCGGACTGACCGCACATGCCGCCCGACTCGGGGTAGCGCCACAGGATCTCGGGCGCGGTGGGCACAGGACCCAGGCCGTAGTAGCTACGCGTCGGGTTGCCTCGGAATGTGAGCTGCCCCACGATCTCCGAGCTCCACGGTCGCCCCGACGTGGCGGGATCCACCCAACCATCGAACGGCACGGTCGTAGGAGGGGCCAGTCCCGGTGCCACCGTCGTCTGTGACGTGGCGGTAACCGTGTCTCCGTCACCGGACGCGGCCTCGTCGCCACCTTCTCGACCCGAGATGGCCGAGACCGCAACAACGATCAAGAGCACCACGGCCATGATCCCGCCACCGATGATCAGTCGTCGACGGAGCATCTCGCGGTCCCGTTCGGCTTGGCGGGCCCGATCGACGCGGCTGGCGGCCGCCAAGCCGGCGACTGTGGAGGCGGCCGTGGCGTGAGAACCCGACTGGCCAACCGGTCTCGCCGACCCGAGGTTGCTCCCCGCTGGAACCCGAGACCCGGGCGACGGCGACCGCGGCGTCCGTGAATCACCTCCCCGAGTTGTTTCGGTCGACGAAGGCGAGCGAGACCGCCCGGCCTGGGGTGGGAGCCCTGACGTCGGCTTCTGCGGGACCGGGTCAGGTCGCGAAGGCCTGGGCCGGTGCTGTCGCGGGCTCGATCCCGGATGGGCCTCGGGACCGGCGGCAGCCGGATCGATGGAGTTCGGATCGGGTGATCCTCCCGGACGTGGCGGCCGTCGAGGCCCGGACCGGGGTGGAGGTTCTGGACTCACGGGTCCAGCGTAGGTAGCAGGCCCCCCTTCCTCGGGTAATGGCTCGCGCCCTCAACACTGCCGTGACGTCACACCCGGGGCTTACCCGTGCTGGAATACCGGTCTGCGATCTCCGCTCGAACCGGCCCGAGCCAACCTGATCACACGACGACCCCTGCCGAGGCCCAACCCAATGTCCAGTTCCCGATCCCGCTTCATGCCTGCCCTGTTGGTGGCGGCTGGCCTGGTCGTCGCCGTCGCCGTGGCCCAGTCGCAGTCGCTGCTTCCTCGCTTCTCAAACCCGGTCAAAGAAGAGGAGGTCGACCGGTCTGCGCCGCCTCTGGTGATCTCCCTCGAGGACAAGGCCGACCTGATCGCCTCGTCGGGCAACCTCCAGGTGTTGGTAGACCGCGAGGTGGACGTTCGTTGGCTCCCGGGAATCGTGGCCGGCGAGCGAATCGTCTATCAGGCGGTGGGCTCGGTTGATGGAATCGTGCGTCTTTCCGACGTGGAGTCGCGGGTCACGGTGGATGAGGCCACAGGGGAACGGATCGTCACCTTCCGCGTGCCCCGAGCCGAACTGTCAGAGGTCCACCTCGACCTCGACGAGTCCCACGTCGTCGAGAGCGACAGCGGGTTGTTCAACCGGATCGCCGACTTCTTCAACGACAACCCCGGTGAGCTCCAGGAGTTGCAGCGCAGAGGTAGAGACAAGATCGAGAAGGCGGCATTGGAGGCCGGGGTCTTGGAACGAGCCGAGGAAAACGCCCGAGAGACCCTCACCGATCTGGCCATGCGGGCCGGTGCCGACGATGTTGTGGTCGAGTTCGTGAACCCACCCGACGAGTCGGCCACCACCACCACCCGTCCCAGCGCCTGAACAACCGGTGAGGGTCGCCAGAAGCAAGGGGCTTGGCTCAGGCGGTCAGTGACCAATCCACCGGTGGACGACCGGCGGCCGCTAGCGCGGTGTTGACACGGGAGAAGGGACGGCTCCCGAAGAAGCCATTTCGGGCCGAGAGCGGAGATGGATGGGCCGACTCGATGACGACGTGACGTGAGGTGTCGACCAGAGATCGCTTCTTACGGGCATGGGCACCCCAGAGCACGAACACGACCGTCTCGGTTCGGGCCGATACGGCGCGTATCACCTGATCGGTGAAGCGCTCCCAGCCGTGGCCGTGGTGGGAGCCAGCACGACCGGCACCCACGGTGAGGGTCGTGTTGAGCAGCAGAACGCCCTGTCGAGCCCAGGGCGTCAGGTCGCCCGTGCGAGGGATCGCCACCCCGAGGTCGTCGTGGAGCTCCCGGAAGATGTTTCGCAGCGACGGGGCGGGGCCACGCCGTCGCGGACCGAGAAGCACAGGCCGTGAGCCTGTCGGGGACCGTGGTAGGGGTCCTGGCCCAAGATCACGGCCTTCACGCTGGCCAGAGGCGTCAGATGCAGAGCGGCAAACACCTCTTCGGCCGGCGGATAGACGGTGCCGGTGTCGCGTTCGGCGACCACAAAGGCCTGGAGGTCTCGCCAGTACGGCTGGTCGAACTCTCCGCGCAACACCGGGTTCCAGTCGGTCCGGGCCACGGGCGACCACGGTAACGCTTGGATCTCACCAGGTGCTCCGCGGCCCGGGGGGCCAAGGCCAGCTCGTGTTTACTGACCGGTACCCATTGTGTTAGGTATACCTTTCACTATGCATACACCAATCCATTCCTCCATGGATCCCACCCCGGCAAACGCATCGGGGTCGAACCGCAATCCACGTCGGCGACGCCGACTCGTCTCCGCCGCCGCCCTGGCCGTCGCGTCCGTGGTCCTTGCGGCCTGCAACGGCACCTGGGGCGTTCGGTCCTCGTTCCGCACCTACGCCGCCGGCCCGGGGGGCGGTCAGATCACAACTCAGGAAGGCGTCGAATGGCTTGACGGTCCCGGACCCGGCAAGGGTCCATTCCGGTGGCAGGTCGAGTGGGCCACCTTCGACAACAACACCGACACCGGAACGGTCCAGTTCTCTGGCGGAGCGACCATGAAGGCTCACGCCGCCGGCACCAGCCACGTCCTCGATGTCTCCATCTGGAACCCCCGCCTGGAGATCGCCGGAACCACTGGAACCCTGGTCGCCGACCTCAACTACCGGCCCTACCAAGGCACGAACCCCAACCCGCTGCCTTCCCTTCAGGCCGCGTTGGACGTTCCGTTCGCGACCGTCGACCTCTCGGCTCAGACCCTGAACCCTGACGGCAGCGGCAACTACTCGATCACCGACGCACCCATGACCGGAATGAACGCCGCCATGACCCTCATCGGGTTCGACCAGTTCTACGGATCCAACGTCGCCCTCGACCCCATCACGGCAAGCTTCAACCCTGACCTGTCGCCCAAGACCCTGGCCAACACCCCTCGCGTTGTGGTCTCCCGCACCGAAGATCTTCGCCCTGGCGACCAGATCACGGTCTGGGGCTACGGATTCGACCCCACGGCCAACCCCGGTACCCGCCCGCCGCTCACCGGCCAGCCCACCGGTACCTACGTGATCTTCGGCAAGTTCGCCTCCGCCTGGCAGCCCTCGACCGGTGCCGCCGCGGCCACCCGTACCGTCGTCGACCAGAAGTGGGCGCTCCCAGCTTCGTCCCGGGCCATCCTCGACCCGACGGGGACCGGTGCCGCCTACGTGACCATCGACTCGTCCGGGCGGTTCGAGGCCGTCGTCACCGTGAACACCAGCACGAGCACCAACCCGAACTACGGGGTGTTCACCTACCCGGGTAGCGGAGCGGTCAACGCCGCCTATGAGACCCAGACCCTGGTGACCTTCGCTCCCTGACGTCGGCCCCTGGTCACCCAGAGACGTGGTCGACGCTGGGGAACACCCCGCCGTTGCCCACCGGCGCCTCTCCATCACGGGCCTCGGCCCGGGGTCCCACGGGACCAGCGCACGTTCGGACTCCGGGAGCAATCCCGGGGTCCGAACGCGTTCTGCCCTTTCGATAGTTCAAAGGGCGAACTCACACCGTCAGGGTGATCGCTCCTTCGGCATTGGCATCCACGGTTACCGTCGCCCCGTCAGTGACCTGACCTTCGAGCACCATGAGGGCCAGGCGGTCTCCGATCTCGCGCTGGATGACCCGCTTGAGGGGCCGGGCCCCGAACGCGGGATCGAATCCCTCGGTGGCCAAGGCTCGCTCGGCCCCTTCGGTGACCTCCAGCCCGATCCGCCGCTCCGCCAACCTGGACCTGAGACCCTGGAGTTGGATGCCGACGATGTGGGACAGATCGCTCTCGTTGAGAGCTCGAAACCGAACGATCTCGTCTATCCGGTTTACGAACTCGGGCTTGAACAGCGTGAGCGGATCACCCGGCAGGTTGCTGGTCATGATCAGGACCGTGTTGGTGAAATCGACCGTGCGGCCCTGGCCATCTGTGAGGCGTCCATCGTCTAGGACCTGGAGCAAGATGTTGAACACATCGGGGTGCGCCTTCTCGATCTCGTCGAGCAGGATCACGGCATAGGGCCGACGACGGACGGCCTCGGTGAGCTGGCCACCCTGGTCGTACCCGACGTAACCAGGCGGGGCGCCAACCAGCCGGGACACGGCGTGCTTCTCCATGTACTCGCTCATGTCGATGCGGACCATGGCCCGCTCGTCATCGAACATGAAATCGGCCAAGGTCCGGGCTAGTTCGGTCTTGCCCACACCGGTGGGACCCAAGAACAGGAACGAGCCGATGGGCCGGTTGGGGTCTCCGAGCCCGGCCCTACTCCGACGGATGGCGTTTGCCACCGCCACCACGGCCTCGTCTTGACCTACGACTCGCTCGTGGAGGACCTCCTCCATGCGAACCAGTTTGGCCATCTCCCCTTCCATGAGACGGCTGACGGGCACACCCGTCCACTTGGACACGATCTCGGCTACGTCCTCCTCATCTACCTCTTCCTTGAGCATCTGTTCGGTGCCCTGAAGATCCCCCAGACGAGACGTGGCCTCGTCTACCAGCCGTTCGAGGTGGGGGATCTGGCCGTAACGGATCTCTGCCGCCTTCTCCAGGTCTGCTTCTCGCTCCAGCTCGGAACGTTTGGCTTCGAGTTGTTCCTTGAGATCACGGATCTGGGTGATGGCATCTTTCTCGCCCTGCCAATGGGCCTTCATGGCCATCGACTGCTCCTGGAGGTCAGCCAGGTCCTTGTCCAGGTTGGACAGCCGGTCCACGGACGCGTCGTCGGTCTCCTTGGCCAGAGCCACCCGCTCGATTTCGAGCTGGCGGATGCGCCGTTCGACGACGTCTATCTCGGTGGGCAACGAGTCGATCTCGATGCGCAACTTGGACCCGGCCTCGTCGACCAGGTCGATGGCCTTGTCGGGCAGGAACCGGCCGGTGATATAGCGGTCTGACAGCACCGCGGCAGCCACCAGCGCTGCGTCCTGGATTCGCACGCCATGGTGGACCTCATAGCGTTCCTTGAGGCCACGGAGGATGGCGATGGTGTCCTCCACGGTGGGCTGCCCCACGTACACCTGCTGGAACCGGCGCTCGAGAGCGGCATCGGTCTCGATGAACTTTCGGTATTCCTCCAGGGTGGTGGCTCCGATGAGGCGGAGCTCACCGCGGGCGAGCATGGGCTTGATCATCTGGCCGGCATCCATCGCCCCCTCGGCCTTTCCGGCACCGACGATGGTGTGGAGCTCATCGACGAAGGTGATGACCTCACCCTCGGCGTCTGTGATCTCCTTGAGAACGGCCTTGAGCCTCTCCTCGAACTCTCCGCGGTACTTGGCGCCCGCCACCAGGCTGCCCATGTCGAGGCTGATGAGACGCTTGTTCTTGAGCCCTTCGGGGACGTCGCCTTCCACGATGCGCCGAGCCAAGCCCTCCACGATGGCCGTCTTGCCTACGCCGGGCTCGCCAATCAGCACCGGATTGTTCTTGGACCGGCGGGACAGGACCTGGATGGTTCGACGGATCTCCTCGTCCCGCCCGATAACGGGGTCGAGCTTGCCCCGCCTTGCGGCCTCGGTGAGGTCACGCCCGTACTTCTCCAAGGCCTGGTACTGGTCCTCGGGGTTCTGGCTGGTGACCCGGTGGCTACCCCGCACCTCCCGAAGGGCAGCGAGGACTTCTTCCCGTGTTAGGCCCACCCGGTCGGCCATGGCCAGGAGAAGATGTTCGGTGGAGAGGTATTCGTCGGTGAGTTCGGATCTGGCGGTGTCGGCCGCCTCCATCACCTCGGAGAACTGCCGCGACAGTCGTGCTTCGGACCCGTAGGCCTTGGGCAGCTTGGCGAGCGTGTCCTCGGTTCGATTGCGAAGCGGGGTGGGGGACACCCCGACCTTCTCCAGGATCGGGAGCACCACACCTTCGGGTTGGCCCAAGAGCGCGGCCAGCAGGTGATCGGGGGTGACCTCGGGGTTGTTGTCGGTGGTGGCTCGGCTTATGGCCGAGTTGACCGCTTCTTGGGTCTTGAGTGTCCAACGGTTCGGGTCCATCGCCATAGATGCCACCCTAAGACGACCCCTGAAAGTTGACAACCATTGACTCAGGTTTTCTTAGGGCCCGAGCGAATAGGTCCAGTCGTCGTCGCTGCGAGGGTGATCAGACCGAGGCTTCGCCTCGGTTCAGACATGCCGTTTCTATGGGTCGGTTCGGCTATCGGCGCACCTCCTTATGTCATGTTCGGGGATCCGGCCGGCCTGGCGGTTGGACCCTCACGTCTGAAGGGGCACGTCGTGAGCCCACGGCTGAGACTCGACCAGGTCAGCCGCTCGAACCAATCCCTCGCCCAGAGGGCCCACGGCCGCATCCACCGCCCGCCAGTGAAGGTTGACGCCCGCCAGTGGCTGAGACTCCAAGAACACGCATCGCAGGTCGCCCGGCTCCATCGGGCACCGAGACGAGATCGATGCCAGCAACTGCTCGTGGTGGAGGTGACCCTCACCGAAGTTCCATCCCAGAGCGGTGGCCGCCACCAACTCGCCATCGAGAAGTACCAGAGACTCCCCCGCGTCCACCGGATCGAGTTGAGCCAATCCCCCCGGGTCATCTCCCAGCACGCGGGCCAGCACCGAGTTCAGGGCTCGGCCTTGGAGGTGCATGGATCGGAATGCCTGACCTCGCGCCATCACCACCGGGGCCAGATCCGCTCCAACGAACGTGTCAACCTGATCCAGATACGAGGGGATGGGGGTTACCAGGGCGCCATGGACCCGCTGGTACACACCCGGAGCGAACACCCAAACGCTGGCCGCCCAGTTCCCGGCGTAATACCGCATCGACGCCAGGAACGACACCCGGGCCGGCCACAGGTTGCCCACGATCGGCACCACCACCACGCACACGACCAACAACGCCGCCAGCGCCGGGGAGCCGATCTCCCAGAAGCGGACCTCGCTGTGATGGCCGAAGAGCGTGAGCGCCGAGAACACGAAGAAGACGTTCCACTCCAATGGAACACCCAGGGGGAAGCTCGACAGGATTCCCAGGTGGAAGCAGACCATCACCACCAAGGCGATCGTGGTCAGGCGGCCTCCGGAACTGAAGGCCAATACGAGCGGTGCGACGTACTCCACGACCGTGGCCCCATGGGCGATCGTGGCCGCCAACCGAGAACTGCGCAGATCGGTCGGATGGTCGCGGTACAACGCCCGACGGAACCGATCCGAACGGTTCAGGGGATGATTGGTGAGCATGGCGGTCATGACGCTCGGGAAGTGGTGGTTGAGCTTCGAGGTAGCCGCACCCATCCACAACGCCAGTTGAACCGCCTTGGCCGCAGCCAGGCCGTCGGCGGTGAACAGAAAGACAGATGTGGTCAACAGGTAGTGCTCAGCCCGCATGGCCAGGAACACCGTCTTGTCTCGCAGACCTAGGACCAGCGCAGACACCACCATCGGCCAGATGGCAGCACCATCAACCGGCGCCGACATCAACGCCCGGACGCCCGACCCCAACAGGACCACGTAGAGGACCACATCCAAAGCGGTCCGCGCATCACCTCCGGTGAACGGCATCCAGGTGAAGGGCCGCAGTCGCACGGTGCCCCGGCGGAGGAAGAAGATCACGGCCGTGAACGGCGGGTTCATCCGGCCGGTGAGCGGACCGCTGCCGCAACCCAGCCCGATCACCTCCCACAGCAGCGTCCAGATCACCGCCTTCTGGAACACGATCGGCTCGAACCACCAGTCCCCCACCTCGGTCACGCCACCGATCCCCGGAGTGAGCGATGCCACGGCCACGAATCCGCCCACGTACAAGATGAGCTTCACCACATAGAACAGGTAGGCCGCGGGCGGGACGCCGAACCCGTGGCGCGACCAGTCGACGCACATATCCCGCAGCCGATCGAAGTAGGACTGGCGAGCCCACTCTTCAAGGTCGAAGTCGGGTAGCACTGGATCAGTGAGGGTCCCCATCGTCACCCATGTTGACCCAAGCCTGGATCCGCTGGGCGGGAAACCCGCCGGTGCCGGCCTACAGGTTGCGGCGACGCTTGCCTTCGTAGAGAACGACTGACTGGCGGACCGGGACCAGATCAGCTCGGTGGCGGCGCTCGACCTCGGCCACCTGGGCTCGGGCGTTGGCCTCCACCTGGGCCAGCTGCTGACGGAGCTCACGGTTCTCGCGTTCGAGGGCCAGCACCCGCTGGACGCCAGCCAGGTTCAGGCCCTCGGTGGTCAGCTCCTGAATGCGGAGCAGCACGGCGATGTCGAGGTCGCTGTAGCGGCGGCTCCCTCCAGTGGTGCGTGCCGGCTCCACCAGACCCTTGCGTTCATAGATGCGCAAGGTCTGGGGGTGGACGCCGGCCAGTTCGGCCGCCACCGAAATCACATAGACGGCATGGTGTGGTGACCTTGACATTTCGAACCTCCTCACCCGTCGGCCAGAAGCGACTGACGGGGCGACTCGGTGGCGGCATCGGCCAGAGCTCGGACGGCGTCTCGCTCGGCCGACGACAACCTGGTGGGTACGGCCACCTCGACCGTGACCAACAGGTCGCCCGCCCCCTTGGCCGAAGGCACCCCCCGACCCTTGACCCGCATCGTCCGACCCGACGGCGTGCCCTCGGGAACCTTCAGCTTGACCGTGGCCCCGTCGATTGTGGGGACCTCGATGGTGGCTCCCAGAGCGGCTTCGGGGAAGGTGACCGGCACGGTGATCTTCAGGTTGCGCCCGTCCATTCGGAACAGCCGATGGGGCGCCACCCGACAGGTGACGTACAGGTCTCCGGCTGGGCCACCGTTGCGCCCGGGGTCTCCTCGTCCCTTGAGCCTGATCCTCTGCCCGTCTCCCACGCCAGCGGGGATCCGGACGTTGACCTCTCGGGGTCGGCGTTCGATTCCCCTACCACCACAGTTGCGGCACGGCGTATCGATCACCGAGCCTCTACCGCCACAGCCCGGGCACGGGCGCGACATGGCGAAGAACCCTTGGTCGTCTTCCACCGAGCCGCGGCCACCACAAGTAGGGCAACTCCGCGGCACGGTCCCGGGCTCGGCACCGATGCCCGAGCACACCGTGCAGGCGGCATCGCTAACCAGGTGGAGGCTGGTGGTGATCCCCCCGACGGCGTCGGTGAAATCGAGGTGCATCTCGGCTTCGAGGTCTCCGCCCCGTTGGGGGCCGGTCCCCCGGGCGCGGCCACCTCGGCCTCGACCACCTCCGAACAGGTTGCCCAACACGTCGCCGAACCCACCGGCTCCGCCCAGGTCGTCCATGGTGAAGGTGTGTCCACCGGGACCACCGAAACCGGGCCCAAAACCAGAGCCACCTCCGAAGGCACCCATCGGTCCGAGCTTTCGGGCTTCGTCGTACTCCTTGCGCTTCTCGGAGTCACCGACCACGTCGTAGGCGGCCGAGATCTCCTTGAACCGCTCTTCAGCCGCCGCGTCTCCGGGCTTGGCGTCGGGGTGGTTCTCTCGGGCCAACTTCCGGTAGGCCTTGGTGATCTCCTTGGGATCGGCGGTCTCCGAGACGCCGAGCACCTTGTAGTAGTCCTTCTCGAACCACTCACGTTGTGCAGCCATTGGCGATCACCTCCTTCCAACCGGGCTGTCTACCGGATCAGCTCCTAGCCAACTTGGGCGTAAGGGTCTGGGTTGACGTCGTTCGACAACCCAGACCCTCCAACGATCAGCCCCGTACCGTCACCATCGCTGGGCGAATGACCCGGCCCTTCCAGGCAAAGCCGGCCCGCATGACCACGGCGACGACCGTGGTCGTGTCGTCTTCCCCCGCCGGTTCGTGCATGACGGCCTCGTGACGAGTGGGGTCGAACTCCTCGCCTAGCGGATCGATGCGCTCCAATCCTTCCTTCTCCAACGATCCCAGGAGGGCGGCATGGATCGGGGCTACCTCTTCCGATCCGTGGTGGGCCGCGGCCTCACAGGCATCTATCACCGGTAGGAGCTTGTCAACCAGGGACTCGACTGCCCTAGCCGAATCGTCCGCGACCTGGCGGGCAGCTCGCTTTCTGTAGTTCTCGAAATCGGCCTGGTTGCGACGCAGAGCGTCGAGGTACTCGTCTCGGGCCGCAGTCGTGACCTCGAGAATCTGAATCAGCTCCTCGACGCTGGCCGAAGCGGGATCGATCTCGGGCCCGGTCTCCGGCCCGCTCTCACCCTCTTGCGCCACGGCATCGGTCACCACTTCGGAGTCTCCGTCAGCGGGTTCATCCACCCCCGGCGGACCGAGAGGGTCCTCGACCCCCTCGGTTCCCCAGGGCTGGTCCGAATCCGTCACTGGGAATCCTCGTCGTCGATGACCTCGGCGTCGACGACATCGTCATCGTCGGCCGATGACGCACCCGCGCCCGCCGAGGCGTCGTACTGACCAGCGCCGTCGGCCGCGGTGGCCTCGTAGAGTTTCTGGGTGAAGGCCTGTGACGTGGAGGTGAGATCTTCCAGACCCGACTTGATGGCCTCGAGGTCCGAACCGTTGAGGGCTTCCTTCAGCTTGGCCAAGGAGGCCTCGGCTGCGTCCTTCTCTGAGCCGGGGACATTGTCTCCTTGCTCCTTGAGAACCTTCTCGACGCTGTAGACCAGCGAGTCGGCCTGGTTGCGCACCTCGGCTTCCTCTCGGCGCTGGGAATCCTCAGCGGCGTGGGCCTCGGCATCCTTGACCATCTGATCGATCTGGTCCTTGGACAGCGACGACTGCCCGGTGATCGTCATCGACTGTTCCTTGCCGGTGCCCTTGTCTTTGGCCGACACGTGGACGATGCCGTTGGCGTCGATGTCGAAGGTGACCTCGATCTGGGGGACCCCCCGGGGGGCGGGAGGAAGGTCTACCAGCTTGAACTTGCCCAGGGTCTTGTTGAACTGGGCCATGTCTCGCTCGCCTTGGAGTACGTGGATCTCCACCTGGGACTGGTTGTCGTCTGCGGTGGTGTAGGTCTCGGTGCGCTTGGTGGGAATGGTGGTGTTGCGCTCGATGAGCTTGTGCATCACCCCTCCCTTGGTTTCGATGCCAAGCGACAGCGGCGTCACGTCTAGGAGCAGGATGTCCTTGACGTCTCCCTTGAGCACACCGGCCTGCACCGCGGCTCCGACCGCCACGACCTCGTCTGGGTTGACCGACTTGTTCGGTTCGCTCCCAGTCATGGACAACACCAGATCGGTGACCGCAGGCATACGGGTGGACCCACCCACCAGGATCACATGGTCGATCTGGCCCTTGGTGAGGCCGGCGTCCTTGATGGCCTGCTCGAACGGGACCTTGCAGCGTTCCAGCAGGTCTGCGGTCAGCTCCTGGAACTTAGCCCGGCTCAGCGTCATGTCCAGATGGAGCGGACCGGCATCGGTGGCGGTGATGAAGGGCAGGTTGATCTGGGTCGACTGAACCTGCGACAGCTCGATCTTGGCCTTCTCAGCCGCCTCCTTCAGCCGCTGAACCGCCATGTTGTCCTTGCCGAGGTCGACCCCGTGGTCTCCCTTGAACCCCTCGACCAACCAGTCGATCACGGCCTGATCCCAGTCGTCTCCGCCCAGGCTGGTGTCGCCATGGGTGGACTTGACCTCGAACACGCCGTCGGCGATCTCCAACACCGAGACATCGAAGGTTCCGCCACCGAGGTCGAACACGAGGATCGTCTGCTCCTGGGTGTCTTTCTCCAGGCCGTAGGCCAAGGCGGCCGCGGTCGGCTCGTTGATGATGCGCAGCACCTCGAGCCCGGCGATCTGGCCCGCCTCCTTGGTGGCGGTGCGCTGGGCATCATCGAAGTAGGCGGGCACGGTGATCACAGCCTGGGTGACGGTGTCTCCCAGGTAGGCCTCTGCGTCACGCTTGAGCTTCATGAGAGTACGGGCCGAGATCTCCTGGGCGGTGTAGCCCTTCCCGTCGATGTCGATGGTCCAGTTGGTGCCCATGTGGCGCTTGACCGAACGAATCGTGCGATCTGGGTTGGTGATGGCCTGTCGTTTGGCCACCTCCCCGACTAGGACCTCACCGTTCTTGGCGAATGCCACCACCGAGGGCGTGGTACGCGATCCCTCGGCGTTGGGAATGACGATCGGGTCGCCGGCCTCGAGGACGCTGACGACCGAATTGGTGGTGCCGAGGTCGATTCCGACGGCCTTGGGCATGGCGCTACTCCTGTGTTTGGCCCACTGAGGGGCCTGCGGTTGGATCACGTCTCACGTGCTTACAGCAGGGTGGGACGTTCACGATGATAAAACCTGAGTGTCCTGTTATCAACCTTCCCGTCAACAAAGTGCGAGAAGGTTCGCCCATCGGCCGACTCCATGGTCCCTGCGGTCCACTCGCCGATGGTGAGCAGGAGCCGACAACGACGTGATGGGACAAGATTCACCGCGACCACTCCGTACAGGTCCTATTGTCGCGGTCGCGGTCATGGTGATCGCGACAGTTGACGGGAAAGGATGCGCTCCATGAAGCGTGCACTCAGCTTCCTCTTTGCGTTCCTGCTCCTCGCTGGCCTTGCCAGCGGTTGCAGCGATGACAAGGACGAGAAGGCCACAGATACAACCGAAGCCCCCTCTGGCGAGGACGGCGGAGACTCCGGCGATTCGGCCAGCAGCGACCCCGAGGTGGCTGCCTACTGCGAGGCGGTAGAGGCCTACGTCGCCAAGGCCAAGGAAGTGATGGCAGACCCGGCGTCCGCAGACGCGTCCAGCCTGGCTGCCGAGGGCAAGGAGCTCACCGACAAGGCCACCGAGCTCGCCGCCTCCAACCTCTCCACCGAGGATGCCAAGGCTGTGGCCGACTGCAGCCAGGAAGCCGCTTCGGCTCTCACCGGCAACTGACCGGTCCCCCGACCACGTCGGGATCTCAGCGGTGCCCCGTGCCACGGCACGGGGCACCGTCGCGTCAAGGCCCCTGAAGCGACGAGTAGACCACTGGAATCGGCCCCGACAGACTCGACAAGAGCTGGCCAGGCTCAGCGGGGATGGACTGCTGGTCCCCGATGGTAAGGGCGCCACTGGCGTGGGCCGGCGACGGAACGACCGGCACCCCCGAGGGGCCGTCACCCAGGCATACCGGAGGCACTCCGTCGAGGACCTGGGCTGCCGACACCGTCGCCTCGTCGGTGCCCCCGAAAGCCATGACCGCTACCCACCACCGCTCACCGGCCCGAACCAGAACCGGCTCAGTCAGTGACGCTCCCCGGACACCCGGCTCGCCAAGATCGACCGCACCGTCCACCGTGGCTCGCGCCAGACCACCGGGTCGCCCCGCACCGTCACCAAAAGCAACTCCCATCGATGCCACTGCCCCCGACCCCGGCTCGAGCACATCCACCCACAGATCAGTGACCAGAACGGCCGAAGCCATCACGGGCATCGGAAGCCACACCACCCGACCTCGTGTCAACACCGCTCCGACCGAGCTCGGTTGGTGTGGCGGAGCGAGCGCACAGGGAACCGGAGCGCAGTAGCCGCCCCCGCCGCCAACAGCGGTATCGGCCTCCGACACCACTCGGCGGGCCTCGCCCCAGCGTCTACGACAACCAGTTCGGTACGTCCGTTCAGCCGCCGGGCTTGGAGGGTCACCGCTCCACTCTCGACCGACTCCATCTCGCCACCATCAGCGGGAAGGAATCTGAGCCGGGCAAGATCGACCTGGCCGGCTCCTCGGTTGACCACCAGGTGCGCAGGCCCACCGCGCGACAGGTGGGTGTCGACCGGATCTGAGCCACCGGGCCCGAAGGAGAGCGATGCACCAGGGAGCCCGAGCACCTCGCGGGCGAACTGATCGAGGATCAACACCCATTCGTGTCCATCGTCATCTTGATGACCCTTGCCCCAAAGCACCGATGACCCAACCGGGGCGTCAACGGCGACCGCGCCCACACCGGGTCGCCACTGCTGTCCGCCTCGGAGCGAAGCTACGGCCTGGCCGGCGATCTGAACCGCAACCTCCAGGGGTTGACCCGAAAGGGCGGCCGAGGCGTGGGCACCGGCCAACGCCGTTCCCACCGCGTTGGGGTGGGCGCCGTCAACTGTGGGCGCAATTCCCAGGACAGCGGCGGCATCGATCACTGTGCACCCGTGGCTTTCGGCCACCAGTCGACCCTGAGCGGCCTCTTCCGCGGTGAAGGAACTGTTCAAGAACGGGATCCAGATCACCAGGTCGGCCGCGGTCCGGGCGCGCACCGCCTTGATCATTTCGTCGAGCTCGTCGGCGTAACTGGTCGCCACATTGGTTCCGGTGGCGACCACCACAAGATCGGGCTTCAGGGTTCCGATGGCGTCGAGACCCCATGACGGGTGGTCGAGGAAATCTTGGGTGGTGTTTCCAGAGCGTGCCGCTGGCCACACCCTCACGCCGTGATCGACGTTTCGGTCGTGAAGGTAGACACCCTCGAGGGTGGCGACAGAGCCTTCGGCGGTGACCGTCAGCGGCTCGGCCAGGAAGCCAGCCGATCGTCGGAAGGTGGTGAACTGAGAGGCCCCGACGTCACCATCGGTATCGATGGTGCCCAGGTGATCACCACCCCAGGTCACCGCCAACGAGCCCGCGCCGCGACGCCGTGTCCACAAGATGGTGACGCCTTGACCGAGGGCGCTCAGGGTGCAGGACTGGCCGGGCTCGAGGTCTACCGAGTGGCCGCCCAAGCCGGCCCGGTCATCCGATGCCATGACCCCAGTCGTTTCCATCGACGGGGTGAACTCGGCGCCTGCGTTGCGGTACTGGACGGTCTCGGTCCAGCCCGACAGGACTCGGCCCACGTACCAGGGCAACGGAATTCCGGAGGGGTCCAGCTCGCTGATCGAATCCCCGAACCACAACACGGTGGCAAGGCGCGTCCCGGCCCTGGCGTCAGCCAGGGCCGGTAACCACGTGCTGTCCAGGTCCCCCACAGAGTCAGTTCTCGCTGCCAGAACCTTCGAGGTCATCGCCGGCCTCAGGCGTGGTCACCGCGACCGACTCAGCCTCCTGCCGCTCGAGGATCTCGGCCAGCCTCTGCTGGCCTTCCTCGGTCTCCAAGGCCGCGGCCAGCAGCTCACGGCTCTCATCTGCCAATTGGGCATCGAGCTTGGCCCGGCCCTCTGGTGTTTCGAGGGCGGCCGCGATCTTCTCCTCCAGCAGCTTGCGGGCCTCGGGATCGGTGGCCATCAGGTGAGCGATGGTCTTCTCTTCGTGTTCCTGCATGGATTCGGTGGTGAGGGTCCAGCCCTCCCGGCCGTGAGCAGCCCCGGGACCACCCCGATACGGCACCGCCGGAGCATCATCGACCACGAAATCCCACTCGGCATAAAAGTCCTTACGAGTCCAAGCCAACGTCGAAGGCGTCTCACCCGGACGCTGAGTCCGCAACGGCCCCACGAACACCTGACCCAACCCAACCCCAGAACCAGCACCCATCAAACCAGGCGGCGGACGATCGAAATACGTCCGCCAATACCGCTCCGAGAAGAACAACGCGCAGTAATCCAACCGGTGGTACTCATCGATGAACATGTACCCGTCATCGACCAGATACGGCCACAAACCAATCACACACTCATGGAAACTGGACTGATAATCCACATCCACATACGCACACACGATCGGCTCAGAGTGCGAACCCATCGTGTCCGAGAACCACCCTTACGGAACTCACACACCTCCACCGCCCCAAACCGCGTGACGTTGGAACGCACCTCCTCCAACTCACCCTTGAACGCCCCCTCACCCATCTCACTGGCCCAATGATCGCCCTCCACCGCCGGCGGCAACCCTTCGAAGCTGTCATAGACGATCAAGCTCCGACCCGCCGCCTGAGCGATCAACGACAAGTTCGCAGTAGTACCACCCTTCCAACACCCCGCCTCCACCATCACACCCTCAACCGAACGCGGCACCGACAACACCTTCGCCGCAATGGCCAGATGCCCCCGATAGCTCAACCCGGTCTGGATCTTGGTCGTGTTCCGACGCATGCGTCGCGCCAACCCGAACCGCTTACGCCACGTCAACCCGTGCGAAGGATCGATCGGAGCCCCATAGAACAAGAACAACGTCAAATGAAACCACGACGCCGCCTCATAGGCGTCCGCAACCCGCCTCACCAACCGCGTACGCCGACCTTTCGAAAAACGCTGCGAAACCGCGGCCCGAACACGCCGACGAAGTCCAAACCCCTTAGATGACACGAGGCGCGACCGTAGTACGCCACGGCAGTTCCGTCGCCGGAGGGTGGCGTGCCGGCCCGGTCGTGGCACGATTCCCGACATGGGCGACCCCACCACCGACTTCGTGGCCATGATGACGCTGGAGCCACATGGCCCCGACACCTTCGTCGGATTCGGTCCGCGCTATCCGTGGGGTGGTCTCTACGGTGGCCAGATCGTGGCCCAAGCGTTGCGGGCAGCCGCCGCCACCGTCTCGCCCGAGTTCCGCGTCCATTCGCTCCACGCCTACTTCATTCGCCGAGGCGACCATTCCGAACCGGTGCGCTACGAGGTCGACCGGGTGCGCAATGGGCGGTCGTTCGTCACCCGGACGGTCACGGCCCGTCAAGCGGTCGGTGCGATCTTGTCCATGTCGGCCTCGTTCCAGGTCGACGAGGCTGCGCTGGACGATCAGACCGCGGTCATCCCGCCGGTTGCCAACCACCAGGAACTGGCCCACGAGTCCTGGACCTCGATGTTCGACCGTGCCACCGTGCCCTCCGACGGCACCGTGGGGCGATCCCGCGGCTGGCTGCGAATCAATGGAGACCTCGGGGATGATCCGGTACTGCACGCCTGCGCCCTGGCCTACATGTCCGACGACTACCCGACCGATGCCGCCATCTCACTGCACCCCGATCGCCCCGCACCCGAAGACGTTGACCAATACCCGTTCGTGGCCTTCAGCCTGGACCACGCACTGTGGTTCCACCGGCCGATGCGCGCCGACCAGTGGCACCTCACCGCCATGGCCTGTCATGGACTCATCTCGTCGCGCGGCCTGACTTTCGGCGAGGTCTTCACCGAGAGCGGGGTTCACGTGGCCTCGGTGGCCCAAGAAGTCCTGATTCGGAGACGTCGGGACGCCTGAGCCGGAAGGCTCCGCCTTTCGGTGGATCCAGGCTTCGGATGCCAGCGGGGCGGACCGTATGCTCCCGCCCATGACGTCGACCCTGATCTTGCTTCGCCATGGGCAGAGCACCTGGAACGCCGAGAACCTCTTCACCGGCTGGTGGGATGCGGACCTATCCGAGCTCGGACGGTCTGAAGCTGCCGCGGCCGGGACCCTCATGTCCGAGGCGGGCCTGGCCCCCGACGTCGTACACACCTCGCTTCAGACCAGGGCGATCCGAACCGCCAACCTGGCTCTCGACTCCATGGGGCTGCTGTGGCTGCCGGTCAAGCGGCACTGGCGGCTGAACGAACGGCACTACGGCGACCTCACCGGCCAGAACAAGGCCGAGGCCACCGCCCGCTTCGGTGCCGACCAGGTGAAGGTGTGGCGTCGAAGCTACGACACTCCACCTCCCGAGATCGGCGCCGGCAACGCCCACAACCCCAACACGGATGCCCGTTACGCCCACGTACCCATCGATGTGCTGCCCACGTCTGAGTGCCTCGCCGACGTGGGGGCCCGGATGCTTCCGTACTGGTTCGATGTGATCGTGCCCGATCTGGAAGGTGACCGCACGGTCCTGGTCGCCGCCCACGGCAACAGCTTGCGAGCCCTGGTCAAGCACCTCGACGGGATCAGCGACGATGCCATCAGTGGGCTCGACATACCTACCGGTGTCCCGCTCGTGTACGAGCTGGACGACAACGCCCGCCCGGTGGAGACCAAGCCGGTACTGGACCGGGCGCTGGGAGACCCAGAGGCCATCCGCGCCGCGGCCGAAGCGGTGGCCCGCCAAGCGTCAGGAGGTTCCAAGTGAACCGCCGACCTTTCGCCGCCGCCTTGGCGTTCACCCTCATGGTCACCCTTGGGGCCTGCGGGTCTGACAGTGACGAGGTGAGCACCAACCGGGAGAGCACCACCACAACTTCGCCCGCCGGATCCGAAGGCACTTCAGCCGATTCCGGCTCCGACTCGAGCTCCGACTCGACCGGGGACTGCCGCACCGGGGCTGACGCCGCCAACGCCGATTCCCCCGAGCTCGACGCCCCCACCCAGAAAGCCAAGGAGCTGGTGATCACCGACCTGATCGAGGGATGCGGCGACGAGATCCCCGAGGGCTTGGTGGTCGACGTCGAGGTCAACTACATGGGCAAAGCTCTGTCCACCGGAGATGTGTTCGACTCCAGCTTCGAACGGGGTGAACCGGTGGCCTTTCCCGTCGGCGCCGGACAGCTCATCGAGGGGTGGGACACCGGCTTGGTGGGGATGAAGGAGGGCGGACGCCGCCAGCTCCTGATCCCCGGTGACCTGGCGTACGGGGCCATGGGCAGCCCACCCGACATCGGCCCCGACGACACCTTGGTCTTCGTTATCGACCTCCTATCCGTCTCTGGCTGAAGCCCGGCGCCGGCTCCGGTCCTCGGCATAGCAACCCGATCTCGGTCATCGCCGCGCGGCCCGTTCATAGTTCGTACACTCCCCACCCATGGCGACCCGCGGCAAGCACCTCGAACACC
The DNA here is from genome assembly GCA_016702505.1 of Microthrixaceae bacterium. Classification (NCBI taxonomy): domain Bacteria; kingdom Bacillati; phylum Actinomycetota; class Acidimicrobiia; order Acidimicrobiales; family Microthrixaceae; species Microthrixaceae bacterium. The sequence continues at coordinate 449,381 of JADJDU010000003.1, forward strand.
TCGCTGAGATCCCGCTGTTCTCGGCTCTGAGTAAGAAGGACCTCCAGCGGATCGCCAAGGCATCCAACGAGGTGACCTTGGAGGCTGGCACCGTGCTGGCTGACCAGGGAGACATGGGGAGGGAGGCCTTCGTGATCGTCGAAGGCACCGCCACCGTGAGCCGCAACGGCCGCAAGGTCGGTTCGGTCGGTCCCGGAGACGCAGTGGGCGAACTGTCCCTCCTGGACCACGGACCCCGCACCGCCCGGGTGAAGGCCGACACCGAGATCACTGCCTTGGTGCTGAGCGCTCGGGAGTTCGCTGGCGTGATCGAGGAAGTCCCCGGTCTGGCCCACAAGCTCTTGGGTCAGCTCGCCTCACGGGTCCGCGAACTGGACCGCCAGATCTACGGCTGAGGAAGCCACTCCCGCCTTGACCCGGCGGGGTACGTGACGGAAGGCTCGCGCCCCCGCGACTTCGCACCCAGGAGGGCGCGACCTTCACCATGCCGTCCACCACCACTCCGACCGTCGTGTTCCGACGGCGCAGCCGCGCCCGATCCACAGCCAACGTTGCCGTTCTCTCGGTTCTCCTGTTCGTCGCCGGATGCGAATGGGTGGCCACCCCGACCTATGACGGCTCGAGCAGACCCAACTTCGTCTTTCGCTACCTGACCAGAGACGGTGCCGACGGCTATACGTCGAGCGCGGTCAAGGGCACGGTTCAACTCTCCGGGCCACCCACCAACACCGGCACCAACACCAGGATGGTGCTGTTCCCCTCCGCCCAGCCTTCCTCGATCGACCAACAGGCATGCGCGACCTGGAGCACCCAGACCGATCTCCGCACCCAGCAGGGTCTGGCCCTGCGGATCCGCGCCGACCAACCCGAAGGGCGCTGGCGGGCGGTGACGGTCCTCAAGAACGTGCTTTGGGGTGCCAACTGGAACTTCAACGTGCTCACCTGGGACACCCGGAACCCGTCGGGCTGGACCACCCACGGCACTGTCGACCTGAACCGGGTGTTCTGGCCCAACCAACAACTCGCCCCGTTCCCGTGGCGGGTGTGCGCCCGGGTCACCGGCGATGTGGTGACGGTGAAGGGATGGCGAGCCGGAACGCCCGAACCGCCATGGAACGACCCAAACCACACCGGCTCGGTTCGTCTTCCCCCGGAGTGGAGCTATCCGGGCCAGGCCGGTTGGTACGTGGGCCACCTCCCCTCGGGCCAACAGACCACCTTCACCGATCTGACCCTTCACCAGCTCACCCTCGAGTCCACCCCCTGACCCACACCGTCGGTCCGCGAGGAGACCACCTGGGTCCACGTCGAGCGGCTCTGATATTCGGCCCGGACGCGATGTCGCGAGTAGGTTTCCGTGCTATGGCTACTGAGGAGACCACCGCCGAGAAGGCCCCCGCCAACATCAAGCCCCACCACCTGGTGATAGGGCTGGGTGCGGCGATCGCCTTGTTCACGGCCACGTCAGGCGTCGTGCCGCTCATCACCGAATGGCATGACGACTCACATGTTCAGCGCCACGTGTTCGGCAACATCCCGAGCGCGGTGAAGCTGGCGTTCTACATCGTGATCCCTCTGGTGATCGTCTACGGCGCCGTCATGTTCGCCATGCGGGTCAAGAACTGGGAACGGGGCACGCCCGACAACCGTCGCACCACACCTCAGAACGCCAAGCGTCGCCTGGAGGACTTCCGTTCCGGCGTCTACATGCAGACGTTGCTGCGAGATCCCGCCGCCGGGCTCATGCACAGCCTCCTGTACTTCTCGTTCCTGATCCTCCTCGCCGTCACCACGATCTTGGAGATCAACCACCAGCTCCCCGAGGGACTCAAGTTCCTGCACGGCACCACCTACCAGGCCTACTCCTTCGTCGGTGACCTGGCGGGTCTGGGCCTCCTCGTCGGTGTGGTGTGGGCCATCGTCCGGCGCTACGTGGTTCGTCCGTACCGCATCCGCATCAAGTCCAAGGCCGACCACGTCCTCGGACTTGGCACCCTGCTGGCATTGGCGGTCACCGGGCTCGGGGCCGAGGCCTGGCGCATCGCTCTGGAAGGTACCCCCGACTACGAGAAGTGGTCGTTCATCGGGTATCCGATCGCCACCGCCATCGACGGCATGTCCACGCTCAGCGGAGGCCACCAGATCTGGTGGCTGGCCCACGTCTTCTCCTTCGTGGTGTTCCTGGTGATCCTCCCGGTCACGATGATGCGCCACATGTTCACGTCGCCGTTGAACATGTACCTGCGAGACAAGGACCGCCCCAAGGGCGCCATGCGCCCCATGCCCAACCTCATGGAGACCGAGCTCGAGAACTTCGGTGCCTCCACCGTCGAGGAGTTCACCTGGAAGCAACTCCTCGACACCGACGCCTGCACCATGTGCGGCCGCTGCACCAGTGTGTGCCCGGCTCACGCCACCGGCAAGCCTCTTGACCCCCGAGAGATCGTGCTCAAGACCGGCGAGGTCATGGCCGCCTCGGGCACCCCGTCGGTGTCGCCTCCGATCAGCACCGTGGCCGAGATCACCATCGGATCCAGCTCCCTGTTCGAGCGGATCACCCCCGAAGAGGTCTGGTCCTGCACCACCTGCAAGGCCTGCGACGAGATCTGCCCGGTCAACATCGAGATCCTCGACAAGATCCTCGACATGCGCCGTTACCTGTCACTCATGGAGTCGAACTTCCCCACCGAGCTCGGCAGCGCCTACCGCGGCATGGAGAACTCCGGCAATCCCTGGGGTATGAGCCAGAACGATCGTGCCGCATGGACCTCCAAGGTCGACGACGTCGCCATCGTGGACGGCTCGGAGGCCTTCGACCACGAGTACCTGTACTGGGTCGGATGCGCCGGCAGCTTCGACGACAAGAACCAGAAGGTCACCCAGGCCATGGCCAAGCTCATGCAACGAGCCGGCGTGGACTTCGCCATCCTCGGACCGTCTGAGAACTGCACCGGTGATCCCGCCCGCCGCTCGGGCAACGAGTACATCTTCCAGATGCTGGCCATGCAGAACATCGAGACCCTCGACGGCATGGGCGTGCGCAAGATCATCACCCAGTGCCCGCACTGCTTCAACACCTTGATGAACGAGTACCCCCAGCTCGGCGGTCACTACGAGGTGGTCCACCACAGCCAGTTCCTGGAGTGGCTCATCGACCAGGGCAAGCTCGACCTGTCCGAAGCCCGACTCGAAGAGCGCATCGTGTACCACGATTCGTGCTACCTCGGCCGTCACAACGACGTCTACATGGCTCCCCGCAACGTCATCGGGAACCTCGCTGGCATCGACCTGGTGGAGGCTTCGGCCAACGGCACCAAGGGCATGTGCTGTGGTGCCGGCGGGGCCCGCATGTTCATGGAGGAGACAATCGGCACCAAGGTCAACGACGCCCGATCCGAGCAGCTGGTCGAGACCGGCGCCGGTCGTGTCGCCACCGCCTGCCCGTTCTGCTACATCATGATCGACGACGGCGTGAAGGGCATGGGCAAGGACGAAGACGTCAAGGTCGCCGACATCGCCATGCATCTCCTGGAAGCCATCGAGACCGGCGAAGCCGAGCGCACCGCCGGAATGCTCACCACCGTCGAGGACTGACCGCTTGACCGCGGAGGGTGCAGCCACCGTTCTGGTCGCACATCCCGATCCCGATGTCCCGCGAGCTCGTGGCCCGAGTGGCCGAGGGAGCCGGACACCGGGTGGTGCGACTGGATTCGCCTGCCCCCGCCACCGTGGTCGACACCAGCGTCGATTCGCTGGCGTTGGCGGTGATCCTGGACACCCAGGCCACCGCACTTCACGAGCTCACCAGCATCACCGAAGCGTTCTCCACTCGTGGCTACCCCGCTGGGGTGATCGCCCTGGTCGACGGTGAAGCCACCCGGGACTGGTGCCTGGCCAACGGCGTTCAACGGGTCCTTCAGCGCCCGTTCCACGAGCGCGATCTGGTCCAGGCGATCCAGATGGTGCTCGACCCGGACCTGGCCGAGCCTGATCCCGAACCCGAGGAGGCCACTCCCCGGGTCATGCCAATCGGGGTGGGTCACGCCTTCACCGACATCCTCCGCATGGGTCGCCAACTCTGACCTCGGTCTCACCGGCGACCCACGAGCAGCGACCGCCTTAGCCTCGATCCACCGAAAGGCGGAGCCTTCCGGCGGAGCTCGGTCGCCGTCCTAACGGCCGACGTCTTCGCTGCTGCGTAGGCAACAGCCCGGGTCAGACGATGCCGGCCCGACGGACCCGACCGAGGAAGAACCAGCACACCGGTACGGGCATCCAGTAGGTGATCAGGCGGAACACGAGCACGATCGACAGGGCCGAGGCCGCCTCCACACCTAGCCCGGTGAGTACCGCGACCAGAGCCGCCTCGATGGCACCCACCCCACCCGGCGTCGGGGCCATCGAGGCCACCGTGTTGGCCGTCATGTAGGCCAGGGACAACGCTGCGAACCCGATGCCATAGACGCCGAAGGCCTGAACCGAAAGGGCAAAGGCGATGAGGGTGGTCGTCTTGGAGAACAGGGCCCCACCGAAGAGCTGAACGACCTTCAGCGGGTCCCGGGCCAGAACCAACAGCTCCCCACCAACCTCCCGGATGCTCGCGAAGCCCTTGCCCAACAGCTTGCGGCCCCACGGCGTCAGGTAGACCAGTCCACCCAGGGCGAGCACCGCCAACAGGATCCGGGCGATGAAGGCCGAATCGGGGAGGCTGAAACCAAGGTCGGTCGAGGATCCGGCCCAGGTTGCGAACACCACCAGCAACACCACCTGCATGGCCCCGCTGGCCGCGCTGGTCAACCCGATGGAGGCGGCGCTGAGGGTGACGTCGACGCCATAGCGCTGTAGGTAGCGGGTCCGCAGTGCCATGCCTCCGGCGTTGGCGGGGGTGAAACGGTTCAGGAACGACTGGGCGTACATGACCTGAAGCGTCTCCCAGAACGGAAGCACCACCGTGACCGCCCCCTTCAGCGACCAGACCCCGCCCACGAACCCGATCAGCGACAACACCACCAGCCCGGGCAGGTAGCTCCAATCGGCATCGCCCAGTGCCTCTCGGATCTCAGCCCAGTTGGAGGCGAAGGCCAGGAGCACGTAAACGAGCACGGTGCCACCGAACAGACTCACCAAGGTCCCGAGGTTGACGCGGTCGAGTTTGACCAGTTCGTAGGACTCCAACCCGAGTCGATCCTGGAGCCCGGTCCTCACCTCGTCCCACAGGGATTTGTCAGCGTGCTCCTTCACCTCGGCGCGAGTCGAGGCTGACACCGCCAACGGCTGCACCATCGGCAGAGCGCTTTCGAGGATGGCTCGGTCGACGTGGGCCATCGCGGCATCGAGGGCCCGCTCGACACCGATGCGTGCGGCCTGGGCCACCAACAACTCGGCCACGTCGGTTCCGATCAGGCGGCTGTCCGCGGCCACCTGTGCTGCCCTGAAGCCTCGCAGGTACACGTCGCCTGAACCGTCCAGCACGAAGTGGTCGAGGTTTGGTCTCCGGTGTGTCAATCCTCGTCGGTGCAGCAGGTCGAGTTGCTGCCAGGTCTGAGCTATCACCTGGTCGTTCAGGTCGGCGTCGTCGAGCGCGGCCAGCCTGGTCCCGGCCACGTCTGTGGCCACGATCACGCCGTCCCCGTCGGCGGTCTCGGAGATCCCGATGATCTCCGGTGTTCTCACTCCGGCCCCGGCCGCCAGGAGGCTGCACAGGGCCTGGTGCTCCACGGTGGCCGCTGGCGACCATCCCGGCCGGTCCTCGTCGATTCCCTTGACCCTCAGCGTCTGCACCGCTCTCACCAGCAGGTCGGCGTCGCGTTCGTCTCTACCGACGACCTCGACCACCACAGGGTTGCCCGCCGACGTGCCTCGCAGGCGCCGGGAGAGGCCGCTTCCCCTGGCATCGAGCATCAAATCCTCCACGTCGAGTCCGATGCGCGTTAGGGCTTCGACCAGTGACGCCAGGTCGAATCGACGGGCCGGGGAGCCGACCAGCACGAGCACCAGCGAACCCACCGCGACACCCACCGCTACCGTGGTCAACAGGTTGAGGGGCACAGCGACCGCGCTGAACACCCGAACCAGGCACAACCCCGAGATCCACAGCCACATGAACCGGCGCCACTTCCGTGAGAACGACGGGCTGAGCACCGTCACCCCAGCGGCCAGGGCTGCTAGGTAGCTCGCTGACGGGAAGGCCGAGCCGGTGACCCAACTCCGAAGGCTCAAACTCCGTTCCACGGCCACCGGCGTAGCCCGGTCGAACCAACTCTGAAGACCAGCCACCGTGGCCGCAGCCACCAGGCCGGCCAAGACACCGAGACCGGTCTGTACGGGGCGACGCCACCTGATCGCCACCGCCACCAGGACGAGCGGCGTGGCCAGAGCCAAGATCTGGACGACACCCAAAGCCCCTGCTGGGCCAGGTCGGGCACGTGGCTGGCCAACGCCACCAGGTCGGCTGAGATCGACCGGAGATCCCCGGGGTACACCGCCACCACGAGAGCCCCACCGGCAATGGTCAGCAGGGCGGCGACGAGGCGGGCCACATCCGCGGGGTGGCGACGCCATTGCGCTCCGCCCTCGGTGAGCCCGGGAGTGAACCGGGTGCTCCAGTTCTGGTCGGGGGTCTCGGCCCGGCCCGGAACGGTCCCACCCGCATTCTTCACGCCCATTCCTGGCCCTCCCGTTCCTCGGTACCGGCCCTCGAGACCTAGCGCCGAGGGTAACGCCCGAGCGAACTGAGGCCAGGCACCGACCCGAAAGAGGCAGGTTCAGCCGGTAGTGTGACCGCCGGCCGTCCTGGACCGAAGGGCCAAAATGGGCATGGTTGCGCGCGCAGATCAACATAGAAACAACCGCTCCGACCTGCCAGGCGATGTCGAGTCGCATCGGAGAGCAAGCACACCGAGGTCCGTCGAGGTCACGTCGTGAGCCTGCGCCACCTTCGACTGTTCCCACCCATCCTCCCGCCCGATGAACCCGGACCAGACATCGGCGAACCAGGCAGTCGGCGCCGGATCGTGCTGGTGGCCGCCACCCTCACCGTGATCACCGAGGTGGCGGTACTGGTCGGCGTCACCCCTCGATTGCAAGTGGGAGACATGGCGATCTCGTTGTCGATCATCCCTGGTCTGGCGTTGGCCGTTGCCTGTGGTGACCGGCTCTTCGGCCGGTCGTCGCTGCGACGGGTTGCCGCCTGGTACTGGATCCTCACCGGCGGCGTGCTGATCACCCTGTTGGCCCTATATGCGCTCCGCTCCGAGGTATCGCACTTCTGGGCCTTGACCCTGGCCGCTACCGGCGAGGAGCTCGTGTACCGCCTGGCCGCGCCCGCGGTGTTTTCGGTGGCACTCATGTACGGAGGCGTCGGAAAGGCCCGCGCCCGCCTGGCTGGCCTGGCATTGGCGGGGACGTGGTTCGTCCTGCTTCCTGGACATCAAGACCAGATGGATGGCCCGGGCGGGGTTCTGCCGTTCATCGCCTTCGCGGTGCTGGCCGCGGCCTTGGTCCACCGGTCGGGTTCGGTGCTGCCCATGGCAATGGGGCACAGCATCGTCAACCTGGCCACCTTCTTGGTGTGGGATGAGGCTCTTCCAGCCGATGCTCGGGCCGTGACGCTCGGAGCCGTGCTCAGCTTGTTGGCCCTGGCCTATGGGATCCCCCGCCAGCTCACGTTCGATTCCGATCGTGGATTGATCGACATCGGCACCATCAGCCCGTTCACCGTCTCCCCGGGGGACGGACCCGCTGATTCGATCTGAACCCAGGCTCCGGGCTCGTGGCTCAGGCCGGCGACTCGAAGTTCTCCCAGTACCGCGACGGCGTCGGGCCACGCTGTCCCTGGTATTTGGACCCGACCTCGGCCGAGCCGTAGGGGACATCGGCGGCAGTGGTCATGGCCAGGAAGCTGATCTGACCGATCTTCATGCCCGGGTACAAGGTGATGGGCAGAGTGGCGATGTTGGAGAGCTCGAGGGTGATGTGCCCGTCCCATCCGGCATCGATGAACCCAGCGGTGGAATGGATCAGGAGCCCGAGCCGGCCGAGGCTGGACTTACCTTCCAGGCGTCCGACCAGGTCCGAGGGCAGTTTGATCCGCTCGGCGGTGGAACCCAGCACGAACTCTCCGGGGTGCAACATGAAGGCCCGATCGGGGTCATCGGGGATCTCGACCAGTTCGGTGAGGTCCTCGAGGTTCTCCTTCACGTCGATGACACCCGCGGTGTGGTTGCGGAACACACGGAAGAACCGATCGATGGTGAGATCGACCGACGACGGCTGAATGCAGGACTCATCGAGGGGATCGATCTCGATGCGGCCGTTCCTCAGGGCTTCACGGATGCTTCGGTCGGAGAGGATCACGGCTGCGAACGGTAGTTGGTCTCGGACTGGTCCCGCCCACGCTCCCACCCGCGGCAGCAGTGGCAGGGCGTTGGGCAGTCACCCGACAGGAACCGTTGGCTCTACCGGATGCCCACCAGGGTCTGGCGCGCGTCGAGCGAAGCTCGGCGTCTAGCGGCCGCCTCGTCTCGTCGGGCTTCGACCGAGCCAAGAGCATGACCGCCCAACTGTTCACAGCGGCTCCGGTCCAGGTCGACCAGGGCTACGGTCCGTCCCCCACCGGCAACCTGAACCTTGAGAGTGGCCAGGCCGAGACGACGTTGGAAAGGAGACGACTCGACCCTGACGCTCTGGGTACGAGCCACCGGGACCACCGAGGTTCGTTGAAACACCGCACCTGTTCGAGCGAGCACGGTGCCCGCGGCCATGGCGTGGCCGAGGGCCCGATAGCGCGCCAGACCCACCGCAATCGCCACCGGCACCACGAGGATCCCCACCGAACCCCAGGCCGCCCCGCTCAAGACCAGCATGGCCAGAGCGAAGACCCCAGCCGGTGCCCCGAAGCGGACCAGGCAACGTCGGCGAGCCGATCGGGGTGCAGCCAACAGGGGTACCGGCAGACCATCGAGAGGACCGTTGGCGACGACGTCAACGTCACCCCGGCTATCCGTCTGATCAGGTTGACTCGGGCTCGAGCTGACACCGGCAACCGCAGCCGGCCCACGGTCGGCACCGAGGCTTCCCCGGTCCAGACCAGGACGACGTGGAGATGGCATCCCGGCGTGCGGCCGTGGCGCCAGGTCCGGTTCGACCACGCCAGGAGAGCCGCTCAACGTCGGCAGGACCGCCCGGAGCAGCCAGTCCAACTCCGATCGACGCACCAGGGGAACAGTCAGGGTCGAGCTGCTCTCGCCAGACGGAACGTTCGAGCCGCCCGCGCTCTGAAGGGCCACCGACACGTAGCCCAGCCGGCGCCTAAGGGGGTTGTCGGTGATCCAGACCGCCTGTACCCGGTGGAGAGCAAGGGTCATCTCGCTCTGCTCCAGCAGGCCCCGGCGCACATGAAGGTCGTTGTCGTAGCGGACCAGGGTGAAGCCGTGATCTCGCAGGATGGAGGCGCCCGCCGCGGCCACCAAGAAGAACGGGATGACGGCGGCCACCACCAGCACCGTGATGATCAAGGTGCCGATGAGAGCCACCACCTGACCGCCGACCTGTTCCGCCACCTCATCGGGAAGCTCACCCAGAACCAGGAACACCAGACCTACGACCGATAGCCCGGCCAAGAGGTTGGACCCGGTGACACCCGCCCTGACCAGGTCTCTGGTGGACAGCGAGACCAGAACCTCACTCGGACCACCGGCGACGGGAACGTAACCGCCTTCCGCGGACAGACCCGGGACGCCCGCCCCACGGACCGGCACAGGGGGCAGCACCGCGCCTGGCTCCGGCGGCGTGATCCCGGGGAAGCCGATCGATCCATCACTCTGGGAGCTCTGGTCCCCCCAAGGCGAGCCGACTCCAGGCGGACCGGGGTTCACCTCCGCGCCACTGCCGGTCGCGATCAGATCGTCGGGGTTTGGCCCCAGCCGATGGCGCGGGTCCAGCAGCTCTCCTTGGAGGGCCAGCGCGGCCTCATCGGACAGGCAGTCGAGTACCACCTCGGCCTGGCTCCCGCCCCCGGCCGTGTCGACACGCACGGCTACCACTCCAGCCACCCGGTGTCGGATCTGGCGGCGCAGATCCACCTGCTGGATCCGGGTGACCGGGACCTCCCGCAGGTGACGGCTCAGCACGCCGTGCTCGATTCGCAGCAGGCCGTCGACCACGCAGTAGGAGAACCTCGACCACGAAAGGAAGCGGAAACCGGTGAAGACCACGGCCACCAACGCCATCAGGGCCAGTCCCACCAGCTTGAAGTTGAGTGCCAGCACCATCAGCGGGATCAGACCCTGACGCGCCGCGGGACCCAGGTCCAGCAGTGGAGAGAGAGGGTGCAGCCGCTGCGGCCGCGACAGTTCAGTGCCCCGCTCAGACGGCGTCATCGGCCCCCGCCCGGGCCAACACCAACGTTCGGATCACCTCGGCGTGAGCCGGCTCCAGGCCGGGAAGGGCCGCGTCGGTAGCGGGCGATGCCGTGGAGATCCGCAGCTCGACCACACCGGCCAGCCGCTGGAGCGGACCTTGTCGGATGTCGACGTGCTGGACCCGAAAATGAGGAACCGACGACTCCCGTCGCACCCATATCCCGTGGGCCACCTCGAGTTGGTCAGCGGTCACGCGGTACGTCCAGCGTTGGTAACGAACCCTCGGCACCAGCACGGTCGGCACGCCTAGGACGACGAGGACCACCACCACCGCACCACCCGTGCCCGGCAGCCCCCATCGAGCGGCGACACCGACCAAGCCCGTCACAATGGCTATCAGCAGGGCGAACACCAACCACGGAACTCCCCAGAACAACTTCACCCGGGGACTCAGGTGCTGCACCGAGTCGAGCCCTGAACCGTCCGTGCTCACCAGACCCGGTGACGGGGTGCCCTCGGTGGCGTCGCCGTCAGCCCAAGCCATACAGATACGCACGCTAGCCAGCGTCCACCATCGTTCACCGACCGGGCCCATCGGTTGGAGGCCATCTCACCACGACCGAGGACCGAGTTCCCCACCTGCCTCCGACTGGTGCCGACCGGGCCGGATGGTACGGTGGGCGCTCCCGCGGGTGTAGTTCAATGGCAGAACATCAGCTTCCCAAGCTGAATACGGGAGTTCGATTCTCCTCATCCGCTCTCTAGAAACCCGCAGCTCAGAGGCGCTTTTCGGAGGTCTCAGGGCTGCGGGTTTCGTCGTCTCCGGCAGTCATGTGCCACACGCGTGCCACACCGGTTCCGGCCGTGCCATGATCGGGCGCATGACGAAGACCAAGGCGTCGTGGGGCAGCGTGCGCAAGCTCCCGTCGGGTCGATACCAGGCGCGCTACCGGGTCGACGGGAAGATGGCCGCCGCGCCGACGACGTTCCGGACCAAGCGCGATGCCGAGGCGTACCTGTCGACCGTGCGGGCCGACATGGAGCGCGGCACGTGGGTGAACCCGATCGCCGGCAAGGTGACGCTGCGCGAGTACTCGACGAAGTGGTTGGCGCAACGGCCCGACCTGCGGCCGCGCACCGTCGAGCTGTACGAGGGCGAGCTGCGCTTGCACATCCTCCCCGTGCTCGGCGACCTCGAGCTGGCGAAGATCACGCCGACGAAGGTGCGCGATTGGCACTCGGCGTTGCTCAGGGCGGACAAGCCCGGGAACACCACGGTGGCGAAGTGCTACCGGCTGCTTCACGCCATCCTGAACACGGCCGTCGCCGACGAGCTGCTGGTTCGGAACCCGTGCGTGATCAAGGGCGCCGGTCAGGAGAAGTCACCCGAGCGGCCGATCGCATCCATCCCACAGGTGTTCGAGATCGCCGACACGATCGAGCCGAGGTTCCGGGCGATGGTCCTCGTCGGTGCGTTCGTCGGCCTGCGCCTCGGCGAGATGCTGGCGCTCACGCGTGAGCGGGTCGACCTGCTGCACGGGCGGATCAAGGTGGTCGAGCAGTACCAGGAGCTCAAGGACGGCACGCACATCCTCGGCCCGCCGAAGTCCGACGCCGGCAGCCGCACCGTCGCCATCCCGGCGATGCTCAAGCCCGAGCTGGAAGCGCACCTCGCCACCTACGCGGCGCCCGGGAAGAAGGGCCTCGTGTTCTGCGGGCCGAACGGGCAGCCGCTGCGGCGGGCGACGTGGTACTCGGCGTGGAACCGGACGATGACCGAGCTGGAGATCGAGGGTATGAAGCCCCACGACCTCCGCCACACCGGCAACACGCTGGCGGCGATGACCGGCGCGAGCACCAAGGAGCTGATGGCGAGGTTCGGCCAGTCGACCTCACGAGCGGCGCTGATCTACCAGCACGCCACCCAGGACCGCGACCACGAGATCGCCGACGCCCTCAACGGCCTCATCGAGGCAAAGCTCAAGGAGCGCTCGACGGGAACGGGCGGCGCTACCTGATCGAGCGGCCAAGCACTGGGGACGACGCCGACGACACGGCGCTACTCGACACCGGTTGGAACCTCTCCGCCCCAGGTGAGCTGACTGAGATCCGCCGAGTAGCTCGTCTCGATGAGCTCCAGCGAGACCTCTGCCTTCGTGCCGGCATCCACGAAGGCGACCACGCAGACATCCGCTCGAACCCGGGTCGCCGCTTCAGCTAGCCAAGTTCTTGTGGGCTCCTTGTCCTGCTCCTCCTCCACAACTGCGAAGAGCGCGACCCGCGGCGGCTCCTGGCTCTCGTCGAATTGCATTAAGACATCGTGGACGCGTAGGGCAGCCTCCCTGCCGCCCTTCGTACCGCACCGCTTCGCGACTTCACGCGCTGCGGGAACCATCGATTCAGGTACCGCCGGCCGGTCGTAGCGCAGCCCAAGCCAGGTCTTGAACGCAATCGCCCGGTGACCAGCCAGGGGATCGGACCGATGCTCAGCGAATCTGTGGAGGAGGGCCGGAGTGAGATGCAGGCGGGGCGCTCCGGCCTCGACGTAAAGCTCCTCGGTCAGCCGCACCCGGCTGCTTCGGATGCCCCAATCGGTTGGGGGATCGACATCGAAGACCGGTCGAATCTCGATGAGCACAGTCGACGAGTCGAGGGGACTCGATCGAAGGTCACAGTCCTGTGCGCAGACAACCCAACACCCATGTGTGAGGGACCGGATTGCCATCTCATCCTGCCCAGCACCCACATCGAGGCTGGGCGCGGATAGATCAGCGAGAAAGACACTCCCTTGCCGCCACCCGGCGTTGTAGAGGTCCCCTGTGTCCATCGAGGATCACGACTGCTCGTCGCCAACGACGGACGTGGCACGGCCCGGTGCAGCCGGCCAAATGCCGCTCATCATCCCGCTCGTCCTCCGTGGCCGGAGGACGTCGAGCGCTGCAAGATACGCGTCTGATGCTCGCGATTCGCTTAGAAGGTCGAAGGCCGAGGGTCCGCCATCGGCGCCCGTGGATAGCAGGCGGTTCGTTTCGTCGGCGTCACGGCCGGCAAGTAAGTGAATGCGTTGGACAACCTCATGCACTTCGTCGAGTCGTTCTCGATCGATCGATGGTCCGGAGGTCGTGCCAAGCTCGAGCGCTCCGACAGTTGGGTGTGTGGTGCCCAGCACACGCGCGAGCTTCCGATGCGACCATCCTGTCCATCGGAGGACATCTCGGACGTTGCGCTGCACTGCTGGGGCGGGTCTTGCTGGCCGGTCGGGAACTCGGACCCACCAGTCGAAGAGGTCTGGCGGGGCAGGCCTCTCAGGGGCAGCAACAAGTGTGCCGCTTCCCAGGAACGCGGGGATCGACAGGGCAACGGCAACCGACGCGTTAGCTGTCACGTGCTTCAAGTCCAAAATGCTCGCCCCCCTTCTCCGTCAGGGCCCAATAGAAGAATCGGTCGATCTGTTGATGGAACAGTCCGAACTGGCGCAGGAGTTCTTCGGTGTCGAATCGCTGGTGGCCCGCAGATGAGATATCGAGATCGAGTAGGAACGAGTCGTCCTCGATCTCGACGGGCGGTACACCAGGAACGGTGCTGCCGCTCGGCACAGCGCCATATCTGATCGTTCCCTGAACCTCAGCGGGCGGGCCAGCCAGGTCACCTGTTGGGTCGTGCGCGAGTTTGACTTGGCTGATCGCCGCCTGCAGGGATCCCTCAGGAATCACGTCAGAGCCTGCCCAGCCGAGGAGCTCGGAACGGAACCAGTCGCGCCATGCTCGATCGACGCCAGGGAGCCCAGCAGCAACTGACAGATAACGCACGCCCAGCCGGTCGCACCTGGGCACTCCGATCTTCGCGAGAGCCTCCAAGAGGATCTCGAACTTTACTGCAAAGTCCTCGACGGTTCGGTACGAGCTTCCCACCGAGAGAGTCGCGCTGCCCGCGCCAACGACGACCGTTTCACCGTCGTCGTTCGTCAGCTTCCAGACGACCGATTCAGCACCTCCCGATGCAGCGGGGCCAGCCGGTCCGAGAACAATCGCCACCTCTTGGACCTTTTCTTGTTCCATGTACGGGAATGCGCCTAGGAGGTGGCCTTGCAGGGGCGCGATACCGGTCATCGATTCGAGCGACGCGATCAGTGGGTAGCGCACTTGGGCGAGCGCTTGCACCAGCGGGGCACGCGTCAGTGTGTACAGGGGCGGGTCGGGGACGTCGAAAAGAGGCACGGCTACTCCTCGCGCTAACGCGCTTTCCAGTCGCTTTCCAGCATACTACTCGGAGTCAAGTCGCGTGAGATGGCGTTATATGCAGCAGGAGATACTTACATGCTGGGAGCGCAGCCGCCAAGGTCTAATCGAACAAGTCCAAGCCGAGGTCAGGTTCGAGGGTGCGGGACACCGGCTCGCGCTCACGGGGAATAGTGAGGGATTCGAGGCGGGCCATGGCTTCGGCTCGTTCTCTCGGGCCGCCAAGGAGGGATGAGCGGTCTCGCTGGGCGGGGTCCCGGTCGATGCCCAGGTAGTGGCGATCGAGGATGGTGGCGCCGCGCAGCCAGGTGGCCTGGTGCTCGGGATCGGTGGGCACCGGTCCCAAGACGTGAAGGTGGTAGTCGGTCGGGTCGGCGGCGACCTGCCACGCTCGGCTTCGCAGTTGCCGGTCGAGCTCGTAGTCGACAGCGTCGAGGAAGCCAGCCTCATGCGAATGGTCGGTCTGGAACTGCTCTCGTTCGCTCATCCCGCTGCGGGCGTCGTCGAGCTCAGTGGCGAGGCGGTCGCGGCCCTTGGACCGCTCGCCGATCTGTTCTCGTAGGTCGCGCATCTTGCTGCGCGTGCCGGGCCCTCGGAGCTTGCGGTCTGCGAGTTCGTTGTACCGGTAGACGAGCAGTTCGATCCCGCCCTGGACCTGTTCGCGTCGGCTGGTGAGGGCGACGATGTCGTGGCTTCGATCCGGAGGGCAGGCGGCGAGCACGCCGGTGAGGTGGTGCTTCTCGGCCACGAGGTCCTCGATGGGCCAGAACGCGAGCGGCTCGCCGGTGTCGATGGCGAGACGCTTGTCGCCTTGGCGGTGGAGCGCCTGTTGGACGACCTCGACGGGATCGCCGGTGAGTGGCGGAGGCCCGTGGCCTGTCGAGGCGTCGATCTCGGCGGCGCCGATGAGGTAGAGGTGGTTCGTGATCCGGCCGCGGCTAAGGGCGACGTAGCCGCGTTCGCGGAACAGCTCGTCGGTGCCCAACACGAGCCCCCGGTCGATGGTAGCGCCCTGCGTCTTGTGGATGGTGGTTGCGTATCCGTGGGCGATGTTGCCCTCGTCCAGGTACTCCTTGGGCAGCAGAACGCGCCGGTCGTCGAGCGTGATGGTGAGCGTCCCGCGGTCAGAGTCGACCGTGTCGACGGTGGCGCGGGTGCCGTTACAGACGCCGAGCCGCCGGTTGTTCTTGAGGCAGACGATCATGTCGCCGGCTTGGTACGGGCGGTCGTCGAGGACGAGTTCGGGACCCGACACGTCACCGGATCGGACGAGGTAGGCGCGTGCTCGGCCATTCAGGTCGTCGACGTCGTTGCGCCGGTAGGCGGTCATGGCGACGGTGTCGCCGGCCAGCCGGTGTGACCACCAATCGGCCACCATCGTCCGGCGAACATCGATCGCCGTTGGTGCTTGCACGATCCGGTCATTGTCCCGGTAGGCGGCGAACACCGTGTCGACGTCGCCGCAGCGAAGCTCCTCGAGCGCGTCGCGTTCCCAGTGCGCGCGTTGGCGCCGGTTCTCGGTCAGCTCGATCGGGTCGAGCCGCTTCGCGAGCCCGGTGAGCACGCCCCCGGCGTCGATCTCGGGCAGCTGGTGGGGGTCGCCGACAAGCACGACCTTGGCACCGGCGTCGTCGGCGGCGTTGAGGATCGGTGCGAGGTTGCGGGTGCCAGCCATGCCGGCTTCGTCGACCTGTTGCCTCATGTCAAAACCTCCGGGAGGGCTAGTTCGTTGCCTCACCTAAGACCTCCGGACGGTCGCGCTTGTTGAAGGCCCGGTTGATGGGTCTGGGTGGGGGCGGTTTTGGACAGGGCGAGGCGTTCGAGTTGGGCGCGTTGGTCGATGCGGCGTTGAAGTTGTCCGGGTCGGATGGTGTTGCGGGCCGGGTTGAGGGCCTTCTTCGCTGGGGTGAGCACGCCCGCGGCCAGGGCGCGCTGGTGGGGGGTCTGCGCGGTGTCGTGGCGTTTGATGATCTTGGCGCCGACACGTTCGCGGCTGATCAGCTTCTGTTGGGCGCACAGCAGGTTCGTGAAGTCGTGGTCGAGGTCCCAGATCTCGTTGAGGAGCTTGAGCTCGGCGGGGGTGTCGAAACGGAGGTAGCCGACGGGCTTCGGACGTGGGTCCAGTTCTTCTGCTCGACGTGGCTGCCGTCGTTCTTGTTGCCGGGCCGGCCCTGGTGAAGGTGATCTTGTTGGCGAGGCAGTAGTCGTAGAGATGGGAGTTGATGAACTCCGAACCGTTGTCGGAATCGATGCCCAGGATCGGGAACGGGAACCGTGCTGAGGCGTGCTTGATCGCTTCGACAACGTGGATGCGGCCTTGTTGGGGATCGAGCGGTTCACGGTCCAACCCGTTGCCACGTCAGTGATCGTGAGGGTGAAGCAGAACTCGCCGTAGCTGTTGCCGCCTTCGTGGCCGACCAAGTCGATCTCCACGAACCCGGGTTTGTTCTCGTCCCATTCAGACCAGGTTCGGATCGGGATCTGTGATTTCAACAACGAGCCCGGCTGGTGTGGAGCGGCCCGTGAACCCGCGACAGCTTTCGAGTTCGCCAGGCGTCGATCGATCGTCGCAGCCGACATCGCCACGAGCAGGTCCTGGCGCAGCTGTGCCCGGGCCCAGTCGCGATGCCAGCCGGTCAACTCGACGAGCTGGTCAAGGATCTGTGTCTTCTCCCGCCGCGTTGCCTGCCGGTACTTCGTTGCCATCTGGTTCGTGACCGCACGCCGTTGCGCCATCGAGAGTCCCATCGATCAGGCGTAGCGGGCCACACCCCAAACGGAGGAACTACATGAGGCAACGAATCCCCCTACGCGGAGGTTTCGAGTGAGTCAATGCGCGATCACCACGACGGTGCGGTCGTCGAGTAGGATGCGGTGGGCGTCGAGGTTGATCTGCAGCATCGCCAGGGTCATGGACTCGATGGCGGCGGTGGACTGGAGCTCCTGGGCGGCGATCCCGGCGAGAGCAGCTCCGATGACGCGGTGGCCGCTGGCCTCCCAGGCCTCGCGGGCGGCGTCGAGGGTGTAGGTCTTGCCGGTCCCGGCGGCGGCGCACACGACGTCGATGCCGTTGCCGCTCGTGCACAGCCGGGTGCCCATCTCG
Source organism: Microthrixaceae bacterium (assembly GCA_016702505.1). Lineage (NCBI taxonomy): Bacteria > Bacillati > Actinomycetota > Acidimicrobiia > Acidimicrobiales > Microthrixaceae > Microthrixaceae bacterium. The sequence continues at coordinate 467,083 of JADJDU010000003.1, forward strand.
GCCTGCTCGGCGGCCAGCGTCGGGCGTCGTTCCATCACCTCGGCGAGCACGTCGTAGGGAACGATCGCCGTACCTTCGTCGGCCCGAGCCGTGGCTCGTCCGACGACGTGTCGTTCGATCCCGATCAGCTCGGCGGTCGACCAACGGGTGTCGCCGACGCCTGAAGCGGCGACGATCGTTCCGTCGGTTCGGCGGATCACGTTCGACGACAACAGGCCGGGCCCGTCGGTCTCGACGAGTCGGACGACCTCGGCCCGATAGAGAACCTGGTCGGCCATCTCCTCGATCTCGGTCACGGTCGCCCCCGCTGGGAGCCGGCTGCAGATGCCCCGCAGGACGTCTCGACGATCGAACGACGATGCCTGCTTCGTGAGGCCGTCGGCGCTCATCAGGTCGTCGGCGAGCATTTCGAGGTCGGTGTCGACGGCGACCCGCTCGACCCGATCGAGCGCCAGGGTGAGGTCGGAGGGGTCCCAGCCGATGTCGGCAGCTTTGGCCTCCCACACGTCGCGCATGGAGCCTTCGGCGAGGGTCGCCTTCTTCGCCTTCCGGGTAACGAGCGTCGCGAGCTGGGCGGCTCGGGCGGTGCGGAACCCGACCTCGTCGAGGTGTTCCTCGATCTCCTTGCGGCGATCCGAGAAGTGAGCCCGCACGTCGTCGTCGATCCCGGCGACGTCGGCGATGCCTTCCTTGATCGGTCCCCATTCGACGCCGAGACGGGCGGTGAGCTCGTGACGGAGGTGCGCTTCGTATAGGTAGCCGGCGGTCGAGGCGTGCAGGTACAGCCACCGGCCGTCGAGTGTGCGCCAGGTCCCGTCGGCGCCTTCGGCCATGTTCGCCACGAGCACATGAGTGTGGAGATGAGGGTCGCCGGCGCGGCTGGTGCGGTGCCGGAACGCGGCAGCGACGAGCCCTTCGACCTCGATCTGGTTGACGCCGTTCTTGCCCGTACGGGACCGGGCCGCCTCGCGTTCGATGTACGCGAACGCCGCGTCGACCGCTGCTTCGTGTGACTCGCGCACGACTTGGGCCGTGTCGGGATCGCCGAGCCCGGCGAGAAGCGACACGGACTTCGGGGCGCGGAACGTGAGGTCGAACCCGGTGACCTTGCGGTTCGGGAACCGCCCCATGCGCTCGGCGGTGGCGGGGTTCTCGCCGGCCCAGATGGCGTGCAGGTCACTCGCTTCGACCTCGCCATCGAGGTCGAGGTCGTGACTCGCGGAGCCGACCCAACGACCTGGCGCTTCGCCGACACCGCGGTAGTACTCGTCGATGCCGTCGGCGACGGCGTTGAGGTAGTAGCTCTCGCCGGAGAGCTGGATCTTGCCGAGGGAGAGCACAAGGTGTGCTCCTTTCAGATCGGTCCCGGCCGTGGCGCACAACGCCGTGGCCGGTTCGGGCGACGCGGGAGCGGGACGGTCCCGGCATCGGGATGCAAGTTCGTGGCTGTTCTTCGGGGGTCTGGAGCGGTGACGGGACCGAAGGGAAGAGCGCGCTCTACGAGACGGGGCAATCGGAGCGACGTCGAGCGGGATCCGCTTCAGCCGAGGAGGCTGAGCTGGTCGCCAGGAGCGCGCGATGTGGTGGGCATCGGGTGAGTGACGACGGCTTCCGGTGCGGCGTTCTGCGACGCGGTGACGACGGTGATGCCGGCGGACGCGAGATCCACGCGATACGTCGTCGACGAGAACCGACCGGAACGTTCCTCGCGGTGATCGACGCGCTCGACGATCCCTGCGTCGGTGAGCGACCGGAACGCGCGCCACCGAGTCCTTGGACACGCCGACGATCCCGGCGAGCGAGCGCGAGCTGCACCGCACCTCGACCACGCGTCGGCCAGTTGATGCGTGCGCGGCGATCGCTTCGAGCACGAGCCAGCCGATCGGCCCGGCCTGCGCGCGCACGGCAAGGGCAGTCTCGAGCTCGATCAACAGCTGGCGGCGCTCAGGCGGCATCGGTGCTGCCGAGCTGGGCTTCGATCCATGCGAGCAACGCCCGCTTGGGGACCCGCAGCGTGCGGCCGATACGAATCGAGGGCAAGCCCTCGACGCCGCCAGTGCGCTGGAAGGCGGCGACTTCGTCGTAGGCCCGGCTGCGACTGATCCGCAGCACCGCTGCGGCCTCGTCGACCCGGAGCATGTCGGGCAGGGTGTCGATGTCCATAAGGGGTGTCTCCTGAGGGTGGGGCCGTGTCGGTCCCACGGGGACGACACGGAGTTGATCCGTCTCTAGACACACCCACCCCAATGTCGGGTCGGGTCCCCAAATTTCTGAAATTTCCGGACGCAGGGTGACTTCGGGGTGAGGGGCCTTACCCCCCATCCCCACTGCCAACTCAGCGGACCGTCGCGGTCTTTTCCGTTCGTGGCGACGCCAACTGCGGGTGGTGTACGGTTGGCACATCCGAAAGATGTGTACGTGTGATCCTTGACGTGTACGTGTGAACGTGGTACGGTGCTCACATGACGAAAACAGCGATCCCCAACAAGGAGGTCCGTCACCTGGTCTTGATCGATGTCGAGAACCTGGCGGCGAGCCCAAGCCCATCCCAACGAGAGGTGCTGGCGGTCAAGGCCGCGCTTGAGGCACAGCTCCCCGATCACGACTCAGCGTTCTGGGTCGTCGCCTGCAGCCATCACGCCGCCCCGGCCGTGATGTTCGAGTTTCCTCGTGCTCGTCGCCTCTTGCGCTCGGGACCAGACGGAGCCGACCTAGCTCTGCTCGACGTGCTGGACGGCGAGTCCATCGAGAGCCGGTTCGGACTGGTGACGATCTGCTCCGGCGACGGCATCTTCGCCGACGGTGCTGCTCGCCTCGCTCACCACGGAGTCAACGTCACCGCCGTTGCCGGGCGGGGCGGTCTCTCAGCCAAGCTCCGTCTCGCTGCTCGGAATGTGCATCGCCTGCACATCGACGACGGACTCGCGGCAACCGGGAGCGTCGGCTGATGGCGGAGGACGAGTTCGAGCTCATCTCGATGGCGGACATTGCACGGCTGGCCGGCGAGAGCCGAGCCACGGTCGGTAACTGGAAGTCCCGGAACCCTGACGACTTCCCGCCCGAGCGGGGCCGGAGCCCGCGGGGGCCCATGTACGACCGTGCCGAGACCATGCGGTGGCTCGAAGGCAAGGGACGCCTGGACGCCCGACCTCGCGAGGTCCTGGCTGTGTGGCACCTGCTCGATGGCCTGCGCGGCGAGCTAGATGTCGAGGACGCAACCGCACTGATTCTCGTTCTCCTGGCGATGAGGGTTGAGAACGCTGCCTCTGCGTGGGGGCGCCTTCGAACGACTGCTCCGAGCGAATTGGATGACGCGCTGCGCTCGGTCGTCCACGCAGACGCTCAGTCCGATCCCGACTTGCTGCCGCGAGCACCAGTGCCTGCACGAGTTCTGGCTGAAGTAGTGACCACGCTCGACAGCCTGAATCCCGCTGATACTCCGGCGATGGCGGACGCCCTCCTCGAGCGAGCAGCCAAGACCATGGGTCATCGGGGCGGCGAGTACCTCTCCCCGCCGTCCGTTCGTCGCCTGATCATCGGCATCGCTGACCCCACGGGAATCGTCTACAACCCCGCGTGCGGAATCGGACAACTGCTCATCGACGCGGCGCAGGCCGCTGGTCCTCAAGCGAGTCGGTTGGTCGCCCAGGAGGTCAACCAGCGAGTCTGGTCCATGGCAAAGGCGAACCTGCTCCTCCACGACGTGGCGGCGGAGGTCGAGCTGGGCAATGTCTTCACGGAGGACCGCTTCCCCGACCTTCGGGCGGACCGGGTCATCGCCATCCCGCCGTGGAACCAGCGCCTTCGAGAGCTTCGCTTCCTCGACGATGCCCGTTGGACATGGGGGGAGCCCGGTGAGCGCGACGGCAACTCCGCTTGGATCCAGCACTGCCTCTACCACCTAGCGGACGACGGCCGAGCCGTACTCGCCATGCCCAACGGGGTTCTGTTCGAGGGCGCTCGTGGCGGAAGGATTCGGCAGCGCATCATCCGAGCAGGCCTTCTGGACGCAGTGATCAGCCTGCCCGGTGGCTCGTTCCAATGGACCGGAATCCAGTGCTCATTGCTGGTATTCGTGAAGGGTCGCCCGACCATCAACGGGAAGCCGGCACCGACGTTGATGGTCGACCTCACCGGCGACGGGCCCCAAGTGGCGGGAAGCCGCCAGGCCGCGCTCGACGGCGCGACCGTCGACGAGGCCATCGCGCTCTACCAAACGTGGGTGGCGGGCGGGGATCCGACTGACAGCCGCGCCGCGGTCGCTGCCTTCGACACCCTGGTCGACAACGACGTGATCGACCCCGGCCGGTACCTCGCCCGGGCCGAGCTTCCGAGCGTTGGCGATCTCACTGCCAAGCGATCGACACTGATCGACGAGCTAGGCAACCTGATGTTCTCGTCCAAGCGGGCCGACGACGAGCTCCGCTCACTTCTGGAGCGTGATCGATGAGCGATGCACCATTCGTTCGGCTCGCCGATCTCACATCTGCGGTGTCGATCTCGAGAGGGTTCCTCACAGCCAAGTCAGCAGAGACCGGCGAGGTACCGATTCTCTCGGTTGCCATGATCAGAAATCAGTCGCCGGCGAAGAACTTCACCGACGGTGCGACCATCGACGACCTCGGCATGAGCCGTGCGATCCCCGGCGACATCCTGGTCGCCATCGAAGGGGGCACCGTTGGCGAGACGCTCGTCGTCCGTGACGAGGAAGAAGTATTTGTTCCGTCTCAGCAGGTTGCGACCCTTCGGGTGGTTGACGGATCCGTACTCGACACCTGGTACTTGGGCGCCTGGATGACCACCGACGCAACCCGTGACCAGGTTCGGCGACTCGCCAGGGGTGCCGCAATCCAACGCGTGCCGATCAAGGACCTCGGCAATCTGACGGTGCCTCTCCCTCCCTTGGCTGAGCAGCGCTCAATAGGCATGCGGTTCCGCGCGTTCGAGGAATCGATCGCCGGGCACCGCGCTGTCACCGCCTGCCTTGAGGAGCTCCGTGACGTCGACCTTGCCGCGACGTTCGCGGCTTTGGAGCCACCCGACCCCGATGAAGGAGACCCCAGTGGCAGCTAATCCCATCGCCGCCCGGCGGCACTGCCTCAGGGGGAGCGAAGGCACGCGTCTGACCGCAACGCTCGGGCCCGTGACGCCCCACCGGCCATGTCACACTTTCAGCAGACATTCAGGTAGCGCCCGGTTGCTGGGCGAGCGTGGGAGGCGGCCGTGAGTCCGGCAGGCGTGACACAACAGGAACTCGAGGACGACGGCTTCGCGGATGACGTCGCCCTTGGGAAGGTGAGCGAGTTGGTGCGGCATGACGAACCGCATCACCCTGACCGAGTTGGAGCAGTACCTCGCCCGAGCTGCAGACCTGCTGCGTGGCAGCATCGACCAAGCTGACTTCAAGGCGTACATCTTCCCGTTGATGTTCTTCAAGCGGATCAGCGACGTCTACGCAGAAGAGTTCGAGCAAGCGCTGGAGGAGTCGGGCGGGGATCACGAGTACGCGACGTTCGCGGAAAACCATCGCTTCGCGATCCCGGACGGCAACCTGTGGTCGGAGGTGCGGGAAAAGACCGAGAACATCGGCACGGCGCTGCAAACGGCGTTCCGGGAGATCGAGAAGGCCAACCCGGAGACGTTGTACGGCATCTTCGGCAACGCCAACTGGACGAACAAGGACAAGCTGCCTGACCGCAAGCTCGCCGACCTGTTCGAGCACTTCTCCACCAAGACCCTTTCGAACGCAAACGTCGCGCCGGACGTGTTCGGCAACGCCTACGAGTACCTCATCAAGCGGTTCGCCGATCAGTCGAACAAGAAGGCTGGCGAGTACTACACCCCGCGTTCGGTGGTCGGTCTGCTGGTCAACATCCTCGACCCGACCGAGGGTGAGTCCGTCTACGATCCCGCATGCGGGACGGGCGGCATGCTGATCGAGGTCATCGAGCACGTGAAGGCGGCCGGCGGTAGCCCCAAGACCTTGTGGGGCAAGCTCTACGGCCAGGAGAAGGTGCTCGCCACCTCTGCGATCGCGCGGATGAACCTGCTGCTCCACGGTGTCGAGGACTTCAAGATCGTCCGTGAGGACACGCTGCGCAACCCGGCCTTCTACACCGGCAACCACCTCGCGCAGTTCGACTGCGTCGTCGCCAACCCGCCGTTCTCGCTGAAGGCATGGGGTGACGTCGAGTGGGCGTCGGACAAGTGGGGACGCAACCAGCTTGGCGGAGTGCCACCGAGGGGGTACGCCGACTGGGCGTGGGTCCAGCACATGTTGGCTTCTGCCAACCCGAAGACGGGCCGGGTCGCAGTTGTGCTCCCGCAGGGAGCCCTGTTCCGACAAGGCGCCGAGGCCCGCATCCGCACGCACGTCCTGAAGGCTGACAAGGTTGAGGCCGTCATCGGACTCGCCCCGAACCTGTTCTACGGCACTGGCCTCGCTGCCTGTGTGCTGATCCTGCGCCACGACAAGCCCGCCGATCGCAAGGGCAAGGTGCTCTTCATCAACGGCGCCGACCTGATGAAGAAGGGCCGCAACCAGAACACCCTGGAGCCCGAGCACGCGGCCGAGCTGTTCGAGGCGTACGGCGGATTCGCCGACATCGACGGCCGCGCCAGCATCGCCACGCTCGATGAGATCGAGGGCAACGACTTCAACCTCAACATCCCGCTCTACGTCGCCCCGGCCGACACCGGGAAGAAGCTCACGCTGGCCGGCGCGTTGGCCACCCTCGAAGCAGCGCACACCAAGGCGCAGGAGACCCGGTCCGCTCTCGAAGCAGAGTTGGCGAAGTGGGGGCTTCCGGCATGAGCGGGCAGATCACCCAACGGGAGCTGGAGTCCTACCTGTGGGGCGCGGCGATCGTCCTGCGGGCCTCATCGACGCTGGCGACTACAAGCAGTACATCTTCCCGCTCGTCTTCCTGAAGCGGATCTCCGACGTCTACGACGAGGAGCACGCCGCCGCTCTTGCGACCTACGGCGATGAGGAGCTCGCTGACCTCCCCGAGAACCACCGCTTTGCCATCCCCAACGGCTGCCACTGGGACGACGTCCGCTCTGCCACCGAGAACATCGGTGCGACGATCCTCAAAGCGATGCGGGCGATCGAGTCCGCCAACCCCGACACCCTGCCCGGAGTGTTCGGTGACGGCGACTGGGGAAACAAGAACCTTCTGCCCGACTCGACGCTGGCGGATCTGATCGAGCACTTCTCTACCAAGACACTGTCGATCGCGAACCTGCCGGAGGACGAACTGGGCAACGGGTACGAGTACCTGATCAAGAAGTTCGCCGACGACTCCGGCCATACCGCGCAGGAGTTCTACACCAACCGCACACTGGTGCACCTGATGACTCTGATGCTCCAGCCCCAGCCCGGCGAGTCGGTGTACGACCCGACGTGTGGCACCGGCGGAATGCTCATCTCGACCGTGGCCGAACTCAAGCGCCAGGGCAAGGAGTGGCGCAGCGTCCGGCTCTACGGGCAGGAGCTCAACTACGGGACGTCGGCGATCGCACGGATGAACCTGTTCCTGCACGGCATCACCGACGGCCACGTCGCACACGGCGACACCCTCGCTCGGCCAGCGTTTCTAGATGGTAGGGGCGGCCTAGAGACCTTCGATGTCGTGCTCGCCAACCCGCCCTACTCCATTAAGGCCTGGAACCGCGAGGCCTTCGCCAAGGACCCGTACGGCCGCAACATGTGGGGAGTGCCGCCCCAGGGCCGCGCCGACTACGCCTTCTTCCAGCACATCGCCCGGAGCCTCGACCCCCAGACCGGCCGGGCAGCGATCCTCTTCCCGCATGGCGTTCTCTTCCGCCGTGAGGAAGCCGTTCTCCGCCAGGCGCTGGTCAAATCCGACCTCATCGAGTGCGTCCTCGGTCTTGGCGCAGGCCTGTTCTACAACAGCCCGATGGAAGCCGTCGTCGTCACCCTGCGCGCCAGCAAGCCGGCCGAGCGCAAGGGCAAGGTGCTGTTCATCAACGCAGTCAACGAGGTCGCCCGCGAGCAGGCCCAGTCATTCTTGCGGGAGTCCCACCAGCACAAGATCCTCGACGCCTACCGGTTCAGCGACGTCGACCAGTTCGCAGCCGTCGCCACCTCGACCACATCAGCCGACAAGGGTCACAGCCTCGCCATCCCGCTGTATGTCGCGGGCGCCAAGGCGGCCGAAGCAGGGCGAGCAGGTCAACGTTGCTGACGCGGTCGCCGACTGGCGCGCCGCAGCTGCCGCATCCGAAAGCGCAATCGCCGACGTGCTAGCGCTGCTTCGGGCGGAGGTGAGGGCATGACTCTGAACCTCGACAAGTCCGCGTGGAAGAGTGTCGCGTTCGGCGATGTCGTCAACAACGTCAACGCAACCGTCCGTGACCTCGACGCGGCCGGCATCGACCGCGTCATCGCTATGGAACACATGGACCCCGGCGAGTTGAAAGTCGGCCGCTGGGGCTCCACAGACGACGGCACCACCTTCACCCGGCGCGTGAAACCTGGACAGACCCTCTTCGGCAAGCGTCGCGCCTATCAGCGCAAGGTCGCATACGCCGAGTTTGACGCCATCTGCTCCGGCGACATCTACACCTTCGAGGCTGACGAGAGCCAGCTTCTCGGAGAGTTCCTGCCCTTCCTCGTCCAGTCCAATGAGTTCTTCGACCACGCCCTCGACACCTCGGCGGGCTCGCTATCGCCACGCACAAACTGGCGCGACCTCGCCAACTATGAGTTCGACCTCCCGCCCCTCGACGAGCAGAAGCGCATCGCTGACCTCCTTTGGGCCATTGAGGTCGCGCGGGAATCGGCCAAGGGTGTCGCTCTGGGGCTTGCTGCCGTCATGTCGGAGACGTTCGAGGACGCGGCCGCGTCCGCTACGACCGCCCAGCTCTCCTCCTGGGTTGAACGAATCGACGCCGGACGAAGTCCCCGCGCTGCGAATGAGCCAGCCAATGACACTGAGTTGGGCGTTCTGAAAGTTAGTGCCGTGGGCCGCGACATCTTCGTGCCTCGGGAAAACAAGCGGCTGCTCGACGCCGCAGACTTCCGCCTGGGCGACACCGTCCACGAGGGCGACGTGCTGGTTACCCGCGCCAACGCCGTCGTCGACAACGTCGCCCGACCATGCATGGTCGATCGCGAGTTTCCAAACCTCATGCTCAGCGACAAGACATTGCGCCTTGTTCCGCGACAAGGGTATCCGGGCCGCGTCCTGCTAGCGGCTCTCAGCGCTCCCCCCTACCGCGCATATGTGCGTGAGGTCGTCAACGGTACGGAGGCCAAGAACATCTCACAGGCGAAGATTCTGGCGGGGCCGGTCCCAGCGCTGAATGCGTCGGACGTCGAGTGGGTAGCTACTGCTCTTTCATCGATTGACACAGCGGCAGCAGCTGTTACTTCGGAGATCGACGGCCTTATCGCTCTCAAGGGCTCGGTGCTTGCAGAAATCTTCGGAGGCAAATGATGGCCCTGTTCAACGAGGCGAATACCGTCCGCGATTTCGTCCGCGATCTGGTGACCTCGATCGATGTCCGGTTCGTTCCGGGCAACGAACTGCCACGCGGCACTGATGAGGTGATGTTGGAGGGTGCGGTCAAGGCGGCGCTCATTGATCTCAATCCGGAGATCATGGCTGATCCGAGCAAGGCGGACGAGGTCATCCACACATTGCGGGCGATTCTCATCTCGGCCCGCACGACACCACACCCCGTGGTCGCTAACGAGGAGTTCATGGCGTGGCTGACCGGGCAGAAGTCGATGCCGTTCGGCCCGAACGGTGAGCACACCACCGTCAGGCTCATCGACTTTGACCACCTCGAGGACGATTCGTCGAACGATTGGGTGATCTCGACCGAGGTCCCGTTCCAGATCGGCCGGGTCGGCAAGCGATTCGACCTCGTGCTGTGGTGCAACGGGTTCCCGCTGGTGGTGGGTGAGGCGAAGACCCCGATCCGAGCCGCCTACTCCTGGATCGACGGCGCCGCGCAGGTACACGACGACTACGAGGCGAGCGTGCCGCAGTTCTTCGTGCCCAACGTGTTGTCGTTCGCGACCGAGGGCAAGGACTTCCGCTACGGCTCGGTCGGGATGCCGGTCGAGTTGTGGGGTCCGTGGCGGGAGGACGAGTCCGACCCGGACGCACCGGCGAAGGTCGGGCTCGAGGTCGTCAAGGACGCCGTGAACGGAGTACTCAAGCCGGCGGCCGTGTTGGATTTCCTGCGGTTCTTCACCGTCTACGCGACTGACAAGAAGCACCGCAAGATCAAGATGATCGCCCGGTTCCAACAGTTCCAGGGCACGAACCTGATCGTGCAGCGGGTGCTGCACGGGAAGATCAAGCAGGGTCTGATCTGGCACTTCCAGGGATCGGGCAAGTCGCTGCTAATGGTGTTCACCGCGTTGAAGCTGCGGGCCATGGCCGAGCTGACCAACCCGACGATCCTGATCGTGGTCGACCGCATCGACCTTGACACCCAGATCACCGGCACCTTCAACGCCTCCGACGTGCCCGGGCTGGTGTCAACGGATTCGCGCAAGGAACTCCAGACCCTGCTGAGTCAGGGTGCGCGCAAGATCATCATCACTACGATCCACAAGTTCGGCGAGGCCGAGGGCGTGCTGGACGATAGGCAGAACATCATCGCGATGGTCGATGAGGCGCACCGGTCCCAGGAGGGTGACTACGGGCAGAAGATGCGCGAGGCGCTGCCCAACGCGTTCCTGTTCGGGCTGACCGGGACTCCGATCAACAAGCGCGACCGCAACACGTTCATGTGGTTCGGGTCGCCGGAGGACGAAGGCGGCTACCTGTCGCGCTACACGTTTCAGGACTCCATCCGTGACGGCGCAACCTTGCCGCTGCACTTCGAGCCGCGCCTGTCCGAGATCCATCTCGATCAGGAGAAGATCGACGCCGCGTTCGAGGAGCTCGCTGCCGACCGCAACCTGACCGAGGGCGAGAAGATCACGCTGTCGAAGAGGGCCGCCTCGATCGAGGTGCTCATCAAGGCACCCGACCGCATCCACCAGGTCGCCGCCGACGTGGTCGAGCACTTCACGACCAAGGTCGAGCCGGAAGGGTTCAAGGCCCAGCTCGTTGCCTACGACAAGGCGTCGTGCGTTGCCTACAAGGAAGCCCTCGACACGATGCTGCCGCCTGAGGCGTCGACCATCGTGATGTCGAAATCCCGCACCGATCCGGCATCGTGGGCGAAGTGGACGCCCGGCGCCGAGGACCTGGAACAGGTCGTTGCTCGATTCAACGACCCAGCCGATCCGCTGAAGATCATCATCGTGACGGCGAAGCTGTTGACCGGGTTTGATGCGCCGATCTTGCAGACGCAGTACCTCGACAAGCCGCTCAAGGAGCACACGCTCCTGCAGGCCATCACCCGCACCAACCGGGTCTATCCGCCGAATAAGACGCACGGCCTGATCGTCGACTACCTCGGCATCTTCGACGACGTCGCCAAGTCACTCGCGTTCGACGAGACCACCGTCCAGCAGGTCATCTCCAACATCGAGGAGCTGAAGAAGCGGCTCGCACCTGCGATGGCGACCGCCATCGCGTTCTTCCCCGGCGTCGACCGCACCATCGGTGGCTACGAGGGACTCATCCAGGCACAGGCCGCTATCGCCGACGACACCATCAAGGACGCGTTCGGGTCGGCATACAGCGTGGTGTCTCAGTTGTGGGAGGCGCTCAGCCCCGACCCGATGCTCAAGCCGCACCGCGACGATTACAAGTGGCTCACTGACGTGTACGAGTCGGTGCGGCCCGCCGACATCACTGGTCGGCTGGTGTGGCATGCGCTGGGGGCCAAAACCATCGAGCTGATCAACGAGAACATCCAGGTCGAGATCCCCCAGGGTGCAGAGACCATCGTTCTCGACGCCCAGACCATCGAAGACCTGATGACCGGCACGCGCAAGGACGTGCCGCTCAAGGAGATCGAGAAGCAGATCACCGCCCGCATCGCCAAGCACCTCAACAACCCGGTCTTCATCGAGCTCGGACAGCGCCTCAATGCGCTGCGCGAGAAGTACGCCGACATCCAGCAGTCCAGCCTCGACTTCCTCCGGGAACTGCTCGAGCTGGCCAAAGACACCGTCGCCGCCGAGAAGGCCGAGGAGCTCATCCCCCGCGAGGAGAAGGGCAAAGCCGCCCTCACCGAACTCTTCGAGGCGCTCAAGGGAGACGAGACCCCGATCATCGTCTCCAACGTGGTCGACCGCATCGACGACGTCGTCCGAGCCGTCCGCTTCGACGGATGGCAGTCGACCATCGCCGGCGACCAGGAGGTCCGCAAGGCCCTGCGCCAGACCCTTTACGTCCAGTTCAAGATCCGTGACAACGACGTCTTTGAGAAGGCCCTCGGCTACGTCCGTGAGTACTACTAGGACCTGGCCACTCTCCCGCGACGGCGATCCCCGTACTTGAGGCGAGATGTCATCGACGACGGCTGCCTCCTCTGCAGCGAGACAAGCCTCACCATTGCCCCGTCGCGTCGTTGCCGACTACCTGCGCGAGCGATGGGGCGCCATCGCGATCGAGCACCTCGTGTGAGCCGGCCGTGTGGCACGAAGGAGCCGCGCCGGCGTCGTGGCGGACGAACACTGCGCCAAGCTGAGAGCGCTGGGCCGGTTCCCCCGCCTTTCGGCGTGCCACATTCGTGCCACAACGAAAAGAATTTCAGCGGATCGGGACGGACGGGCTGATACCAGGAAAACGGTCCTGACCAGCCCGTATGCCCGTCGGCCCAGGTCAGCGGATCGGGCCTTATCGAATTCCCAAGCTGAATACGGGAGTTCGATTCTCCTCACCCGCTCCACACGAAAGGCCCAGGTCAGCCCCGGCTTCCGGGCAACCTGGGCCTTCGTCGTACCGGGGCCGAACCGGCGGCGTGACCCTAACGTGACCCTACGGATCGGTCATCTCGCTCCGCCGCTGGCCGCAGCGTGATCCCGATCGCGGCGTGCGAGCGACAGTGGAGCGATGAGGTCATCGGGGATGCGACGGTGAGCGCTGGTGGGGCAGCCGGCGACGAGCGGGACGATGTGACGCTCGTCGCGGCCGTCGCCGCTGGCGACGCCGCTGCGCTCCGGGTCCTCTACGAGGCCCGAGGGTGGATCGGCCGTGGTTGGTCGCCCGACTGCGGGCCCGTTGCTGGGACGATGCGCTGGTGGCCGATGCGGTCCAGGACACCTTCCTGGCGGTGTGGCGGGGCGCTGCCCGATGGCGAGCTGACGGCGATGTCGGTGCGTGGATCTGGGGGATCGGCGTGCGCCAGCTCGTCACCCACCTGCGCCGGGCCGGTCGTCACGCCCGACCGGCACCGTTCTCGTCGCAGGGCGATGTGGTGAGCACCGAGGAGCGGGTGCTGGAGTCGATCGACCTCGGCGAGGCGGGGGCGGTGCTGGCGTCACTCTCACCAGAGTTGATGGAGGTGGTGCAGGCGATGGTCTTCGACGGCCTGACGGCGAAGGAGACGGGGCGGATGCTCGGTGTCCCCGAGGGAACGGTGAAGGGCCGGATGCGCAAGGCCAAGACCGTCCTGCGAACCGAGCTGGCTGGCACGTCGTTGCAGGTGGGAGATCTCCGATGAGCGCCTGGCACATCGACGACGCGGTGGCAGCCGCCTACGGCGAGCGCGGGCTCGACCCCGTCCAGCGGGCATCGGTCGAAGCGCATGCCGTGCGGTGCGAAGCGTGCCGCGCCGTCCTGGGAGCCGGCGCGACGGGACCGATCAACAGCCAGCGATCGCCCGATCTCGACCTCGAACACCTGTGGGCCCGCGTCGAGGCCGCGGTCTCGACCCCTGAGGTCGGTCGCAGCGGGCGGGCGTTGCTCCGGCTCGGCGTGTCGATGTCGGACGTGGTGGTGACGCGCGTGGTCGCCGCGCAGAGCCGGCAGTGGACCATCGCCACCATGCTGGTGCTCGCCGTCACTGCGGTGGCGGCAGTGCTCGGTCCGGTCGACTCGGCCCACGCGGCCTTCCTGGTCGTGGCGCCGCTGCTCCCTGCCCTCGGCGTCGCCGCCACCTACCGGCTCGTACCCCACGGGATCGACCTGCTCGAGCGGGCGGCGCCCTTCTCCCCGGCGCGGATGCTGCTGTGGCGCACCGCGTACGTCGTGGTGACGGCGGTACCGGTCGCCGTTGCAGTGGGGGCGATGGTCCTTCACCACCCCGGGGCGGCAGTGAGCTGGCTGCTCCCGGCTCTGGCCTGCACGTTGTGCGTCGCCGCCGCCGCGACCTGGCACGATCCCGTCCGGCCTGCGGCGCTCGTCGCCCTGGGATGGACGGCGGTGGTCGTCGCCTGGCAGGTGCGCGACACGCCCTGGGCCGTCACCACCGCTCCGACACAACTCGTTGCGATCGCCGTCTCGGTCGGAGCAGCGCTGCTCCTCCACCATCGACTTTCGAGCGACCCGGCCCCGTCCGCCGTCAGCAGCACATGAAGGAGCACCCATGCCCAGCACCGTCCGCGTCTCGCACGTGACCCGCCGCTACGGCCCGGTCGCCGTCCTCGACGACGTCAGCTTCGACCTCGCCCCGGGAATCACCGCGCTGTTGGGCCCCAACGGCGCGGGCAAGACGACGCTGCTCGGGTTGCTGAGTACCGCGTCCCGAGCCGACGAGGGCGAGATCACGGTTCTCGGACATCGCACCGACGGCCCGCTGGCCGAGCGCACCGAGATCCGTCGCCGGTTGGGCTTCCTTCCCCAGGAGGTCCGGTTCCCTGCTGGGATGACAGCCTTCGGGTTCCTCGACTACATCGCGGTGCTCAAGGAGTGGGATGACAGCTCCGCTCGCCACGCCGAGGTACGGCGGGTGCTCGCGCTCGTCGCGCTGGACGACCGCCCCACGATCAAGGTGCGGAAGCTCTCGGGTGGCCAGCGCCGCAGATTGGCCTTCGCCCAGTCGCTCATCGGCGACCCGGACCTGCTGATCCTCGACGAGCCCACCACCGGCCTCGACCCAGAACAGCGGGCGATGTTCCGGGCCACCTTGTCGGAACGAGCCCGCGCCGGCACCGTGCTGCTGGCCACCCACCAGACCGAGGACGTCGCTGCGGTGTGCGACCGGGTGATCGTCCTCGTAGGCGGGCGCCTGGCCTACGACGGCGACGTCGCCGGGTTCGTAGCGTCGGCCCGAGACCGGGTGTGGCTCCACGACCGACCGGTTGCCGACGCGGTGGCGACCTGGCGCGACCCGGCTGGTGGGGTGCGATCCGTCGGCGGAACGCCCCCGACCGGAGCACAGGCGGTGCCACCGACCGTCGAGGACGCCTACCTGCTCCTCGTCGGGCCTGCTGCGATGGAGGGGGCGGCATGACCGCCGCCGAGTCCCTCCCGACCGTCACGGTGGCCGAACCGGGCCGGCCGCCGTGGGTCGAACTGGCCCGCATCGAGGTCCGCCGCTACTTCGGTCGCCCCGCTTTCCTCATCGGGTTGGCTCTCACCTACGCCGCGCTCCTCCCCTACCTCGACGGCGACGAGCCGACCGACGAGCTGTCGATGATCGCCCCGGCCGCCCTGCTCGGGATGGTCGGCATCAGTGTGAGCGCGCATCGGGTGTGGGCGTCGGACCGCTGCGCCGAGGCCGCCGGCCCGACCCCGCTCGTCCAGGCATCCCGCACCATCGGGCACCTGGCCGCCTGCCTCGTACCGTTCCTGGCCGGCCTCGGGTTCGTGCTCGTGACGCTGTTGCGGGCACGCTCGGTGCCGACCGTTCACGGCGGGTACGCAGAGATGATGTCGGACGGGTGGGTGGCTGCGGTGTGGCTCGCCCTCGGCGCCGTGAGCTGCCTGGGCGGACCGGTCCTCGGTGTCGTCGTGGCCCGCAAGACCAAGCGAGCCGCGGCACCGATCGTCACCACCGGCGGCCTCGTCGTGGCGGTGATCGTGTTCCAGGGCCTGTTCGAACCGCTCCGCCGGGTCCGCGTGGTGCTCCCCTGGACCTATTGGGGTGGCCCGTTCGGTATCGACGGCGACCCACAGAGATCGGTCGTGCTCACCGGCTCACCGGGGTGGTGGCTGGCCTACCTGCTCGTGCTGTGCGCGATCGGAGCGGTGGTCGCGGTCAGGGCCGATGTCGAGGCCCGGACGGCCAGGAGTCGGTCTGCCCTATTCGTCCTGGCCGGGTTGGCGGTGGTTGCCGTGGTGCTCGCCATGTTCACCGGGACGGCCGAGACGATCGTGAGCCCGGTGCCCGGGGGCGCGCTCTCAGAGGGTGGATGACAACGTGGCGGGGCGCGTCGGAGGGACGCTCCGCTACCTCCTCATCGCGACACAGTGGTCGTTCCTGGCCGGAGCCGCGCTCCTGGTAGCCGGCGGCGTCGCCCTCGTGGCGAGGTGGCCGAACGCACTCTGGCCGTTGCACGGCGCCGCCCTGGGGCTGGTCATGGGAGCAGCTGCGGTCGCCGTCGACGAGCGTTGCGCGCTCGTGGTGGACGTCAGCCCCCGCCCGCTCTGGTGGCGGACCGCGGTCAGGTCCGTCGGCCCGACGATCCTCATTTTGGTGTGGGCTGCCGTTCACTGGGTGCTCCGGGCCCCTCTACCCGACCACCTCGAGGTCCTCATCCTGCAAGGCGTGGTCGCCGCAGGGCTCGGGTTCGGGCTCGCCACCGCCGCCCGGGCCGCCGGCCACAGCGAACCAGGAGCGGTCCTCGCCGCGACAGCAGTCCCGTTGGTCGCAGGGGCGGCACTCGCCCGCCCCTTCGAGACCGACCTGCCGCTGTTCCCCGTCTGGCCGCACGAGGACTGGGGCCGAGCGGCGCTCATCTGGGCGGTGCTGGGCACGGCGGCCGCGCTCGTCGCCGGACGGGCCTTGTGGCGGGATGCCCGGCAGCGCCGAGCCGTCGGCGGCGCGCATCTTCGAGATCGGTGATCCCGGATCGGCGATCGGAGCGACAGAGCAGTCAAGACCCGAAGCCTTCGGGCCCGTCCCGCACCTGGAGGAACCATGCCGTCCACCGCCGTCCGCCGCATCACCCAGGCGGTAATGGTCGCCGCCCTGTCCATCGGCGCGATCGCCGCGTGCAGCGACGATTCCGACGACGCGGCCGACGCCGGCTCGACGACCACGATCGCCGAGGCCACCACCACTGCTCCGGCCGACGACCTCGTTGCCTTCTGCGCCGTGGCAACGGAACTGGTCGGCGTCACCCCGACCAGCGAGCAACTCGCCGAGTACGCCGCG
Source organism: Microthrixaceae bacterium (assembly GCA_016702505.1). Taxonomy (NCBI): domain Bacteria; kingdom Bacillati; phylum Actinomycetota; class Acidimicrobiia; order Acidimicrobiales; family Microthrixaceae; species Microthrixaceae bacterium. The sequence continues at coordinate 484,285 of JADJDU010000003.1, forward strand.
CTCGCGCCCGCGGAGATCGCCGGACCGGTCGAGACGTTCGTCGCCGCCTTCGAGGCCGCCGACGGCGACCTCGGCGCCGCGTTCGCCGATCCCGAGGCCTCCGCTGCGGCCGATGAGATCGCGGTATTCGAGTCCGAGGAGTGCGGCATCACCCAGCCCGGCCCGCCGCCCGGCGCCCCCGGCAGCGAGGGATAGACGACCCGGCATCCCTGACCGGGCACCAAACGTCCTCCCGCCGGGGCGATGAATCCCTGCCCAGGCTCGGTCAGGTCGACCGTGGGGCGAGAAGCTCGTCGAGTGCCTCCGGAATGGCTCGGTCGCGCGTTCTGGTGGCGTGTTGGTAGCGGAGGGCGGCTCGGTGGGTGGTGTGGCCGAGGCGGTTCATGACCTCCTTGCTGCTTGCGCCGGTGCTCGCGGCCAGGGTGCCGGCGAGGTGGCGGAGGTCGTGGAGGTGGATCTCGTGGACGCCGACCTCGGTTCGGGCCTTCTCCCACGCGTCCTGCCAGACGTGGGGGCGCGAGCGGGCCGCCCTTCTGGCCGGTGAAGACGTAGCCGTCGTCGCCCGGCTGCGCGAAAGGCGTCGAGGTGGCCGCGTAGGTCGGCCACGAGCGACCCCGGGATGGCGAGGACTCGTCGGCCTGCGTCGGACTTGGGTGGTCCGACGAGGTACGCTCCGTGGCGGTCGAGCTGGCGTTGACGGAACGACGAGCGAGCTCTTGCCTGGGATGTGAGCGGCAAGGGTCACTGGGGCAACGGCCCGACCGAGGTCACCTGGCCGAGGACGATGACCTCACCTACGTGGTGGGCCTGGTTCGGCAAGCGCTCGAGTACCAGATGGGCGGCGACTGGCTTGACCGCGAGTTCCGGCGATCGACTGACGTTCTCGATCGGAGCCTGCGCGAGCAGGCGGCAACAGCGCTCGTCGAGGCTGTGGGAGGCGTGCAGTCCCCAGCCAGCTCAACGAGTGACCTCGAGATCGAGCTCGACGGTCATCGGGTCACCGTTGAGGTGAAGACGATGGCCTACGCGACGGTCGACCGCGTCGAGGCACTCAAGCGGAAGGACCGGTCTATGGGCGACCGTTCGGTGCTGGTCGTAGCCGACCGGATCAACCAGCCGGCCCGGGCCGCGCTGAGGGAGGCGGGTTGGGGCTACCTCGACATCGCGACCGGGAGCCCGTTCCTCCGTGCTCCTGGAATTCGGATCGACACCACCGTCGATGTGGTCGACCCGGGCACGCGGCCCAAGCCGGTCGGCGTCGTCGGTCGGGCCGGCCGGGTCGTGGCCTACGAGCTGCTCCGGCGCCGATACGACCGGGATCCGCGCCCAGTCCTGACCACGACCTCGTTCGACCAGTTCGACCTCGCCCGCTCCTCCACCAGCGACGCCCGACGGGCCCTCATAGGCGCAGGACTGCTCACCGAGGACGGGGAGCCGCTGCTGCCCGAGCTGTTCTGGGCCCTCGCCCGGGAGTGGGCGCCGACGGACCGACGGTGGCTCGCCAGCGTCCCCGACCCCACGGACTGGGAACGGGCCCACGACCCGACCGAACCCACGTGGCGGCTCGGGGGCACCCAGGCCGCGATCGCCCTCGGCGCGCCCATCGTCAGCGCAGGCGAGACACCGGCAGAGCTCTACGTCCCCGGTCCCGTGCTGCTGTCGATCGCCGTCCGGCGCTACGGATCCTCCGATCCCCTCGCCGCTGCAGCCTCCGTCGCTGTCCCCGTCGTCCACCAGGTGACGGCGCCCCCCGATCCGGCATCAGGGGAACGTCGCCACGACGGGTGGCTCCTGGTCCACCCGGTGGCCGCCGCCCTCGACCTGGCGGCGTCTGGCGACGCAAGGTCGATCCAGGTGCTCGCCGAATGGCAACCCGACGGCGAGGCCGTGTGGCATGAGCGCTGAGGTCCCCACCGTCATCCTCGCCGGCCCCGCCATGGTGCCGCTCGTGCGGGCGGCAGCCGCGCTCGAAGCCGAGGACATCCCGCCCTTCGCGATGATCGGCGGCGTTGCCGTCACCGTCCGGCTCGGCTGGACGTTGCGAGCGACCGCCGACCTCGCGGCCGCCAACCCGAGCCTCGTCCGCGTGGTGACCACGACCGTCCGCGACCAGCTCGTCGCCGGCGTGGCCCGGGCCCGATCGGTGCTCCTCATCTCGAACGACGAGCGCTACCAGGCCATCACCGCCGAGGAGATCAACTACTCCGCCGGATCGACGCGACGTGTGCCACGCTCCATGGGGTGGATCCAGCAGCCTTCCTGGAGGGGCATCCGGTCGCTCTCTCGGTCTACGAAGAGGTCTACGCCCGCCTCGGTGCGCTCGGCTCGTTCGACATGCGCACGACGAAGAGCCAGATCGCGTTCCGACGCAAGCGAGGGTTCGCCTACCTGTGGCTACCGGGCCAGTACCTGCAACACTCCGATGCAGAGGTCGTGTTGTCCATCGCGCTCGGCCGAGAGGTTCGCTCTGGCCGGTTCAAAGAGGTCGTACACCCCGCCGAGCGCCATTGGATGCACCACTTAGATGTGCATGGTCCCGACGAGATCGACGACGAAGTCGTCGAATGGCTTGCGGAGGCGTTCGAACGAGCCGGTTGAGACTGGGGGAGGCGTGCAACCAGCGGGCAACTCCACGGACGATCTAGAGAATGTCAAAGCGGGCGTCGTAGCCAGAGAACGCCTTCACCGACCCGACCGGCGAGGTCCTCACGACGGCATGACTTGCGTTCTACCGCAATGAAGCCAGCTTTCGCGCGTGAAACTTGGAATCACGAGGATGAAGTCCAAATCTCGAATCTTGGTCCGTAAACGCCGCGATCGGATCATGAACTGGCCCCGCGCCAACGAACTAGGTCGGTTGCTTGTCATGGGAGGTCGAGGTTGATGGTGGCTGCGAGGGTGCGGATCATGTGCTGGACGCCGATCTCGTTACGACCGATCAGCATGTGGTCGTGCTGGGCGTTTCGGACTCCGTCGCCGCATGAGGGCAGCATGGTGAAGTCCTCGTCGCGCACCGCGGCGTGAACCTGGTCGTAGATGGCGTGATAGCTGGCCTGCTCCTCGTCGGTGGTCGCCGGGAAGCGGGCCATCCAGCTGTGGCGCACGCTGCAGGCCGTGGGTTCTGCGACCGGGAGGATATCGATGATCTCGACGCCGACGGGGCTGTTGGCGAGGATCAGGTTCGGGTAGATCCAGTAGATGACACCCATCTGGTCCGTGGGGTCCCATGAGCCGGCGGGGTCGTCGGCGAGCGCGGTGATCCAGTTGAATGGGAACCCGAGGCGATGGTGGCATCCGAACGGGTCGTGGATGCTGGTGTTGGCGACGGTGTTCTGGCCGATCACGCTCTGGCCGTGGACATAGGGGAAGTGGTAGCCCTCGGCGAACGCTTCGAGCGCTCCTTTCCAGTTCACGCCTGAGGTGAACTGGCGTTCGGTGAGATAGCCATAGTGGCCGTAGTTCCACGCTTCGAGCTCGGGATCGAGTGGGCCGAGATGTTCAGCCACATCGATCGGGCTTCCCTTGGTAAGCGATGCCCAGATGAAGCCGTGACGTTCCTCGGACGGGAGCTCGACCAGGCCATGGTCAGCGGTTTCGATGTCGGTGAAGCCTTCGGCCCCGGGCAGACCGACGAGAGTGCCCGCCGGGTCGTAGGTCCATGCGTGGTAGGGGCAGGTGTGCCGGCGAGCGTTCCCGCACCCCTGGGCGGGGCGGGCGCCGCGGTGACGGCAATAGTTCAACAACACATGCGCGGCCCCCTCGCCGTCACGGGTGATGAGCAACGAGGTTCCGAGCACCTCGCGGACAACGAAGTCGTTCTGCGTCGGGACCTGGACAGATGGAACGATCGCGAGCGGAACCGTGCGCAGCATCGCCAGCTCACGTTCGAGGTGCGCCGGGTCGCGGTAGTAGCCGAGCGGGACCCGTAGTACCTCGGGGGCGAGGTCGGTGGTGCCCTCGAGCACTGCCCTCAACGCACGCTCGGTCAAAGAGCGATCGAGCAATGCGGCACGGTGATGGTCGGTGATAGTCACGCTCGTTCCCCCAGCGCCTTCGTCAGCAAGACCTAGACCATACACTCTCAAACTCTGTCCTGTCGGATTGGCATTGCGATAGTTTGAGCGGATGAGGCGTCACGGCTGGGGAGGCAACCTCCCCGAGAACGACGACGAGGCGCGAGCGCGAATCCTCGCCGCGGCCAAGGAACTTCTGGAGATGCGCCCGACACAGGCCCCGAGCATCTCCGAGGTCGCCGACCAGCTCTCGGTCACCCGCCAAACCGTCTACCGCTACTACCCCAGCAGCCAGGCGCTGCTCACCGCTTCAGTCAGCGACGGTATCGACGCCTTTCTCGATGACATTGCCCGGCATTTGCGCCGCACCACCGACCCGGCCGACGCCGTCGTCGAAGGCATCGCCTACACGTACGAGCAAATGCAGCAACGCCCCGACCTCGCTCTACTGCTCGCGACCGCCGGTGGGCCCACCCAGGAGATCACGTCCCCTACGGCGCTGGCCCTCGGTCGGTCGATCCTCGAACGGCTCCCCGTCGACTGGTCCGCCGCCAGCTACCGCGACGAGGAGCTCAACGAGCTCGTCGAGCTCATGCTCCGTACGCTCCAATCCTTCATCGTCGATCCGGGCACACCACCACGCTCGGCCCGGCAACTCCGCCGCTACCTGCACCGCTGGATCGGCCCAGCCGTCGCTCCCTCCGCCGCGCTGACGCCTTGACGCTCTGCACTGGTTGTTTCGAGCCGGATGAAGACCGGCACGCCGGCCGGTCTCTGGATCGGGTGCGGGCCATCTCCGTGGCGTCCTTCCCATCTTGACGACGGAGCGGGGCGTTCGATTCGGATGGACCGACTCAGGTGTCCAGGAGGGCTAGGAGTTTGGTGGTGGTGGCCCAGTTGCGGATGGTCATCTGCTGGTAAGGCGGGGTGCCGATGATCTTCGACATGTGGCTCTGGGCCCGGCGCGCACTGAGGCGCTGGAAGTAGACGACGCCGTCTCCAGGCCACGCCTCGTCCACCCCGTCCCGGCATTTCACCACCGCCATCGCTTCGGAGCTGGTGAGTGGGGATTTGAGGTACACGACATCGCTATGAAAGGTGTCCGGGCGCGTACCGAAGCCGCCCGGAGCCTCAGCAACAACGCGCCTCACCTGATCGCAGGATCGGACGACTACTACCAACGAGAGTCCGAACCGTTCGGCCACACAGGCAGAGACCCGTCGTTCCAGTTCCTCGATGGAGCCATGACCGTCGAACACCACGTTGCCGGATTGGATGTAGGTAACGACCCGGTCGAATCCCGCTTCCTCGACAGCGGCTCGGAGATCTGCCATCGGTACCGGGTTGCGGCCACCGACGTTGATCCCCCGCAAAAGGGCCACGTGACGGCTCGGGGACGGTGACGCCATCACTTCAGCTCAAGCCGAGCGCGCCTGCGAAGCGTTCCAGGGCGTCGAGGTCGAAGGGAGCACGGATGGCCAGGTTCACCTGATCGGCACCGGCATCCACGTAGGTACCGATCCGATCCACGACCTCCTGGTCTGATCCGCCCAGGACTCCCGGCCGGACGAACTCGGCGATGGCACCGAACTGGGCGTTCAGGCTGTCGTCATCCCAGGCCAGTCCCAGGTTGATCGCCCGCCGTAGGGCCGATGCCGGTCGCCCCACAGCCTCACAATGGGCGTCGAGAACCGCGGCCTTGTGGGCGAAGGTCTCGGGTGACACGAAGGGGATGTTCCACCCGTCGGCATAGCGGGCCGCTACTCGGAGGGTCTTCTTCTCCCCGGCTCCCCCAATCCACACCGGAATGGCACGTTGGGCGGGCCGGGGCTCGTTGCGGGCGTCAACCATCCTGAAATGGGCGCCCTCGAAGTTGGTGACCTCGTCGCGGAGCAGACCCCGCACGCAGGCGGCCGCCTCCGATAGTTGATCGAGGCGCTCCCCCGCCGCGGGGAACGGGATTCCGTAGGCGGAGTACTCGACCTCGGCCCAGCCACCCCCCAGCCCGATGGCGGCTCGCCCACCCGACAACAAGTCGATAGCGGTGACCGCTTTGGCCAGCACGGCGGGATGGCGATACCCCACCGAGTAGACGAGACACCCGACTTCGACCCTGGTGGTGTCCAAGGCCAAGGCGGTGTGCATGGTCACCGCCTCCAGGCATTCGGCGTCGGCGGGGTCTCCGGTGGCGCCATAGAAGTGGTCCCACACCGAGATCCAGTGGAACCCCATCTCCTCGATGCGACGCCACGCTGTCCGCAGGTCATCGGGCTGGCAGTTCTGAAGGCCGAGGTGTACGCCGAACCGGGTCATTCCCGCACGGTATCGGTCAGCTACCGACAGACCGAGGTCAGTCCAGATTCAGATTCGACCGACCGCCGGTCGACCACCAGTCTGCAGTCACCTGGTAGCCGGTGACCGACGACGGCGGGTAGAGCACCTCGTAGATCCGGCGGTACGCGGTGGCAGCGATGACCCAGCGTCCGTCGATCCGTTCGTAACGGTCCTCTATGTAGGCCGCTCCTTCGAGCACCAAGTCGAGGTCGGTCAGCAGCACCCTGTCGGCCATCGCCCAGGTTGCGGTGGCTTCGTCATCGGCCAGCAGGTCTATCTCAGGATGGTGGAAATGGTGACTCCCCAGCACCGTGGGCAGGCCAGCGGTGTCCTGGATGAACCGCAGGATGTCGGACCTGTGCGAAAAGGTGTAGGCGCCACCTGCGAACGAGGCGGTGGCGTGAGCGGCGAAACAGGACTCCAGGCCCGCCCAATCCTTCTGGTCCAAGAACCGCGCGTAGCGGTAGCGAAGACGCTTGATCTCCTCGATCACGACCAGATCGTTGGGGGACACAAGGCGCACGCTATCGGCGAGCGTGCGATCTCGCTGACGAACCGCGCGGCCCCATGACCTCGGCACGTTTCAGATGCCGAAGCAGGCTTCCATGAACTGATCGAAACCTTCATGGTCGGGCCTCACTCGCAGCGCGCCGTCCTCGTCGCGTCCGACCTTCAACACAGGACAGAAGAACGACTGGTGGGCGGTGAAGAAGTGAGGTGAGCCCGTCACCTTGCGCTCAACCCCCTCCGCGTGTTCTCGGTGGACTCCGATCACGTCGTCATCGGAGGTCTCCACTCCGTACGCGCCCGAAACCTCGGCCAGAACATCGGCATCGGAGATGTCCTCTCCTAGCTCGAACAATCGATGGCGGAGCTCAAGGCTCACGGCTTCCCCGGTGATCGGCGACACCCGGTAGGCCGCTACCGCCAGAGCCAGCGCAGGGATGGCCGTGGCGGGCCACGCCTCGGGGTCGAAACCTGCGAAGAGGTCGGGCGCCACCTGTTCGCGGATCTCCAGCACCTCTTCGGCAATGAAGGCGGCGTCCAGAGGATGGCCGTTCACGACCTCCAACGGCCAGGACCTCACCCAAAGACCCACGTCGGTACGACCCAGCGACTCCCGCCGCTCGACCAGACGGCGCAACCCGACATGGGTGAACGGGCACAAAACGTCGGCAAACACCTCGACCTGGGTGGAGCTGGTCATGGTTCCCTCCTGTGGGCTCGAGTCGTCGAGCACCCGATACCGACACGGTACCGGTGCCCAACCGTGCATCCCTCCCCCTGCGGAGGTACCCAAGAGGCCCCGTCAGCAGGCAGTGCCGTCGCCCGAGGGCCCGAGGCGCCCGCTGGGTCCAGGCGAGCCAAGGAGGAGTGCCCATAGGCGGACCGACCCACAAGCACGGCATGGAACCCGTTGACGCTCGCTCGTAGGCTCGGGAGCCACGCGGTGCCGGGGTTTGCGTCTCAGGAGCGGGATATTGGCGATCTTCAAGAACCTCAAGAACCTGGGTAAGCAGATGGCCGCCGGGTTTGCCCCCACCCCTCTGACCGAGGAGCAGCTGGCGGCGCTACCGCCCGAACAGCGGGAGGCCTACGAGGCGGCCCTGGCCGAGGTGGCCGCGGGTCAGCGTCAGCTCGATGCCATCTACGACTCCCAGATGGCGGCGCGCGCCCTGCACGGTCCTGCTGGCCTTCACGTCTATGGCGCCGATCCCCGTGAGATTGCTGAGGCCACCAATCAGGCCTTGGCCACCGGTGGGTTGGCGGCCTACATGAAGGCCTCGTGGAAGGCCACTGGCCCAGGCGGTGGCGAGCCACCCACCCCGACGCCGTCGAGCGGTCTGCCCGTCGACCCGGCTACCCGCCCGCAAGAAGAGTGGCAGCGCCGCCAGGAGGCACGCGCCCCGTACCTTGCCCCATCCCGGTTTCCGGTGACGTTCACCCGAATAGCAACCAGGGCTTCCACCCAGATCGACGACGTGGCCGCGCACCTGACCAGCAGTGGCCTGGCTGCTCGGCCCGAGCTGGTCTTCGGTCTGTACCCCGTTCCCGACCACATCGGCCACGGTATGGGGCGGTCCAAGAACCGATACATCGAATGGGATGTGGTTCACGCCGCCAGCGAGCCGTTGCCTCCAGCATCAAATCCCGGGTTCACGTTTCTACCCGGCAATTTCGCCTGGGTGGCTCGGTCATCGGGCGAACAATCGGTCTTGGACGAGGACCTCGCCATCACGATGTTGGCTTCGGCTGGGCTCGGCCCCGAACACTGCCTCGGAATCGCCCGAATCATCGCCACCGCCGATCGTGACGGCGGCGATGATTCGGCCGGCTACACCGCCATCAACGTCACCGGTGCGGCCGTGTTCGGCCACCCGAGCCTGGGAGATCACAGCCGCGATGCGCTGGCCGGAGCCGCCCCCATGAGTCTGCCGGTCGGCGCTCCGGCCGGCGTGCACGTCGAGGTCCTCAACTGGCATGCCATCGCTCAAGCGGTACACCCTGACAGCCAAAGCCGGCCACCGGTCCCGTCACCGTTTCCCTACCTGCCAGGAACACCCCAGGAGCTGATCCGGAGCTACCTGGACATCGTTGGGGTGAACCCCTTCGACTCCTACGCCGCCTCGGTCACCGAGGACACCTTCCGAGACCTGCGGACCCTTCGTCGCAAAGGATTCATGCAGGTGAACACCAACACGAGCACCTCGTTGCCCTGCGTAGACGGTGAGTCCCGCATGAGGATGTTCGGAGGTTCTCTGGTGGTGGTGGCCTACCGGGACCGCCCCGACTACGTCACCGGCCGTCAACGGTGGGCGGCCTACGAACGAGATGTCCTCCAGTCTCAGCTGAGCCAGGGGACTGGAGCGCGTCGCCCGGTCACCCCCATGGCGTTCGGCAGCTTGGGCCGAGGGACCCGGCAAGCCATCCGCTGGGCCGAGATTGCCTTGGATACGGTCAGCTACTTCGTCGATGACGCCTCGTCAGACCAGCGAGGCGATCGTCAGCCTCACCGCTACTGCTGGCCTCCCACCGACATTCGCTGAGGGCTAGCGCCACGGCGGTCCCGTGGGGTCGTTTTGGTCATGCAGCACCTGCGCTCTCCAGGGCCGGGCGACGCCACTGACCCGAGTCTCAGGGGGAACTGTGACCGGCACCGATCGCCGGGCGGGTGCGCTCGAGGTGGGACGCGCTCTCGATCATTGGCCCGCAGCCCATGGCGTGCTGACACCAGGCCCAGGGGCGACGATCGCGGGTTCGTCCCCGGACACAGCACCGCGGGTGGGAAGGCGCACGACGTGGGCATCGCCAATCCCAGCGAAGCGGCCCGGGCTGCAGGTGAGGACCACCACCTGGCACTGACGACTGGCCAGAGCGATGGCGGATGCCATCTGGGTGAGGCGTCCAGGGTCGGTCCATCCCAAGGTGTCGTCGAAGATCACCGGCGCCCCACCGTCTCCCGAGACGATCATGGCGCAGGCCAGCCGGGACAGGACGCCGAGTTGCTCGCGTGCTCCGGTGCTGAGCTGCTGGTAGCCGACGGTGATCCCGTCGAGCGTTCGGGTCTGGATCTTCAGGTCGTCATCGAGGGTGACCTCGAGGCTGGGCCCGAAGACCAGCCGACCGAGTTGCTCGATCCGCTCCCGGAACGGGGCCTGGTAGCGAGCACGGGCCGCCGCACGTCGAACGGCGAACGTGTCGTGCAACAAGAGTGCGGCGGCGGCCCTGGCTTCCAGGCGTTCGAGCTCCAGCCGCAGGTGGTCACGCTCGGTCAACGCCAGGTCCAGGTTGTGGGCTAGTCCCTGTTCACCTCGGCTGGCCAACACCGCGGCCAGGCTGTCTCGGGCTCGCTGATTGGTGGTGATGGCATTGGTGCCACGAAGTTGGGCAGACCGGGCGTTGTCGACCAGCTGATCGAGGGTTTCGGCGTCCTCTCGGGCCAGGCGAGCCCGGCCGTCGGACAACTCGCCATCGACCGCAGCTAGATCGTTGGCGGCCGCCACCAACCCGGCCGCGATGGCCAGGTCGGGCTGATCCAGCCGGGCCTGGGCCAGTCCGGCACGGACTCGTTCCAGGGCGGCGCGCTCGGCGTTGACCTGCGCGTCCAGCCCGGCACTGGTCACATCTGCTTCCTTCAAGACCAGGTTGGCGGCAGCCAGTTCGGCCTCGACGGCGGCGAGTTGGGTCCGCAGTTCGCTCGCGGCCCTCTCCGCCTGCTCCCTGATCTCTTGAGCGGAGTCCAGGTCCTCGGGAAGGGCCGGCTCTGGGCCACGCTCGGCGGCGTAGCTGGCTATCCGTTCGGCATGGCGGGAGATCTTGCGCTCCAGCGCCTCCAAGGTGAGGTCTCGAAGGTCGTCTCGGATCTGCTCGACAGCGCGGCTTCGAATCCGCTCGGCGTCGGCTCGGGCGTTGGCTGCGGCCCGGGCCTGATCCAAGTTGGCCACGCCGTGTTCCCGGCACAGCCGGGCCAGCTCCTGCGCGGCTCGGAGCTGACCCTCGTGCAGGGTCTGGGCTTCTTGGCCGACCTCCACGTCTACCTGCACTACGCCGGGAATGCTCAGTTGGGTGTTGGTGGCCACGGCCAGCAGATGGCTTTCACCAGCGCTCAAGGCGACGGCGGACTCAGGCGCCACCACCTCGATACCGCTAAGAGCGGTGACGGTGAGGCGCACCGCTCCCCCCGCAGCCGCGGCCTCGGCCCTCACGAAGTCGAGATGGGCCGACTCGATCCGATCCAGAACAGCCGCGTCGACACAGTTGGCTTCGAGGACAGCCTCGGCCGATTCCAGCGCCGCTTGGTTTCTGCGCACGCGATCACGACGCTCGACGAACTGCTCGACCTCGATCTGTTGGCGTCTGAAATCGGTGTCGGCCACCGATAGGTCATGGACGGCCTCTGCCCTCTTGAGCGCCGACTGGAGGGAGTCCCGATCACCTTCACCCGAGTCGACCGCGGCCCGGGCGGCCGACCGGGCCGGTTCGACCTGGACCAGCTCTTCCTCGGCTCGATCCAGTCTGCGAACCTGCTCGAGCTCGGCCGAGATGAGTCCGTCTCTGATCTCACTGAGTTGGAGCCAATGTCGGTGATCGGCAGCCACGCCATCTCGACGGGACTCGATGTGGCCGACGAAGCGGCGGAGCTCCTCCACGGCAACCAGACGACCCTCGTATTCGACCACTGCCCGCTCCAGTTCGACCTGCCGGCCGGCCAGCTCAGTGGCCTCCTTCTCCAGTCGAACCATCTCGTCGGTCTGAGAGTCCAGTTCGCGCAGTTCGGACTGGAGGCTGGAGACACGGGCCTCGGCCCCAGCGACCCGTTCGGCCAATCGTTTCCGTTCGGAGCTCGGTTGTCCCGAGGCGGTCCAATAGCTGTTCCGCTCCGCCACGATCCGTTCCCACAACCCGTCGTGATGGTGGTCCTCGTCTCCACCTCCAGCCGCCAGGTCCAATGCCCGCCCCAGTGAGGGGACACCGAAGTCGACCTGGTCGAGGTCGGCGCCCTGCTCCAACCGCAGGGCACGCCACAGGTCACCGTCGAGGGTCTCGCCCAGGATGGTCAGGACCCGTTCGTGAGCTTCCCGACCGGTCAGCTGCTCTCTCACCGGTTCGATCACCGTGAGCGTGGTCTCAGGCTTGCGAAGCCATCGCTTGGAATACTCGATCCGGTAGGGCCCGGTGGAGAGATCCACCTCTACCTCGGGACCCGCGTCTCGGTGCACCGGCTTGACCGCCATCACGCCCTGCTTGCGGCTGTCGTCACGAACCTCCAGCACCATGGTCAGTGCTTCGGCCAGCGAGCTCTTGCCCGCCTCGTTGTCTCCTTCGATGATGGTCACGCCCTCGGAAGGGAAGGTGACCTCGGCCGAGGTGACGCCGCGGAAGTTCCGCAGGGTGAGTCGGTTGATCCTCACGATGCCACCCCTGCGAGCCGTGCCAATAGGGCCATGGCGTCTTGAGCCACCACCGACTCACCCGGTGGTGCCGCCAAGGCTTGAAGATCAGCTAGGGCGTCTAGAGCAAACCCAGACAGACCGAGGGAGTCGAGGTCGGTGTCGTCGGGGAGCACCAGCAGGTCGATGCGTCGCTCCCAACCCTGAAGGGAAGCGAACAGATCGCCGTGATGGGCCAGAACGGAGTCGAGCCTGGCCTTCTCGGTGAGCGACAGCTGACCGACCAATGACAACCTCACAATGGTGCGGGCCTTGTCTGCCAGGGTGTCCAGGAAGGAATCCAACAGGTCGACATCGCTGTGCCCGGTGAGGTTGGCCTCGTGACGAACGAAGTGCCACGTGCCCACGCGATGTGCCTCTACCGCTACCCGTCCGCTCTCGTCGAGCTCCACCACCAGCACCTGGCCCGGGTCCACCTCACGGAAGTCGGTGGGTTCGGGCGCCCCCGAGTACCGCACGCATCCGGTACGGCCGACCGAGGTAGCCGAGTGGCGGTCTCCCAGAGCTAGGTAGTGGATCCGGCCGTCGGCCAGGGCGGCTTCCACGCCCGCAAGGGCCACCAGCGCTGGATTGGTGTCGTCCGGTGAGAGCACGTCCAACGCGCCATGGCCCACCACGATCCGCCGGGTATCGCCAGGAACCAGGTCTGCTACTGCTCCACCCACCAGGTCTGTGAGCGGCCGCTTGGAGGTCCAAGGCGCGGGCACCAATTCAACACCAGGAACCGGCGAGATCAGGTCGGTCGACTCGAGCACCACCACGTTGGCGGGGCGATGGGAGACGAAGGTCTGAGACCGGAATACCGACGACGCGTCGAGCGGGTCGTGGTTTCCGGGCAGTAGGTAGAACGTGATCTGCGGTGTGGCGGCCATGGCGTCCAGGGCTCTCACCACCACCTGGCGCTCGACGTGGTTCGTCTCGAACACGTCTCCGCACACGACCACGAACGGGCAGCCTTGGTCTAGCGCCAAGGCCCCGATAGAGCGGATCACGTCGATCCGGGCCGCGGAGAAGCGCGGCTGGGCGTCGCCACCCAGATAGTGCCTGGTCATTCCGAGCTGCCAGTCGGCGGTGTGGATGAAGCGGACCATGCATCGACCGTACCGAGGGGGTGTGACAAAGAAGCGGACCTGTCCCGGTCGCCACCGATACCGAAAGGGAGGGGTGGGGGGTACCAGGCTGTCGGGGTCACGACGGAGCCCGTGCTGGATGTTGCCGGCACGCCGAACCGGGTTCCCCTACCCTGCCCGATCGGGTATCTGAAAGGGGACCGAGGTGTCCAGCACTCGAATTTCCATTCCACGTCGACGCCGTCTGGCCGCGGCCCTGGCCGTCGCAGTGGCGACCGGTGCCGTAGTGGCTCCCCTTGCGGCTGGGGCCGGACCGTCCTCGACGATTGCCACCGCTCTCGATTCTCTCCCGACCTTCTCGCCCACGGTTAGGGCCGTGCTGGCCTCGGCGCAAGGGGCTGCGGCTGGAGCGCAGACCCCGTTCCTGTGCACCACTGAGTACAACGATCTCGGCCAACCAACGGTGGACAACCAGGAGAAGCGGGGCACCCCGGTGTACCCCCTCGACGGCGCAGGAGCGCCCGATCGAACCAAGGACCCGCTGGGCTGGAGCGAACGCTGCCAGGTGGAAGAGGTGGTCCAGTACCGCTACCGCACCACCGGAGGTCAGACGAAGATCCTCGCCCCCGGGTCCGCCGAGCTGCCCAGCGATATCGCCATGTTGACCGTGACGAACATGATCGGTGCCGACCGGATGAACACCGATGGCGCCGACCAGATCCCATACCTGATCCGTTACCAGCGCGGCACCCTGCCCGGAACCAGGTTCATCTACAGCATCGCCATGCTCGTGCCCTTCTCGGAGTATCAGGCCACCGGCTCGGGCCACACGTGGAACCACGACCACTGGAACGGGCGCCTCCTCTACAACTTCGGTGGCGGAGTGGGCATCGGGCACAGTCAGGGTGATCTGAGCACCGGCGCCTCTCTCATGCACGAAGCTCTTCGCCTCGGCCATGCCGTGGTGTACTCCAGCGGAACCCGGACCTCGAACCACTACAACCTCATGCTCGGCGGTCGTACCGCAGTGGAGCTCAAAGCCAGGTTCGTGGCCGACCACGGCGCGCCGCTGTACACGGTCGGCATCGGAGGATCGGGCGGAGGGATCCAGCAGTACGTGTACGGCCAGAACCACCCCGGGCTGCTCGACGCCGCCATCCCCCAGTACTCCTATCCCGACATGACCACCCAGACCATCAACGTGGGTGACTGCGAACTGCTCGAGCGGTACATGGATGTGACCGATGCCGACAATCCCCGGTGGCAGAACTGGGACAACCGCAAGATCATCCAAGGCCAGAACACCATCGAAGGCTTCACCTCGGATTGGCAGGCCCGCACCGGCGACACCGGAAGCAGCGAGTGCATCGAAGGCTGGCGGGGAGCCACCCCCTTGGCCATGAACCCGACGTTCGGCCTAGCCACCGGCATGGACGAGGCGATCATGCCCTACCTCGGTGAGCTCCTGGCCAAGCTCGGCGCTGGTCAGCCCGTCTACCCCGATGACTTCCCCGATCTGGGGCGGCTGCTGCGAACCCACGAAGACCCGGCCCAATGGGTTCAGTGGACCCACTGGGCCGACGTGGAGGAGGTCTACGGAGTCGACCCAGCCAGCGGGTTCGCCCGGGTGCCATGGGACAACGTCGGCATCCAATATGGGCTGAGAGCGGTGGCCGACGGCACCCTCACCCCAGAGGAGTTCTTGGACCTCAACGCCAACATCGGATCGTGGAAGGAGCCCGAAGACAACGTTCCCGAGAGCTGTGGAATGGTCAAAGCCATGGTCGGCGACGACCTTGGGGTGTTCGCATCCATGATCGGTCTGTGCCAGGGAGACGAACTCGACCAGTACTCGTCACGGCAGATGAACCTGGCCCCCGACGACGACACCCCGGCACCTCGCCGTTCCGCCGACGTGGCGGCCATCACCGCTGCCTTCTCCAGCGGTTTGGTGTTCGACGGAAAGATGGCGCGCGAGATCCCGATCATCGACGCCCGTCACTACCTCGAAGACCAGCTCGACATGCACAACGTGCACCAGTCGTTCGTGATCCGTGAACGGATCCGTCGAGCCCAAGGCGACGCCGACAACCAGGTCATCTGGTTCCTCGATGCCCGACCCGAGGAGAGCGATGAGGCCACCGACGCCCTCCACGACGAGGGGTTCCGGGTCATGGACCAATGGGTGCTCAACATCGTGTCGAACCCGTCGGCCGGCGTGGCCGCCAATCGTCCCGAAGAGGCGGTTGACCGTTGTTGGAACACCGACGGCACCGAGATCGCCCGAGGGGACGACGTGTGGAGCGGCGCGGTAGAGCTCGTGACCACTGGCGCCGGAGCCTGGACGGACACCGCCCCTACCCAAGTCGACGGGGTACCAGTAGGTGAGTGCTCGGCAGCGTTCCCGATGCACTCCACTTCTCGGGTGGTGGCCGGTGGGCCCATCACCAACGATGTCTACAAGTGCCACACCAAGTCGGTGGCCCAGGCCATCGACGATGGCGACTACGGCGAATGGGAACCGACCGCCGACCAGCAGGCCCGGTTGGAGGAGATCCATCCCGAGGGCGTGTGCGATTGGACCAAGCGCAGCGTGGGCTACCCGGGAGCGGGACCGGTCCTCCCGCCGGACCCCGAGACCACGACAACGACAACGACAACCCGGCCCGGGTCGTCCTCGACGGTGTCCACCTCCACCACCCTCGAGCCTGGTTCGACCACGATTCCCTCGACCCCGCCGTCCACCGCCGTGCCCGCTACCAGCACGCCCAACCCGACCCCACAGGACCGAGACCCGGGCTACACCTACGGCGGCAACGCCCTTGCCCGCACCGGGTTGGGAGTCGTGGGCCTGGTGGTCACCGGCCTGCTCCTTACCGGTGGAGGATCGGTGCTGAGACGGGGCACCGGCCGGCGTCGCCGGAGCTGAACGGTCCCACCTACCGTCTAGGTCGTGCTCCCATCATCATCAGACATCGGGCCCGAACTGCCCGCACCTCTGCCGGCGCCAGCCGGAGGACGCTCCTACGCCGGGCGCCAGCGGGTCCGGTGGGGAGACGTGGACACTGGAGGCCGGCTTCGACTCGACGGCACGGCCCGATACCTCCAGGACCTGAGCCACGACGACACCCTGGCGAGCGGGACGGGACGAACCGGCCCGTGGGTAGTGCGTCGGACAACCATCGACGTAGTCACGCCCGCGGTCGGGGATGAGGACCTGGAGCTGGTCACGTTCTGCGGCGGTCTGGGCTCACGTTGGGCGGAACGACGCACCAGCATCACCGGCAGCGAAGGTGCTCGCATCGAGGCCATGTCGCTGTGGATCCGCATCGACGGGACCACCGGTCGCCCCACCAGGTTGGATCCGGCGTTCTTGGATCTCTACGCCGACTTCACCGGAGATCGCAAGGTGGGTGCATCGCTGACCCACGGAGATCCGCCCGCCTCGTTGGAACGAAGGCCGTGGCCCCTGCGGGTGACCGATCTGGACCCTATGAACCACGTCAACAACGCCGCCACGTGGGAGCCAGTAGTGGAGGAGTTGGCCCGCCACCATCTGAAGGCTCGCCGAGCGCAGGTCGAGTACCGCGCCGGGATAGACCCTGGTGACGATGTCGAGGTGGTGACCATGGTGGCAGGCGGAATGATGCGGGTCTGGCTCGAGGTAGACCGCAAGGTCCGCGCCTCTGCCGTCATCCACCCTCGTCCCAGCGACCAAGCGTAAGAAGGCCACCGAACGCCGCCGGAAGGCTCAGCCTTTCGGCGGATCCAGGATTAGACCGAGGTGGTGACCTGACCGAGGAGGTTGGCGGGCAACAGGTCGTAGTGATCGTGGGTCGCGGTGAAGCGACCACGGCCGCCGGTGATGGCCCGGAGGTCCACGGCATAGCGGGTCATCTCCGCGGCCGGGACCAGCGCCACGATCTCATGATCGCCATCAGGCCGCGCATCGGTGCTCTGCACCCGGCCCCGCCTGGCGTTGAGGTCACCGAGGACCTCGCCCTGCAAGTCGGTGGGCATCACCACGTTCACCCGGTCGATCGGTTCCAGGACGGTCGAACCGGCCTGATCCAGCGCGGCCCGAAGGGCGAGGCGGCCTGCGGTCTTGAACGCCATCTCCGATGAGTCGACGGAGTGCTCTTTGCCGTCCACCAGTTCGATCTCCAGGTCCACCACCGGAAACCCGTAGCAGCCGCCGGTGGCCATGGCCTCCTCGATGCCCTTCTCGACGGCAGGGATGTACCCCCTCGAGATTGCGCCACCCACGATTCGGTCGACGAAACGGAAGCCGCCGCCACGCTCCAGCGGACGAGCCACCACGTTGCACACGCCGAACTGGCCGTGACCGCCGGACTGCTTCTTGTGCCGACCCTCCACCGCGGCCTCACCCGAGATCGTCTCCCTGTAGCCGATCCGCACCGGCTCGATGTCGACGTGAACCCCGAAGCGGTTCTCCAGTCGGTCGAGCGCCAACGACAGGTGGGCTTCGCCGATCCCGTACAGGACGGTCTGGTTGGTATCTGACCGTCGAAGCACGGCTAGGGCGGGGTCCTCGTCGAGGAGCCGGTGGAGCGCTTCGGCCATCTTGTCTTCGTCGGCTTGGGTTCGGGCGCTGATCCCGATTCCCAACGACGGCTGAGGTGGGTCGAACCCTTGGACCCGAACCGGTCGACCCTTGACGCTCAACGTGTCGCCGGTGGTGGTGCCCGCCAACTTGGCAACCGCCGCAATGTCACCGGCCACCACGTCGGAGACCACCTGATGCTCGGACCCGCGCAGGTTGAACAGTCCGTGGAGGCGTTCATCTGTGCCCGAACGCGAGTTCACCAGGTGATCGTCGGCCCGCACCGTGCCCGAGAGAACTCGAAACACGTTGACGTGTCCTACGAACTGATCGGCCAACGTCTTGAACACGAACACCAACGGATCTGCGGCGGGGTCCGGAGACACCCCGACCACGGTTCCTCCGGCCTCGACCTCGACGGGGGGACGATCCAGGGGCGACGGCCCGATCTCACAGATGAAGTCGAGGAGGCGATCGATGCCTATCTCCTTCAGCGCCGACCCGCACACCACCGGGAACACGGTGGCGTCATCGACTCCAAGCGCCATGGTCCGCTCCAGTTCCTCGATGGAGGGGATGTCTCCATCGAGGTACCGAGCCATCAGTGCCTCGTCGGCGACCACGATCCCCTCGACCAGGTTGTCGTGGACCTGGTGCTCGAGGTCGGCCATGTCGTCGGGCACCTCGGTGTGGGTGGCGACGCCGGCGTCGTAGATCCATGCCGTGTCCGAGAGGAGGTCTGCCACCCCTCGGAACCCGTGTTCCTCTCCGACCGGGAGTTCCAGAGGGGCTACTCCGGCCCCGAAACGGTTCCGCAGGTCATCGAGCGTGGCGGTGAAATCGGCGCGCTCGCGGTCCAGCTTGTTGATGAAGACCATCCGGGGTAGGTCGAGTTCCACGGCCTGGCGCCACGCCGCTTCGGTCCCCACCTCCACGCCTGCCACCGCCGACACCACGAATACCGCCATGTCGGCGACGCGCATGGCAGCGTGCACCTCGCCGACGAAGTCGGGCTCGCCGGGCGTGTCGATCAGATTGACCTTGTGGCCCTTCCACTCGAAGGGGAGGACCGCCAGCGAAAGCGACGAACCCCTGGTCTTCTCGGCAGGGTCGAAGTCGCTGACCGTGGTTCCATCCTCCACCCGCCCGACGCGGGAGGTGGCTCCGGCCACGTGCAACGCCACTTCGGCCAGGGTGGTCTTGCCCGACCCGCCGTGGCCCACCAGTACGACGTTGCGGAGCTTGTCGGTCTGGACTGCGGTCATGCCTACCTCCTGGGGTGGCGTCGACGGCGCCAACCTACCGAGCCGTACCGGCTCGTGCCCGGGGAACTGCGACTCGATCCCCGCTAAGGACCCGAGCGGATAAGTCCGGTCCTATGCCGTGATCACGGCGGCCACGGCGGCATCGAGTCGGCGACGAACCGCTGGGTCCTCAGCCCCCGACGCCGACTCGGCTCGGGCCGCTCCCAACACCAGACCGGCCAGCAGGTCGACGCTTCCCTGAACCTGGTCGGCAGGGGTACCGGCCTCTGCCACCACGCGGGCCACCACGTCCATCATTGATCGGTGGAGCTGGGCCACGTCGGCCCTGGTGGCGTCATCCAACCCGGCCAGAGCATCGGTGAGCGGCGACACGAGCTGGTGCTCTGGACTCCGAGCCCAGGAGAGGTAGGTCCGAGCCCATCGTTCGAGCTTCAGCTCAGGGGGATCATCACCAGCCACCGATGCCTCCCAGGACTCGATGATCCGGGGGATGGTGGCCTGGAACCACTCCACTAGAAGGTGGGCCTTGTCGGGCACGTAGCGGTAGATGGAGTTGCGGGCCAGTCCCACCTCGGCCGCGATGTCGGCCAGCCCGACCTCTCCGTAACCCCGCTCTATGAACAGGCGTACGGCGGCGTCGAGCACCGCGGCCCGTTGTTGGGCCACGTGGTCGGCGATGTTGTCGGCCTTGATCCGAGGCACCATGTCAGCCTGTCACGGGTGTGCTCTCACCAGAAAGAGGGCCAGCGCCACTCGGTGATGAGTCCGGCTCAACCGGATCGAGGCGACCTCCTTGGAGTCGAAGGTGGCGATCGGCGTGGCGGAGAGCGGCGGCGTCGTGGGCCACCACCAATGTGGCGATGCCGTGGCCGTGAGCCGCTTCGGCCAGGATCGCAGCCACGCTGGCCGCCCGCTCTGGGTCCAAGGACGCCGTGGGTTCATCGGCGATGAGGACCGTGGGCGCCGCCATCAGGGCCCGAGCGATGCCAACCCGCTGGCGCTCACCGCCCGAGAGCTGAGCTGGTAGCTGGTTGGCGCGGTTCTCGATGCCCAGCTCGGCCAGTAGGTCCATGGCCCGGTCCCGGGTGGCGGAGGGTCGCTCGCCTCTGAGGTGGCCGACCAGTTGGAGCTGCTCTACCGCGGTCAGCGATGGCAGAAGGTTGGCCGACTGGTAGACGAAGGAGATGTGGTCTCGACGCAGCGTCGTGCGTCGTCGGTCGTTCAACCCGCCCGACGCGGTTCCGGCCACGGTGACCTCCCCGGAGTCGGGTCGACGCAGCAGGCCGACCACGGTGAGCAGGGTGGATTTGCCGGCGCCAGATTCTCCGCTGACGACCACCATCTCGCCGGACGCCAACGACAGGTCCAACCGGTCCAGGACTACCCGTCGATCGGGGCCATCGACGTAGGAGACGACGACTTCGTTGGCAATGAGAGCATCGGTGCTCACGATTCAACCCCCAGGGCAATAGCTGGTTCGACCTGGGTGATCCGTCGCAGGGCGACGAGGCTCCCCAGGATTCCCGAGACGATCAAGGACAGGGCGACGGTGGCCACCGCCGATGGCGACAACTCGACTGGGGCGGCGCCGCTGCTCAAGAAGGCGACGATCATCGATCCCAGAGCCACACCGGCCCCGGTGGCCATCACCACCAGGATCGTCATCTGACCGACGCTGTCCCTGACGATGTATGAGTTGCTGGCTCCCATGGCCTTGAGGAGACCGATCTGGCGGGTTCGTTGCACGGTGAGGACCGTGAAGAAGGCACCGATCACCAGAGCAGATATGACCAACAGGAACACCCGGATGAGGGTCATCGTGGTGGTTTCGGCGGTGTAGCCCGGTGAACCGGCGTAGGCCTGGGACTTGGTGAGCAGGGTCAGGTCGTGCTCGGTGGCCACCTTCTCCAAGTCGGACGACGAGCCGCCCTTGATGGCCACCGCCGAGAAGCGACCTTCCGGTGTGGCTCCGAACTGGATCTGCTGCCAGGTCTCGAGGGAGACGAACCCGATGGGGGCGTGTCCGTAGGTGCCAGCGAAGGTGAACCCGAGAACGGGGAGCTCCACGTTGGACCCACCCAAGGTGTAGCGGTCTCCAACCTCGACCCCTTCTTCCTCCAGTTCGCTGGCCAGCACCAGCCCGGGCGGGCCGGCCAGGGCGGCTCGGGCGTCGTCTCGTTCGACCAGGAAACTGTCGGCTGAGACACCGAACAAGGCGAGGTCCAGGCTCGGTCCACCGTCGGTGGATGCAGCGTTGGCGAAGCTGGCGCCGAGGGGGGTGACCTCCGCGCCGGGAACGGAGCGGAATGCAGCCAGCTGCTCGTCTCGAAGGGTGGATCGACTGAACGTCGCTTCGGATCCGTCCTGGAGAGCCAGGCGCTGAAGGGGTAGGGCCCGCAGACCCGAGATCCCATCTGTCACCAGGCCGGTGGCCAGACCGGAAAGGACGGTGGAGAGGAGACCGACCAGCGCGATCACCACCCCGAGAAGGACGAAGCGCCGGGCGCCCCGCCGAAGATCACGAAGGGCGAGGAACATCGCTTCTCCAAGTTGTCGACGTCATGTCCCCATCATAGAGACAGCGTGTCGATAACACCACCCAAGTGACCGCCCGTCCCTAGGACCCTGGGTCAGGCCCCGTTCACATTCGAGAAAACGTGACCTTCCAGTCACCGCCCTCGAGCTCGTCGGCCACATAGGTGAAGCCCTGTTCACCCAGCACGCCCTCCAGGGGAACCGGCTCGAACGGGGCGTAGACCACCAGCTCCTCGCCGACCTCGACCAGGCCAGCGGCCTCCATGATCTCGTTGAACGGTTCGCCGCCAGCGGCCAACGTTGGTCGAGCATCCACCATCTGGTTCATGACTTCCTCCTCTACCGCACCAACCGCGGGGTGATATTCTTCTAGCTCACGGTAGAGAAATAACCAAGTGAGGTCCCGTGGCCGCACCGACCACCCAACACAGGCCGACACCACCCCTGGCCGCACCGTTCATGCCCGGTGCCAGGGGTACGACACCACCTCCCTCCATTCCGTTGGGGTTCCTGGCCCTGTCGGGGCTGGGACTTTGGGCCTTCGGAGTCGCTGGCGGTCTGGCTGCCGACCGACTCGTGAGCACGCCGTCGCACCCCGGCGCCCTCGCCGCCGTGCACGTGGGCATGCTCGCATTCCTCACCACCGCGGTGCTCGGGGCAATCCACCAGTTCGCTCCGGTCGTCGGCCGCCGACCACTGCGATCGATCCCGGCCGCCCGCTTCACCCTGGTGGGCATGGCCATCACCGGGTGGCTGATCCCGAGCGGGTTCGCCCACGGCCCCGAAGCGTTGGTGGCCACAGGCGGGGTCATCGGTGCCCTAACCGTGGCACTGGCCGCCTGGAACCTGTCCGGACCGCTGTCGGCTCGCGACGGTGGCGTACCGCTAAACGGTCTACGTCTGTCCGTCGGCTATCTGATGGTCACGGTCGCCTTCGGTGTGGTCTACGCCTTCAACCGCCAGACCGGATGGTTCCCGCTACTCCCCAACCGGGTGCTGGCTCACGCCCACCTCGGCCTGCTGGGCTGGCTCGGGCTCACCTACGTGGCCGTGGCCGAGAAGCTCTGGCCGATGTTCCTTCTGGCCCACCGACCCCGGGCCCGAGCTGGTGCCTGGGCCGTGGGCCTGCTCGCCGCTGGCACCCCGATCTTGGCCACCGGGCTCCTCTTCGCCGTACCCATCCTGGGATGGCTGGGCGGACTGGCAGCTGCGGCCGGCATCGGCTTCCACCTCACCTCGCTCTACACGGCGGTGCGTCACCGAAGACGGGCCCTGGAGCTGCTACACGGCTACCTGTTCACTTCGGCCGCCTTCGCCGTCATCGGCGTTGGCTTGGCCGCCACCGCCGCGGTCGCCGACGTGGACTACACCACCCGCTCCACCCTGGTGGTCGCCGAGGTGACAGCCCTGGCTGCATGGCTGTCACTCGCGGTCATAGGCCATGCCCACAAGATCGTTCCGTTCATCGGCTACACCGTGTTGCGGTCCCGCGGCATCGCCACCGGGCCAACGGGTCGGCCGCTCATGTTCGGCGACCTCTTCCACCATCGGACAGCACAGGTCAGCCTCATCGCCGCCACCGCCGGGTTCGATGCCGTCATGGTCGGAGTGCTCATCAGATCCGCTGCGGTGGTTTCTGTCGGTGGTTTGCTGATCTCGCTCACCGGGCTGATCGTGACCGCCAACCTGGTCCATGGTCCGCGTCGCGCAATCCGCGCCCACCGCTCCGCCGTGACCGTGCCCGAAGTTCACCCAATGGTCGCGACCCGCCCGGCATCATGACGTCAGCGCCACCCGTCTCCTGCTCCACCTTCTCGTTGTCGAGGTGATCCGAAATGATCAGACCCCCCGTATCGGACTGGACTGAACAGACCCCAGACGAGAAGGCATACGGCGCCCTCTCCAAGGTGTGGGACCCCGAACTGGGTCTCGACATCGTGGCGCTGGGCCTGGTCTACGACGTGATCGCCGACGAGACCTCGGTCAAGGTGATCATGACCCTCACCACCCCTGGCTGCCCGGTTTCCGAGCAGCTCCCGGCAGAGGCCGAGGCGGCGGTGCGGCTTGCGATGCCTGACCACGACGTTCAGGTGGAGCTGGTGTGGGACCCACCGTGGACACCCGAGATGCTCACCCCGATGGCACTCGAGCGCCTCGGCTTCAACCGCTACCGCTGACGCAGTTCTCCCTGTCTAGTAGCAGCGAAGGCGACGGCCGGTTTCCAGGCTTCGCCAGGGCCGTGCGGCAAAGGAATCGGTACTGGCTTCGCCGCCTTCAAGGCCGGCGACATCGACGGCGCCTGGGTCCCCGAGCCATGGGTTTCGCGGCTCGTCCAGGAAGGCAACGGAACCGTTCTGGTCGACGAGGCCGACCTGTGGCCCGATGGACAGTTCGTGACGACCCACATCGTGGTTCGCACCGCGTTCCTCGAGGACCATCCAGACGTGGTCGCCGCCTTCCTCCGCGGTCACCTCGCTGCCCTCGACGCCATCGAGACCGACCCCGCGGCTGCCCGAACCCTCACCAACACCGGCATCGAGAAGCTCACCGACAAGGCCCTCCCAACCGAGGTCATCGATTCCGCTTGGAAGAACCTCACCTTCACCGCCGACCCCGTCGCATCCAGCCTGTCGAAGTCCGCCCGCGACGCCGAGCAGGCCGCCCTGTTGGAACCGGTCGCGCTCGACGCCAGCTCCTACCTGGAGGTACTCAACCAGCTCCCCGCCTCCGCCGGAAGCGCCGAGGTGGAAGGCCTGTGAGCACGGCCGACACCCACCATCTCCCGGCCAACGTCCAAGCCATGACCGACGCTCCCCCGGCCATCCGTGCCCAGCGGGTCAGCAAGGTTTTCGGTCACGGGACCCACGCCGTCACAGCACTCGACGGAGTCGACCTGACGGTCAGAGCCAGCGAGTTCGTGTGCATCGTGGGTGCGTCCGGATGCGGAAAGACCACCCTGTTGAACCTCGCCAGCAGCCTCGATGCGCCGACCTCGGGGCGCTTCGAGACCCATGGGCAGGTCGCGGTCATGTTCCAGCAGGATGCCCTGTTCCCTTGGCTCACCGTCAGCGGAAACATCGAGTTGGCTCTCGAACTGCGCGGCATCAACAAGGCTGCCCGTAAAGCCCGGGCCGACGAGTTACTGGCTTCTGTGCGCCTCGAGGGGTACGGCCACCGTCGCCCCCACGAGCTGTCCGGCGGCATGCGTCAACGGGTGGCCTTGGCCCGGGCGTTGGCCCAGGACGCCGACGTCTTGTTGATGGACGAGCCTTTCGGTGCTCTGGATGCCATGACCCGGGATCTGATGCACGATGAGCTGGAGCGGGTGTGGTCAGACCGTCATCTCGCCATCCTCTTCGTGACCCACAACGTTCGAGAAGCCGTCCGGCTCGGAGACCGGGTTCTCCTCCTCTCGTCACGTCCCGGCCGAGTCGTGGAGGAGTTCGCGGTACCGATCGATCGGCCCCGTCGCATCGAGGCCGCCGATGTCAGCGAGCTGGCCGGTGAGATCACGGCCCGACTTCGCGAGGAGGTTCGCCGTCATGCCCGGACCTGATATCGCAGCCGCTCTGCACTCCACGACAGAGGAGCCGGACCGCCGGATCCGTCTCGACGATGAACTGGCGGGGCTCGACGCCCTCGAGCTTGCCACCAGCTCCAGACCGAGCCTGACTCGACGAACCTGGGCGGCCACGTGGCCCAAACTGGCCGCCCTGGTGGTCGCCATCGGACTCTGGCAGATCGTCACCTGGACCCAGTGGAAGCCGAGCTACGTCCTACCGGGGCCGGGTCCCGTCTTCGCCGAGCTCACACAGCGAGTCGGCGATGGGACCATCCCCAACGCACTAACCCGAACCATGCGTCGGGCCGGAACCGGCTTTGCCCTGGCCACCCTCATCGGTGGCACCACCGGGCTGTTGGTGGCCCGCAGCTGGATACTCCGCACCGCGGTCGGGTCGCTCATCACCGGCCTCCAGACGATGCCATCCATCGCCTGGTTCCCGTTGGCCATCCTCCTCTTCAAACTCTCCGAGGCCGCCATCTTGTTCGTCGTGGTCCTCGGGGCGGCTCCGTCGATCGCCAACGGCATCATCGCCGGCGTCGACCACGTCCCCCCTTTGCTCGACCGCGTCGGCACCGTGCTGGGCGCGAAGGGGATCAGTCGAGTTCGACACATCGTCCTGCCGGCGGCCATGCCCCAGGTGGTTGCCGGCCTCAAGCAGGGTTGGGCTTTCGCGTGGCGGTCACTCATGGCCGGTGAGCTATTGGTGATCATCGCCAACCAGCCTTCGATCGGCGCCCAACTCCAGATCGCCCGAGACTTGGCGGATGCCGCGTGGCTGCTCTCGACGATGGTGGTCATACTCGCCATCGGCATTGCCGTCGACGCCGCGTTCGCCGTGGTGGAACGGTCCATCCTTCGCCGGCGGGGTCTGGGCGTCCGCTGAGCTGAAGTCCAGCCTTTGATCACCGCGAACGCGGGCGGGTGAGATCGCCACTCACCGACGGAGTTCAGTCGACTCGGGTGTCGGACTCGAGCAGCCGGCCCGAGGCTCGGATCATCGGGATCATCAGGGCCACCACCGCAGCAAGCCACAGGGGACGGGTGATCCACCAGGCCACCGTCGGAACATCGCTCAAGCCCAGCCCGGTCGCTTCGAGCGCCAGCACCATCGCCACCACCACGATCATGTGCAACAGGTAGGCAGGAAGCGCGTAGCCACCCAGCGCGTCGAGGCGGCCCCTCATTTGGTCACGGTCCAACCAGGCCGCCAGACGGGGGCGGAACACCAGCAGCAGCCCGCATTGCAGTAAGGCCAGCATCATGACCGGAACGGTGGTGGGCAACAGGTTGGACATCGAGTCGGTGGTGGTTGCCACCATCGGGCGGGGATACACGTCGATGTTGGTGGTCACTACGAGACCTACGAAACCAACCGAGGCCAGAACTCGCCCGGTTCCACGGGTCGCCTCAGCGCCCTGGGCCACCGCTGCCCGGTACACCCAACCAAGCTGGTAGGCCACCAGCCAGACCCCGATGGTGGAGACGGTCTGGGCCACGGCGGCCAGGTCCGAACCTGCTCGGAACCGCACCAGATCCGACAGCACCACAATCGACCCCAGCCAGACGGTGGTGGTCGTCCCGAAACGGCGCCAAGCCCGGTCCAACATCGCAGTCGCCGGGGCGTAAGCCATCAGTAGACCCAACGTCCAAAGCGGGACGAGGATCACCAGGTGCCTGGTAATGAAGGGTTGACCGTTCAAGGCTCGACCGGTCAATTCGGCCACCGCGCAGAGGGCCACCAGCATCGCCAACGGCGCAGTGAACCGACCCACTCGACGCCTCACGAACGCAGTGAGACCACCCCCTCTTTGGTGATGTCGGTTCCACGCTTCGGCGTTCACCGAACCCGAGACGATGAAGAAGAGCGGCATGACCTGGAGCACCCAGGTCAGCATCCACAACCCCCGATAGGACCCGACCGGGTTGGGCATCGTCAACACCCCCTCGGAGTTGCGGTGGAACAGCGACAGCGTCGAGTGCCACACGATCACCACCCCAAGAGAACCCACCCGCACAAGGTCCGCTACCCGGTCACGGTCAGGTGGTGTCGCGAGGTTCCCATCGAGGTCATGGGAATCCACGGTGGACGCCGGGCCGGGGGCAACGGTTTCGATCATGGGGAGAGGATCACCTAGCGAAAGCCTCCCGGGAATGGGGGGAACCCCTCATCTGGTCCTGGGGAGCGACGGTGCCGAGACGTTTCCGCAAACGAAGGTTTCCGTTAACCGTCGGCCCGATACCTTGCCGGCATGGAACTGGTGCTGGTCCGCCATGGACAACCTCGATGGGTGGTCGATGGGCGGAACCGAAACGACCCGGAACTGACCGAACGCGGCCACCTTCAAGCCCAGCGCGTCGCCCAGCGGCTCGGGGACCCCGCGTCGGACCCCCTCGATGGCCCGGTCGACCACCTCATCGTGTCACCAGCCCGGCGCGCCGCAGAGACCGCGTCGCCGATCGCCACCGCGCTCGACGTCGGCTCGACCACCTTGGATTGGTTGGTCGAGGTCAAGATGCCCGACGCCTGGGACGACCAGCCCATCGAGGTGGTGGAAGAGGCCTTCGCTGCCCAACAGAACAAGCCCCGAGTGGAATGGTGGGACGGCTTGGCTGGCGCCGAACCGATGCAGGCCTTCCATGACCGTGTGGCCAACGGCATCGACTCGACCCTCACCGACTGGGGAGTCGAACCCCTCGGCGAAAATCTCTGGCGTGTGGATCCAGACGCCCCCAGGAGGGTCGTGGCCGTGGCCCACGGTGGAACCAACAGCACCGTGATCGCCCACCTTCTCGGCGTCGAGAAGGAGCCGTGGGATTGGCACCGGTTCGCCATGGGTCACGCGTCGGTGGCGGTGCTCCGAACTCAGCGCATCGCCGGTGCCGCCATCTGGTCTCTCACTGCCCTCGGTGATGTGGCCCACATCGATCCAGGCGACCGAACGGCCTAGCCCGGGAACGTCGACTTCAAGACGCCCATCGGCCATGTTGCCGATTGGTGGCGACTCGTCGGGCTCATCCCTACGCTCCGGTCAGTGTCACTCTGGTCTCTGCCCGGGAGCTTGGCTCCTACGCTCGGTGTCCTTCGTGGGCAGCATGCTTTGTGCCGGCTCCCGGGCGCAGAACCGGCCGGCGTGGCTTGATAGGAGCGTGGCATCGCCCCCACTGAGGTGTGCCCACCGACCGGTTCTGGTCCGGATCACCAACGTGAAAGGCGACCAGAGCCCCATGATCACCCTCGGAATCGATGCGCACAAGCGCACCCATACCGTCGTCGCGGTCGACGACGTCGGATGCCAGCTCGGCACCAAGACCACGACCGCAACGACCAGCGACGACCACCTGGAGATCATCCGGTGGGCTGACCGGTTCGGCCCCGAACGGCAGTGGGCGGTCGAAGACTGCCGGCACCTCTCGCGCCGTCTCGAGTCGGACATGCTCGCCGCGGGCGAGCGGATCGTTCGGGTGCCACCCAAGTTGATGGCCCACGCTCGCGACGCAGCCCGCACCTACGGCAAGTCTGACCCGATCGACGCGCTCGCCGTCGCTCACGCCGCGTTGCGCAACCCGGATCTTCCCGTTGCGCAGCTCGATGGTCCTGCCCGGGAACTGCGACTGCTGGTCGACCACCGCGAGGACCTGGTGGCGGAGCGGACCCGTTGCCTCAACAGGCTTCGCTGGCATCTCCACGAGCTCGACGCGTCCTGGGATCCGCCCGCTCGATCGCTCACGTCCTACAAGAACCTCGACGCGATCGCTGCCCGGCTGACGAGTTTCGATGGTCCGGTTGCTCGCATCGCAGCCGAGATCGTCGAGCACGCCCGGCACCTGACCGTGCGCGAACGCGCCCTCGAACGCGAGATCACCGGCATCGTCAACAAGCTCGCCCCGACCCTGCTCGCCCTCGCCGGGGTCGGCGCGCTCACCGCCGCCAAGATCGTCGCGGAGACCGCAGACGTTCGCCGGTTCAAGCACAAGGACGCGTACGCCCGCCACAACGGCACCGCACCCCTGCCCGTCTGGTCCGGCAACCGCGAACGCCACCGCCTGTCTCGCACCGGGAACCGCCAACTCAACGCGGCCATCCACCGCATCGCGATCACTCAGGCCCGCTGTCACGACGACGCCATTGCCTACATCGACCGGCGCCTGACCGATCACCACAACACCAAGACCGAAGCGCTCCGAGCCCTCAAACGACGTCTCTCCGACGTCGTCTACCGAGCCTTGCTCGCCGACGCCCAACCCGCCCAAACGGCACCCGCCGACTTGCTCGCGGCCGCCGCTTGACATAGGAGCAAATCATGGCCCACGAGATCATGTTCGATGAGGATGACCCGGTGTTGGCTCAGGTGCGGACCCTGGCGCTGGCGCTCCCCGATAGCGACGAGAAGGTCTCCCACGGTCGACCTGCGTTCTTCACCAAGAAGGTGTTCGCGTACTACGGCGGATCGGTCAAGAACGCCGACGGGTGGGTCCGTCACGACCAATGCCTGGTGTTCCTACCCGACCCCGAAGATCAGCGAGCGTTGGAGGAGGACCCACGCAGCTTCAGCCCCGCCTACCTCGGTCCCTACGGATGGATGGGACTCGACCTCGATGAAGCCACCGACTGGACCGAGATCGCCGAACTGCTCGAGTCGTCGTTCCGGCTGACCGCCCCCAAGCGCACAATTGCCCGCCTTGACCAGGCCCGGAACCAGGACGCTTCCACACCGCACTGATGGCCCTCGGCACTCCTTAGGTGATCTAGGATGGACGAGCAGGTTGCCTGACTTCCGTCCGCTGTCGACCTCACCGAAGCGAACCTTCCGTTCGAACCTGGTGAGAGTGCTGCGGACTTCGTCGATCACATCAGCGAATTCATGCCCGTTGAGCGTTATCCACACATGCACGAGCTGATCGCCGAACAGGACGCGGGCCAGGCTGTACGGTCACCGCCCATCGCCAGCAACGCTCCAGCCGGGGTCGATCCCCCGTACCCTCCCGGCGGTGTCGGGCCGTTCTCTTTCAGCCGACCGCCCCGATTGGTGTTCCACCTGGTTCTGGCCCTCGCGACCGCGCCGATGTTGCTCGCCGCCAGCTCCCCCGCCGGCGGACGGTTCCTGTGGATGTTGGGATCCGTGCTGATCTTGGCCGCCGCCGGCCTGCTCTGGCTGGTGTGGGTGGGACTGTGGTTCTCGGCCCGACGACGAAATTTCGCGGTCGGGTCGTCCCGCTGGTTCATTCTTGCCCCTGTGGCCGGAGCCGTTGTGGTCGCCATGTTGGCCTTCGACGTCCCCCTTCACCTCCGGTGGTCCCAGGCCCGACCCGCCTTCGACCGGTTCGTGGAGGAGTCAGCGACTCAGGGTCGGGTGGAACCCATCGAACTCGACACCCCTTCGAGGATGGGCACCTACGTGATCGATCGGGCCGAGCGGCTCGACGGTCAGACGTTCGTGTTCCTCGACACGTCGTCATCCCCTCGCCCGTTCCTGACCTCAGCCGGCTTCGCCCACCTGCCCGACGGTCCTCGCCACGATCTCCCGGTAATGAACGTGCTCGGAGGGGAGCGGGTCGAGTACCGCCACCTCGTCGGAGACTGGTACACGTTCTCGGCCTACTGGTAACCGGAAATCCATTCAGGACCCGTAGCTGCCTCGCTTCGAAGTCGCTCGTGGGTCGTTGCCGCAACATGAGGTCAGCACGGACTGGGATGGCGTCAGCGTGTCCAACGGTGAGTAGGTGACCGTCAACCCGCCAACCCGAGACCCCGGCTCGGCGGCGGCCGATCACGAGGTAATGGGCGGCGTCGGTCCGGCGGGCTAGACCGTCGGCGCACCCCACGATGGCGTTCTCGGTGTCGAGCACCGCCACGGAGCGCCCACGACCGGTTGCGGGCGCCAGGTTGGCCGATCAGCGCGACCGCATCACCCGACCAGCCCGGCCACCGAACATTGCCAGTACCAAGACCCGCTGATACGCCTCGTGAGTCGCCACGGCAACGTCAACGACGTGCCGGACTCCAGCGATCGATCACGATCACGCCGAGGATCCTGGATCAGTCGTCGAGGTGATAGCCGCCGCCAAGCAGCGGATCGTCGTCGCTGATCGCAGCCAGGCCAGCTGCGAACTCCTCGACAAGGTCACTCGTGGTGATCCGCTCGAGGATGGCGCGATCGGCTTCCGTCAGCCGTGGATCACCGGCGCGACGCTGGCGCTCCAGGTCTTCGAGCAGTTGCTGACCAAGAGTCATGCGCACAGTCTGCCGCGGCTAGCACCGGTTCGGTAGCCCCAGTTCCTCCCGCGTTGGGCACGAACCTGAGACGGCCCGCAGGGAGCCAGCTCGGCGCGGTCAGCGATCAGCTGATCGGCTTCGTGTCGCCCTTCGGCGCCCACTGCTTCGAGCAAGCCGAGGGCGGCGGCGACTAGTCCGTTCGGTGCATATCAAGCACCAGCGGCACCCTATCGGTGTACTCCAGGAAACGACCACCGCTCAGGCCCCTGAGCGGCCCACGGACGATGCCCACCTCCGCGACCTTTGATGAGCCGACTCGCCACTCGAAGACAGTGTGCGGCTTCCCGTAAGGGGAAAAGAACCACCAGCTGTCGCCAAGCTGAGTGACAGCGCTCGCTCCACGCACCGTGCCCGGAACGACGTGGGTTCGTTCGGCGCCTGTCGTGAAACTCCACTCGGTCAATCTCCACGAAGTGTAGGGCCAGAACCCGATCGTCTGGGAACCGACCTTGACCGCCGCGTAGCAATCCATGATCGGCTCGCCACCGGATGACACAAAGCCCCGGTGAAGGGTGCCGTCGACGCCGAGAATCGCCACCCCTTCCTCGGACAGTGGTTCACCGATTCCCTCATCGAAGTAGGTCACTGCCACCTTGTCAGGTCCGAGGGCGATGAGATCCTGGACAGCGTCGCCCACGAAGAACTTGTGACCTGAACCGGTCGGGCCGACCACCCATGCGTTCGGGGTCTGACGTGGCGTTCGGGGCACGACGGCAAGAACTCGATCCGCGTCCAGGACCGCGACCTCTAGGGAACCGTGATTCTGACGGAGCACCACCTCGAGTCCGCTCGAGAACCGCACCACGGTGCGCTGTCCATCATCCACGGCCAACGCCCAGACTCCATCGTCGGCGAGGTCGCACGACAACACTCGCTCTCGGCGGCGCACAACAGCGCCAAACTCCTCGCCAGCCAATCGCCGCGTCACCACTCACCTCCTCGCCAGTCGTCCATGCACCACCGTGCCCGATTCGGACACGGTTCGCCCGATCGAAAAGGGCACATAGTGGGCATGCCGCCCGATCCGCCTACGGCCGAGGCCGGGCCGCAGGGCCCTGACCTGCACCTTCTTGGTGGAGACGATGGGAATCGAACCCACGACCCCCTGCTTGCAAAGCAGTCCAGGTGATCGGCATCGTGCCTGGTCCGAGCGCGAACGCCCTGGTCACGCCATATTTCTCGGCATCGCACGTATCGCCGAGTACCAGCCCGTACCAGTGCTCTCGCGGAGTTTTCGCGGAGTGCTACGGGCTGGTCCGATGCCGATCAGGCAGCCTTGTGAGCCGATGGATCCGGCCGTAGCGTCGCAAGGACATGCCGCGACCGATGAAGAAGATCCTCGAAGACGCCGACGTGTTGGCTGCGCGGTTCGAGAGCTACGAACCCCGCGAGGAGGACGAACGAGCCTCCGCCGGGCCCAAGGTCACCAACACGGCCGAGTACGAGCACACCCGTCGGAAGCTCGCGGACCTTGAACAGCTGATCGAAGCTCTTAGCGAAGGCAGCGCCGGCGACGACGGCTTTCGGGATCTCCAACTCGCCGGTCTCCGCTCACAGGCCGAGGACCTGCGGGAGGAGCTGGCGGAGTTCGATCAACGCAGGTCGAATACGACCTGACTCTCGGCAGGTCACTCCCCGCCTTGGTCGGCCTCGGTGAGCGCAGCGGCTGCCCGGGGCAGGCCAACCGATAGGGCCTCGACGATGTCGCGGCGAGTCGTCGGGTACCGACGGCGGCGGGCGGACATGGCGTCGATCACACCGAGCATGGCGACGGAGTCACGCTCGACGTGCTCGAGCACGAAGGTGTCGACGGAAAGCGCCTCGACCTCGTGGCGGCGCAGCAGCCGCTGCGGGAAGTCCCGCAGGTTCTCGGTCACGATCAGCGACGCGCCGGTGTGGACCGCGAGAGCCAGCACGTGGCGGTCCTTGTCGTTCACTGACATCTCAGCGATGAGCGAAGGAGGCGGCTCCTCCAAGGCGCCAGGCAGTGCCCGGTTCATGTGGGCGATCCGTCGATCGATCGCCGACGGCTCAAGGTCCTTGCGCACCTTGAGGTTGCGGGCGACCTCGTCAAGGATCTCGGGCGACCAGTGCGGCCGGTACAGGCGGCGGGTAGCCATGGTCAGCAAGAGGTCGGTGACCTCGATGCCGTACAGGACGTTCGCGTCGAGAACCGCGACCCGCACCGCCATCGGTCCCGGGCCCCTGCGCTACTGGTAGAGGCCGAGGTCTTCGGCGTCGGCGGTCATCGCATCGAGGGCCTCATTGGCCTGCGCGTCAAGCCGGTCTCGGTACGCGAGGACGTCGACCAGCTTCAGCCGCCGGTGGGAGCCGACCATGTGGTGTGGCACCTCGCCCGCCTCGATCTGCTTGATGAGGTGGGGGCGACTCACGTTCAGCAGCTCGGCAGCCTGCACCGTGGTGAGCTCGGCGTGCAGCGGGATCACAGACACGCCGTTGCCGGAGCGCAGGTTCTCCACAATCGACACGAGCACCGACTGGATTCCCACTGGCAGTTCGACCACGTGACCGTCGCGGTCGACGAGGCCCGCACCGTCCAGAGCGCGCATGACCGCGTCGAGCGCCTCGGGCGTGAGGGTGTCAGGACGAACTTCGAGCACGTCACTCATGACGCCGACGCTACCATCATCTGCAATAAACGCAACGGAGTTCACCGCGTCGTTCGGGCACCGCGATCCGCTTGCAGCCGGTAGGCGAGAACCCACTGTTCGGTCCCGGACGAGCAGTCGACCTCGGGAGGGTCGAATAGCTCCGGCACCCTCGGCACTGCCGTGAGGATGCTGTCGGAGCTGGCAGTGACGATGAGCCGGCAGTACTCATCGCGCCTCGCGAGCTTGAGCCGGAAGCGGCGCTCGGCGCCATCGTCGAACATGACGACCTCGCATCCACCCATGACCCGCGGTCGACAGGCCAACTACGCCCTTGTCGTCGACTCGACCGGCACCACCGACCCCGCCGAACGACTCACGGAGATCATCACCAGACCCGCCGCCGCGCACTCGGCACTCGCTGCTCAGGCCCAGCTCCACCGTGCCGCAGGACTCGAGCCACCCGACCCAACCGCCGCAACCCGAACAGCGCTCGCTCAACTCCGACACGACGACGATCAGCAGTTGACGCCCCAGCCGACCCCGATGAAGCCACTCCCGACACGACCGGTCGCCCCGCCACCACCCACCAGATCGAGCGGTCCGTCGCTCGGGCTGTAGGTCGACCCTCGACAGCGGCCCGGTGCACTGTCACCATGAGCCCATCGCTTGTCGGCGGCGCACGTCGGCCTTTCAACCGGACCCTTCTGGTCCGTGCCCGAGAGGCCATGCCCCATGGCGATCAAGAAGCTCCCCAACGGACGCTGGGAAGCGTCCTACCGAGACCCCGCCGGACGCGAACGCGTCAAGCACCACCGCACCCGCACCGAAGCCGACCGGTGGCTCACCACCACGAAGGAACAGCTCAACCGGGGCGGCTACGTCGATCCCCGCAACGGCAAGCGGCCCCTCTCGTCGTTCGCCAGCTCCTGGCTCGAATCGGCCGCGACGCACGTCCGACCGAAGACCTGGACCCACTACGAATCGATCCTGCGCATCCACGTGCTCCCGACCTTCGCCCAGCAACCCATCGCCGCCATCGGCCCCGCCGAGGTCCGCGGGTTCCTCACCGAACGCAGCAAGGCCGGCGCCGCACCCGGCACCGTCAGATCCGCCCGCAAGGTCCTGCGGCTCGTGCTCGCCACCGCCCAAGCCGACGGCGCCATCCGCGCCAACCCGTGCGACTGCTCCCGAGTCGCGGCCTCGCCCAAGGCCGAGATGGTGTTCCTCACCGCCGAACAGGTCGAAGTCCTCGCGACCGCCATCGACGAGCGCTACACCACCCTCATCCGCCTCGCCGCCTACACCGGGCTCCGAGCCGGAGAGATCTGCGCACTGCGCGTCGGCCGGGTCGATCTCGCTGCCAAGAGGATCACCATCGCCGAGTCCGTCACCGAGGTCCAGGGGCTCGGCCTCCACTTCAGCGAACCCAAGACCTACGAGCGCCGCTCGGTCACCCTCCCCGCCTTCCTCGTCGACGAACTCACCACCCACCTCGCCGGTCGACCCGACAACCCCGAGGCGCTCGTGTTCACCTCACCGGAGGGTTCGACGCTCAACCACAAGAACTTCTACCGCCGCCACTTCAAGCCCACCGTCACCGCCGCTCCTGACCTCCCCTCGGAGATGCGGTTTCACGACCTCCGCCACACCTGCGCCGCCCTCTGCATCGCTCTCGGCGCCCACCCCAAGGCCATCCAGGAACGCCTCGGCCACAGCAGCATCACCGTCACCCTCGACCGCTACGGCCACCTCTTCCCCAAGCTCGACGAACTGCTCACCGAAGGCTCAGGGCGTGTCTTCGCCCTTTCCATCGTCCGCTGGGCGGCTCCTCGACCTGGTCGAGACCACGTGGCCTCGCTTCGTGCTGCTGCGGGACTGCGTGATTCGCGATCGCCCCGATGTCGACGAAGCGTTCGAGCAATGGTGGGACATCCACCAGGATGAGCCTTGGCACATCGAGAACGCGATGAACCACGTCCACCTCTACGACTTCGTCGGTGACGACTACGACGACAGCGAGCTACCGATGCTGGAGCGCGCTGCGGAGCATATCGCCGAGGCCTGGCGAGCTGCCCTGGGCGTCCAGTTCCCCGAACACAACCTCGAGGTCACGATCGCGACTGAGCCCGACGAGTACGGCCCCACCGTTTCCTGTCACCGGCGGGCGTCATGACCGACCAACCGAGCCCGCTCCTCGTCGAACAGCGGATCCGCAACCGAATCATCGAGTACCTCGAACTGGTCTCCTCGTTCCAGGCACAACGGTCCTACGACCATGCTGGCTCCTTGGCGGACGTTCCCAACGAAGTGATCAACCAGTGGCAGGACTGGGTCCACTGCGATCCGCGCCAGCACGACGACCACTCCCTCGTGTACACCGCCAACGAGATCGATGCGCTGCGGTCCTTCCATGCTGCCTGGGAGTCCGTCACCGCTCGCCTCCCCCAGATACTGCCGCCGCTGACGGAATGCCAGTCGCTGACCGCGTGGCAAGACTTGCGAAGCGCGGCAGTCGCCGCCGCACAAATCTTTGCCTACCGCGGCAATTTGCCAGAGGACAGGGTCGACCCGTAGTTCGGAGGGTGTAGCCACCCGTCGAGATTGATCGCAATGAGTCAAGCATCGAACTACTCGACCGACGCCCCTACTGGCGGATCGGTCATCTCTTGTGCCCAACCGACCCACGCCGGCCCACCGCGTCCAACTGAGTACCACCCTGTCTCGCGGAGTTTTCGCGGAGTGCGGGCACTCGGCCCGACCGCCAAGGCCGGGCCGCAACGCTGTGACCTGGGGAAATTTGGTGGAGACGATGGGAATCGAACCCACGACCCCCTGCTTGCAAAGCAGGTGCTCTAGCCAACTGAGCTACGTCCCCGGGTGGGTGCGCTTGCACGCGCCCGGTTCGGGCAGGCTACCGACCGGACCACTGTCGCGAGAATCCGGTCCGGCCAATGCACGACACATGACCGGTGGGGTCCGGGCCTGGGCACCACCGATGAAGATGCCACGACCGTGTCCCGCACGGGATTGACCCGCTGGTGGTTGGGCTGACGACCCGGGGGCAACGTCCGCCAAGGGTGCGCTGAGGGTGCGCCGACGGCGTCCGGGCTCGAAGAGCCATTAGCGTCTCGCCCGTGTCGGCCCCGCCCGTTTTCGTGTCGCGCCTGGTCAGGCTGCCGTTGGTTGACAGCGACGACGGCCACGTCGGTCGCGTTCAAGATGTGGTTCTCCTGCGAAGTGGGACCAAGCTCCGGGTGCTGGGCTTGATCGCCCAGCTCCAGCGGCGGCGCATCTTCGTGAACATGGCCCGCGTCGCTGAGATCGACCGGTTCGGAGTTCACCTGCGGGGTGGCACCGTCGACACCCGAACCTTTCAACAACGGCGGGGGGAGGATCTAGCGGTCGGCGACCTACTCGACACCGCCATCGGGGACGAACACCTGACCGACCTGGCCATCGAGCCCGGTCCAGACCAGGCCTTCTGGTTCGTCACCCAAGCGGCCCTGGCCCGTCGAGGTCCGCTGCGACGTCGACCACCCCGCGTCGTCGCCTGGTCCGAGGTGGCCCGCCACTTCACCACCACCCCCGAACTCACCGAAGTAGCCGAGATGCGGGATCTCCATCCTGCCGACGTCGCCACCCGGCTCAGCTCGCTGTCACCGGGTCGTCAACAAGAGGTGGTCGCACTCCTCGACGACGAACAGGTCGCGGACCTCCTCGAGGAGATGCCTGAGGAAGAAGCGGTGAGGATCGTCGAACGCCTGGGGGTGGAACGGGCCGCCCACATCCTCGAGGAGATGGAGCCTGACGACGCGGCCGATCTGCTGGCCGACCTAGCCGAAGCCGACCGCTCCGCCCTGCTCGAGGAGATGAGGCCCGAAGAATCCACTCCAATCCGCCGCTTGCTCACGTACGACGAGAACACCGCTGGTGGTCTCATGACCCCTGAACCAGTGGTGCTCTCGCCCTCCACCACCGTCGCCGAGGCTCTGGCTCAGATCCGCCAACGCGAGACACCTTCGGTCCTGGCCGCCCAGGTCTTCGTGACCCAGCCGCCCCACTCCACTCCAACTGGTCGTTACCTGGGCGTGATCGGATTCCAACGCCTGCTACGTGAGCCGCCCTCGACCGAGCTGGGAGACTGCGTGAACGACACGCTCGATCCCGTCGCCACCGACCTGCCTCGCCATGACGTGGCCGAGCGACTGGCCTCCTACGACCTGCTGGCTCTGCCGGTGTGCGACCAGGCCGGACGCCTCGTTGGTGCGGTGACCGTGGACGACGTGCTCGACCACGTCCTGCCCGAGGGTTGGCGTCGCCGAGCCGCCCGGCGTTGAAGTCGTGACCCACTCCACCCTCATCCACCGGATCGCGGCGCTCGTCTCGGCCGTCGCCCTGATGGCGGCATGTACCCAGAGCGGTGCAAAGCAAGGTGCGTCCTCTTCCACCACAGTCTCCCGCCAGCAGGGAACCACCACCAGCGCTGGGCCAGCCACGTCTACTGCCGAGCCCAGCGGCACCACCGATGTCGACCAGGCCCCGGCCCAGTGGGAGGAGTGTGGGTCAGGTCTGGACTGCGCCACGATCACCGTGCCGTTGGATCACGAGAACCCAGACGGCCCGACCATCGACATTGCCCTCCTTCGGCGCCCAGCTCGAGACCCTGAGTCCCGCATCGGTTCACTGGTCGTCAACCCCGGTGGACCAGGAGCCTCCGGGATGGCCCTGGCCGGCAACCTGATGCTCCCAGGCCCGGTCATGAACCGTTTCGACATCGTCGGATTCGATCCCCGGGGCGTGGGCCGGAGCACCGCCCTCGACTGTCACAGCCAAGTCCCAGCCATCTACGACGCCGACCCCACCATCGAGGATCAGGCCGATGTCGATGCCTTCCGTACCGTCTCCCAGCAGTTCGTCGACGAGTGCAGCCAAAAGCACGGGGATTTGCTGGCTCACCTCGGAACCGTCGCCGTAGCCCACGATCTCGACCGGATCCGGGCCGCCATCGGAGATGACCAGCTCACCTACCTCGGGTACTCCTACGGCACTGCCATCGGTCAGCAGTACGCCAGGCTCTATCCCCAACGAGTTCGGGCCATGGTCCTCGACGGTGTCGTCGATCTCACCGAAACGGGTCTGGTCACCGCCGAAGGTCAGGCCGAAGGGTTCACCCGATCACTCGACGCCTACGTCTCAGCGTGTGATGCCCGTGGGTGCATGGATGCTCCGGCAATGGAGATGGTCGACCGAGTGATCGCACGGTCCGAGGCATCGCCGATCCCTGCTCCCGGTGCGGACCGACCGGCCACGCCCGGGGTGGTTTCGCTGGCCTTGGCCCAGGCCCTCTACACCGAGATGTTCTGGCCTCAGCTCACCCGGGCGCTCACCCGAGCCGACGAGGGCGACGGCACCGGGCTGGTGCTCCTGGCCGACACCTACCTCAAACGGAACTCCGATGGCACCTATCGCAACGGCACCGAGGTCTACTTCGCGGTGAGCTGCGTCGACTTCGCCTGGCCCCGCTCCTTCGACGCTGTGCTCGACGCGGCCAAAGACGTCGGTCAGCGCTACCCCAGGCTGGGCGAAGCGTTGGTGAACGACTACGCCCGCTGCGCCCTGTGGCCGGTCCCCTCCGATCCGCTCGAGCCGGTCCCATCCGACCTGGAGGGACTTGCACCGGTGATGATCGTGAGCACCACCGGAGACCCGGCGACGCCTCATGCCGCCGGAGTGGCAGCCGCCGAACGAATCCCCGATGCCCGTCTCGTGACCAACGTCGGTGAGGGTCACACCGTGGTCGGGCAGGGTAAGCCGTGCATTGACGGGCTGGTCAGCCGTTACCTGGCCGATCTCGAAGCACCTCGAGACGGTGAACGCTGCGAATAGGCCGCTCGAGGTCCTCAGACTCAGGTTGGATGATCGCCGGCCACCAGCGGCTCCAGCACCAGTTCTGGTTGTTCGGCCTCCAGGCGTTCCAGCCAGTACTGGCTTTCGAACACGGCAATGAGGGTGCCGTCTGACCGGCTCAACACGTCGACTCCGCGCATGGCCCGAAGGGTCGGTGCACTGGTGGCGTCGGTTCGGCGAGCCACCGAGTAGGTGGTGGGGCTCAGCTCCACCGGCGCACCGAACTCGGTCTCCAGACGGTGAACGGCAACGTCGAACTGCATCGGTCCAACGGCGGCCAACACGGGAGCCTGATCGCCCAGATCGGGGTCTCGGAGCACTTGGACCACGCCCTCTTCGTCCAGTTGCGCGATACCTTTACGGAATTGCTTGAACCTACCGGTGTCGCGGACGCGGGCCACCGAGAAGTGTTCGGGAGCAAAGCTCGGGATCCGCGGGAAGACGACGGGCTCGTCGATCCACAACGTGTCGCCCACGCGTACGTCGGTGGCGTTCACCAAGCCGACCACGTCGCCGGGATAGGCCTCCTCCACCGTCTCGCGGTCTGACCCGAAGACCTGATGGG
Organism: Microthrixaceae bacterium; assembly: GCA_016702505.1. Taxonomy (NCBI): domain Bacteria; kingdom Bacillati; phylum Actinomycetota; class Acidimicrobiia; order Acidimicrobiales; family Microthrixaceae; species Microthrixaceae bacterium. Next base: position 524,940 of record JADJDU010000003.1, read on the forward strand.
CGTACTTGGTGGCGAAGGGCTTGCCGGTCTCGGAATGGGTGACCACCATCCCCCGTTCGAAGCGTCCCGAACAGACGCGTAGGAAGGCGATCCGGTCCCGGTGGGACTTGTCCATGTTGGCCTGGACCTTGAACACGAACCCGCTGAAGGGCTGATCGAGGGCACGGGCCGCGCCAGCGGCGTCTGTGCGGGGTCCGGCGGGAGGGGCCAGATCGATGACGGCGTCGAGAAGGAGTCGAACCCCGAAGTTGGTCAGCGCAGAACCGAAGAAGGTTGGCGACAGCTCACCACCCAGGAACAACTCCTGGTCGAAGTCCAGGCCCATCGTGGCCAGAAGCTCGGATTCTTCGACCGCGGTGGTCCACGCTGCTCCCTCCTCGGCTTCGGCTCGATCAGGATCGACCACTTCCTCGGGGGCTTCGGTGGCACCGCGGGCGGTACGGGTGAAACGGACGAAGCGGCCGCCGCCGGCCCGGTCGATGACACCCCGGAAGTCTCCTGCGATTCCGACCGGCCAGGTGATCGGGGCTGCGGTCACCCCGATCTTGGCATCGATCTCGTCGAGCAGTTCCAAGGCATCCAAACCGGGACGGTCCCACTTGTTGATGAAGGTGAGCAGAGGCATTTGACGGGCCTTGCACACTTCGAACAGCTTGAGCGTCTGGGGCTCGATGCCCTTGGCGGCGTCCAGGACCATCACCGCAGCGTCGGCCGCGGCCAGCACCCGATAGGTGTCTTCGGAGAAGTCGCGGTGACCGGGGGTGTCGAGCAGGTTCACCACACAGTCCCGGTAGGGGAACTGAAGGACCGTGGAGGTGATGGAGATCCCGCGCTGCTGCTCCATCTCCATCCAGTCCGAGGTGGCCGATCGCCTGTCGCCGCGGGCCTTGACCGCTCCGGCCCCGCCGGTAAGGGCACCGCCGTAGAGGAGGAACTTCTCGGTCAACGTGGTCTTGCCCGCGTCGGGGTGCGAGATGATGGCGAACGTGCGGCGGCGGGCCGCTTCGGCAGAGGGCGTGGTCACTGTTGGTCCGGTCGTGGGTGAACTTGGTCAGCTGCAATCAGCGCAGCGGCCGAGCAGGTCGAGTCGATGGTGCTCGGTGTGAAATCCGGTGGCTCTGGCGACCTCGGCGGTCACGGTAGCGAGGTCGGCTTCGAGCGAGTCGGGAACTGTGAAGTCCAAGACCGTGCCGCAGCTCGTGCAGATCAGGTGGTGGTGATGATCGGTGAGGTCCTCGGCCAGTTCAAAGCGAGCAAGCTCGTCGGATCCGATGACTCGATGCACGACACCGCAGGCCTCGAGCACGGCCAGGTTCCGGTACGCCGAGCTCTGGGGTAGCGATCCTGCCTCCAAGATCTCGGCCGCGGTGAGGGGACGACCGGCCTGGCCCAGCACCTCGACCAGGCTGCGCCGCCCGGCGGTGTAGCGCTGCCCATCGTCACCGAGCAGGACGCCAACGGCTCCGTGCAGATCGTCGCTCACGACCCGAACCCTACCGGGGCATGGCGTGGGCTTTCCCGGTCGGAGATGGCCTGTGTCGGCCCGTCACGGTTCTTACCCGGGCAAACGGTCGGCCGCCATATCGGTTCACGATCGTCACTGGCGTCCCGAGAGACGATGGCCGGATGGGCCGTTCGACTCAGGTCCGACCGGCAATGTGCCGATGGTTGGAGGACGTTTCGACCGGCATCCACCATGCGATGCCTGGAACCGGCCCGGTTCGTAACGCTATCGTAACAACCTACAGGCGTCAGCCAACCGGAGGCTCAGGCCCCCGGGCAACCGAGCCCAGAGGAAGTAACCAGACATGTCCTGCTCCTGCGGTCATCACGAGACCCCCCACCGGATCGGTGGGAAGCACCTGTCCCGCCGTACTGTGATCGCCACCGGTGCCGCGGCAATCGCCACGCCACTGCTGCCCGGCCTCGGAGGCGTCGCCTCGGCCAGCGACGGTGAGGGTGGTGTTCAGCGGGACTTCGGGTTCCTGCCACCCCAACCCGCCGGCGCCGAGCACGTCCGGCCCATCATGTTCCCGGTCCTTCCCGACCCGGTGCTGGGCAAGGCCAGCTGGTCAGACACCTACCTCGCTCCCCGCAGCAACGGGCGCAAGCACGAAGGCCAAGATCTCATGGGCAAGAAGCTCCTCAAGCTCCTGGCCTGTGTCGACGGCACCGTCGCCGAACTCCGCCACGGCAGCGGCGGCAACTCGCTGTACCTCGAGGGCGACGATGGCTGGTACTACTGCTACCTCCACATCAACAACGACAGCCCCAACACCGACGACGCCGCCAACCGGTTCGACGAAGCCTTTGCCGCCGGCCTCAAGAAGGGTGACCGCGTCACCAAGGGTCAACACATCGCCTACCTGGGTGACAGCGGCAATGCCGAAGGCTCTGGGGCACACCTCCACTTCGAGATCCGTATGCCCAACGCCAACATGTGGCAGGCATCGGCGGTGAACGCCCACTACTCCCTGTTGGAGGCCGAGCCCGCCAAGCTGGGCGGAGGGCCCACCGAGCCCGAGCCCGAGGAGGAGTCGGCGTTCGCCACCACCGGGCCGTTCGTACCCTTCGCCAAGGCCGGCGACTTCGCCCGACGCCAAGCCCTCGATTTCCTCGGGGTCACCCCCAGCGCCGCCTGGCTTAGCGACGCCACCAAACGACTCGAAGCACAGTCGGTGACCGCCGACGGATTCATCCTCGACCAGATCGCTTCGGATGCCTGGACCAGCATCGTCGCACCCACAATTCGCCTCTACACCGCCTACTTCCTACGGCGACCCGATGCATCCGGCTTGCGCTACTGGGTTGAGCGGGTGAGGGGAGGCACCTCGTTGGACAAGGTGTCCCAGGACTTCGCCGGGTCAGCCGAGTTCAAGGACCGCTACGGCCGCCTCGGCAACGCCGAGTTCGTGAAGCAGATCTACCAGAACGTGTTCGATCGGGATCCCGACAACGCCGGCTTCTTGTACTGGACCCAACAACTCGACCATGGCAAGACCCGGGGCTGGGTGATGCGCCAGATGTGTGAATCACCTGAGTACTTGGCCAAGAAGGAGCACGAGGTCGGCGTGATCTCGGCTTACTTCGGTCTTCTCAACCAGATACCCAGCCAGGGTGACGTGAACGGTTGGACCGAGATGTCACGAGCCAACCGGGGTGCCCTTGGCGTGCTGGTCGGCCAGCTTCGAACCAGCGGCGACTACGCCAAGCGGGTCAAGTCCCTCTGACCGTGGCCTCTGGGCCGTCTGGCTCCCCATCTCGATTTCGGGCACGGGCCCCGTTTGGGGAGAGAACCCAGCGGTTTGCGCGAGGATTGGCCCCATGTCTGCCCCGATCGATCTCGCTCTCCTCGACACCGCTGTGGCGCTGCTCCGCCAGGCCGGTGAGCTGACCCTCGAGTACTTCCGCCACCCCGATCTCGCCATCGACTCCAAGGGCGACGGTACGCCGGTGACCGTGGCAGACCGGGCCGCCGAACGCATGCTGCGCGAGGAGCTCGAGAGCCGGTTCCCCGAGGACGGGATCCTGGGTGAAGAGGAGGCGGAGAAGATCGGCACGTCCGGTCGGCGTTGGATCATCGATCCGATCGACGGGACCAAAGCCTTCACCCACGGCGTGCCCCTGTACACCAACCTCCTGGCGCTAGAGGACGGGAACGGCATCGCCCTCGGTGTCATCAACGTGCCCGCCCTGGCCGAAACCGTCTACGCCGGACGAGGCCTCGGATGCTTCTGCAACGGCGAACGCGTGTCGGTCAACCAGCACCCCACCGTTGCGGGCTCCTATCTGACCTCCAGCGGCCTGTCCCCTTGGTCTGACGACGAGCTGTTGCGAGCCAAGCACGCGGGCTACAACCTTCGTACCTGGGGTGACGGGTACGGCTACGTCCTGGTCGCCACCGGACGGGTGGAAGCCATGTACGACCCCAAGGCCGAGCTCTACGACGTGGCTCCGATGCCGGTGATCCTGGCCGAGGCCGGTGGCCGCTTCACCGCCATCGACGGCAGCCCCAGCCCGGACCGGGGCAGCGGCCTCGCCACCAACGGGCTGATCCACGACGAGACCCTGGCCATCCTCCGGGGTGAGAAGTAGGCCTCAGCGCAAGAAGTCGAGCAGGTCGGGCATGCGCAGACGCGCAGCAGTACCCAGCACTGCTTCGAACGCGGCCCCCTGAGCCAGCCGGGTCAGCTCGGCGTCGCCAGCGTCGCCCATCGCCGCGGGATCAGGTCCCCCGGCTGCCACCCTTGGCCTCTGCAATGTCTCCAGACCCAATCGGGCCTCGTTGGAGTTGAGGTGGGCGGTCACCTCGATCTCGGCCACCAGCGAGGTGAGACGGTCGTGATGGTCCCTGAAAATCCCAGGCCACGGCTCGGGCGCCTCGGCAGCCAGGTCGCGCAGCGTCACGCCCGGACGATGCTGGGAGACGGTGGCAGCCCGCATCAGATCCAGCTCACGAGCCCTTGTGCGGGCCCGCTCTACCTCCCGGGTCGCTCGGGACAAGAAGCGTCGTTCCCCGTTCTCCAACAGGAGCCGCGTCGCCACCAGCTTGAACAGAAGGGTCTCCAGGACCTCTTCTTCACGCTCGAGAATGGCGTTGATTCGCTCCATGGGACACTTCCATCGGCCCCGCTTAGCGGGGGGTGAGGCAAACGAGCCGATTGCACCGCCACCTGGAAGTCAGGTGGAGACCATGGCGGCCAATCAGGCCGTAGCGGCCTCTTCGCCGATCCGGGCATGCCACGGGGAGGCATCGGCGATGGCGTTGGCGTATCCGGCCTTGCGTCGAGCCACCCGGCCTTGGGGCCGTTCCACGACCTCTTCGGCGGCAGCGCCGTACTGGGCCGAGATTCCCTCACGGAGCATCTCCAGCGCCTCGGAACGGAGCTGAGAGATCCGTGACTCGGTCACCCCGAGGTGGCTGGCCAGCTCCTGGGACTTGCGGCCTTCGAGGAAGTAGCCGGCCACCACGATGCGATGACGCTCCGGCAGCAAGTGAACCGCGTCGCGCAGGTAGGAATGCAGCTCACGGTTTTCCAGCTCCTCGGACGGCTCTCGGGTGGAGTCGTCGGTGAGAACCTCGACCAGGGTCAGGTCTTCGTCCCCGTCGTTCACGTCGTACTCGAGCGCCAGGACCACCGAGCGGAACATCTTGTCTTGGAGGCGACGAAGCTCCTCGGTGGTGACACCCAATGCTTCGGCGGTCTCCTCCGAGGACGGCATCCGCCCCAGATGGGTGGCCAGGCGCTGTTCGATCGACTCCAGGCGGCGAGCCAGGTTGCGAACCGACCGAGGAGCCCAGTCTGCTGCCCTGACTGCGTCGAGGATCGCCCCCCGGATCCGCTGAGCTGCAAATCGGTCGAAGGGTACGCCCCTCGACTCGTCGAAGCGTTTGGCTGCCTCGACCAGTCCCAGGGCCCCGGCAGTGGCCAGCTCTTCCCGATCGACGTGTCGAGGGAAGTTCACTGCCACCTGAAACACAACGTGCCTCACCAGTGGAAGGTGCTGTTCGATCAGTTCATGAACGGAGGTTTCTCCGGTTCCTTGCATGTTTCGCCCTTCCCCTCGAGCTGACCCGTGTCCAGTGGGTCATATGAACTACGGACCTCGCGGCCGAACACTTGAGCACAATTGCGCGAATCCAACCCGAAAATCGAGAGGACTTGAGACAAATGATCCAAATGGACCATACGAGTGACCAAGCTGGCTGGTAACCGTGTGCTAACTGCAGTACGGCTCTTCGATGTGTTCTCGGTCACTTTAGTTGCCCGAAACATCTCTGTGCGGAGCTGTGGTAGCATCATTGTCACCGGCAGTGGCCAAAGTGGTTGCTGAAGTTGCCTCCGGCGATGCTGGCAGCAAATCGGCACGACCGAGGTCATCACCGCGGCAGATTTGGCCCATCCGCAAGCACCTTGGGTCCTAGTTCGATCCGCAGACCGGGGCGGATCGGCAGACGGTCAGGCGAACCGGGCCACCTTGACACCTCTTCGGGCCAGTTCTCCCAACAAGCCAGGGGCATCCACCAAGCTCGCCAAGCCAGCAGCCCCCACGATCCTGGTCCGGCCCGCACCCACCTCGACCGCGGCCAGGGCCGCCACCGCTCCGCCCGCCACACCGGGACGGTCCATCGCGCCCAGAACCGACACGTCAATTCCCTCAGGACCGCGGCCGCGTATCTCCACCCGCAGCGCGCCAAGTCCACCCTCGGGATGGGGGCGACGCGCCATCGGGAATCGGGCGGTGAGGCGATCTCGCCTTGTCGCCGCCAGTCGGGCCGTAACCCTTCCCACACCGGGGAAGGCGGGAACCAGGAGCAGGGCATCGGATAGTTCAGCCCGGTAGCAGTCGGCTCCGCCGATCGGATCAGGAAACCAAACCAACTCTCGTCCGGACCCGGCTCGACGCTGTTGCCACCCGCCGTCACGCCAGTCGATGGCCTCTCCGCCCAGGGCGGCATGGTGCTGGCGGGCACAAGAAGGCCCGCCTGTTCCCAGCCGGGCAACATGGATCTCGTCGACGGTGTCGAACCGGTCGGCACCAAACCGAGCCAGAACGCAGCTAAGACCGGGCGAGAACCCCGCACCGACCGCCACCGTGACCCCACGCGCCTCAGCCTCGGGCCCGAGATCCAACAAACGTCGGGTCTCACTGACATCGTCGGTGGTGCAAACCACCGACGATCCCCGACCAACCAGGGTTTCGGTCATGGCGGCCTGCGTGCCGACCGGAGTGGCAACAAGCACGACGTCGGCGTTAGGAAGACCATCGCCTAGGGCGTGGCTCTCGGCCTTGGCGCCCAAGGAAGCCACCACCTCAGACATTCGGTCGGGTTTGGGGTCGGCCACCACCACCGACTCCACCTCGGCCGTGGACGCCAACTGACGGGCCGCCCGCGTACCCACGGCCCCTAGGCCGACCACCGCGACGCGCATCAGCGCAGCTCGGAAGGATCCAGCTCGCGCCACCCACCCCGCTGGGGTGGGGTACCTCCAGAACCTCGGAGACGAAGGACCGCGGCCACCCCACCCGCCACCCCTAGGGCCACCAACGCTCGGCGGATGAGGGTCACTGGGGTGTCTCCCGGGTGGATTGACGGTCTTCGTGGGGCTAGCTGGAATCGAACCAGCGACCTCACCCTTATCAGGGGTGCGCTCTAACCGACTGAGCTATAGCCCCGAGCGGGGGCCGACGGTAGCGGGTCAGGCCGGGGTGATGCGAACCGTTGACCGACGTTGGTGCTCGCGCCCATTCCACTGGGCCAACAGGCCTGTCCGAACATGTCCACGCCTGGCCCGACTCGTCCAACCCGACTCACCTCCACGGTGAATCGAAAGACTCCGACTCGCTCAGCGAGAGGGTGGACGTCGGCGTGGTCTTGGGTCTTCCTCGATCACGACGAACCTGATGCCACCGGTTGCCTCGCTGATCACGTTGACCAAAGCTGTGGTCAAGACGGTGACGGTGGTAGCGGCCAAGACACCGATCGCACCGATCATGGCGCATGCCCGCCACATCTGATCGCCGTAGAACCGGTAGTTGTCCAGTCCAACGTCGGACATGAACGACTGGACCTTGTCTATCTGTCCGCTGGAGTAGGCCAACCCCCACAGCAACGCCAAGGTGGCCATCACCGCGGCATAGAGGCATGTGTACAGCACGATCGACAACTTGAGGACAGACCACAGGTCGATCCGCCGTACGACCCTCCTAACCCGTCGACCCTGACGACGACCCACCCGAACGACGTCTGGATCAGCAGGCCGCTCTCGCCGGGCTCGGGGCGGCGAGAGCGTCCCACTGTCTTGTTCTGGTGATCGCATCTCCGATGTGGCGCCAACAACCGACGTCACCGGCTCATCGACCAGAGCAACTGTGGAGTCAACCTCGGGAGCCGACAAGGCCCCCGAGGCAACGCCCAAGACCAGGTCGTCAGCCGAGGTAGCTGCATCCAAACTGATGAAACCCGCTCCTCCACCGGCGTCTGACCCTGAGCCATTGGAGTGAGCTGCGCCATCCCCCACTGGCCGAGGTGTCCGCTTTGGACCGGCCTCACCGGAACGGTCAGCGTCAGAGCGCGACCTTCGGGGACCAGGAGCGGGATGCACCGGGTCAGTCTAGGAAGCACCGCGATGCCCCTATGCATCATCGCCGACTCCTTGAGCCGGGATGAGCGGACCGCTCAGTAGGTGAGGAGGCGAGCCGAGCCATCAGCACGACATGGTTCAACCGACGGCGAAACCTCCATTTGATCAACGTCGCAGCGACGACGACTGGGCCCATCCGCCAAGGGACCTCGTGACCAGGCTCGTCGAGCTGATGGAGGATCCAGTCGACCCGGGCTCCACGGTATATGACCGAGGTTGCCACCTAGCTCTGGCCACGGCCGTGTGGCCGGACCTGGTCACCGTGACCTCGACATCGAGGCCGTCCTGTACGAAACCGGTGAGGACTGACCCGTTCGCGGCGGCAACTCTTTCGGCGCCAGGCCGGCCGTCCTCGGCGCCGGCTAGGGCACTGGCGTCCGCCGCGGCTTGGGCCGCGGCGGATCGGGCAGCGGCTCCGCCCACCCGAGCTACGCCGTATCCAACCAAGGCCGCCAGCACCAGAGCCACCGCCAGCAGCAGGCTCACCGAGCCGCTATCTCGGTTTGCTCGGCGCTGTCGAGCTCGTCGTGCAGCTACATCGACGTGGACTGGTTGATCAAGCATTGGAGATCCCTTCGCGGGTCACCCTCAGTCGAGGGCCATGTACCGGGGAAGGTCTCTCGATGGCTAGTGGCAAGATCACCTCTAGCCCGGCTCTGGGCGCAGCGGCGCCCAGGCCTCACTCGTCGTCGGCGTTGAGCACCGGAGCCACCGCGGCCACCGTGCGATCACCTTCCACGTTCATCACCTTCACCCCGGTGGCGTCACGACCCTGGGACGAGATGTCTCGAACCGGCATCCGGGTGACCACACCATCTGAGGCGATGGCGAAGATCTCATCGTCCAGGCCGACCATGAACGCAGCAACCACGATGCCCTTCTTGGCGGTGAGCTTGATACCCCGCACGCCTTGGCCACCACGGTTCTGGTTGTTGAACTTGTCCAACTGGGTCCGCTTGCCATAGCCGCCGTCGGTGACGATGAGGATGGCGGTGTCGTCTCGCGCGACGTCGCACGACACCACCTCGTCACCAGCCTTCAGCTTCATCCCTCGAACCCCGGCGGTGGAACGACCCATGGGCCTCACGTCGTCCTGTCCGTAACGGATGGTCATGCCGGTTCGGCTCACCATGAAGATCTCGTCCGAGTCGTTGACGGGGATGACCTTCACCAGCTCGTCACCATCGCGGAGGTTGATGGCTATGAGGCCCGCACGCAGCGAGGAGTCGTACTCGCTGAACCGGGTCTTCTTGACCTGGCCGTTGCGGGTGGCGAAGAACAGGTACTGGTTGGTCTCGTAGTCCCGGGTGTCGATGATCGCCCTGATCTGCTCCTCGGGCTGGAGCGGGAGAAGGTTGACGATTGCCGTCCCCCGGGCCGTGCGGTCCTTCATCGGGATCTCGTGGGCCTTGAGTCGATAGACCCGTCCGAGGTTGGAGAAGAACAACAGGTAGGCGTGAGCTGTGGTGGTGAGGATGTTGGCTATGTAGTCCTCGTCTCGGAGCTTGGCGCCCGCCACACCTCGGCCCCCGCGTCCCTGGCTCTTGAAGGCGTCGGCGGCCACGGTCTTGATGTAACCCCGGGCGGACATGGTGACCACGAGGTCCTCGTCGTCGATCAGGTCTTCGATGTCTATGTCTCCCACATCGAAGGTCACCTGGGATTTGCGGTCCGACGCGTACTTGGCCCGGACCTCACCCAATTCGTCCTTGATCACCTGGTGCAACACCTCTCGGTTGGAGAGGATCGCCTCCAGTTCGGCGATGGTGGCCCGCAGCTTCTCCATCTCCTCCTCGAGCTGGGCCCGGCCCAAGCGGGTGAGCCGGTGGAGCTGCATGTCCAAGATGTACTCGGCCTGCACCTCAGAGAACTCGAATGGAGCAGCCTGAAGCGCGGTACGGGCCGCGTCCTTGTCTGCCGATGCCCTGATAGTGGCGATGATCTCATCGATCAGGTCCAGCGCCTTGAGCAGACCCTCGACGATGTGGGCCCGTTCCCGGGCCTTGCGCAGCCGGTACTCCGAGCGTCGGGTGATGACCTCGACCTGGTGCTCGATGTAATGGAACAGCACCTCGCGAAGGTTGAGGGTGCGGGGAACCCCGTCCACCAATGCCACCGTGTTCACCGCGAACGAAGTCTGGAGCGGTGTCCGCTTGTAGAGGTTGTTGAGGATCACCAAAGCCGGGGCGTCACGCTTGAGGGTGATCACGATCCGGGTCTGACCACCCGAAGACTCGTCGTTGGCGTCCGATATCCCCTCTATCTCGCGGGCTTGGACCAACTCACTGATCTTGGCCAGAACGGAACGAGGGCCGACCTGATAGGGCAGCTGGGTGATCACGATGCGGTCACCACCCCGCTTGGTCTCCTCGATCTCACACACCGCCCGCATCCGGATCGAGCCCCGACCCGTGCGGTAGGCATCCATGATCCCCGACCGCCCCATTATCAGGGCACCGGTGGGGAAATCTGGTCCCTTCACAAACGCCATGAGGTCGTCGGGAGTGGCGTCAGGGTTGTCCATCAGGTGGACCGTGGCGTCGATGACCTCCCCCAGGTTGTGGGGCGGGATATTGGTGGCCATACCCACCGCGATTCCCTGACCCCCGTTGACCAACAGGTTCGGGATGCGGCTCGGCAACACCGCCGGTTCCTGGAACTCGCCGGAGTAGTTGTCGACGAAGTCGACGGTCTCCTCTCCGATGTCTTGGAGCATCGACATGGCCAGGGGATCCAACCGACACTCGGTGTATCGGGCGGCGGCCGGGCCGTCATCGGGTGATCCGAAGTTGCCGTGACCGGCTACCAACGGATGGCGCAAAGAGTGCGGCTGTGCCATGCGGACCAGAGCGTCGTAGATGGCGCTGTCTCCGTGCGGGTGGTACTTGCCCATCACCTCGCCCGTGACGCGGGCGCACTTCATGAACGGCCGGTCGGGGCGGGCGCCCACGTCGTACATGCCCCACAGGATCCGACGATGGACGGGCTTGAGACCATCCCGAACGTCGGGAAGGGCCCGCGAAACGATCACCGACATGGAGTAGTCGAGGAAGGACCGCTCCATCTCCTCTTCGATCTCGATTGGTTCGATCAGCCCGTAGGCGGTGACCGTAGGGTCGTTTCCTTCGGTCTCGGTGGGGATCTCGTCGTCGGACATTGCTGGTGGGCTACCTCAGAATCGGGGGGGCGGAAGGACGGCGCGCTGGGTCAGATGTCGATGAAGCGGGCGTCTTTGGCGTTCTTCTTGATGAACTCCTTGCGAGCCTCGACGTCGTCTCCCATGAGGGTGGAGATGGCGGCGTCAGCGGTGGCCGCCTGTTCGACGGTGACCTGGAGGAGGGTGCGCGAAGACGAGTCCATTGTGGTGCTCTTGAGTTCTTCCCAGTCCATCTCGCCGAGGCCCTTGAGTCGGGCGAACTCCTTGCGATGGTTGGGGTTGTCGGCCAGGAAGGCGGCCTTGGCCGCATCGTCCTTCAGGTAGATCTTCTCCTTGCCCACCACCGTCGAATACAGGGGGGGTTGAGCGATGTACACGTGGCGGTGCTCCACCAACTCCTTCATGTGGCGGAAGAAGAAGGTGAGCAACAAGGTGCGGATGTGACTGCCGTCGACGTCGGCGTCGCACAACAAGATGACCCGGTCGTAGCGGGATTTGGTGACGTCGAACTCCTCGGCCCCGAACCCGGCTCCGATGGCCGAGATCAACGCCTGGACCTCGGTGTTCTTGAGCATCTTGTCCAGCCGAGCCCGCTCGACGTTGAGGATCTTGCCTCGGATGGGAAGGATCGCCTGGGTTCGAGGATCACGGGCGCTGGTGGCTGACCCGCCCGCAGAGTCGCCTTCCACTATGAACAGCTCGCATTCGCTGCGATCCCGGCTCGAGCAGTCCCGCAACTTGTCGGGCATGCCAGCACCGTCGAGGGCACTCTTGCGACGAGTGGCGTCACGGGCGTTGCGGGCCGCGGCCCGAGCCCGCTGGGCGTTGATGCCCTTCTTGACGATCTTGTTGGCCTCGGTCGGGTGCTCCTCGAACCAGTCGGCCAGCTTTTCGTTGGTGGCCTTTTGGACCAAGGTCTTGATCTCGGGGTTGCCGAGCTTGTCCTTGGTCTGGCCTTCGAATTGGGGCTCTCGCAGGCGTACCGAGATGATCCCGGTCAGGCCCTCTCGCACGTCTTCGCCGCCGAGGTTGGGGTCCTTCTCCTTGAGCAGCCCCTTGGCCTTGGCGTACTTGTTCACCACGGTGGTGAGTGCCGCCCGGAAGCCCTCTTCGTGGGTTCCGCCACCGATGGTTGCGATTCCGTTGGCGAAGCTGTGGAGCCCGTCGGCCTGGTAACCCTCGTTCCACTGGAACGCGATCTCCACCTCGGCTTCTTCGTCGGTGGCCTCCAGGTAGCCGACGCGGCTGAACAACGGTGTCTTGGTGGAGTTGACGTGCTTCACGAAGTCGATGATCCCGCCCGCGTACTTGAACACCACCGGCTCGTTGTCGTGGCCCTCACGTTCGTCTTTGAACCGGATCTCCAGACCCTTGTTGAGAAACGCCATCATCTGGAACCGTTCCAGCATGGTGCGAGCCACGAACTCGGTGGTCTCGAACAGCCCACGGTCGGGCCAGAAGCTAACGGTGGTTCCGGTGCGCCCCCGTGGGGAATCCCCCACCACCTCGAGCTTGGTCTTTTTGGCTCCGCCCTCGGCGAACTCGATGCGATGGCGCTTTCCGCCTCGATCTACTTCGACCACGACCTTCTCGGACAAGGCGTTGACCACCGAGACACCCACGCCATGCAGCCCGCCCGAGACCTTGTAGCCGTCTCCACCGAACTTGCCGCCGCCGCCGAGCTTGGTGAGCGCGATCTCGACACCGGTCAGCTTGAACTCGGGGTGTACGTCGGTAGGGATGCCACGACCGTTGTCGATCACCCGACACCCGCCGTCGGCGAGGATCGTGACGTCTATCCGGTCACAAAAGCCGGCCATGGCCTCGTCGACAGAGTTGTCGACCACCTCCCACACGAGGTGGTGAAGACCGGACACGCCGGTTCCACCGATGTACATGCCTGGGCGCTTGCGGACGTGGGCCAGACCTTCGAGGATGGTCATGGAACTAGCGGAGTACGACTGGCTCGCGGGGGCCACGGCGCGACCTTTCAAAACCGAGGGGAGAGGCGGTGTGCGTCTTCCTGGAATGCCGACGCCATAAGGCTTCTCGGCGGGTCACCGGGGCGCATCACGATGCTCTCAGCCTACCACGCCACCATGACGATCAGGACCATCCCACCGGCCTCATCGACTTGGGCGCACCCAATGCTCACAACGTTTTGGGCCGAACTGGAGGCGAGCTGATCGGCGAGCCGACTCATGAGTACGGCATGGCTAAACCGAGGGGAAGCCGCGGCCTGATCAACCGTGCAGCGAGGGTCACCGTCGACCGACTCGGACCGACATTGCCGTCACCTGACCTGGTCCCACCAGAGATTCGATTCGGGTGACGATCTCGGCCTCCGCCCACTTGAGGTGGCTAGCCCATGCCGGCCCATCGGTCACCACCCGGAGGCAACCGTCCTCGATAGACACCGGCTGAACGTGGGCGGCCACCTCGACCCCGACCAACTCGCTCCAGCGGTCGTGGATCAACACCACCGCGTCCACCGAGGGGCCACCCAACCCTGCGAGCACACCGTCGAGCAGGTCGGCCAGCGGAGATGGGCCCGGACCCGAATCACCACCCGGTGTTGGTAACGGTGACCACGGCACCGGTCCATTGTGGCCTACGGATCCGCCATCTTGGGCGGCCACCGGTGGTGTTCGACTGTCCGACGAAGTGGAACCGGTGAACAGGCGGGGGTTCGGGGCAGAGCCCTTTGCGGCGGAGCCCCCGAACATTCCGAGATGGGCTTGTCGGTCCTAGCAGCGAAGACGTCGGCCGCCAGGTCGGCGGCCGACGCACTCAGCCGAGGGAGACCACACCAGCGTCGACCCGCAGCACACGGCCCGGAACCGCCCCGGTCGGCAAGGCACCGGCGGTGGTCAGGATCGTCTGGCCCGGCGGCAGGGAGCGCAGCAAGGCATCGCTCCTGTCGGGGTCCAGCTCGGAGAACACGTCGTCCAGCAACAGGACCGGCGATGCGCCGGTTCGAGCCCGAACCACTTCATGGGTGGCCAAGCGCAAAGCAAAGGCCAAGGACCGTTGCTCTCCTTGAGATGCGTGGGTGCGGGCCGGCAGACCGTTCAAGGCCAGCTCCACGTCATCACGATGGGGACCTACCGTGGAGACTCCCCGTCTGAGGTCGTCGCGCCGTGCCGCGGCGAGTGCCGTAGCCAGGCCTGATTCCAGCCACCACGGCTGGTAGGTAGCCGTGACCGGCGATGGTCGGCGCGCCAGTTGGTCGTAGGCCTCGGCCAGCACCGGTGCCATTTCTTGCACCAGCTCTATTCGCGCCTGGGCGACCGCTTCACCCGCTACGGCCAACTTGGCATCGAACACGTCAAGGGTGGTTTCCAGCTCGGAGTTGAGTCGACCGCCAGCCTGTTTCAACAGTGCGCCACGCTGGCGCAGGATCCGGTCCAGGTCGCTCTGTTGTTGATCGTGGCGGGGATGCAGGCTGACCAACACATCGTCCAACAACTTGCGCCGCTCCCCGGGGGAGCCTTTGACCAGCACGAGATCATCGGGCGAGAAGACCGTGACCCGCAATGCTCCCAGCAGATCTCGCGCCCGTCGGAGCGGCTGGCGGTTCAGTTGGGTTCGGTTTCGGCCGTTGGCCACCAGCTCGGCTTCGAGCAATAGCTCTCGTCCTTCACGCTCAGCGCGGGCCCTCACAATGCCACGAGCTGCCCCCACCCTCACCAGGGCTTCTCCCGGCGCACCTCGAAACGAACCCAGGGTGGCGAGATAGGCAACGGCCTCGATCAGGTTGGTCTTGCCCTGACCGTTGGCTCCGACCACGGCGGTGAGCGTCGGATCGAAGGAGACCTCGGCCTCGTGATAGCAGCGGAAGTCGCTCAGCCAGAGTTGGTCGATCCTCACATCACGCTCGGAAGGCGTGTGATCAAGAGACCCTGACGGGCATGATCAGGTAGAGGAACTCCTCGGCTCCCTGAGCCCGGATAACCGCTGGCTTTTGGGCGTCGACGGTGTGGAGGGTGATCTCTTCTCCAGGCGACACCTCCACGCCGCTGAGTAGGTAGTCGGGGTTGAAGGCCACGGTGAGGTCTTCGCCCGAGTACTCCGCGTCGAGTTGTTCGTTGGCCTGGCCCACGTCTTGGGTGATGGCTACCAGTTCCAGGCCGTCTGAGCTCATCACGAGCCTCACCGGAGTGTTCGCTTCCCTGGCCATCAGCTTCACTCGCCTAACCGCTTCGACCAGGCTCTCACGGCTAACGGTGAGCTGGTTCGGATGGCTGGCCGGGATCAGGCCTCGATAGTTGGGGAACTCACCCTCGATCAGGCGGGTTGTAAGGCGAAGGTCGCCCACCTCGAAGGATGCCTCGCGCTCACCGAGGCGAAGGGTCATCTCCTGCTCCGATCCCAAAAGCCTCTCGAGCTCCCTGAGGGCACGAGACGGAACGAGCACGCTCTGGCCTTCACCCATGACCGAGGTGCCAGGGATGTCCCTCACTGCGAGACGGTAAGAGTCGGTGGCCACCAGGCGAAGACCACCGGATTCCGCCGCGAGCAACACACCGGTCAGGATCGGTCGGGCATCGTCGGCGCTGGCTGCTGGGACGACTTGGTGCAGCGCAGTGGCGAATTCTCCAGCCGAGATCGTGACCGCATCATCGGCGGGCATGGTCAGTCGTGGAAACTCATCGGCGGGTAGGAGACGGATCGAAGACTCAAATCGCCCGGCGACGATGGTGGCCTCGTCTGCTTCACAGGAGATCTCAACTCGGGGATCTCCAAGGGACTTGACCACGTCGAGAGCGATCTTCGACGGGAGAACGGCCACGCCATCACGCTCACCCGCTACCTCGATCCTGGTTTCAATGGTGAGCTCCAGGTCGCTGCCGGTGAGCTTGAGCTGGTTGCCGGTGAGCTCGGCCCGGACGCCGGACAGGACCGGTAGAGAACCGCCTCGGTTGGCGACGGCCCGACCGGCGGCGCCGAGGGCTTCAACGAGTCGGTCACGCTCACAACGGAACTTCACGAGGACTGCTCACTTTCTCCGGAGAGGTGCGTGTAAAGAAGTTGATGGTGGTGGTAGGGGGTGTGGATTGTGGACAACGGCTCAACCGTGCAGGTCAGAGCCGGTGCCGGGTGTTCCCGTTTCATCCCCAGCGTTCCACAGCGAACAGGTGGGAGCGGGGATGGCTGGGGAACACGGGACCCTCGATCCCCAGATGATCCTGTCCTGGCTACCGGTTTTTCCCAAGCGTTCCACAGGGTAATCCGCTCACCAATTGGCGCTACCCCCAGATCCCTGTGGACAACAGTGGAAAACTGTTGTGACGGCAGACACCGTACACCAGCGCTTTCCATGCCGTTTCAGCCACCCTTGCGTATCTGTTGCACCAGCTCGGAGACCTGGTCGTAGATCTGGCGACGTTCCTTCATGAGGGCTTTGATCTTCTCCACCGCATGGATCACCGTGGTGTGATCACGTCCACCGAACTCACGAGCGATGGCGGGGTAGGACAGATCGGTCAATTCTCGGAAGACGTACATGGCAATCTGGCGAGCGGTTACCAGCGGTCGACTACGGCTCTTGCCCTTGAGATCCTCGACGGTGAACTCGAACATGGTTGCGGTGGCTTCCAGGATCACTTGGGGCGTGATGGGTCTGGGCTGACGATCGCCGAGGATGTCGTGGAGGTGGCGTTCGGCTTTCTCCAGGGTGAGCGGTTCCCTGTCCAGATTGGCCAGCGCCGATACCCGGTTCAGCGCACCCTCTAGCTCGCGGATGTTGTCGGTGATGTTCGTGGCGATGAACTCGAGGACCTCATCGGGAATCGCCACCGTCTCGCCCTCGGCCTTCTTGCGCACAATGGCAAGGCGGGTCTCGAGGTCTGGCGGCTGGATGTCGGTGATCAGACCGCCCTTGAACCGGCTACGAAGCCGGGCCTCCAACGTCGAGATGGCGTCGGGTGGACGATCCGAGCACAACACCAGCTGCCTTCCACCGCCGTGGAGAGCGTTGAAGGTGTGGAAGAACTCCTCTTGGGTCTCCTTGCGGTTCTCCAAGAACTGGATGTCGTCGACCAACAAGACGTCTACCTCGCGGTAGCGCTTCTTGAAATCAGCCGAGGTCTTGTGACGGATCGACTCGATGAACTGGTTCAGGAACGTCTCGGTGCTGACGTAGCGAACGACGTAGTGGGGGTAGTTGACCTCTATGTAGTGGCGTATGGCGTGAAGCAGGTGCGTCTTGCCCAGACCAGCATCGCCGTAGATGAACAGCGGGTTGTAGGAACGCCCAGGCGTCTCGGCCACCGCAAGGGCAGCGGCATGGGCAAATCGGTTCGAGGGCCCGATGACGAACGCCTCGAAGGTGAGGTTGTTGTCGTCTATGAGCCCAGGCCCCGGTATCGGTGTCTCCTCGGTTGGACCAACGATCGCAGGGGGAGCGCCGAGCAAGGCATCTAGAGGATCATCGAACAGGGTCGGTTCGGCCGCGTCGGGCTGGACGGTGAGCTCGATGGTGAGGGGCTCGCCGGCGCTGTCGCGGGCGATGTCCTCCACCAACGACATGTAGCGGTTCTCGACTCGGTCCTTGACCACCGCGCTGGGAACCGACAAGACGAACGTCATGTCCTCAAGAGATATGGCGGTTATGTCCTGGAAGGTCGATCTCCAAACCGCATCGGAGACCTGGGCCTGCAGGGCGGTTTGGCACGTCGCCCACAGGTGCTGCGCATCTGGTGCCACCGTGTGGACCGTCCCTCCTGATAACAGTTCCACAGCTAGTCCACAAACTGTGGAAAAGAAGGCTAGAGACGTCTGCCGGGTGGCGGACATCTCGAGCTGTGGATGCTGTGGGCGAGACACGGTACTTCGTGCCCCGGCTGGAGAGCGGACCGTAGCACCGTGTTGGACCGGGCGTGCAAGAAGGCTTACGCGCCGGAGGAATCGACAGTCGCACAGGCCCTTCGATGCGACGTCGAGGGAGACCACGATCGCTTCCTGAGGACCTGAGCTCGGGTTCGTCGGTTGCCTGTTTGGTGGCCCAAGGCGTAGCGTTGTCGGACGTTTCGCGCGTCGGGGTCGTTCCCGTGCACGAATCAACACAGCCGGTGTCACGTCTGACACCAGGTCGGGCGCTGCCGCTCGGCCCCGAGGAGGATTTCCGACGTGAAGAGAACTTTCCAACCCAACGTCCGCAAGCGGGCCAAGAACCACGGTTTCCGTAGCCGTATGTCGACCCGAGCCGGTCGCGCCATCCTGCGCAATCGTCGCCTCAAGGGCAGGGCCCGGCTGTCGGCCTGATCGGCCGGATAACCGACCGCCGCACCTTCGAGGCCCTCCGCCACCGCGGAACGAGGGTACGCAGGGGACCTCTGGCCCTCGTGTACTTGCCCGAACCTCTCGACGGAGCGCCTCGCACCCGGGTGGCTTTTGCCATCACCCGCAAGGTTGGCTCGGCAGTGGTTCGAAATCGCCTCCGGCGACGGCTCCGAGCCGTGTTGACAGACATGGCCACGACCCTGCCACCAGGGGCGCTGCTTGTTTCGGCCAGCGTCGGAGCGGTGGAGCGGAGTCCCGCCGAATTGAGAGATGACGTGGTCCGCTTGCTTGAGACGCTCCAAATCCAGTTATGTCGGGACCGGCCATGAGCGTCATGGCCCGAGCCTTGCGCGCTCTGATCCACTCCTACCAGGTCGTTCGAGCCGGTAGGCCGTCTCCGTGTCGGTTCATCCCGTCCTGTTCCGCCTACGCCGCTGAGGCCATCGAGTCACACGGCGCGGGTCGGGGTTCATGGCTGGCGGTGAAGCGAGTCTGTCGTTGTCACCCCTGGGGTGGACACGGCTGGGACCCGGTTCCCGAGGCGAACAAGGCCAACTTGGGTGTCAGCGGTGCGCCCAACCCATCTGACCACCTCACCGAACGGACGGTCGCCTGATGTACAACGTCATAGCCAGGCCCTTGCAGTTCTATTACGAGCTCTGGCCCAGCTACGCCGGCGCCATCACCCTGCTCACGCTCACGGTGATGTTGGTACTGCTGCCCCTCACCCTCAAGGGCACGCGGTCGATGCTGGCCATGCAGAAGCTCCAGCCCGAGCTGAAGAAGCTTCAGAACCAACACCGCGACGATCGGCAGAAGCTGAACGAAGAGGTGATGAAGTTCTACAAGGAGAACAACATCAACCCCCTCTCGGGTTGCATGCCGCTGCTCCTACAGATGCCGATCTTCATCATCCTGTACCGGACCCTGCACGACCTGCTGTGGCGTGCGTCCTCGGGGTTCGACCTAGGCGCGGCCGCAGCCAGAGCCGCGAACGGGGTGAAGGGCGGGGTCTGGGAGCAGTACGGCAACTTCGCTCCCAAGCACCTTGATCCCACCTCTCAGCTCTACCAGGACCTGACCAAGACCAACGAGATGTCCTCGCTGGGCATGAACCTCGCCCAGTCGGCCCAGCAGGCCATGTCGGATGGGGCTGGGGTTGCGGCTCCCTACATCTTGTTGGTGATGGCCGTGGCCGGTACCAGCTACTACCAGCAGCGCCAGATCGCGGGCCGACCAGGCGCGGCCCAAGTGAATCCGCAACAGCAGATGCTCCTGAAGATCATGCCGGTCTTCTTCGCCTTCATCTCGCTGACACTCCCGGCAGGTCTGGTGGTCTACTTCCTGGTCTCCAACCTGTTCCGCATAGCTCAGCAGGCTTTGATCACCCGCACCATGTACAAGGATCACCCCGGAACGATTGAGACCACCGCCACCGATACTGACGAATCGTCAGCTAAATCCGGGGGTGGGATCTTCGCCATGATCAAGGAACAGGCCAACGCCAGCTCCAAGGCACGTGAAGACCTCCAGAAGTCGAAGTCCACGGGTCAGGCTGTCTCCAAGCAGAGCAGCCAACCCAACTCCAAACCGTCCGGAAACCAACCGGCTGGGAAGGGCGGCGCACCGAGTCGGAGCGCCCCCTCCCAGGCCAACCGGTCCAAGGCCAAAAAGAAGCGAAGGTGATTTCCTATGCAGTGGGTTGAGACTACCGGCCGAACGATTGAGGACGCCAAAGAGGCAGCTCTCGATCAGCTCGGCATCGACGAAGCCGAGGCTGAGTTCGAGATCCTGGAAGAGCCCAAGACCGGCTTGTTCGGACGGGTCAGGTCCGAGGCCCGCGTCCGGGCCCGGGTAGTTCCGCGCTCTCCTAGACCCAAGACCGAGCGACGGCCTCGGAAGCCCAAGTCACGCGCTGATGGAGCCAAGACCGCAGGTGCCAGTGATTCCTCCGGAGCTTCAGACCAGCAGTCTGAGGCCAAGGCCTCCAGCTCCCGTCCCAAGAGCTCGACACCCCGCGGCCGCGGCTCTCGAGACCGAAGCTCGGAAACGACGACCAACCAGGAAGGCAAGCAGATGAGTGACGAGATCGTGCCGATAGCACAACAGGCTGATGTCATCACCGGGTTCTTGGAAGGCCTCTTGACCTCCTTGAACATCGTGGGTTCCGTGAACCGGACTCAGGTCGATGAGGACACCATCGAGCTTGATGTTGTCAGCGACAGCGCCGATCTAGGTCTGCTGATCGGACCCAAGGGTCAGACCCTGGCAGCGGTTCACGAGCTCTCACGGGCCGTCCTCCAGCGTCGGGAGCCGGGTCGCCACGAAGGCCGAGTCCGGATCGACATTGGGTCCTACCGCCAGCGTCGGCGCGAGGCCTTGGCCCGTTTCGTTCGTGACCAGGCTGCCGCGGTGGTCGAGTCGGGGGTCAGTCGGGCCTTGGAACCGATGAACGCGGTCGACCGGAAAGTGGTCCACGACACCGTCAACGAGATCAACGGGGTGTCGACCATCTCAGAGGGACAAGATCCCGACCGACGAGTGGTCATCGTTCCCAACTCGGCGGAGTGACGGTCTCAGTTTCTGCCCTCCTCGAGGAAAGCCGGTCACTGGGCTTCCTGGGACCGGGTCCCGTCGAAGATCACATCCGCCATTCACTGGCCTTCATAGACGCTGTCCCGACTGAACCATCGAAGGCCCTCGATCTGGGGGCCGGCGGTGGTCTCCCGGGCCTGGTGCTGGTGGCTGAGGTGTGGCCGACTACCTCGTGGACATTCCTGGATAGTCAAGCCAAGCGCACCGCGTTTCTGGCCCGCTCCGTAGAGGCGCTCGGACACTCGCACCGTGTCGAGATCGTCACCGACCGCGCCGAGGTTGTTGGTCGGGACGGCGTCCACCGATCCAGCTACGACCTGGTCGTATCTCGTAGCTTTGGTCCCCCCGCGGTGACCGCAGAGTGCGCCGCTCCCCTGCTTCGACCAGGTGGTCTGCTGGTGGTTAGCGAACCTCCTGAACCGGCGACGGATCGTTGGCCCAAGTCTGGCCTGGCTGAGCTCGGGTTGATAGTCGACCACGCTGATGACAGGTACGGCGCTCATCTGATGGTGTTGAGGCGAACAGACGATCCCGTGGAAAAATATCCCCGCCGAACCGGGATCCCCGCCAAGCGTCCCCTTTTCTGATCGCCCCGCATCGCGGCTTGCTACCGGGGACGCCAGGATCATCGTAGGGCTGGGCTTCGAGTCTCACGTCTCACGTTTCACGTGAAACCGGGCATCGACTTAGCCTGGCTGAGCAGAAGGGCAGAGCCTTCCGGCGGAGTTCGGTCGCTGGCCTGACGGCCGACGTCTTCGCTGCGACGACCGGCAAAGCCGATCTCCGCAGGTCAGGAGCTCCGCCACAAAGGGCTCTGCCCCCGAACCCCCGCCCAGTCCTGTGACTTCAGCTCGTCAGACAGCCGAGCACTAACGGTGGCCGCACAGAGAACCCGTTTCGCCTGGGTGACCATGGAGAATCGAGCACAACCCAAGATCGATCGGTCGATCGAGGCTAAGGACCCGAGCGGAATGGTCCAGTCGTCATCGCTGTGAGCGTAATCAGACCAAGGCTTCGCCTCGGTCTGGCCATTTTCGGCGGCCATGAGATTGTGCCCGGTGGCGGTCATGTAGCTGCCTGTTGGCGGCCAACGGTTTTGCCCAGTGGCGGACGGTTGGTCTGCCTTCGTTGAAGTCCGTTTCCTGCTGGTCCGTCGGTGGGGTTGCTTCTCCTACTCGACTGGTCGGTCACCACAACCATGACCATCGAGCAGGAGGAGCGAGTGAAGTCTCGCGAGGAGATCCTGAACATTCTGGAAGCGTTCGACCTGCTGGGTCGTTCCAGGGATGCCGGCGAGTTGGCCGGCTGCTCACATCACACCGTCGCCCGTTACGTCGAGAAGCGTGACGCTGGCGAGCTGGTTGACAATGGGCCCGAGCGGCGGGAGCGGATCATCGATCCGTTCCTGGCGAAGATCGAGGAGTGGGTGGAGCGCAGCGAGGGCAAGATCCGCGCCGATGTGTGCTTCGACAGGTTGCGGGCGCTGGGTTCACCGGGTCTGAGCGCACGGTGCGTCGGGCGGGCGCGGAGGTGAAGGCGAACCATCGCCGGGGTCGCCGCCGGGTGTATCGGCCTTGGATTGTGGAGCCTGGCACGTGGGCGCATTGGGACTGGGGCACCGGTCCGAGTGTCGGGGCGGGCGACGTTGTTGTTCTGGGCCTGGTTGGCGTGGTCGCGGTTCCGGGTGGTGATCCGGGTCTGGGAACCCAAGCTGGCCACCACGATCAGCTGTCTCGATCGGGCGATGCGCGCCTTCGGAGGTGTGCCGACCTACTGGTTGACTGACAACGAACGGACCGTCACCACCGGCCACGTCGCGGGGATCGTGGTCCGACATCCGGAGATGGTTGCCGTCGTCGGTCACTACGGGGTCACGGTCGAGACGTGCGTTCCGGCCGATCCCGAATCGAGGGGAGGCGTCGAAGCAACCGTGAGGATCGCGACGGCTGATCTGGTCCCGACCGATGCAAGCTTGCGAGCGGCCTACAGGTTGTGGGCCGAGTTGGTCGAGGCGTGCGACGCGTTCATGGCCGAGGTCAACGGTCGGGATCATCAGGTGACCCGTCGCCCGCCGACGGCGATGTTGGTCGAGGAACAGGCCCGGCTGCACCGGCTCCCCGAACGGCCCTACACGAGCGTGTTCGGCGAGACCCGACGGGTCGGTTGGTCGGCGACGATCAGCTACGGCGGGGTCTCCTACTCGGTCCCCCACGGGTTGGCCGATGAGACGGTGTGGGTGCGTGTCGATGGAGACGAGGTCGTTGCTGTGCAACTGCGGTCCTGCGGGCCCGGTCGAGGTTGCCCGGCATCGCCGTTCTTCACCGGGCAACCCACAGATCGACGACGCCCACGACCCGCCACGCCCCGACGGGCCCGGCCGCACACCGAAGCCGACCAACGCTGCGGAGGAGACGTTCCTCGCGTTGGGGGACGGCGCCCGCCTCTGGCTCATCGAGGCCGCCTCGGCTGGGACGGCAAGGATCAAGGTGAAGATGGGCGAAGCGGTCGAACTCGCAGCGCTCCACGGTGTCGGCCGGGTCGACTGGGCGCTCGGTCACGCCGCCGGGTTCGGCCGGTTCGCCGATGGTGACCTGGCACGAGCCTCGCGGCGAACCTGCCCGGACAACGACGTTCCGCCGATGAGGTCCATTCGTTGCAGACCGGCACCGCCGCGTGGGAAGGCTTCGGCCGATGACCACCACCTCGAACCCCGCGGATGACGTCGTCGATCTGTTGCGCCAGTTGCGGCTCCCCCACATGCGCGCCGCGGCCCCCGACCTGCTCGCCACCGCGAAAGCCCAACGCTGGGACCCCGCTGAAGCGATCCGGGCACTGCCGCCGAGGAGCTCACCAGACGACAGGCCTCGTCGGTCAGGTCTCGTCGCAAGGCGGCCGGGTTCCCGACCGGCAAGACCTTCGACGGATGGGACGAGACCATCTCCTCCATCGCGGAGCCCACCCAACGAGCGTTGCGGACCCTCGAGTGGATCGACCGCCACGAGAACATCGTCGTCTGTGGTCCATCGGGCACCGGCAAGAGCCACTTCCTCGAAGCACTCGGCCACGCCGCCATCGACCAGGGCGCCCACGTCTCGTGGTTCAGTCTCGAACAACTTGGCGTCCTCATCGGACGGCACCGAGTCGACGACTCGACCAGCCGCGCCATCCGCAAGATCCTCCGCGCCGATGTGATCGTCATCGACGACATCGGCCTGCTGCCCGTGTCCGCCGAGACCGCCGAAGCGCTCTACCGCGTCGTCGACGCCGCCTACGAGAAACGCTCCATCGCGCTCTCCTCGAACCTGCACTCCGCCGGCTTCGACGAACTCATGCCCAAGACCATCGCCAACGCGACCGTCGACCAGTTCCTACACCACGCCCACGTCGTGCTCACCGCCGGTGACAGCATCCGCCTCACCCACGCCACCACCAGCAAGGGGTGACGCCCCTGGCCAACTGACCCCGGGCAGTACCCCCGGCCACCACCGGGCAGTTCTGCTGGCCACCCCCGGGCAGTTCTCCTGTCCGTCAGCGGGCACAAACCACTGGCCCTTGACAGCTTCCTATCCCAGTCAACGAGTCCTACGGTCAAACCCAGGATCGGCACCCGTGGTGATGTCACCGGTCCCCTCTGATGCGTCAATCGCCGATTGGCCCCCATCATTTGGCCTCTGTCCGCTAGATCTGATCGGCGCTGACGCTTGAAGCACACCTAGTCCATGCCTCGGATCCAACGGTGCCGTGCGGCTGGCTCACCTCTCCGCCAAGCCTGGTCTTTAGTGGCGTTGATGCGGTAAGGAGGCGAGTGGATAGCAATCACCGATGTGTTCAATCCTGTTTCACGTGAAACGTAGCCACAAGGGCACTTGGGGGTGAGAGCAGCGCTGCGAGTACTGCCAGAGACCCGCCGCAACCGGTAGCCCGATAGGGGCAATGTCCAACGTGACCCGGCAGCGTTGGTCGGACCGAGGTCTTGCCTCGGTTCCGCACGCCGTGTGCATGGTCGGCTCACTATTCGCTCGCCTCCTCGGCGCGTCCGCTGTGGGTGCTTGACCCATACGCTCTGGGCGGGAAGGATAGGCGGGTGACCGACTCGACGCCGTCGACTGACGCGCCTACAGGGGAGGAGCGGACAACGGCATCATGGTCGTCCGTTCCTCAAATGCCAAGGCTGTCAGCATCTGACTCTGCGCCATCCAGCCCTGAGGCTCCGGACTTGGACGCACCCCCAGTTGACACTCCCGGCCATGATCCGGGTAGTTCCATTCCAGAGCCCGTCGTTGCCTCGGCTCCTGAGAGGGTGAGGCCACCGTTGCCCAGAATCATTGCGGTGGCAAACCAGAAGGGTGGTGTTGGGAAGACCACCACGGCGGTGAACCTTGGCGCATGTCTTGCTGATCTGGGCTATCGGACGTTGGTGGTCGACCTAGACCCCCAGGGCAATGCCAGCACTGGTCTCGGCATCAACATTCGTGGTCTCCAGGCCTCGATGTACGACGTCATCCTCAATGATGTTCCCATCGAAGATTGCATCGAGGCATCGTCAGTGAGGAATCTGTTCGTAGCTCCAGCGAGCCTTGACCTGGCCGGTGCAGAGATCGAACTGGTGCCGGCATTCAGTCGAGAGCTCCGTCTCAAGCAGGCTCTGGCCGAGGTGCGTGAGGACTATGACTACGTACTGATCGATTGTCCGCCGTCATTGGGGCTGCTCACCATCAATGGGATGGCAGCAGCTACCGAGGTATTGGTACCCATACAGTGCGAGTACTACGCCCTAGAAGGACTTGGTCAGCTCCTGCGCAATGTGGGACTTGTCCAGAAGAACCTGAACCCCACGCTGGACGTTTCAACCATTGTCTTGGTCATGTACGACGCCCGCACGAAGTTGGCCGACCAGGTGGTGACCGAGGTCAGGAATCACTTCGGTGACAAGGTATGTCGAATGATGATCCCGAGAACCGTCCGTTTGTCGGAGGCCCCGTCGTTCGGTCAGCCGATCATCGCTTTCGATCCGTCTTCTCGCGGCGCCATCGCCTACCGGGAACTGGCCAAGGAGGTAAGTGGTGGCGCGGCGTAGTGGTTTGGGACGCGGTCTGGGGGCGCTGATCCCCAGTGAGGTGACGGCGTCCGAGCAGGACGCATCCTTGCGGGAGCTGGCGGTGAGTCAGATCGATCCCAACCCGATGCAGCCTCGCGAGCGGTTCGATGAAGAGGCCCTTGTTGCCCTGACCGCATCGGTGAGCGAGCTTGGTGTGCTCCAGCCGGTGTTGGTGCGCCCGGTAGGGGATCGCTTCGAACTGATTGCCGGAGAACGTCGATGGCGTGCGGCCAAGCGTGCCGGGCTTCAGGCGATCCCCGCTGTGGTGAGGACGGTGGATGACACCGCCTCACTGGAGCAGGCTGTGGTCGAGAACCTGCATCGTCAGGACTTGAACGCGTTGGAGGAGGCTGCTGCCTATCAGCAGTTGATCGAAGACTTCCAGCTTTCCCATGACGATGTCGCCCGCCGGGTAGGCAAGAGCCGGTCGGCAGTGTCGAACACGCTTCGACTGCTCCAGCTTCCGCCTTCGATCCAAAAATTGGTGATCGAGAGCCAGATAAGTGCCGGGCATGCCCGGGCTCTGCTGGGGACTCCGGACCGTGCCTTCCAGGAGGCACTGGCTCGCCGTACGGTTTCCGATCAACTGTCGGTCCGGGACGTCGAAGAGGCAGTGAAAGCTCGAGGCGGAGACGAGTCCGAGCAGGGTGGTTCCTCGGGGGTTTCCGGTGGAGACCACCATCAACAACCAGGCGCACAGCCCGGATCGAAGTTGCGTCCCCCCGGTCTGCTGGAGTTGGAGGAGTTGCTCTCCGACCGACTCGACACCCGGGTCAAGGTGGTAATGGGGTCGAAGCGGGGCAAGGTGACAATCGACTTTGCCACGTTGGAGGATCTCGAGCGGATCTATCGGGCTATGACCAACCCGCCAACAGTCGAAGATTGATCAGACTCCTTGGGAGGTGCGCATATAGGCGGACCGACCCACCGATGACCGGACGATGATCGCCCGGGCTCTAGGTTGACTTGACATGTGTCCCTCATGGCGCTGTGACGTCTGACATCACCCTGAGCAAACGGGTTGTCCACAGCTTGTGAGGAAGTCTGTGGTAAACCGTTTCCCTCAACCTGCGCATGAGCTGGTTACAATGGCATCCGTCTTCTTGATCGAGACCGCTGGCAGGCGCGGAGCGCGGCGACCGAGATCGGGGTAGCGGCGCTCGCAACCCTCAGCTTCGGTGGGAGTTCGCCTAGGTGATATTGACATTACGTCAACGAGCAGGGCAGGACGTGGGTAGCACGAAGGGCGCGATCTTTCGTTGACAACGATCTCGTGATGGGGCTGTCATCGACACCACTCCGCTGGCGGCCGCTCGGAAGCCAGTCGAGAGGTAAGGGCGCTTGAGACGCGAAACGAGGCCAGGTCCTAAGACCAGGCCTCGCTCCGAAGGTCGCCGTGGGGGGGAGGGCCGACGACCTCAAGGGTCATCATACGTTGTTACTGCTCGGTATGCCACCCTCCGTGGCTAATTATGCGCGAACCGACGCCGAGGGTGAAGCCATCGGTCAGATCATGACAGCCGGATCAGAGGAACTGATCGAGCTGTTGGAGCATTCCGGCCTTGCCCGAAGCGCCTTGAAACCGGTGAACCGGTTGACCGTTCTGAAACACAATGAGCGTCGGGATGCTCATGATGTCGAACTGCCGGGCTATGTCCGGGTTCTCGTCGACGTTCACCTTGGCGACCGTGATCTTGTCCAGGTTCTCTGCCGCGACCTCTTTGAGGACAGGCTCGAGGGCTCGGCATGGTCCGCACCACTCTGCCCAGAAGTCAACGAGGACGGGCTTGTCGGCGGTGGCCAGCTCCTCGGCGAAGTTGGCCTGGTCGAGGGTGGCAATGGCATTGGCCATGGTTTGATGCTCCTTGATATTGGCTCGCCGACTGTAACCGTCCCGGCCCCCAGCTGATTCCCGTCGATGGACGAGGCGAGCGGATGGGCGAGCCGACCCATGAGCACGGCATCGTTAGACCGGGGCAACGCCTCGGTCTGATCAACCTCACAGCGACGACGACCGGACCTATCCGCTGAACCGATTAGCTGTGGACGTTGGACTCCAGCCATCGCTCTGCGTCGATGGCGGCCATGCATCCAGAGCCGGCGGCGGTGATGGCCTGCTTGTAGGTGTGATCTTGTACGTCTCCGCTGGCGAAGACCCCCGCCACGGTGGTGGCGGTGCCGGGACCGGTGACCACGTAACCGTCGCTGTCGAGCTCCAACTGGTCTACGAACAGGTCTGTGTTCGGTCGATGTCCGATGGCCACGAACAGGCCGGTGACGGCGAGGGGCGACTCTTCACCGGTCTGGGTGTGACGTACCGTCAGACCGGTCAGCTTGGTGTCACCTTCGATGCTCACCACCTCGTGGTTCCACAGCATCTCGATCTTGGGGTTGCTCAACGCCCGGTCCTGCATGATCTTGGAGGCTCGGAGCTCGTCTCGCCGGTGGATCAGGACCACCTTGTCGGCGAACTTGGTGAGGAATGTGGCTTCCTCCACTGCGGAGTCTCCGCCGCCCACCACGGCGATGGTGTGATTGCGGAAGAAGAAGCCGTCGCAGGTGGCACATGTCGACACGCCGTGACCGAGCAACTCGCGCTCGCGGTCCAGGCCGAGCATCAGCGACTGGGCCCCGGTGGCCACGATTACCGAATGGGCGCGATAAGTGGGTTCGGGTGCGTCAGGGTCGCCAACCCACAGCCGGAACGGACGTTCCGTGAGGTCGACGCGGCTGACCTTCTCGTAACGGGTCTGAGCGCCGAATCTCTGAGCCTGCTCGCGGAACCGCATCATCAGGTCGGGACCCATGACCCCCTCTGGAAATCCGGGGAAGTTCTCCACCTCGGTGGTGAGCATGAGTTGACCACCCGGTTGATCAGAGGTCGAAGACGGCTCGCCCTCCAGCACCAGGGGCTCGAGGTTGGCTCGTGCCGTGTAGATGGCCGCGGTGAGCCCGGCAGGGCCGGATCCGATGATGACGACGTTGTGGATGTCGGACACGGGGACTCCGTTTCGGGACAGGGACGTCGGAAGCAACCGGATCGGACCGGTAGTTCTTCCGGGACGCTTAGGAGGCGAGCGGATAGACGAGCCGACCCATAAGCACGGCATGGTCTAGATCGAGGCAACGCCTCGGTCTGATCAACCTAGTAGCGACGACGACCGGACCTATCCGCTCGGGTCCTGATGACGATGTCTTCAGTAGGTGTCGGGGGCAGCTGGGCTGTTGGCTTTGCGGATCAGGACGATGCCCGTGATCGTGAATACCACCGCGAGCCCCAGGTAGATCCACCAAACCGGCCCGGGTACGTAGTTGTCCAGCACTCGGATCAAGACGATCAGGAACAGAACCAGCGCAATCGAGGCGACCACCGCGGCGACCAAGCCGTAGACGAGCGCGCGGGCCGCGATCAGTGCCGGTCTTGTGGTCTTGTCCCTGACCTTGCCGATCACGTCGACGACGGTGTCGGCAGCCTGAGCTGGCCACTCGGCCGGGATCACGGTGCCGGGTTGGGAGGTTCCATTGGGCGACGAAGGCGCGGCCATGGGACCGCACCCTACCCGCCCAGGCCATCACGTCAGTCTCCCGAGCTTTGCAAGTGACCGCGATGCGGTTGCCGCTGGGCCATCGCCCCCGGGCTGGATCAGCGCTGGAAGCCGAGGACCGGTATGCAGCTGAGCTCGCCGACGGCCAAGACCAGCGTCGTGGCCGTCCCATCATCGGTTTCGTACGGCAGCTCGTAGACCACGGTTCGGTCTCCGGCCACGGTGGCCAACCCGACGTTCACCGGGTCGCCATCGGTGTTGAACATGGCGTCGACCTTGCCTAGGCAACGGAAGGCGGCGTCGAGGTCGGCCTCGGAGGATGGGGGCGTGGACTCGTCGGGTTGAGGGAAACCGTCACGCAGGTGGACTCGGAGTGCGTCGGAGTCGGTGAAGTCACCCAACGGCACTAGAACCGGCACATCGTCGCTTGTTTCGGAGCCGGCGGAGGCGGTGGTGGTCGCCTCGGCTCCGGCGGCCTCGGACTCGGCAGGGGCCGCGGCGTCAGGAGCCACGGCTGACGCCTCGCCACGATCGGCCAGGTCACCCGAGCCATCATCGGAGGTGCCTATGGACGAGCCCACCGCGTTGAACGCCACCTCGGCTTGATCACGACCGGTGTACACCAGGGTCAGCCCGATCCCCATGAGGATCAACACCACCGCGGCGACCAGCCAGCCCGGTACCGGCCCGGTCCGAGACGATGGAATCGGTACGACCCCGTCCCGGTCGGGCTCCTGGTCATCATGTTCAGAGGTGGTCTGAACGGCACTATCGATCATGGCGGTGATCACGTCATCGCCCAAGGGAGGCACCGACGACTCGGCCAGCATTCCTTGGGCGTCACGAAGCTGACTCAGGCGCGAGCTGGCGCTGGGGTCGGCGGCGATGCGGGCGACGGTGGCGGCATCGGCGTCACCGTCGAGGACGGACGACAGCAGATCGTCGTCGAGAGGGGAAGGGGTGGAGGTCATGGTGCAGTAGTGGGACGAACGGTGGGGGTCGTTGAGTTCCCGGGTTGAGCATGGTCGATTGCGTCAGCCAGTTGACCGCGGCCCCTGGCAATGCGCGACCTGACAGTTCCGATGGGTACGTCGAGTACTTCGGCGATCTCGGCGTAGTCGAGTTGGCAGATGTCGCGCAGCACGACTGCGGCCCGGAATTCGGGGGCCAGCCCGGCAAGGGCTTGATCCACCAGCAGGCGGCTCGAAACGGCGTCTCCGACTCGGTCGACACCGACTGACGTCGTATCACTTCGATCGTTGCCCCCCTCGGGTGACCCGGTTTCGATCGGGGTGGGGCGGCGCTTGCGTCGGCGCAGCTCATCGAGGCAGACGTTGGTGGTGACGCGGTACACCCAGGTCGAGAACTTGGATCGGCCGTCGAAGCGGGGAAGACCCTTGACGATGGCGATCAGGGCTTCCTGGGTGGCGTCGAGAGCATCGGTGTCGTTGCCGGTGATACGTCGGCAGACCGCATGGATCTGAGGTTGGTGCCTTCGGAGCAGGAGTTCCAGCGAGGCGCGATTGCCAGCTTGGGCGGCTTCTACTTCGGCTCGTTCCGCAACTGGATCTGTCATCGGCCTCGCACCTCCAGCGAGCTGACCGTCACGGCTCTGTCCTCACCCACATCGGTGAACCAGATCATCACACGCGACCCCGACCGACGGGCGAAGGAGACCAGGGTCGCTCCTGGCGAGGCGTCGGTGACGGTGGCCACTGGGTCACCCCATGCGGCCCTGTCGGTGGGTTGGCCGCCCGTCGACACCAAGATCTCAGCGGCCCAGCCTCGGTTGGGTGACGTGACGGTGAGTTCGGACAACTCGTGGGTGGATCCAAGGTCAGCTACCAGGCCGAAACCGGGCTTGTGCACGGTCACATCCCGGTTGCGGTAGGTCTCACTGGTCCATCCCGAGGTGGGATCCTGGTCGGTCAGGCCGGCTAGGAGGTCGTCGTTTTCACCGTTGGTTCCTGGTGGAGGGTCGAACGTGGAGAACCCAGCCACGGCCACGATGGGATCTTCCGATGCACTTCTGGTGGCACCCACGTAGATGGCGGCCGCGGCGACGGCGACGATCAACAGGACCAGAAGGATGGCCCCAGCCCCGCCCCGTCGACCGGCCCCAGGTGGGCTACCGACATCAAGGGCCGACTCGGGAACGGTCCGAGGGCTCGATGATCCCGCGACCATCGGCCCGCCAAGGTCGTGTCTCTCCTCAACTGGTCCCATCGACGGGCCAGGGGTGGAGGTGGCGGCGGCCAGGGCCACGGCGCTTGCTCGGGACGGGTCGGCGCCGGCATGGAGGAGTGCAGCGCGCATTGCCGTGGCCGTGGGGAAACGGTCCTCGGGGCGCCGAGCCAGCGCTCGGCCGATCACCGCTTCCACCGCGACGGGGATGTCGGGGCGCAGTTGGCGGGGGCGAACGGGGTCGTTGTGGAGCCGGGCCAGCGCCGTGGCAGTGTCGGAGTCCCCCTTGAACGGCGGTACACCGGTGAGGGCCTCGTACAGCACGATGCCGAGCGCGTAGATGTCGGTTCGGGCGTCGACGGTGACGCCTTGCACTTGCTCGGGAGCGAGGTATTTGGCGGTACCCACCATGGCCCCGTCGTCGGTGTGATCGGCTCCCTGAGCGGCCTTGGCGATTCCGAAGTCGGCGACCAGGACTCGCCCATCGGCCGACAGCAAGATGTTGGCGGGTTTCACGTCGCGGTGGACCAGTCCGCCAACGTGAGCGGCACCCAAGGCGTCGGCTACCTGTATTCCGATGGCGAGAACGGCCTGAAGCTGTAGCGGACCGTGAGCGTCGATGTCGGCTCGCAGCGTGGTTCCCCGCACCAACTCCATGACGATGGCGTTCACCTCGCCATCCACCACGGTGTCATAGACAGAGACGATCGAGGGATGGGTGAGCCGGGCGGCGGCCACGGCCTCCGCTCGAAACCGTTCAACGAAGGCCCGGTCGGTGGCCAGGTGAGGGTGTAGCACTTTGACCGCCACCCGTCGGGCCAGGACCTCATCGGTGGCTTCGTAAACCTGGGCCATGCCACCGGCGGCGATGGGGCGGTTCAGGCGGTATCGCCCGGCCAGGACGCGGCCGGTGAGCAGGGCGGAAGCAGGGGAGGTGGCCACGACGCCACAAAGCTAGAGGGCGCGCCCTCCGACACAGGGGCGAGCCCGCCCGTGGATACCGCGGGTGCCGTGACCCTGATGAAGCATGATCGGTCGCTAGCTGGGTCAGGCGTTGCTGTGCCAGCAGAGGCCTGCGATGGCGGGGCCGCCATGGGAGCCGATCACCGGCCCGATGGTCCACACGGTGATCTGCTCGGGGCTGTAGCGAGGCGATAGAAGGTCGGCGAGTTCCTGTTGGTCGTCGGCCATTCCCGAACAGACGGCCACCATCTCGGCGTCTGGTTCTTGGAACAGCCGGTCTCGCAACCAAATGAGGGACTTGCCTCGGGTGCGCTGCTTGGCGGCTTCCTCCACCTCGCCGCTGGAGATGTCAATGATCGGCTTGATCGACAGGAGCGACCCGAGCATGGCTTGGGCGCCGCCGATGCGGCCGTTCTTCTTCAGGTTCTCGAGGGTGTTCAAGGCGCCGAAGATCCGGGTGCGGGGAATGAGTGCCTCGACGCCTGCGACCACCTCGTCGACGCTGGCTCCCTCCGCGGCCATCTGCGCGGCGGCGATCACCTTCATTCCTAGCCCAGCGGTGATGGACCGGGAGTCGATGACCCTTACGTAGAGGTCGTCGCCGATGGCTCGGGCCGCGTTCTGAGCAGACTGCATGGTGGCCGAGAGGCCCGCCGAGATGTTGATGCACACCACCGGGTCCCCATCGCGGCCGGCCTCGCGCATGGCCTGCTCGAACTGACCCGGACCGGGAGCGGCGGTGGAGGGCATCACGTCGCTGCGGGCCATCTTCTCGTAGAAGGCCTCGGTCGTCAGTTCGATGCCGTCGATGTACTCCTCGTCACCGAAGCGGATGGCGAGCGGAACCACCCGGATGTCGTGGGCAGCAACCTGGTCGGCGGTCAGGTCAGCTGAGCTGTCGGTGACGATCTTGACGGGCATTAGAGCTCCGGAGTGGTTGGGGAGTAGATCGGGGTTTCGACCCGAGACAAGAGGAAATGGTTACACGGACCGTGACGGTGCCATGGCAATGGGTCAGCAGGCGTGACGACCCCGGGGTCGCCGACTCCTGATGATGTGACGACCCCACCAGATGGCTAGGAACAGACCGGCGCCCACGGTGAGCACGAGGCCAACACCCGACACCGCGGTTGAACGCACGGAGTAGGTGCCTTCACTGAGCAACACGGAGCCATCGGGGGTGGTGACCCTCACCTTGAGCGGGGTGTCACCGGGGAGGCGGCTTCTGACCGCGATCGGTACCTCGGTGTGCTCTCCGTCCAGAAGCACCTCGATTCGAGGCTTGTCGATTGTGAGTCGATCGGATGCGGTCAACTCCACGACCACCTCGAGGGGAGTGGGCGACTGCGAGGTGATGACCAACGGGAACTCGGCGTCGCGATTTCCCAGCGTGACCTGGTCTGAGGGTGGGATCGACACCTGCCTTAGGAGACGCTCGACGTCTTCGCGTACCCCGGTCACCTGCTGGCTACGACGGTCGGGGTCCAGTCGATGGTCAGCGGAGAGCGAAAGGCGTTGGGACAGTTCGGACACCGACGTGGGCTGGTCCGGCACCATCGACGAGTAGCTGTCGACCAGTGACCTGGTCCGGCGCAGGTCGCCAGCCCAGCTTCGGTCTGCGTCGGTGGTGGCCGTCGTGGGGGCGAAGACCACCGGGGTGTCGTCGTGGGGGCCTTTCGACAGGGGGCTGATCGCCTCGGCGTCTACGAAGGTATTGGCCTCCAGCAGGGTCAGGATCGCCTCGGTCTCGACCGCGTCCTGAGCTGTTCGGGGTAGTTGGATCGTGACCACGGTCGAAGGTCGGCCTTCGATGGACGACAGCGCGGCCAGGTGACCGATGAGGCGGTTGGCCGCCAAGACCGGGTCGGAATGGTTGCCGACCCTCAGGGCGGGTTCGACGACTGTGGCCCGGCTGCTCGGTCCTCCAGACGGGACGGGGCTGGCGGGATGGCCCTGGTCGCCGATCACGGCGTCAGGGGCAACCAGTAGGTGGTGGATCCCGATGCTGGTCAGCGCCTTCACCGCGGCCGAGTCGAGCCTGGTTCGGAGCCACCAGGCCGACGTCAACGGTTGCTCGAGATGTCGGGTCAGGATCTGAGCACCCCGGAGGTTCTGAGCCGCCAGTTCGTCGGCAAGCCCCAGCTCGATCAACTCGGCGGGGTCGATTGTTTGGGCTGGGGCCCCGAGGACCTCTCGCCCGCTCGACTTCAGAACGGTTCTCAGCCCATCCATTGCCTGAGCCGCGGTGACATCGTTCGGGTCGGTCCCGCGGGGCTGGGAGGTGGTGGAGCTGGGCGGGGTTGAACCGGAGGAGGTGGTCGTCGTCGCCGAGGTCGACGATGGGTTGTCTTCGGTATCAGCGTCTGAGCGGGGCCTGGTGGAGGCCAATCGTTCCACGACCTCGGGGGTGACAGAGATGGTGGCGGGGACCGTGGGGTGATCGCCCAGGAGGTCGGTGAGGGTGGCGATGCCTTTGACCATGTCGTCGCCGAGCGGTGCTGTCGGGTTGTCGATCAGTTCGTTGGCCTGTGTTCCGGATCGGATGTCGGCCAGCAGGTAGGCAGGGGTCGGCTCGACGTCCTCGTCGGTGTCGGGCCCTCGCAGGAGGAACGTGACCACCGTGGTGAGGGTGGTGTTGTCGGGACCACGCAGTCGGATCCGGATCGGGTACACGCCAGCCTTGGTCAATCGCTTGGCCCAGCCACCCCGTTTCGGAAGCCCATGTCGTCCCCACAAGTCGATGACGAACCCGGAACGGACCGGTGAGAGGTTGGGGTCGCCGGGCAGTTCGACGACGGGGAAGGTGCCGATCGAGCTGCGGGGCTTGTTGTCCAAGGCGGCGTCGAGCTGGCTCTGGGTGGTGACGGCCGGGAAGATGTCGACGGCCAGATCGCTCCCTGACGCCACACCGGATGCCTCTACGAACACGGTGAACTGCCCGTCGGGTGCCACCACACCGTCCTGAGCGATCAGCTGAAGCCTGGGCTCGGGATCCACCTCCGAGGATTGGTTGAAGGTGGAGGGCTGGCCTGATCTGGCGTGCGCGGCGCGGCCCGGGATCACCGCGAGTCCGAGCGCGAACAGCCCAGACAGAGCCACCAGGGCCATGACCCCCAGTCGCAGCGAGTAGTTGTTGGCCACTGGATTTCTCGGGTCGCGTTGACGCGCTGACCAGCTCGAGGAGAGGCCCCGCTTGACCGAGTCTCGGCCGTGATGATCAGAGGAAGTCAAGGGGGAGGTCACGGCGCAGTCGATGGTTCCAGAGTCCGGGAGAGCACAGCCAGACCAGCCGGTTCCATGGCGAACCCGCACGCCAGGTAGAGGGCCAGCGCGGCCTCGTTTTGTTCCTGGGTGTTGACTAGGGCCAGCGTTGCACCACCGCGCCTCAGCCACCCGAGGGCATCTACCACCAGGGCGGTCCCGATGCCGCGGCGCAGGTGATCGGGACGTACCGCCAGCCGTTGGAGGTACCCACGTCCCCCGGCGCGACCGGTGACGGCATATCCGGTGAGGTGAGAACGTTCTTCGTCTCGCGTAACCCGGAAGCGGTTTACCGGGGTCGCCCGCACGGCGTCGTCGAGTCCGCGGGCATCGAGCGTCCAGAACGTGTCGAAGGCAGAGGCGTCCAGCGCCAGGACCGCCGGTCGGTCACGCCGCCAGGCGCGGCGGACGGGAACCGGAGGCACTGGGGGAAGGCGTTCGAGGGTGTGACGCAGCAGATGGAGGCGCTCGTGCACGTTGAAGCCGTTGGCGAGGAAGGGCTCGAGCTCGTTGACGTGCAGGGCGCTGGTGATGGCCCGCTCATGACCATCGGCGCTCAGTTGGACGATGAGGGCTTCGACCTCGACAGCCGAGGGCGTTGGCCGGTCGGCGTTGGGGGTGAGAACGACGGTTCGGTGATCGTCTCGCCATGTCGATACCTGCACCGCGCCGCGGTGGAGGCGGCGCCGGTCATCGACAGCCATGGCGAGCGCCGGTGGGGCGGGAAGGTGGCACGGGTGACGGCTCTGGTCTCGGCGGAGGTCGGCAGCGGTGGGTGGGCGAGGTACTGCAACTCATAGGGTACGGAGCTATGTCGGTGCTGTACGTCACCCACCCCCGTTTTGCCGACCACGACACCGGATATGGCCATCCCGAGCGACCGGCCCGCTTGGCTGCGGTCGATGCCGGACTGGACCGAGCGGACCTACGTGATGCTCTGATCCCGGTCGCCGCGGTTCCGGCACCGGACACCGTCATGGATGCGGTCCACCCCGAGGCGTATCGGACCGCTCTGGCCAACTTCTCCATGACCGGAGGTGGATACCTGGATGGTGACACCCACCTTGGCATCCATTCGTGGGAGGCGGCTCGGTTGGCTGCCGGGGCCGGTCCCGAAGCGGTGCGGCGGCTCGACGCCGGCGAAGCCTCGGTGGCCTTCTGCGCGGTCCGTCCGCCGGGGCACCATGCCTTGTCGTCTCGAGCCATGGGGTTCTGCTTGCTGAACAACGTGGCGGTAGCGGCGGCGCATCTGGCCGAGCGGGGTGAGCGGGTCGTGATCGTGGACTACGACGCTCATCACGGCAACGGGACCCAGGACATCTTCTGGAACGACCCGAGGGTCTTCTACATCTCGCTGCACGAGTGGCCGCAATATCCGGGCACCGGGGCGCTGAGCGAGATGGGAGCCGGTCCCGGACACCGGACGACCATGAACTTCCCCCTTCCATCGGGGGCCACCGGCGATGTCTACCGGCACGCTGTGGACGAGGTGATCGTGCCAGCGCTGGAAGCATGGGGCCCGACCTGGATGATCCTGTCGGCTGGCTTCGACGGCCACCGTCGGGACCCGATCACCGATCTGGGCTTGACCAGCGGCGACTACGCCGACATGACCCGGGACTTGGTGGCCTTGGTTTCTCCGGGTCGTCGGCTCGTGTTCCTGGAGGGTGGATACGACCTGGAGGCGCTGAGCCTCTGCTCCGGATCGGTGTTGTCGGTGCTGGTCGACGGTGGGTCCTACCGCCCGGAGCCGGCCTCGGCTGGCGGTCCGGGGCTGGCGGTGTCGAACGCAGTCCTCAAGAACTGGTCCGTGTCCGCCGACGGGTAGTCACGGTCCTTTTTTCGGGCCGATCCCCCGTCTGTCGAGGTGCGTCCCGTGGCCCGTGTAGTCGATCTGTTGCAGTACCTGTTGGAGGAGCGCGGCTCCGACCTGATCGTGAAGGTGGGGTCGCCCCCCTGCATCCGTCGCAACGGACGCCTGGAGCGGACTCCGTTGGAGACCCTCAAGCCCGACGAGATCGAGGCATTGGCCACCGAGATCCTCTCCTCGGACAAGGCGGTTGAGTTCCAGAACTCGGGGGAGACCGACCTCGCCTACAGCGTGCCGGGCCTGGGCCGGTTCCGGGTGAACATCTACCGCCAGCGGGGCTCGGTGAGTCTGGCCATACGGCGAGTGGTGCCCGGCGCGCCGGCCATTGCTGACCTGGGAGTTCCAGCAATCGTCGCCGACCTGGCGTCTCACCGCGATGGTCTGGTGGTTGTCGCTGGTCCGGCGGCTTCGGGAAAGACCACCACGGCGGCAGCCATGATCGAACACATCAACGCCTCGCAGAACCGTCACATCGTGACGGTCGAGGATCCCATCGAGGTCCTGTTCGCTGATCGGGAAGCGATCGTCAGTCAACGCGAGGTCGGCTCCGACACTCCCGAGGTCGCTACGGCGTTGCGTCGGATCTCGCGTCAGGACGCGGACGTGGTGTTCGTGTCCGACCTGCCTGACGCCGAGGCCGTACGTGAGGCGCTGGGCGTGGCCGCAGCTGGACGTCTGGTGATAGCGGTGCTCAACACGCTGTCGGCTACCGACACCGTCAGTTGGATGATCGATCGTTTCCCGCCCCACCAGCAGGGTTCGGCCCGTTCTCTGCTGGGCCGGGTTCTGAGGGGCGTGGTTTGTCAGCGCTTGGTCGACCGAGCTGACGGTCGGGGCCGGGTGGCGGTGGTGGAAAGCCTGGTGGGTACCCACAAGGTGCGAGACGCCATCATCGACGGGGCCGAGACGTCGGTGCTGGAACGGTTGATGTCAGAGGGCGAGTACCACGGCATGGCCACCTTCGATCAGGCTTTGTTCCACCTGTTCAGCGAGGAGTACGTGTCGTTGGACGAGGCGCTCGAGCGGGCCATTCACCCCGAGGACTTCCGCATAGCGGTACAGCAGGCCGGGTTGGCCACCCTCCGCTAGTTCCCAGGTCAGGCTGGCGACCGAATTCCGCCGGAAGGTTCTACCTTTCGGCGGATCGAGCGAATCGGTCTGGCGGTCGCCGCCCGTCGGTTCGTAGCTTTCGGGGTGTGATCCCCGCCCGCATGCAGTCTGTCCTCGAAGAGGTTCGACCTCTGGCCGAGGCGTTCTCGACCGCGGGGCAGCCGCTCTACCTGGTGGGTGGGGTGGTACGTGACCTGCTTCTCGGTCGTGAGCGACCCGAAGGAGCCGACCTCGACCTGTGCACGCCGGCCCACCCCGGCGAGATCAAGGCAATCGTTGCACCGTTGGCCGACGCGGTGTGGACCCAAGGCGAGCGGTTCGGGACGATCGGTCTTCGGATCGCGGGCCGTGACTACGAGATCACCACGTTCCGGGCCGAGTCCTACGAACCTGATTCTCGCAAGCCCGAGGTTTCCTTCGGCGATTCCATCGAGACCGACCTTTCCCGCCGCGACTTCACGGTGAACGCCATGGCGCTGGCCGTTCCAGAGCCGGAGCTGTTGGATCCCTTTGGGGGAGCCGCTGACCTGGCTGCCGGGCTGTTGCGCACGCCGTTGGATCCGGAGGTCTCCTTCGTGGACGATCCGCTGCGGATGTTGCGGGCGGCCCGATTCATCGCCGGTTACGGACTGGAACCGACCCCCGAACTGGTCGAGGCGGTGCGAGCCAACGCTTCGAGGTTGGAGATCGTCTCGGCCGAGCGGATCCGCGACGAGTTGGACAAGTTGCTGGTCACGCCGGACCCGTCGGCAGGCCTGTGGTTTGCGGTGGACACCGGGCTGGCCGATCACTTCCTTCCGGAGCTGCCGGCCATGCGCCTGGAGCAAGATCCGATCCATCACCATAAGGATGTTCTGGCCCACACCATCGCGGTGGTGGCCAAGACCAAGCCTGAGCGAACGGTTCGGCTGGCGGCCCTGCTCCACGACGTCGGCAAGCCGCGAACCCGCGACTTCGGTGATGGCGGTGTGACGTTCCATCACCACGAGGTGGTCGGGGCTCGGATGGCACGTGATCGCATGAAGGCGCTCCGCTACTCCAACGATCACGTGGAGGCGGTACGCCTGCTGGTGTACCTGCACTTGCGGTTCCACACCTACAAGATGGGCTGGACCGACGCCGCGGTGCGGCGGTTCGTGCGCGACGCCGGGGATCACCTTCCCGAGCTGATCGACCTGACCCGTTCGGATTGCACCACCCGCAACCAACGCAAGGCCGCCACCTTGGCCCGCCGCATGGATGAGCTCGAGCTCAGGATCGCCGCGCTGCGCGAGC
Organism: Microthrixaceae bacterium; assembly: GCA_016702505.1. Lineage (NCBI taxonomy): Bacteria > Bacillati > Actinomycetota > Acidimicrobiia > Acidimicrobiales > Microthrixaceae > Microthrixaceae bacterium. Next base: position 565,429 of record JADJDU010000003.1, read on the forward strand.
AGGAGGCGCTGGATGCCATCCGTCCCGACCTGGACGGTCAGGCGGTGATGGCCCACCTGGGGGTGGGTCCGGGCCGTCACGTGGGTGAGGCCTTGGCCTACCTGTTGGAGTTGCGCATGGACGAGGGCCCACTCGGCGAAGAAGAGAGCTCGTCGCCGCCTCGACGCCTGGTGGTCTCAGCGCATCGCCTCGGTGGATCCAGGCTAAGCCTGTATCCACGTATCGTCGGGTCGTGATGACTCCGAAGGTGGGTAGGCGGTGGTTGACGGACCACCCAGCCCGCTTCGTGGTTTCGGCCTTCCTAGCCGCGATCGTGGTGGGAGCGGGCTTGCTGTCACTGCCGTGGTCCACCGCCACGGGGCGTGACACGGACTTGGTGACGGCGTTGTTCATGTCGACCAGCGCGGTCTGCGTGACCGGCTTCTCCACCGTGGACGTGGGAACCCACTTCAGCGGTTTCGGACAGGGCGTCTTGTTGGTGCTGGCTCAGGTCGGAGGTCTGGGCTTCATGACCTTGGCGTCGCTCATTGCCATGCTGGTCTCGCATCGACTGGGGTTGCGGATGGCGCTGGTGGCCACCGCTGAGCGGGGAACGTTGGAGCTCGGTGATGTGCGGCGGGTCCTGACCGGGGTGGCGGTGGTGACTCTGGTGGTCGAGGTGACGGTGGCCTTGGCCCTGTTGGTCCGGTTTCGTTTCGGATACCACTACCCGTGGGACGACGCGGTGTGGCACTCGGTGTTCCATTCGGTGGCCGCTTTCAACAACGCCGGGTTCTCCCTGTACCCGGACTCACTGAACCGCTTCGCCACCGACATCGTGGTCACGGCCGCGGTGATGGTCGGGATCATGGTCGGAGGTCTGGGCTTCCCGGTGTTGGTGGACCTCTATCAGCGAAGAGGACGAGGGTGGCGGAGGCTCAGCCTTCATTCCCGCCTCACCTTGACCACGTCCAGCCTGTTGTTGGTGGTGGGATGGGTGATGGTGTGCGCGTCGGAATGGGCCAACTCCGAGACGCTGGGGTCGCGAGGTACAGCGGGCAAGGTCTGGATGGGGCTCTTCGGTTCGGTGACGGCTCGTACCGCGGGGTTTCACACGATGACCCCAGCGGTCATGACCGATGAAGGACTGATCGGAACGATGTTCTTGATGTTCGTCGGAGCGGGGTCGGCGGGAACCAGTGGTGGGATCAAGGTGGCAACGCTCGCCCTGCTGGTTCTGGTGGTCTTGGCCGAGCTGAGGGGTTCAAGAGACGTTGCGGTCTTCGGGCGGCGGATCAGTGAGCAGGTGCAGCGTCAGGCCGTGACCGTGGTCCTGTTGGGGATGTCGGTGGTTGTCGTCACCGTGTTCGGCTTGCTGTGGGTGACGGACCTACCAGTCGAGGCCGTTGCCTTCGAAGCCGTCTCGGGGTTCGGTACCACAGGTCTGACGACTGGCGTCACGCCTCTGTTGCCGACTTCCGGCCGGTTGTTGATGATGGTGGTCATGTTGGTGGGGCGCCTGGGGCCGGTCACGTTGGGTACCGCCATGGTCTTCCGGTTCCGGAACGCCCGGATCCGCTTCCCGGAGGAGGCTCCTCTCATTGGCTGACAACCGTTCCACTGTTCTCGTCGTCGGCCTGGGTAGGTTCGGATCGTCGCTGGCCCTCGAGTTGGAGGCCCTGGGGCACGAGGTTCTGGCGGTCGATTCCCGGGAGGCGGTGGTCCAGCAATGGGCCGCTCAGGTCACCCATGCCGTTGTTGCCGACGCCACCGATCATGACTCCCTGGTCAGCCTGGGGGTATCTGAACTGGCTCATGCCGTGGTGGCCATCGGTGAGGACGTCGAGGCCAGCATCCTGGCTACCGCGGCTCTTGGTGAAATTGGTGTTGCCGACGTCTGGGCCAAGGCCAACTCTGGATCCCACGCTCGGATCTTGGGTCTGGTGGGGGCGACCCACGTGGTGTTTCCCGAACGGGACTCGGGCCGTCGACTGGCTCATCAGGTAACCGGCCGGATCCTCGATTACATCGAAATCGATGACGACTTCGTCCTGGTGGAGACCGCAGTTCCACCCGGGGTTGCGGGGAAGACCCTGGGGGAGGCGCAGATCAGAGCTGCATTCGGGGTGACGGTGGTGAGCGTGAAACCAGCCGGTGGCCGCTACACCTACACCACCGCCGAGTCGGTACTCGAGGGCCTGCTGCTCGTGGCTGGATCGAAGCCCGACGTCGAACGCTTCGCGGCTTCGGCCCCGGTGTCTGCGCCCGGCAACGGCGCGCCACCTGGGCCCCGCCTCTGACTCGCCTTCATCGCGCTGGCGTTGCTTCAAGCGGTTGCGTCGGTGAGGGCGCTGTGCCCGCAGCTCAGTTGCCTTGCTTGCGGGCTCGGATGATGAGGGTGGTGGGTACTGCGGGTACGCCGGCGGGGATCACCGAGGGCAGGGGCTCGAGCACCTGGTCGACTACGAAGCTGGCCCGGTGGAGGGTGGTGAAGATTTCACCGATGGTGCGGAGGTGGTCGAGCACCGTTCTGGGGCCGTCGACCCATTCGACCGGCGAGCTTCGCTGGTAGGGATGGACGGCACGGGTCGGGTCGTCGCCGTCGAAGTCGAACAAGCCGGCCACCGGATGCGGGAGCGATGCCACCAGTGGCGCTTCGGGCTTGAGGACGCGGTGGACCTGTCGGAACACGCGGGCCATGTCCTCGGCGGTGGCCAGCGCCATGACGCTGAGCGCGGCGTCGACGCTGTCGGAACGGAGAAAGGCCAGGTCGGCGAGGGCGGACTGGTGAAGTTCGACCTTCACCTCGGCGGTGTCGGCTCGCTCGCGGGCCCGGGCCAACAACCCTGCGTCGGGATCCACGCCCAGCACCTTGGCGCCTTGTTGGGCCAGGACCACCGCGTTGTGTCCGATGCCGCAGCCCAGGTCCACGAGCCGTCGGCCCTCGACCGGACCCAGCAGCTTGAGGTCTGCCTCGCTGGGGACGTCGCGTCCGTAGATCACAGCGGTGGCTCGGGTGGGATCGGAGTCTTGGGCCGTGCTGTACCGCCGGGGCTCGGGGGATGGGTTGCCGGGGAGCGGGACGGTGAGCGGTTGATCGGCCATGGTGGGAGTCTGCCGCCCGAGGCTGTCCCGGTTCGGGATCCTCCGCCACGAACGGCCCGAGAGCAGATCGGCGGGTTCGGACCTAGCCTGGTGTGCCATGGGATTCAGACCGGATGCCGTGCGGGGTGCTGGCCCCGGCCAGATCGACTACCGCTTGGCGCGGCGGTCGGTGTTGGCCGAGTACCGCAAGGGTCGCATCGCCCGTCACGAGGTGTGTGACGCCCATCCCGAACTGGCTCGCGCGGCGAAGGAGTGTGGCGAGCCCAGTTCACTCACCTGCCCGATCTGTGAGGAGGTGAAGGTCGTGCTGGTGTCCTACGTGTTCGGTCCGAGATTGCCGGCGTTCGGTCGTTGCATCACCTCCAAGAAGGAATTGGCCTCGATCGCCAAACGATCGGGCGAGTTCACGTGTTATGTGGTGGAGGTGTGTCCGGCGTGTTCGTGGAACCACCTGGCCCGCACGTTCCTGCTCTCACCGGGTCGTGGCCGACTGGTGGCCCGCTGATCGGCGTTCGGGGTGACTGCCAGAGCGGGGTGGACCGTTGGTAGCCTCTGGTGCCCGTTCGTGACCGCTCCGCCTCGATGCGTGTGATCCCGAGCCCCGAGCGGATCCGACCCCATGCGCAAGCGAACTCGTAAGCCGGTACCGGTCCACAACCTCAAGGTGACCCGCAAAGGCAAGGTCAAGAAGCGCGGGATCATCTGGCGGTGGCGACGGGTCTTTTGCGCCTTGGCTCTGGTTGCCACCTTCGGCCTGGCTGGCGTTGTCTTCGTGCTCACCCAGATCGAACTACCCCGAGACCCGCGCTTCGAGGACGAGTACAAGCAGACGTCGTTCATGTGTTCGGCCGAGGTTCAGGTGAACTGCAACGCCCAGAACGCCATGGCCCAGCTCCACGGCACCGAGGACCGAGTGCTCGTCACCTACGAGCAAATCCCCGAGGTACTCAAGCAGGCGGTGATCGCCACCGAGGACAAGGACTTCTTCGAGCACGACGGTGTCGATCCGCTCGGTATCGCCCGGGCCGCCTACCACGACATTCGGGGAACCTCTGCTTCTCGTCAGGGTGGGTCGACGATCACCCAGCAGTACGTGAAGAAGACCTACCTAACCGCCGAGCAGACCGTCACCCGCAAGATCAAAGAAGCGGTGATGGCAATCAAGTTGGAGCAGAAGCTCTCCAAGGAGGAGATCCTCACCCGCTACCTCAACACCGTCTACTTCGGTCGAGGGGCCTATGGGGTGCAGGCGGCGTCTCGAGCCTGGTTCGGTCACGACGTGGAGGCTGTCACCGCCGGGGAAGCGGCCTTCTTGGCCGGTCTACTCCGCAACCCCAACGGGGCCGACCCTTACCGTGGTCCGGATTCTCTGGCCGAAGCCGAGCGCCGTCGCCTGGTGAGTCTCCAAGCCATGGTCCGCGACGGGTACCTGACCGAATCCGAGAAGGCTGCGTTCGCTGCCGTTCCGATGGATCCCGACGCACCCGGCGTGGCGGTCGAGGACCGGTTCATCCAACCACCGCCGGTGCCGTCCACATTGGGTGAGGACGTCAAGGGTGCAGAGTGGGGCAGCGAGTACTTCGCCGAGTACGTCCGCCAATGGTTGATCGACGAGTTCGGAGCCGATGCCGTCTACGGCGGAGGCTTGAAGGTGTATACGACCCTGGACCAGTCGATGCAGAAGTCTGCCTTCGAAGCGGTCACGTCGGTTCTCGACCGCGACGGTGATCCGTCGGGAGCCTTGGTGGCACTCGACGACCGGGGGCAGGTGAGGGCGATGATGGCCGGCACCGATTTCGCCGACCAGGAACTGAACCTGGCCACCGGTCGCGAAAGCGGTGGGTCTGGTCGTCCGCCGGGGTCGACGTTCAAGACCTTTGCCTTGGCCGAGGCGGTGCGCGAGGGCTACTCGATCCGCTCGGTGCTCCCGTCACCTACCAACCTCGAGATCTCCGAACCGCAGTGCACCAACGGTGGCGATGTCTGGAAGGTTCGCGGGGGACCGGGTGGAGGCTCCTCTCTGGTGACGGCCACCAAGAAGTCGATCAACACCACCTACGCCGAGCTCATGGTGCGTCTCGGCCCCGACGCCGTGGCGGATCTGGCCCAGTCCATGGGGGTGAGCTCCCTCGCCGACCAGAAGGTCCAGTGCTCGTGGGTGCTCGGTTCGGGCGAGGTCTCGGTGATGGACATGGCTGCCGCCTATTCGACCCTGGCCAACGAAGGCACCGCCCGCACCCCGATCGTGGTGACCAGGGTCGAGTTCCCCGACGGCACCGTGCGCAACTACGAGGCCGAGGAGACCCAGGTCCTCACCCCCGAACAGGCTGCTCGGGTCACCTTCGCCCTCCAGCAGGTGATCCAGGGCGGCACGGGTCGGGAAGCGAACTTCGGTCGACCGGCGGCAGGCAAGACCGGTACCACCCAGAACAACGCCGACGGTTGGTTCGTGGGGTACACCCCGGATCTCACCGCCGCCGTGTGGATGGGATTTCCCGAGGGCCAGATCCCCATGCGCAACGTGCACGGCATGTCGGTGCAGGGCGGCAACTTCCCGGCCCGGATCTGGAACCGGTTCATGACCAGCGCCACGGCCAACATGGAACCCGCCGAGTTCCGGGAGTGGGACGACGACGTCCTGGGAGATGGAGAGACTCTCGATCCGAACTTGGGCAAGACGTCTGTGATCGGCAGCGGTTCGGACCAGAACTCGCCCAACCAGGCACCCCGCACCACCGTCCCTGGCGGTGGCACCACGTCCACGACAAGCGGAAGCGGTTCGACCACCACCTCACCGGCGACGACGGCTCCCGCCACCACCGCGCCACCGGCCACCACGAGCCCCCCGGCTACCACAGCCCCGGCAGGGGGAGGGGCCGACCCATAGATGCGGCATGGTTGAACCGAGGCGGAGCCTCGGTCTGGTCAACCTGGTAGCGACGACGAGTAGCGACGACGATCGGAACTATTCGCTCGGGTCCTAGGTGATCGGCTCGTGTGGGTAGATGGTTCTACAGATCGCGCACCACGTCTCGAACTCGCCGGCTCGGTGTTCGCCATCGGGCTGGCCTGCCTCGTCGAAATGGACGTAGATCCGCTGCACGGTCACCAGGTCGGGGCCGGAGTCACCGCAGGAGTCGCATCGGTCGCTCATGGAGCCGACGGTACCTTCCGCTCGTTGAGAGTCCCCCGAGCGAGAGGTGGGGAATGGAACAGCCTCAGGAGCTGGTTCTAGCCTGGTGACACCGCCGGCAGCCGAGGGGCGCTGGACGGGAACAACCAAGGAGGCTCACATGAGCACATCTCCCTCTTCTTCGGCGACCCCGGTCACCGTTCCTTCGATTCGGGGGACCAAGGTCCGCAACGGCGCGGACCGGCTGGTGATGGTCACCGCCTACGACGCGCCCGGCGCCCGCATCGCCAGCGAGGCCGGTGTCGACCTGATCTTGGTGGGAGATTCTCTGGCCATGGTGGTTCTGGGCTACGACGACACCCTTCAGGTGACCGTTGAGGACATGGCCCACCACACCGCGGCGGTGGCAAGGGCCAAGCCCCGTCCGCTGATCGTCGGCGACCTGCCGTGGCTCAGCTACCACGTGTCGGTGGAAGACACGGTTCGCAACGCCGCCATCCTGATCCGGGCCGGTGCCGAGGCCGTCAAACTCGAGGGTGGGACGAAGCGGATTCCGATGGTCGAGGCCCTCGTGGATGCCGAGATCCCGGTGATGGGTCACATCGGTCTCACTCCCCAGTCGGTTCACGCGATGGGGGGATTCAAGGTCCAGGGTCGCAGCAGCGACGCCGCTCTTCAACTGGTGGCCGACGCCAAGGAGCTCGAGCACGCCGGGTGTTTTTCGATCGTGCTCGAGGGGGTTCCCAGCGAGGTGGCGGCGATGGTGACCGAGACGGTGAACGTGCCCACCATCGGTATCGGTGCCGGTCCGGAGTGCGACGGCCAGGTGCTGGTGTACCACGACGTATTGGGAATCGAGGACCGAATGGCTCCCAAGTTCGTGCGGCGCTACGCCGATGTGAAGGGCGTGTCGGTGGCGGCGATGGCCACCTTCGCCGAGGACGTTCGGGCCGGGACCTTCCCGGGCCCGGCCGAGTCGTACCACCTGTCGGCCGAGGTGGCCGAGGCCCTGAACCTGTACGGATCCGGAAGCTGAAACAGGGGCTCGCTCCCATGGTCGGTCATGGCGGACCTATGGTTCCGCCGTGACGACGTCAGCCTGGATGGGTCAATGACGGGGCCAGAGGGAAGGGGACGCCGCCGACTGGCGGTCGGTGCCGGCTTGGTGCTGTGTCTGATCGGGCTGGCCTTGGTGGGATACTCATATCGCGGGTCGATCAAGCAGCGGGTGAAGGAAACGGTTCGGCCGGACCCCGAACCCCCGGCCTGGGTGGCCTCGGTGACCACGGCCCCAGCGGATCCGACCGGCATGGTCGGGGCCTGGTCTGAGGTGGTTGGGGGGCGTACCCCGCTGGCCGGTTTCGGTGAGGTGAAGGCCACCGTCACCGCGGCTGACGGCACGGTTTGCGAGGTGTGCCTGCTGGCGGCGCTGACCCCGGACCAGCGTGCGACGGGTCTCATGTACGTGACCGATCCGGACTTGGGGGGGTACGACGGGATGGTCTTCGTGTTCGACGCCGACGTCTCCGCGGGGTTTTGGATGCGCAACACGAGGTTGCCGTTGTCCATCGCCTACTTCGACGGTGACGGGGTGCTGGTGTCAACCAACGATATGGAGCCGTGTCCGGACGACGAACCCAACTGTCCGACCTACCCGGCATCGGGGCCGTTCCGCTATGCGATCGAGGTACCGCAGGGTCGACTGGCCGACATCGGAGTGGTCGGTGCCGACGGAGGTGTGCCGGAGCCGCGAGACGCGGTGCTCGAGATCACCGGCGAGCCATGTCCGGCGGCGGCCGACGCCCCCTGAGGGTTCGGGGACTGAGCTCTTTGTGGCGGAGCCCCCGCCTCTAGCTGGGATGGGGCCGTTGGTGGTTACACCCCGGGTCAACCCCCCTCGCCCGGTTTCGTTGTCACACCCCTCGGGGAGGATGGTGCGATGAGGTCCGAAGGGCACAGGTCCGCTACCGTCATGCGGTCCAATTGCAGACCCTGCCCCAACCGTTGGGGCCCCGGCTCAGCCGGGTCCGGAGGGAGGTGAGGCTCGCGATGCGAGCATATGAGTTGATGGTCATCTGTGACGGTGGGCTCGAGGAGTCCGAAGTTGCCAAGGTGATCAACCAGGTGACCGCTCAGGTCGAGGCTGCCGGTGGAACGGTGCCCAAGACCGAGAAGTGGGGTCGCCGACGTTTCGCCTACGAGATCAACCACAAGACCGAAGGTTTCTACGTGGTGTTCGAGATCGAGGCCGAGCCGGGTGCGCTCGACGATGTCGACCGCAACCTGCGCCTCGCGGACGAGGTGGTCCGCCACAAGATCATCCGGCTCCCAGATGCCGAGGCGTTCCGCCGCGGCCTGTTGGGTGCGCCGGCCCCGGCCGCTGAGGCTGGGTGACCACCAGGAGCAATCATGGACAACACCGTCACCCTCGTGGGCAATGTGACCCGCGATCCCGAGATCCGATACACCCCCAGTGGTCAGACCGTGGCCACCTTCGGCCTTGCGGTCAACCGCCGCTGGCAGAACAAAGCCACCAACGAGTGGGAGGAGCAGGTCTCCTTCTTCGACGTCAAGTGCTGGTCACAGATGGCTGAGAACGTGGCCGAATCCGTGCCGCGGGGTACCCGGGTAATCGTCACCGGTCGCCTCGAGCAGCGCTCGTGGGAGACCGACAACGGCGAGAAGCGCTCCAAGGTCGAGGTCGTGGCCGACGAGATCGCTCCCAGCCTGCGCTGGGCCACCGCCCAGGTGCAGAAGATCGACCGACGAGACGGAGCCCCTAGCGGTGGCTCCTCCGGTGGTGGGGGTCGTCCCATCGCCAATGAGCCCACCAACTACGACGGGGAGGAGCCGTTCTAATGGCACCCAAGCCAAAGCGCGTGAAGAACAAGGACAACGCGCGTCGCGCCAAGAAGAAGGTCAGCATCCTGACCCAGGAGTCCGTCGACTACGTCGACTACAAGGACGTCAACCTGCTTCGCCGATTCATGTCGGACCGGGCCAAGATCCGCGCCCGTCGCGTTACCGGAAACGACACCCAGCAGCAGGCCGCCATCGCCATGGCGATCAAGAACGCCCGTGAGATGGCTCTGCTGCCTTACGCCAACCGTGTCACCCAGCAGCGTGGTGGTCGGGACCGTGGTGCAGACCGTGGCGTCCGCGCCGATGGCCCGCCGCCCCGTCCGTCGGGTCCGCCTCCCTCCGGTGGCGGCGCCGAGGGTGAAGAGTTCGAGAACTACGAAGAGTTCGAGGGCGAGGACGAGGGCGTGGAGGCCGAGGAGGTGGACGCCTGATGAAGCTCATCCTCCGCTCAGATGTCGAGGGTGTCGGCCACAAGGGCGACGTCGTCGAGGTATCCAACGGCTACGGCCGGAACTTCCTGTTGCCCCGTGGGCTGGCCTTCAAGGCCACCGATGGGGCCAAGGCTCAGGCCGATGCCATGAAGCGGTCTCGCGACATCCGTGATGCCGCCGCTCGTCAGGCCGCCCAAGAGGTGGCCAAGCAACTGGTGGCCTCACCGGTTTCGATCACCGCCCGGGTGGGTGGCGACGGCCGTCTCTTCGGTTCGATCACCACCGCCGATGTGGCGGCGGCCATCGTGGCCCAGACCGGAGTCGAGATCGACCGCAAGCAGCTCACCCTGGAGGAGCCAATCAAGGCTCTGGGTACCCACTTGGTGCCGGCCAAGCTGCATGCAGACGTGGAGTTCCCCGTCACCGTCGAGGTTGTCTCCAACTAGTTCCTTCCGGCCTCGGGGCCGGTGATCCGGTGACCCGGTGGGTTCGGAGGTTTCTCCTCTGAACCCACCGTGATCCGGTCTCTCTGACGGTCCTGGAGTGCTGGCTCCTGGACCGTCCGGTCGTTTGCTCGACCGTTTGCCTCTCTTCGGCGCGTCCCGGTCGCGGTCCCAGGGTCCAGAACCTCCCCGCCTGACTCGTTGTCCACACCCTGTCCACAGGTAGATCACAGGGTTTCGGTACTGGTTATCGACAGCCCGCTTGCACGAAGGTGTAACCCACCATGCCTGACGAGCCACCTCCGGAAATGGACGAGCCTCCGGGCGACTACCTCGATGCTCCCGCTCCGCTGGCGCCACGTCGTGACGGTGGCGTTGACGGGTGGTCGAGGGGTGGTGGGCGATCGGCTGAAAGGCCTTCGGGAGGTGGCGCCGGTCGACGCCTGCCCAGCAACATCGACGCCGAGGAGTCGCTGCTGGGCGCCATGTTGCTGTCGCGCACCGCGGTCGACGTGGCGTCGGAGGTGGTGTCCTCCGACGACTTCTACCGACCAGCGCACGGTCACATCTACGACGCCATCACCTCGCTGTCGGCCCGGGGAGAACCGGTGGATCCGGTCACGGTGGCCGAAGAGCTGCGCCGGGCCGACCTCCTCGATGCAATCGGTGGCCCCGGGACCCTGCTCGCCCTTCAGGCCGGCACACCGGCCACCTCGAGCGCGGCTCGCTACGCCAAGATCGTCGAGGAGCACGCCCTCCTGCGCAGCCTCATCGGAGTGGCAGGTGAGATCGCCGAGATCGGCTACGGGCTACCCGAAGATGTGCCCAAGGCGGTGGACCTGGCCGAGTCGCTCATGTTCGAGGTGGCCCAGCACCGCCAGACCGACTCCACCAGCCGCCTGCACGACCTGCTCGATCAGACGCTGGACAGTCTCGAAGCTCTCTATGAGAAGGGCGATGCGATCACCGGCACGCCCACCGGCTACATCGAGTTCGATGAGCTGACGTCTGGCCTTCAACCCAACGCCCTAGTGGTGGTGGGGGCCCGCCCGGGCATGGGCAAGACCAGCTTCGCCCTGGGAATGGCTGGTCACGCCGCGCTGGAGGCCCACCGTCCGGTGCTGTTCTTCTCCCTGGAGATGAGCCGGATCGAACTGTCCCAGAGGCTCTTGTGCTCTGAGGCTCGTGTCGATTCCACCAAGGTCCGCAACGGCCGTCTCACCGACGACGACTGGCGACGGATCTCCCACGCCATCGGCCGCCTCGGCGATGCCCAACTCTGGATCGACGACAACCCCCACGTGACCGTGATGGAGATTCGGTCCAAGGCCCGTCGACTCCAGTCCAAGGTGGGCCAGCTCGGCATGATCGTGGTCGACTACATCCAGCTCATGACCGGCAACTCCCGGGCCGAGAACCGCCAGACCGAGGTAGCCGAGATCAGCCGTGGTCTCAAGATCTTGGCCCGCGAACTCCAGTGCCCGGTGGTGGCCCTGGCCCAGCTCAACCGTGGCCTGGAACAACGGGCCGACAAGCGGCCCATGCTTGCCGACCTCCGCGAGTCGGGATCACTCGAACAGGATGCCGATGTGGTGGTGTTCCTGTACCGAGACGAGCAATACAACGCCGATTCACCCGATCGAGGAACTGCGGAGGTGTTGGTCACCAAGCACCGCGCTGGCCCAACCGGCATGGTCCGCCTTGCCTTCCTCGACCATTACACCAAGTTCGCCAACATGGCCCGGGACTGAGGCTTGCCGGGGATCGTGGTCACCCTCGACGCGCCGTGAACCCTGAGGATTACGACGACTGGCTGATGACCCAGGCCGGTGAGCGGGCCGAACGCCGACGCCGCCTGATGGTTTGGGCTCTGTTGGTCGCCATGGGAGCAATGCTCTTCGTGCCGGTGATCCAGGCCTTCACCTGAGCACTTTCGGTGGATCCAGGCCTGTCGGTTGGGGCCTGTACGGTCGGCGGCGTGTGGTTCTGCGACGAGTGTGGTTCACGGGCCGAGGGAGGTGCACCGGCCGCGGCGGTGCCGCCGGTGTGTCCCCAGCATGGACCTCGGTGGCGTCTGGTCCGCAACGCGCCGTGTGCCGAGGTCCTGGTGGAGCGAGACGGACGGGTGTTGTTGAGTCGACGGGCCCACGAACCGTTCCTCGGGGTTTGGGAAATCCCGGGCGGCTTCGTCGACAGGGGTGAACACCCGGTGGACGCCGCGGTGCGCGAGCTCCGGGAGGAACTGGGGATCGACGTCGAGCTCACGGCTCTGCTCGGTACCTACCTGGAGCAGAGCGCCTATGGCGAGTGCTTGGAGATCACCTGCTATCTGGGCCGGTCGGCTGAAGAGCCGGTGGCCAACCCGGCCGAGGTGAGCGAATGGGGATGGTTCACGTTGGTGGAAGCCCCCGAGACGATGGCTGGTCGTGACCGCCAAAGGGTGGTCGACTGGGCCGCCGGTCGGGCCGTAGCGCTGCCGGCCGACGGGCTCTGACAACCGAGAACTGCCCCGGTGTGGGATCGGGTCACCTGTCCACGCGACCTCACCGGGAATCCCCACGAAGGCGGGCGGCGAGAATCACCCCGGCCGGGGGATCATCGACCGTGGCGATCTGGTGTGTGATCCTGATGGAAGTCGACGGAGCGGAGAGCTGACCATGGACATGAAGCGCAGACTCGGTGCCGAAGCGTTCGGCACCTTCTGGTTGGTGTTCGGGGGCTGCGGCTCGGCGGTGCTGGCAGCGGGAGTGCCTGATGTGGGCATCGGTTTCGCCGGGGTGGCCCTGGCCTTCGGATTGACGATTCTGACCATGGCCTATGCCGTTGGCCCGATCTCAGGTGGTCACTTCAACCCGGCCGTCACCATCGGACTGGTGGTGGCCAAGAGGTTCGACCAGAAAGATGCCCCGGCCTACATCGGGGGCCCAGGTGGTCGGGGCTGTGGTGGCTGCCGCAGTGTTGCTGGTGGTGGCTTCGGGTGTCGACGGGTTCAGTGCCTCTGACGGTTTCGCCTCCAACGGGTTCGGGGAGTTCAGCCCGGGCGGCTACTCGATGTTGGCCTGCCTGGTGGCCGAGGTGGTTCTCACGGCCTTCTTCTTGTTGGTGATCCTGGGTTCCACGGCCAAGCAGGCGGCTTCGGGGTTCGCCCCCATCGCCATCGGGCTGGCCTTGACGCTCATCCATTTGATCTCGATCCCGGTCACCAACACCAGCGTCAACCCGGCACGATCGACCGGTCCGGCGCTGTTCGCCGGGGGTGACCACCTGGTGCAGCTCTGGTTGTTCTGGGTTGCCCCCATCGCCGGCGCCGTTCTGGGGGCACTGATCTGGAAGCTGGTCCTGGCTGATCCGGCCGAGGAACCCGCCTGAGCCTCCCGCTGGAAGGGGCGTTCGGCCAGACGGAGGCCGAGTACCCACCTGGCCAACTCCGAGGCGTCCGAGGAGATGGATCTCCGACCGCGTCATCTCCCAGGCAGAGGACCCCGATCCCGGCACTAGCGTCTCGGGCCATGTCCGAGACGTCCTCGCCCAAGCCTCGCTCGCGACTCACCCGCGGTGTCGCCGTGGCCTCGGCGGTTGGTGTAGCCGGTGTGGCGGTCGTGCGGAACCGTCGATCCGACCGCCTCGATGCCGCCTCCATTGCCACCGGTCCGGTACCGGCTCTGGGACCGATCGGTGCCACCGGCCGTGCCCGCCGGTCGTTGATCACGGCACGGGCCGCGTCCAGGGCTGGTGGAGCGTGGGCGCTGCACCGGGCCCGGCGGACCTTCGCTGATGCCGAACGACGAGATGAGCTCGACCTCGCCCATCAGATCAAGACGGCCACCGAGGTGGCCGAGACCCTTGGCAACCTGAAGGGCGCCATGATGAAGCTGGGTCAGATGGCCAGCTTCTTGCACCAAGGGATGCCCGAGCCGGTCCGTGATGCGCTGGCTCAGCTCCAACAGGACGCCCCACCCATGGCCCCCGAACTGGCGGCCCAGGTGATCGAGGCCGAATTGGGCCAACCCCCAGAGAAGGTGTTCGCGCAGTGGGATCCGGTTCCCGTCGCCTCGGCCTCGATCGGTCAGGTCCATCGAGCTATGACCCAGGACGGTCGGGCGGTGGCCGTGAAGGTCCAGTACCCCGGAGTCGACGAGGCGATCCGAGGGGACCTGGACAACGCCGGGCTGCTGTTCGGAGCGATGAAGGCCATGTTCCCGGGGCTGGACCCCAAGCCTTTGGTGGCCGAACTACGAGAACGGATCAGCGAGGAGCTCGACTACCGCATCGAGGCCGACAACCAGCGCCTCTTCGCCGACTACTACCGCGATCATCCCTTCATCCACGTACCCGCCGTACTCGACGACCTGTCCACCACCCGGGTCCTGACCACCGAGCTGGCCACCGGCGCCCGGTTCTCGGAGGTCAAGACCTGGTCGCCAGAGCAACGGAACCTGGCCGCCGAGACGATCTACCGCTTCGTCTTCGGGAGCCTGTATCGGCTGGGAGCCTTCAACGGCGACCCGCACCCCGGCAACTACCTGTTCGGTCCGGACGGTCGGGTCACCTTCCTCGACTACGGCCTGGTCAAACGGTTCACCACCGAGGACATGGACCTGTTCGAGCAGATGATCCGGGCCATGGTGATGGATCGAGACCTGCCGGCCTATCGCCGCATCGTGGAGGAGGCGGGGCTGTTGACCCACAACCCCGACTTCACCGACGAACAGATCGGAGAGTACTTCGGTCACTTCTACGCCTTCGTCATGGAAGACGAGCCGGTGGCGATCACCGAAGAGTACGCGTCGGAGACCGTCGGGTTGTTCTTCGACACCAGCGGTGCCCACGGCGAGATCATGAAGGCAGCCAACGTGCCGGCCCCGTTCGTGATCATCCAGCGGATCAACCTGGGGATCTATGCCTTGCTGGGTGAGTTGGGCGCCGTCGGGAACTGGCGACGCATCGGCGATGAGCTGTGGCCGTGGGTGAACGGACCGGCGTCCACCGAACTCGGACGCCGAGAGGTCCGCTGGCGGGAGAGCCACCATCCCGACTGAGCGGGCTCGCCTCGTTAGGGTCCTACCGGATGGGTCTGGGGGTCAACGTTCGGTCACGACCGCAGGCGGAACGAGGAGCCTCGACGGGTCCGGGGAGGTCGGGGCCGGGCCAAACCCATCCATTGGTAGACCCGAACTCCACCCTCGATCAGGGCGGCGACCAGGGCCACGAGGGTTCCCCCCATGACCAGCCACGCGGCGGGCCGGGCTTGGTTAGCCGCTCGTTCCTGGCACGGATCGTTGTTGTTGGCCTTGGCCTCAGATGCGGTCGTTCCCGAAGGGGGGTTGTCGGGGTCCACGTATTCGTTGAGGCGCCCGTCGAGCAGGAAGGAGAACGAAGTACCGCAGTCCTGGGTAGGTGTCGCTAGTGGCCGTGTTCCCCACACCAGCCCGGCCCCGGCGACCACAACCCCGACCATTGCGACCACCAGGGTGACGGTGTGAAGCAGGGGACGGCGGGTGACCTGGGCATCTTCAGGTGCCGAGGAGCCGGAGCTGGCCTGGTCATCGGCTTCGGTTGTGATGGTCTCGGTCACGGGGCCCCGGTTGGGTCAGGTGTGAACGGCCAATGGTAGGCAGCGTCGACCATTCGTCCCACGCGCCGTCGTCCAGAGCGCGCACGGCTCGAAAACGATGCCGCCGGTCGGGGGGAGCGAAGGCCACGTCACAGGTCGTCGCATCCTGGACCGATGCGACGGCGATGTGGTGTGGAGGGAGGAGTGTGACCTCCGCTCCTACCCCTAGGTGGCCAGCGGGGGCGAACGCCACTGACCACGTACCTACTCATCGGCACCCGGGGGACCGTCTTGAGGGTTCGGTAGCGTGAGGGACTGTGGCAACCATCACCAACGCCGTGTCCGTGGCAGGCCAGGAGTCATTCACCCCGTTCCTGGGCGATGACCTGATCGTCTGGCTGGTGCTGGCCATGGGCGGGGCGCTGCTGGCCGGCAACCTGGCCGCCGTGCTGCGCCCTCCTGCTCAGGCCAACCGGCGTGAAGGTGACCTGGAGCAGGCGCCGGTGACCCGTTCTCTGGTCATGGCCGGGGTGGGTCTGGTAGCCACGATCTGGGCTCTGCTGTCACTGTTGGCTTGAGTGCCCGCATCCCGGGCCGGAGTTCACCAGCCCGGGATGTTCCAACCCTCGGGTGTCCAGCCCGGTGGAGCGAGCTCGAAGCCCTCGAAGTCGAAGGCGGGGGCCACGGTGGCTCCCACCAGGGTCCAACCTCCGGTGGTGCGCGCGGCCTGCCAGGCCCGGGCTTCGACGAGGGCCTGGGGCGACTGTCCGGAGAGCACATCTGGCCCGAGCAGCGTCACGTCGTGATCGTTGCCGTGGGCTACGGCCAGCTCCAGGGGGGCGCCGGCGTAGTAGTGCCATATCTCGGCGGCATCGACCCGGTGCCAGTGGGATCGCTCGCCTTGCGACAGCAGGAAGTAGATGGCGGTTCCCGCACCGCGCCCACCATCGGCGGGATGATCCCGCCAGTTCTCCCGGTACCAGCCACCTTCGGGGTGGGGATTGAGCCCGAGCTGGTCGATGACGGCCAGAGCTTCGGGGTTGGGGGTGCCAGGCGACATCGGACCAGTCTGTCCGAACGGTGTGCCAGACCAGAGGATCGCTCCGAGGCCGGCTGGATCAGCGCTGAGGGTCGAGCGCGCCGTCGTGGTCGGCGTCGGCGGCCGCCAACCAGGCCGCACGACGCTGGCGCGATGTCTTGGATCCGCGCACCACCTTCACTCCGATGCCGGAGATGGACGCGACGATCAGGACCAGGAGGCTGAGCTGAGCCCAACCACCTCGATCACCGGCATCTTCAGGGGCTCGACCCTCGTTGGGTTTGGGGATGCTGCGCGGCTTGGCATCGGGCTGACCTTCGGCTGAGGTCTCGATGGCCGTATCCCGGCCGGTGTCACCATCGGAGAGCAGCGCTACTGCGGTCACGCCGCCGAGGATGGCCACCATGAGGACGATGGCACTCAGGATGATGGTTCGACGGTTGGCCGCGTCCTGATCCCGCCGGACTCGCGTGGGAGGGGCGGCACGGGCCTGAACACCTCGGCTGGTCGGTTCCACAGATGATCGATCGTCAGCGGGGCAGGTGCTTGGCCGCTTTGAGCAAGGCGGTGAAACGCTTTGCGTAGGCGGGGGCATCGTCGCCAGGGTCCATCAGCTTGTCGACGATGGGGGCCCGTACGGCGATGGTCTGGGACTCGGTGTACTTGAGCAGTCCCTCGCGGGCGTGACGGCGGCCGACTCCCGAGGTCTTCATTCCACCCATTGGGGAGTCGATGGCAGCCCAGCCCGATGAGTAACCGTCGTTCACGTTTACGGTGCCCGACATGAGCCGGGCGGCGACGGCCTTACCCTTGCGCACGTCGCCGCACAACACGCTGGAGTTGAGCCCGTACTCGGTGTCGTTGGCCAGGTCGATGGCCTCGTCCACGGACTGGACCGTGTAGACCGACACCAGCGGTCCGAACGTCTCTTCCTCGAAGACGGCCATCTCGGGGGTGACGTCGGCCAATACGGTCGGCTCGTGGAAGAAGGGTCCGATGTCGGGGCGGGGGTTGCCACCGGCCACCACGCGGGCCCCCTTGGACACCGCGTCGTCGATGTGCTCGCGCACCTTGTCCAACTGCGCTTTGGAGGCCAGTGCTCCCACCTCGGGCCCGTATTCCTGATCGGCTCCGAGGGTCAAGGCGTTGACGCGGGCGGCCAGGCGGTTGGTGAAGGCCGAGGAGATGGCCTGCTCCACGTAGATGCGTTCGATCGAAATGCAGAGCTGTCCGGTGTTGGCGAAACAGCCGCGGGTGGCCGTCTCCACGGCCCGGTCGAGGTCGACGTCGGCCATCACGATCATCGGGTTCTTGCCCCCCAACTCGGCTGAGAAGCCGACGAGTCGGGCGGCGGCCTGCTGAGCGATGGACCGACCGGTCTGGGTGGAGCCGGTGAACATCACGTAGTCGGTGGTGTCGATGATGGCGGTCCCGACCTCGGTGCCAGGGCCGGTGACCACCTGGACCAGGCCTTCGGGTAGACCCGCCTCTTGGAGGAGTTCGAAGGCGCGGAGCGCGGTGAAGGGGGTCTGGGAATCGGGTTTGATGACCACTCCGTTGCCGGCGACCAGCGCGGCGAGGGCGTCGGAGGTGGCCAGGGTCAGTGGGTAGTTCCACGGCGAGATGACACCTACGACGCCCTTGGGGATGTGGTGCTCCCGGGCCGTCACCAGGCCAGGCATGGCGGTCAGCCGCGGCGTTGGCCGCAACGCCCGGGGGGCGAGGCGGGCGTAGTAACGGGCGGTGATGGCCTGATCCATGATCTCTTCGAAGGCCCAGACCCGAGCCTTGCCGTTCTCGGCTTGGATCAGGTCGAGGAGCTCGTCTTGGTGTTCGAGGACCAGATCGTGGTAGCGGAGCAGGACTGCGGCCCGCTCACGAACGGGGGTCTGAGCCCAGCGTCGCTGTACCCGTCGGCACTCGGCCACCGCCGTTTCCACGTCGTCGCGGGTACCGAGGGGAACCTGTCCGATCACCTCACCGTTGAGGGGAGAGGTGATCGACTTGAGCTCGCGGCCTTCGGCCACGGAGATTCGGCGGGCCAGACGGTCGGTCTCCATGGGCCCGGGACGAAGCTGGCCGCCTCTCGCACCCGATCGGTCGCCTCGCTCCGATGCGGAGGACGACGGCGCGGTGTCGGTGGTCTCGGTGTCGGTGGCGCTCACGGGATGCTCCGATCGGGAAGGGGTCGCAATGACTCGACTAGGCGGGTCGACCGGCGACGGTGACGTGGGACAACGGTAATGGCGCCCTCTTCTCGGTGGAAGTGGAGGGCCTCGAGGCACATGCCCGCGATGGTGCGGGCCAGCTACCGTGGCCGGTCCGGGGGGAACCGGTACGCGGCTCGGCCGCACGAAGGGTGAGCATGTTTCCGTTCTGGGACAAGGTGGTGGCACCGATCCTTGAGGCCGCTGACGTGAAGCGACTGGTGGAGATCGGTGCCCTTCGGGGTGAGAACACCCGTCAGATCCTCGACACGGTTGGCCCCGAGGCCGAGCTTCACGTGATCGACCCGGTACCCGACTTCGACCCTGACGAGCACGCCCAGGAGTTCGGTGGCCAGTACATCTTCCACCGAGACCTGAGCGTGAACGTTCTGGGCGGGCTGCCGGTGATGGACGCGGCTCTGATCGACGGTGACCACAACTGGTACACGGTCTACAACGAGTGCCGCCTGCTGGCCGAGGTGTGCACCGAGGCGGGGGCTCCCTTGCCGGTGATGATCTTCCACGACGTGGCTTGGCCCTACGGTCGCCGTGACCTCTACTACAACCCCGATGACATCCCGACCACCTACCGCCAGGAATGGGCGAAGAAGGGGATGTTGCCCGGGGTCAGCGAGCTCGTACCCGAGCACGGGCTCAACCCGACCATGGCCAACGCCGTGATCGAAGGCGGACCGCGCAACGGCGTCATGACGGGTGTGGACGACTTCGTGGCCGAGTATCCCAAGCCGTTGCGGGTGTTGGAGATCCCCATCTACTTCGGGCTGGCCGTGGTGGTGGAGGAGGATCGTCTGGCCCAGCTACCCCGTCTGGCCACCTTCCTCGACTGGCTTGAAGGCATCGAGGGCAAGTCGATGCTGCTGGAGTTGGCCGAGACCATGCGGATCCAGGCCATGTTGTTCCAGCATCGGATCTACTTCCAGAACGAGGCCGAACTGGAACACGTCGCCCGACGCTACTTGGATGCCCTCAAGCGCGAGCTGGTGGCCGAGCTTGGCGACCCTCGTAAGCCGGCCCTGGATGCCCTTCACGCCGCGCTGGAAACCATGCGCTCCGATCACCTCCGGGGGCACGTGGCCGTGGCCGGCGTCGGTCCCGGCAGCTCCATCGGACTGGTCCGGGCCCACCTAGACGCCTACAAGCAGCACGGTCGTGAGGTGTACGCCATCGACCGCTTCGAACACACCGAGATCGCCCAGGTCCGGCGCAACCTCGAGCACTGCGGCCTGTTCGACGGTCGGGTGAACCTGGTTCACGGTAACCCCGAGGCCACCCTGGTCGAACCTCCCGTCGACAGAGTGGCCGTGTTGTACCTCGGGGCGTGGACCGGTGCAGACGTGGCCACGGTGTTGGAGCGGCTCCACCCCCGCCTGGCCCCCGGTGCAGTGATCCTCATCGAGAAGGCCACCGACCCCGCCGTCCGGGCTGCCATCGATGCCTATCGGTCCAGTCACGGGATCACCGCTCCCGAGACCACGGTCACCACCGCCACCACCTGGCGCCACCAACCCTGACCTCGAGTGTCCGCCGAAAGACCGAGCCTTCTGGCGGATCGAGATGGGTACCGGCTCGCCAGAAGTCAGGCCCGTCGGGGACTCGGGGCAGCCTTCGGGGGTGGTTCGGCGCCCTCGGGGAAGCGGATGGCGGCGAGTTGGGTGGCCTGGCCTACCAGGTGGCCCGCGCTGTCCCACAGCTCGCAGACCTCGTCGATGCGGTCGTGGTGTACCGACTGCACATACTGGCGGACGCGCAACGGGCCCGGAGCAGGCCAGGACCGGACGTAGGCGGTGAGCGACAGTGTCGGCACCCAACCGGTGGGGGCCAGGTCGAAGGTGGCGGGCGGCAATGCATCGAGGAAGAACAGCAGGGAGTAGGGGTCCGCGGGACGACCGTCAGCCAGCGAAATCCAGCCCTTCAGCTCACCTCGCCCCGTCGGTTGACCGAAGGCGAAGCCCAGACACGCCGGGTCGAGACGGGTGTCGGCCCGATCCATCACCGGGATCGTGAACCCGCTTCCCGGTGGTGCGCTGGGCATGCGGTGACAGGACTCGGGCGGAGCGACTTCGAAGGGGTCGGGTCCGGTCCACCACGGGGGTGAGGATCGATCGGGTTGCTCCAGGCGGCCGAGGGTTACCACCACATCGACGCAGGCTCGGCCGGCCTGGGAGAGCGTGGCCCGGGCTTGGCTGGCGCCGTGGCCCAACCGGAGGATCTGTACTGCGATCTCGGCCGGGCCTGGGTCGGGGGCCCTCATGAAGTGGGCGGTGGCGGCCAGGGGATGGGGGTGGTCGGCACCGTCGGTGACCACCTCGTCGGCGGCAGCGCGGACTAGGGCGGCCAGAAGGTACCCACCGTTGGGTTTGGGGCCGACAGTCCAGCCAGCGTCGACGTTCAGGTCGTACACCGGGAGGCCTGGTCGGCGGGTGCTGGTGGTGGCGGTGTCGAACTCGGAGGCTCCGATGGTTGCGGACATCTCGGCAGGGTAGGGCTGCATTCGGGGAGAACCTCAGCCCTACGTCGGGTACGTTGCCGGCCATGGCCGAACCAGATCAGATCCGAGAGACCGTCGCCCGATACGTGGCTACCTTCAAGGATGATCGTGCTGGCTGGTTGGCCCTGTGGTCCGCCGACGCCACCTTGGAGGACCCGGTCGGTTCGCCGGTTCGACACGGCATCGACGAGATCGCCGAGTTCTACGACCAGAGCCAGGCCTCGGCCGACAGCGTCGAGCTGCGGGCCGACGGTCCGGTGATAGTGCTCGGTCATGAAGCCTCGTTCCGGTTCCACGCTCGTCCGACTCTGGGTGGGGTCACCTTCAGCCTTCCGGCCATAGACGTGATGACCTTCGATGACGAAGCCCGCATCACCAGCCAACGGGCATTCGTCGACTTCTCCATGTTGGCTCCGGCCGAAGACTGAGCTCGACGACGGCCAGGTGGCGGCGCCCTGGCTTGACCCGGCGGTCAAGTTGGGCGATACGGTCCGTTGGGCAAACGTGCACACAGGGGGTGTAGCGCCATGACCGTCACCGACCCGTCCATCAGCGCCGAGGCTCTGGTCCAGGATCGAATCGACCAGCTTCTGGGAGTCGGCGATGCCCGATTCGGCGACCCCGTCGAGTTTCGGGGTCGCCAGTACGACCTGGGCCTGGCTTGGGTCCATTTCCCCGAAGGGTGGGGCGGGCTGGGGCTTCCTCCCTCTCATCAAAAGACGATCGACGCTGCGTTGCGGGCGGCCGGGGCCCGTTCACCCGAGGCCCGTCACTTCTTCGGGTTGACCATGGCCGGGCCGACGGTGGTAACCCACGGCGATGACGCAATGCGGGCCCGGCTGCTACGACCGATGTTCACCGGGGAGGACGCCTGGTGCCAACTCTTCAGTGAGCCCGGTGCTGGCTCGGACCTGGCCGGTCTGGCCTGCAAGGCCGTTCGCGACGGGGACGAATGGGTGATCACCGGCCAGAAGGTGTGGAACACCCTGGCTCACCTGGCCAATCGGGGGATGCTGGTGGCCCGCACCGACCCCGATGCCCCCAAGCACAAGGGCATGACGTACTTCGCCTTGGACATGCACGCCCCAGGGGTGGAAGTGCGTCCGTTGCGTCAGATCACCGGAGAGGCCGAGTTCAACGAGGTCTACCTGACCGAGGTGAGGGTTCCGGACTCCGACCGCATCGGCGACGTGGGCGAAGGCTGGCGAGTCTCGATGACCACCCTGTCCAACGAGCGCACCACCATCGGTGGTGGCGGCGGAGTACCCGCTCGTGGTTCGGGCGCTATCGCCGAGGCGGTGAGGATCTGGCGGGACGAACCCCACGTCGAGCGGTCCCCGGTGGCGCGGGACCGTCTCATGGATCTGTGGATCAGGGCGGAGGTGTTGCGTCTGACCAACATCCGGGCCTCACAGAACCGCAAGGCGGGGAACCCCGGGCCCGAGGGCTCGATCGCCAAGCTCATGTTCGCCGAGGTGAACAAGGACATCTACGAGCTGTGCGTGGATCTGCTGGGCCCGGCCGCCACCGTCGGTGCCGACTACGAGATGCGCCGGTCTGAGAACCTCGGCTTGGTGGGTCCTCCCGGCTCGTCCCGCAAGATGTTCCTTCGTGCCCGAGCGAACTCGATCGAGGGGGGCACCAGTGAGATCCAGCGCAACATCCTCGGTGAACGGGTCCTGGGACTTCCGGGAGAGCCGCGCACCGACAAGGAACTCCCGTGGAAGGACGTTCCCCGGAGCTGAGTTTCGCTCAGCCCGCCCCGAGGGCTCGACTCGACGACCCGAGGCCGCGCTGACCCAGCCCGGCCCGATCAGCAGCCGACCGCCCGCTGCGCCAGCCTGCGCCCGAGGATGCCGAGAGTCTCGCCGTACGGGTGCGAGGGTAGGCCTCTCGTAAAGCCTCATCTACCGCGGCGTCTCGGTCGGCCAGCATCAAGGCCACCCCGGACCCGCCCACCGCGGCGGCTTCGGCACGGGCCTTCTCGCCGGCCTCTCTGAGGCGCTGACCGACCCTGGTGGCATAGGACAGCAGGAAGGCGTGACGAAAACGCCTGGGTGTGTCTCCCGGCGGTACCGGAGCGGCCACCATGGCCCGAACCGCTTGGACCGAGAGGCTGGCGAAGAGGGTCTCGACGTTGGCCAGTTCACCCCGATGGCCGAACACGTGACATATCTGGGTGCCAGCCGCACCACCTAGGTAAACGGTGCGGCAACTGTTGGCCGCCGACACCGCGCCCAGCAGGGTGCGCTTGGCGCTGGCGTAGGGCGCGTCGATCGTGATCTTGAGGGTGGTGACCGATTCGGAGGCAGTGGCGGAACCTCGGCCAGCCTCGACCATCGCTTCTGAGATGGCGTGGCGGGACATGAGGTCCTGGGCCTTGGCCAGCAACGCTTCGGCCTCTTGTGGGAACTCGGTACGTTCGGCCTTGGCCAGCAGGGCCTGAACCCGGCCCAGCCAGGCTTGGCCGTTGGTGGTGGGGGAGGGGGGGTTGGGTGTGGTCATGGTGGTCCTTGGGGTGCGGGCAGAGCCCGACGACACGACCGGGGAGGCGGCAACCATCTTCTCAGGTGGCAGTGACGATGAAGCCGGACGTACCTCGTCACTCGACCTCGGAACGTCGATGGACCTCGATGGTCCACCTCTGCCTCGGATGGCTGCTGACGTTTCCGGCGCACGAGACCGGCCGGAGGTCTAGCCTGCGGTCACCTTCGGGGAAGGGGAACCCCATGGATCATCCGATGCAGCCCAATGGCGGCAGCGTTGGCGACGCCGCGGTCTTCACGACGCCTTGGACCGGACCCGGAGAACCCACTGATCCGGTCACCGAGGTCACCCTGAGTCCCGCGGCGTTCCGGTCTCTGTTCGACTATCTCTCTGAGACCGTCATATGCATGGACGGCGATGGCCTGGCCAGCTTTGTCAGCGGAGGAGTGCGGGGCTTGTTGGGCTATGACCCCGACAGCCTCCTGGGCAAGGACCTGTTCAGCTTCGTCCACCCCGACGACCTGCCGGTGGTGGCGGCCGGGCTGGCCCGATGGGATGGACGTCGAGGCACGCCGTTGGGACACCGCATCCGGGCTCGGACCGCCGACGGCACGTGGCGCGAGGTCTGCTACGACGCCCAGATCGGGGTGGACATGGGGACGCTGGGGTCCATTGTCATCACCCTCTACGACCCGGCCGACCGGAGCGAGGAGGTTCGAAGGCTCCGCTATCGCCTACTCGTCGAGGACCGTCTGTCCCGGCTGGCGTCCATCGTGCTGCACGCGCCCACGTCCCGCTTCGAGGATGCACTGGACGAGGCCGCTCGAGAGGTCGGGACCTTGGACTGGGTCGGGCGGGTGTCGGTGTGGACGGTGGATCCCCACGAGCGAGATCGCTTGGTCAAGCGGGCCGAGTCGGCCGCTCCCACTTCGGCTCCAAGCTTCGGGCTGTCCAGATCGTTCCACCTCGACAGCTTCCCGGCGCTGAGACGAGTGTTGGATGGAGTGGAGCTGCACCTCGACGCCGCCAACGTCTCGGCCGCTCCGCTCTCCGACCAGGAGCGCAAGGCGTTCAACAACTTCGGGCTCCAGTCGATGCTGGTGGTACCGCTGCTGGCCGAGGACACGTTCCTCGGCATCCTTCTGCTGGAGTCGATCACGGGAGACGTGGCCCACGACTCGATAACCACCGCCACCGCCCGAGCAGCGGCCACCTTCCTGGCCGGTGCCCTCCAGCGAAACCAGGCCGAACGCCTGCTGGCCGAGCACGCCCACACCGACAGGGTGACGGGGCTGGGAAACCGGTGGGCGTTCGATGATGCCCTCCACCAAGCCTTGACCAGTCTCAACGGTGACCGCAGCGCGGGTTTCGGCCTGGCTCTGGTGGACCTGGACCGGTTCAAGCTGGTCAACGAGGCCTTGGGCCACGCCGCCGGTGATCGCCTGCTCAAGAAGATCGCCGACCGGCTGACCGGCGCCGCTGACGATCACACCGTCCTGGGCCGCTTGGGCGGGGATGAGCTCTTGGTGTTGATCGACCGATCCCCGACGGTGCACAGCACCCGCGAACGGGTGAACCGGCTTCTCCAGAGCTTGGCCACCCCGTTCGACGTTGACGGTCACGCCATGGGGGTGACAGCCAGCGTCGGCGTGGTTCACGTGGCCGAGGCCGCGGCCGCGGGACCAGGAGAGCTGCTACGCCGAGCCGATGTGGCCATGTATCGAGCCAAGGCCCGCGGTGGCAACGCCGTCGAGATGGACAACCCCTATGAGCAGGGCGACGACGGCGCCACCCTCAGACGAGAGGCCGAGTTGCGCGACGCGTTGAGCCGCCGGGCATTGGAGGTTCACTTCCAGGGTGAATGGGACCTCGAGACTGGGAGGCTGGTCGGGGCCGAGGCGTTGGTGCGCTGGCCCCACCCCACCCTCGGGTTGTTGTCGGCCGGGCAGTTCGTGCCGTTGGCCGAGGAGCGCGGCCTCATCACCGAATTGAGCTGGATGGTGCTGCGCGAAGCATGCCGGACGGCGGCAGCGTGGACATCGACCGTCGCCTCCGACGGTTTCGTGCTGCGGGTGAACGTGGCCGCAGATCAGCTCCGCAACCGCGATTTCGCCGATCGGGTGGTCGAGACCCTCCATGACGTCGGGTATCCGCCCGAACTGTTGTGCCTGGAACTGACCGAGAGCACACTGCTGTCTGACCCCAAGGGCTCTGCTGAGCTCTTCAACCAGCTACGCGGCAACGGGATCGGGTTGGCCATCGACGACTTCGGTACCGGCTACTCGTCGATGCTCCAGCTCAAGCAGTTGCCGCTGACCGCGCTGAAGATCGACCGCTCGTTCGTCACCGGTCTCCCGGCTACGTCAATCGATCGGGCCGTGGTCCGTACCGCAGTTCAGTTGGCGGAGGCACTCGATGCGTCGGTCACCGCCGAAGGGGTGGAGCGACCAGATCAGGTCACGGCCTTGGTGGAACTGGGTTGTACCCGGGCCCAAGGGTTCCTGTTGGCCCGTCCCGAACCCGCAGCCGAGTTCGAACGCCGCGTGCTGTCCAGCTGCGCCTAGGAGGCGAGCCGACCCATAGGCACGGCATGGTTGAACCGTGGCGGAGCCTCGGTCTGATCAACCTGGTCGCGACGACGACTGGACCTATCCGCTCGGGCCCTTGTGCATGGCCCTGGGGGGTTTGGATCAGCCTCTGACCGTGAGGGTGGAGCGGGTGCCCTTGGCTATGTCGGCCTCGCGGAACTCGATGGGACGCCACTTCTTGTCCCGGAATGCCTCGGTGGCTTCGGTGAACACCGGGTCGGCTGGATTCTCGGTGTCGCTGTAGACGAGGAAGGCCTGGGCCTCGGGGCCATCCTTTCCGTAGGCGAGGGTCATGAAGAACGAGCTTCCGAACGTGATGGGAGTTCCCACCTCGCCGTCCATCCGGTACAGCGCCGAGTTGGCCACCAACGGCTCCAGCTTTCGGTTGGTCATGGCCGGGTCGAGGATCGTGCCGGGGCGTCCGCTGGTGGACACCACGTTGGTGGTGCCATCCACGCCGGTGCCGCCGTGGACCGGGATCCGCTGCCCGTTGCGCATCGTGAACTGGACATCACCGAGCTTGGCGCTCGGCTCGAAGCCGGCCACCTCCAGCGCTTGAACGGCGCGGGCCAGGTTCACCAGCACCGGGTCCGGAGCTCCTGGCGGGGCAGGGGCTAGGCCCGATGGCGTGTCCAGCGGGCGGGTGGGATCGAAGGGCTGGGCCCACAGCGTGCCGCTTCCGGTGTCGTACTGGTCCTTGGCCGGGAACTTGAGGATGAACTCACGCCATAGCGGGGCGCCGGCGCTGTCCAAGTCGTAGACCCCGTTCCAGCCGGCCAGCACGTCGCAGGCCTCGGTGATGTCGATGGTTGCCGCGGGGAGCCCCTCCGCGGTCTCGGTGCCTTCCATGGCAGGGATTGCGACCGGGCCGGCGGCGGCCTGGCATCGGGTCACCACCGGTTCGAGCAGGGCCCGAGCCGTGAAGCCGACGTTGTCTATGGCGGCGGCGGCCAGTTCGTCGAGGTCGAAGGTGCCGTCCTCGCCCGAGGCCCCGAAAGATGTGGTGTCGTCGAGCACCGTGGCGTTCTCACGGGTACGAACCGACCGCACCGTTTCCTGACGACCGTGCAGCGGTGAGTAGTCACCCGACAGCAAGGCCGAGGCGTGGGGCATCCAGAACGAGTCGTTGGCGTTGAACACGTAGTCGGAGCGCTCGACTCGAGGCTGACGTGAGGCGGGAACCAGACCGGGGTCTCGGGCACCGGGTTCGTCAACCCACTCGAACATCGGGTCTGACCCGTCGAGGAGGATGGCTCGGCTATCGGCCGCCACCTTCACGATGGGATCGGTGGCCAGGGACGCCTCGTAGGCGGCCAATGCCTCCTCGGACAGGTTGGGGGTGGCCGACGTGTCGGCGTACCAGGCCCGTCCGTCGGCCGAAGTGGCGACGGTGTTGAACAGCGGGACCCCGTTGGCGGTGGTCATCACATCGACGAAATCGTCGAAGGACTTGGCTTCGAGCATCCCGAAGTACTGGGTGACGAACTCGTCGTTGTCGATGTTGGCGTCGCGGTAGGTGATGGTGGCCGTGTCGGACCAACCGAATCCGGGGAAGTTGATGATCGGTCCGTAGTGGCTGGCCCAGGTCGTGTGTTCTTGGGTCTGCACCTTTCCGTCCTCACCCTTCACCTCGATGTCGAAGGTGGTGGGGGTCATCTCCCGCCACTCATCGCCGTAGCGGTAGGTGGTGGGCGATCCGGGTTGGAGCTCGAGGCGGTAGGCGGTGAAGCGGCTACCGGCGGACACGGTGTGGGTCCAGGCGAACTGGTCGGTGAAGCCGATGCCGATGCCAGGCAGCCCAGCCAACTGAACGCCGTAGACGTCGGGCCCATCGTTGACGGTGAGATGTGACTCCCAGAAGCGAAGCTCGCCCTCCCACGGGAAGTGGGGGTTGGCCACCAGCATCCCGCCACCGGAGGTGGAGCGGTCCGCACCGATGGCCCAGCCGTTGGACCCGATCTCGGCCGGTGCCGCTATCGACACCGACTCGGCGAACCGGCTCAGGTCGACCTGGTCGGAGGCGGCGGTGAGGTCGCGGGTTCCCGGTGCTGTCGTGGACGGCGTCGGAGCGGTGGTTGTGGTCGAAGAGGTCGGGGCGGGAGCGGTGGCAGGTGCGGACGTAGTGGTGGCGTCCCCGGCGGGCGAGCCGGGCGGCACGGCATCTGCGATGTAGCGGGCGAGCTGGCCGCTGCTGGCCAACAGGATCACCGAGCGGGCATAGGCGTAGGCATCGGATGCCTTGATCTCCTGCACCCAAGGTTGGCCCTTGCACCAGCCTTCGATCTTGTCGACTCCGGTTTCGTTCAGGTGCAGGTTCCAGCCCGCAGTGAACGCCTCGAACAGGGCCTGGTCGTCGGGGTCGACGTCGGCCCACTCCTCGGTGGCCTTCTGGTGGATGCCGATGGTCCGCCACGCGATGTCGGAGTCGAGGTGCACGTTCTCTTCGCCCGCCCCGAACCACTTGGAGCGCTCGCCCTTGATCTTCACCACTTGGTCGGCGAGGTCACAGGTGTGATCCTCGCCGTTGGCATAGCCCTGACCGAAGGCCACGTCCGCGATCGAGTCCCCGCTGATGTGGGGTACTCCGCCGCTGGCCCGCCTGATGGTGGCCTCGTAGCGGTCACCCGAACCGATCAGCTCGCCGCCGTCGACGGGTCGGGTCGTCGACGCCGGCTTGTCGTCACCGTTGTCGGAGCAGCCAGCGACCCCACCCAGCAGGAGGAGCGCGGCGGCGGTCACGGCTGCGGCCCCCCGATGCCGTGGCGATCGGGTCCGGGAGAGGTGGCTGGTCACGAGTTCTGTCCCCTGTTATGTGTCGGATCCCGGACGTCGAAGGCTCGAAGTTGGGTATCTGCACCAGGGACGGTAGACCGTTGCGGCCACATCTGTCATCGGATGCCACAAACCCGGTAGGAGCCATGCACCAGGAGACCGCCACCGACCGTTCCAGCCTGTTTCGTCTGGGACGTTGGTGCTATCGCCGTCATCGCCGCGTCCTAGTGGGTTGGGTCGGCATGATCATCATCTTCGGTGCCGCCACCGCTTCGGTCGGAACCGGATACTCCTCCAGCTTCGGCGACTTCCAGAGTGAAGCCACCCGTGGCTTCGACTTGGTGGAGAAGGGGTTCGGGGGCGAGTCGGCCGGAGAGCGAGGAACCATTGTGTTCGTCGCCGAAGGCGGGCTCGACGATCCCGCGGCCCGCGCCGCCATCACTGAAATGGTGGAGGCGGCCGACGCCATCGAAGGCCTCGAGGTCACCAGTCCCTTCGACAACCCCACCCAGGTGGTGGCCGATGGTCCGCTGGCGGGGAAGTTGGGCTACGCCGACGTCCAGTTCGCGTCCACGATCACCGACTTCGCAGATATGCAAGCCATCGGCAAGAAGGTCAGGCTCCTGGTCCCGGCCGCCGAGAAGGCCGGGTTGCGCGTCGAGTTGGGGGGCCAGGTATTCGGGGAGTTCGAACCGCCCGAGTCAGAGGTGCTGGGGCTCGGATTCGCCATCGTCATCTTGATCTTGGCCTTCGGATCGGTTCTGGCCATGGGTTTGCCGATCGGCATGGCGGTGGCCGGCATCGCCTCGGGGGTGATGGTCGTGGGCCTGGTCTCAAACGTGATGACCATGCCCGACTTCACCTCGACCATCGCCGTGATGCTGGGCCTGGGGGTGGGCATCGACTACGCCCTGTTCATCGTCACCCGGTTCCGTGAGGACCTTCACCGGGGGATGCCGGGCGAGGAAGCCGCCGGTCATGCCATCGACACCGCCGGTCGGGCGGTGATCTTCGCCGGGATCACCGTCATCATCTCGGTCCTGGGCATGATCGTCATGGGCCTGGGATTCATCCGCGGCCTCGGCGTCGGATCGGCCATCGCCGTGGCCTTCACCCTGGCGGCGTCCATCACCCTCCTGCCTGCGCTGCTCGGCTTCGCTGGCTCCAAGCTGGAGGTCACGCGGCGCCGAGGCCTGGTCGCCGCCGGCCTGGTGGCGGTGGCCCTGGTGGGTCTGGGACTCGGGTTCCCGGCCGCGGCTGGGGCCCTCGGTCTGGCGGTACTCGTCTTGGTCGTGGGCACGTTCATCCCGGCCCTGCACCAGCCGCTCGAACCCCGACCACCCCGGGACCCGCGGACCACGTTCTGGTATCGCTTCGCTGGTTTCGTCCAGCGTCGGCCGTGGCCCATCGCCATCGGCGGTCTCGCCCTCCTCGCCTTCTTGGCCATCCCCGTCCTCAGCCTGCGCCTGGGCTTTTCCGACGAGGGCAACTACCCCGAGCACACCACCACCCGCCAGGCCTACGACCTGTTGGCCGAAGGGTTCGGTCCCGGGTTCAACGGTCCGCTCCTGCTGGTCAGCGAGGTTCCGGACGGGACCGATCCCAAGGCGCTCGAAGCGGTGTCGAGGGCGGTGGCGGCCACCGACGGCATCGCCTTCGTGTCTCCGGCCATGACGTCCCAGGACGGCACCGTTGCCCGCTGGTTCGCCATCCCCGAGACTGCCCCTCAGGACGCCGCCACCTATTCGCTGGTGCGCGAACTGCGTGACACCGTCTTGGAGGACGCGACCAAGGGAACCGGTCTGGATGTGTTGGTGTCGTCGGGCACGGCCATCGGCGTCGACTTCTCGGAATACCTGGCCGAGCGGTACCCGATCTTCTTCGGCGTGATCCTCGGTTTGTCGTTCATCTTGTTGATGGCGGTGTTCCGATCGATCCTGGTTCCGCTCAAGGCGGTGTTCGTCAACCTGCTGTCCATCGGGGCGGCCTACGGCGTGGCCGTTGCCGTCTTCTCGTGGGGCTGGGGTGGATCGTTGATCGGTGTGTCTGGAGGTGGACCGATCGAACCGTTCATCCCGATGATGCTGTTCGCCATCGTCTTCGGGTTGTCCATGGACTACGAGGTCTTCCTGCTGTCTCGGATCAAGGAGGAATACGACCGGACCGGAGACAACGCCTCGGCGGTGGGAGACGGGTTGGCTCTGACCGCCCGCGTCATCACCGCCGCCGCCCTGATCATGGTGGTGGTGTTCGGCTCGTTCCTGCTGGAGACCGACCGGGTGGTGAAGCTGATGGGGCTGGGTCTGGCCACCGCGGTGCTTCTCGACGCCACCGTGGTCCGGATGTTGCTGGTCCCCGCCACCATGGAACTGCTCGGCGACCGGAACTGGTGGCTTCCCCGCTGGTTAGACCGGATCCTGCCGGTGATCCATGTGGAAGCACCACCCGATCACGTCGACGTGGCCAACCGGACCACCGATCTCGGTTGACGCCCCAGCGTCAGGGCTGGGACGGCTCTACCCAGTCTGCGATCGAGGGGAGCTCGGCTCGGGCCAACCAGTGCCGCACGGCGTGGGTGGCCCGTACGTCGTCTTCGTTGTAGTTGAGCAACCGTTGGCGGTTGCTGGCTCGAACCGCGGGATCGGGGTGGGTGACGGCGTTGCGGTGCCAAGACATCGACTGGAGCCCGCCAGCGTCGGGATCTCTCCATGAGAACCCGGCCAAGGGGGCGATCCGCTTCAGACCCAGGCCGTGACCCACCACCAAGGACGCCCGAACCAGTTGGTAGAGGTCGACCCAGTCCGGTGAGGAGACGAGGGCCTCGACCGAATCGATGATGGTGGGGTCTGGACCGGCTGGGGCTTCGGTGAGGATCTGAACCATCTTCTGGTGCTCGGCCGAGGTGTAGCAGTAGGCCGCGAAGGTGAGGCCGGCGGCACTGCATCGTTCACGGAGGTCGGTCAGCCAATCCCAGAACCGTTGGAACACCGCGAGTTGGACCGAGGGATCTACCGCTGACCACGAGTAGAAGGGTCGGTAGCCCCGGTCGACCCCCACCGCAGACAGGGTGTCGGCCGCGCCGGAGACAAGTGTCCCCCACAGGTATACGCCGTCCTCGACGTTCTCCATGTCTACGTCGACTTCCACGTCGGCCAGGCGAACCGAAGGACGACGGAGCCCGCGGGCCAAGAAGGGGGTGCCGCTGACCGTGGCGCGGGCCTCGTCGATGACGGTGGGTAGATGTCCGCATTGCGAACCGCTGTAGGACGCGGTCAAGGTGTCGACCCGGGACAGGTCGGCCACGGTGATGATGCCGAGCGAACGAAGCCGGGCCAGGAGTACCTCACCGCCGAAGATCGGTGAGGGATGGTCTGGTGAGCCGCCGTTCGGCATCGAGCCCGAGGCGGGATCCGAGGTTGGGACGGGAGCTGGGGCGGCTAGCCCGGTCGCCTCGTCGGGATCCAGTGGAGGGGCGAGGTCTTCGCCGTCGGCTCGCAGGGGACTGGGATCTTCGGCGGGTCCGTAGCCTCCGAGAGGCAAGGCCAGCTGGATCCCTCGGGTCGAGGGCGAGGCGGACGTGGGGTCTGGGCTGTCTGGGTCGAGCGGTGCGTTGTCGGAGCCATCGCCAGCTCCGGCGGTGGTGGATGAGGTGCCTCGTGCCTCGTCGTCTGGGGTCGGCTTCAACAGCGGCTGGAGGTTCGCGGACGGTGGAAGCTGGCGCGCAGCCTCGATGAGAGCCGAGACATCGGTGATCTCGCTCCGAGGACCATCGCCGAAGATCAACCACGCGGTGGGCCAGTGCAGGCGAGCGACCTGACGGCGCGACTCGATCCCCCGGTCTCGGTGAGCCAGCACATGGTCGTAGGTGGAGCGGGGGATCAGCGACAGGTGGTCCTCGGCTTCGAGCTCGTCTCTGCATACCCGTTCCCAGGGGCAGGTGGCGCATTGCCCGATGCGGATGGGCACGACCCCGCGGGGTACCTCGGGGTCGCGATCACGGGCCAGTCGGTTGGCGATCACCTCCAGGCGAAAGCCGAAGGCATGGTCGTAGTGGGCCAAGGTGGTGACGGGCGTGGGCGACCACCGTGTGGACCACCGTGAATCTTCGAGGTCGACCCACCACAGGGTGCCGTCGGCGTCGACCAGGCCACCCTGGGCTCGTTGGCCGGGGGCGGTGGCCCCGGCCGCCACCAGGAGGCGCCAGCCGTGGGCGAGGGCCAATCCGTTCTCGTTGTGGCGGTTGGTGCGTGGGGCCACACCCGTCATCGGGGAGGCCTGGTCGGGGAAGGGTTGAGACAACGGCGAGCGGTACATGACCCCAGAGGTCGTCGGTCGGGTGAAGGCGTGGCGACGGATCTCCACGGGCACCCATCCGACCGGCTCTGACATGGCGGGGCGGACCAGCAGCATCGATCGACCCCGGCGCCGCCCGTCGGGGTCGTCTGGGAGTTGGGCACCAACGATGACCTGGGCACTGCCTTGGAGTGCGGCTCGTGTTTGTTCCTCACGCGTGACCCGGTCGGGTGCGTCGATCACCACGGTCTCCAGGCCACCAACTCGGGTCTGATCGGTCACTGCGGCCCAAGTGGTGAGCACGTGGGCCTGGGTCAACTCGGCACGGGTCAGCTCGGAAGGGTCGGGCTCGGCTCTTAGTGCGGCCAGTGCCGGGGCGTGGTCGAGGTCGGCCCGGACCGGGCAGCGGGTGGCCACCTGGGCCCCCTGGAGCGGCACATCGAGGACCGTCACCCCAGGGTGGGGGGTGGGGGTGCCGTAGTGCATGACCCGAAGGTACCGCCGTGCGGTGACAGGCTGTTGTCCCGTGCCTCCAAAATGGGTCCTATCGGATAGGTCCAGTCGTCGTCGCGACCAGGTGATCAGACCGAGGCTCCGCCTCGGTTTAGCCATGCCGTGCTTATGGGTCGGCTCGCCGATCTGCTCGACTCCTACGCTCGAAACGTGGAACTGATGATCAGAGTCGATGGGCGAGCCGTGGCGAATTTCAACAACATCCCCTGTGGGTGGCAACGGACCGGCGGCGCCTTGCCCCGATTGGCCGGCCCGTGCCCGGGAACGCCCAGTGCGTTGTTCGATCTGGCTGGGAACCCATGAGCAGGCCCATCCGCTTCGGAGTGGCGGCTCACGCCGTGGACGGTGCCGACACGTGGCGTGCGCTGGCCCGGCGGGTAGAGAGCCAGGGCTACGCCACCCTCCTGTTGCCCGATCACACCAACCCGCAGCTGTCGCCGATCCCGGCGTTGGTGGCGGCGGCCGCGGTGACCACCACCTTGCGGGTGGGGACCCAGGTGCTGTGCAACGACCTTCGCAACCCAACGATGACAGCCAAGGAGGTGGCCACCCTCGACGTCCTCACCGGGGGGCGGGCCGACTGGGGTATGGGGGCGGGATGGTTGCCGTCGGATTACGAGGCCACCGGCATCGCCTTCGATCCGCCTGGGGTCAGGGTCCGGCGTCTTCAGGAGTCGGTGATGTTGATCAAGGCTCTGTTCTCCGGCGACGAAGTGTCACATCGAGGCGAGTTCTACCGGGTGGATGGTCTGCGCGCGACCCCGGCCCCGGTGCAGGCCCCGCACCCGCCGCTCCTCATCGGCGCTGCCCAGCGACGCTTGTTGACGTGGGCCGGCAAGGTGGCCGACATCGTGTCGGTGGCACCGTCGTGGGAGTCCCGGCGTATCGGTGACATCCCGGCGTCGGTGTCGATCGTCGAGGGCATGGATCGTCAGATCGGCTGGGTTCGGGCCGGGGCTGAGTCGGTGGGGCGTCGCTTCGAAGACATCGAGTTGAGCGTGACGGCCATGCCGGTGACCGTGACCCCAGGTGCGGCCACCATGGAGGACTTCGGTCGAGCCGGCGCCCCGCACGGGATCTCACCGCAGGATTCGGTGGATGCTCCCTACCTGCTGGTGGGGTCGGTGGATCAGATCGCCGAGACTGTGCGCCAGCGTCACCAACGTTGGGGTGTGTCCAACTGGGTGGTACCGGTCGAGGTGGCCGACGCGTTCGCCCCGGTGGTGGAGCGGGTCCTGAGTGGAACCTAGGAACCGGAGCGGAATGGTCCGGTCGTCGTCGCTTCCGGGCTGATCAGACCGAGGCCCTGTCGGTGGGTTCGGTGGTACCGGCCAACGCGGCGAGGACGTCGGTCGCATCGGGTGCGGTCATGTCCACCACCGCCGAAACCGGGCCATCTACTCCCGAGGATTGCTTGAGAGCCTTGGCTCCCGGGGTGGAACCGGCCGGTAGGTCGGTGGTGAGGAGCACGACCGACAGCTCGGTTGCCGAGTGGAGCACCGCGGCTTGGCCCAAGGATCGCCACAGCACGTCGGAGCGCCGCAGCCCGTTGCGCGAGGTGGTCAGTCCCCCCGAAACCAGAAAGGCCCACTGGTTGTCGTGGACATCTGACGCGACCAGGTCGACTTCCACCCCGGTCCCGCGGGGCCTGGCCTTGGCGGTCACCTGGGTGAACCCGGCCTGTTCGACCATGATCCGGGCGATATCTCGAACCTGGAGACCGGCTCTTATGGCGGTTGCGACGTCGACTGGGCTTCCGTTCGTGTCGGCCTGGAGGCCGGCGAGTTCCCCGAGTGGATCGACCTCGACCAGCCGTGAGCCGTCGCGGCGGATCGGTGCCTCGATTCGACTGCCGGACGCGGCTGAGGTCGGGGTGGAGGGGTCGCCCTCGCGAGCCAGTCGGGAGTTGGCCAGGTCGATGTAGGAAGCGTCGGTGTCGAAACCGATGTAGTGGCGCCCGGATCGCACCGCTGCCAGCGCGCTGCTGCCCGACCCCATGAACGGATCGAGCACCACGTCTCCGCCGTAGGTGTAGAGGTCGATCAGCCGCTGGGGAAGTTCCACCGGGAAGGGGGCCGGGTGACCGACTCGGGTGGCGCTCTCGGTGGGTAGCTCCCACAGGTCGGTGGTAGCCTCCATGAACTCATCTCTCGAGATGGTGATGGTCGACGGCAAGCCGGCTTGTTGGCGGCGACGGGGATCTTGGGCACGGTCGAACCGCCCCTTGCTGGCGATGACGATGCGTTCGGTGACGTCGCGCAGCACCGGGTTGGACGGTCTCTGGAAGGTCCCCCAGGCACACGAGCCGCCGGCGGCGCGGCCCTTCCACCAGATCACCTCGCCCCTCAGGAGCAGGCCGAGGTCTTGGAGGATGGCGGTGACATCTCCCGAGAGTGAACGGTAGGGGCGACGACCAAGGTTGGCCACGTTCACCGCTATGCGACCACCCGGTTCCAGCACCCGGCGGCACTCGGCGAAGACGTCGTAGAGGAGCTCCAGGTATTCGAAGTAGGTGGCAGGGACCCCGTTGTGGCCGAGGCTCTGCTCGTACTGTTTGCCGGCGAAATAGGGCGGTGATGTGACCACCAGGGCCACCGAGTTGTCGGGGACCATGGTCATGGATCGGGCGTCGTGGTGGTGAATCACGTCGATCTGGCCCGGCGGGTTGACGGTGTCGTCGTCTGAGATCTCGGGGCTGATGAAGCGGTCGTAGAAGGCCCGGGCGTCGTGGCTCTCTCGTCGGCCGGACCCGAACTCGGCGGTTGCCGTGGGCCGACGGGTTCTGGGCCCAGTTCCGTTCGAGGTCTGTGGTCGGGCCGGAGTCACCGCTGAACCTCGGGTTGGGTCCTTGTGGTCTCTGCTAGCGCTGGGAGCCGGTCGAGGTATTCCTCTAGGGCGCGGGTGATCAGGAGGTTGGCCGAAACCGTCCGCTCCCGAGCTTCCTGGTGCAGGCGCTGGTGTAGCGACTCGGGAAGTCGTACTGCGGTTGGAATTCGCGGTTCGGAATAGGAGCGCGGGCGGGCCATCTGAGGACCATAACGGGGGGCAGTGACGATTCATGGGTTTTCGCGCGTTAGTACGCGCGAAAACCGTTGGGATCGGGTCCCCGAGCCGAGTGATCGCTCAGGACCCGAGCGGATCGGTCCAGTCGTCGCCGCGACCAGGTAGATCAGACCGAGGTTTCGCCTCGGTTCAACCATGCCGTGTTCATGGGGCGGCTCACCCACCCGCTCGCCTCCATGGATTCAGCCGAATCATTGCTCAGGTTCCTACCTAGCGAACCGCGACCAACACACAGGGTGGCGGAGCGGCCCGTTATCGGCGGTCTGGCTGAGATACTGAAGTTCTTTTCCTTGACAATGATCCTGTGACCACGCACGGTGGCCCAAAGGCTCCGTGCTCGGGGCCTGTGCTGAGTGATGGGGACAAGTGCCTGGGCAGCAAGTCCAGGTTCCAATGAAAAGGGGATATATGTCACCACGTCGTCTGTTCGCCGCCCTGGCTGTGCTGGCCGCTTCGCTGGTGCTAGCTACGCCAGCTACGCCAGCTCACGCTGCCGCCAAGGACCCGGTGGTGGTGGTACCGGGGTTCACCACCGGTCCTATCGCCGCGGTTGGGTATGTGCCGCTCGTCGAACGCCTGAGAAACGCGGGCTATGACGTGACCCTGCTCGTCTACCCCGACTACGGCCTGGGTGACATCAACGCCAATGCCCAACGGTTGGCCAACACCGTGGCCTCTGTCCGGGCCCGTACCGGAGCGGCCAAGGTCGACCTGGTCGCCCACTCCATGGGTGGCCTGGTCAGCCGGGCCTACGTGAAGAACCTGGGTGGTTCCTCCAACGTCGACTCGCTGATCATGATGGGCACCCCCAACTACGGCACCGACTTGGCCGTGGTGGCCAAGTTCCTCACCTTCGGAAGCTGCATTGGGATCACCGCCTGCAACCAGATGGCCCGTGGGTCGTCGTTCCTGAGCGCTCTCAATGCAGGTGACGACACCATCGGCAACGTGCGCTACACCTCCATCGCCACCAAGGTCGACGAGATCGTCTTCCCCTACTCGACGGCCTACCTGGCCAACGACGGCAACATCCGCAACGTGGCGGTGCAGGACCAGTGCTGGGCCCGCCTGCCGATGCACCTGGGTCTGATCCTGGATGGAACGGTGTTCGACGGAGTGAACGATGCCCTCAAGGGCAACTCCGTCTCCATGAACTGCTGGGCCTTGTAGGTCCGGCGGTGGCAGCCGGCTTCGGCCGGTTCCCCCCTGCTGCTGAGCAGGTGACACACGAAGGCCCGGTCCCTAGGACCGGGCCTTCGTAGTTCGTGCAAGCACTGGGCCGCAGCGGCGACAGTCCGGCTGCTACCAGTACTCCTCGTAGTGGATGTTGCCGCGCTGGTTGCGATGATCGAGGGTGAAGCCTCGGTCCACCAGGAGCTGGACCACACCGGTGGTCTCGGGGAAGGTGACCTGGCCGTCGGCCTCGGTCGGCAGGCCGATCATGGCCGGGTTGCCG
Source organism: Microthrixaceae bacterium (assembly GCA_016702505.1). Classification (NCBI taxonomy): domain Bacteria; kingdom Bacillati; phylum Actinomycetota; class Acidimicrobiia; order Acidimicrobiales; family Microthrixaceae; species Microthrixaceae bacterium. The sequence continues at coordinate 603,863 of JADJDU010000003.1, forward strand.
CACAAGAACACATGGGTGGTGGCCGGGTCGAGGGCCACGCCGTGCTCGGTGACGAAGAGGTCTTCGGTGATCAGGTCCTGGATGTAGCGCTTGGGTACGTCGGCTTCCCTGGTGGGGAGCGGAACGTAGCGGTAATTGGGGTAGCGGTTCTCGAGCTCGCGGTGCTTGTCGAGGTATCCGAGGTCGGCCCATTGGCGCACCGTCACCGCCGAGACGATCGGGCCGTGGTGGCCCTTGCGGAGCAGCTCGGTGACCATGGCGTTGTGGGGGGCTTCTCCAGTTCCGGTGGAAAGGAGGATCACGGTTCCGGCCGGGTCGGTAACCGGAGCCAGGGTGTATCGGCCTGCAACCTTCGGGCCCAGGTAGATGCGGTCGCCGGGCTTCTTGAGGGCGAGCCTGGGGGTGAGGCCGGGCACGTTGTCGGGCGTGGGTGGCACCAAGACGATGTAGAACTCGAGCTCGTCGGCCCGGCTGTCGTCAGCCAGGTATCGGTGGTCGTCGAAGATGCGGCACGAGATCGAATACGACCGCCGGATCAGCTTGTCGAAGCGGGCATCCAGATCGGGGTCGACGGCGTCGTCCACCCGCTCTTCCCAATAGCCGAGGCCGAGCGATGCGTACTGCCCGGGGAGGTGGCTCACGGACCCGTGATCGGGCTTCACCCGCAACACCCACAGGTCTGAATGGGTGGGCTCGAAGTGGGTGATGGTGGCGTTGTAGTGCTCGGTGCGCAGTTCTTCGATCACCTCGGGGAACCCGCGGCGGCGTTCGGGTCGGACCAGCTCGGGCACGCTCACCTCGGGGAACGCGCCAGAGACGATCTCCCGGCCCACGCGCCAGCCGGGGGCGGTGGGCACGCCCTCTGGGGTTTCTTCCGGCTCGCCCAGGAACCAGACCCGGCCAGTGGCGAGAGCGGCGTCGCTAAGGCCGACCTCGGCGGTGGTGTGGGGCCGGCGTCCCGACGCGAAGACCACGTAGTCGAACTGGAGGTCTGGGGTGCGACGGTCATCGAAATCGGCCATGGGGTAGCCGTCCACCGACCGGATTGCGGTGGGCATAGACCGGTAGAGGAGGGTGGCCTGGCGCTCCAGTTCCAGGCGGTTCAGCAGGCTCTCGGCCACCGGTGACAGGCGTGACGGGTCCATGCCGCCGGCGGCCACGACCACGCCGCTGCCCTTGTCGACCAGGGTCACGGCCAACTCCACGGCATGGTCGGTGTGGCCGACCACCAACACGTCGGCGTCAGAGGGGTGATCGGGGAGGTGGTCGACGAGCACGCGCTCGCTGTCGACCACCGGCACCGGGGGCACCCAGTCCACCCGTGCCGTGCGTTCGGCGACCAGCACGGCCCGGGTGCGGTAGGTGCGCCGGGCGGTGGTGACCACCAAGACGTCGCCATCGGCGTCGATGGCCGAGACCTGCTCGCCGTAGCCCACGTCGAGGCGGTGAGGTCCCACCACATCGGGAAGGGCCAGGGCGGTCCCGGGTTCCAAGATGGTGACCCGCTGGACGCCGCACTCGCGAGCGAACACGGCGGCCGACAGTCCTCCGGCGTTGCCGCCCACGACCACCAGGTCGTGTTCGGCGCTCACAACGGGCCTCGGGGGTCGCAGGGAAGGGTGAGGAGAGCGTGCATGGGGCGAGAACCTACCGGGGAGGGACCGGTCTGGACCTGTTCGAAATTCTGACGCCGTTTCACGAACGTCACTGTTCACAGATTGCTACGGTGTGGCTGTGAGCAGTCGAGCCGAGCCCCGTCCATCAGCCCACACCGGTACCGCAGGTCGGTACCGGCCTTCGAGGGGCCTCACCCTCGGTGCCTTGCTCACGGTGTCCTCGCTGTTGGCCCTCGGTGCCTGCTCTTCTGATCCATCGGGGCCGGCGGCGACCACTGCGGGAACCGAGCCGGAGGCGACCGCTCCCAGCGGATCGGGACCGGCCGGCTCGAGAACGCCGCCCGAACAGTTCTCGGGCTCGCTGGAAGAGTTCTACGAGGTGCCCGACCCGCTGGTGGAAGGTGATCCGGGTCAGCTCATCCGGGTCCAGGACCTGGGGGAGTCAGATGGTTACCGCCACCTGAGGGTCATGTACCACTCCCGCGACGCACAGGACCAGGACCGGGCCGTCACCGGAATCGTCAGCTATCCCCAGAACCCTGCCCCCGAGGGTGGCTGGCCCGTCGTTGCCACCGCCCACGGGACCACCGGCTTGGGCACGAAGTGTGCTCCGAGCCGAACGGCCAGCGCCGCGCCCGATTACGGCATCGAAGGGGTTCGGGTGATGACCGACTACATCGGCATGGGACCGGTGGGTGAGGTTCACTCGTACCTGTCGGGCCTGAGCGAAGGCCGGTCGGTGATCGACTCGGTTCGAGCAGCCCGCCTGTTGCCCGAAGCTTCGGCCGGAGATCGTTGGGTTGTGGTCGGTCACTCTCAGGGGGGACATGCCGCGCTGTTCACCCACGAACTCGCCGAGGAGTACGCCCCTGAGCTCGATCACCTCGGCAGCGTGGTCAGCGCCCCCGCGGCCGTCCTGGACAAGCGGTTCGGACCCGATGACGAGGTCGTGCCCCGGATGGTCGCTCTCATGGGCCTCTACGGAATCGCCCAGGACCATCCCGAACTGGACCCCGACGACTATGCCGGAGATCAACTCCGAGCCAATGACCAGGTGGTGACCACCGGGTGTACCCAGGACGTGATCGATGCCTTCGTCACCATCCCGCCCGATCAGCTCTACAAGCTGAACCCCATGGATGACCCCGGGGCACGGGCCGTGGTCATGGCCAACGACCCCGCCACGGTCGCCACCGATGTGCCCATGTTGCTCCTCTACGGCGATCTCGACTGGTGGGTCGTGCCCGAGCGGGTGAAGTACCTGTTCGGACAGCTCTGCGACGGTGGGCAGAAGACCGAACTGGTCGAGGTGGTGGGGGCTGACCACGGCAACCTCTTGGCCAAGGCGGACCAGACCGTGACCTCCTGGCTGGACGACCGACTCCAAGGTGCGAACGCGACCGACTCCTGTCCGGACGCGGCCTGACCGTGGTCCCGCGGCGGTGAGGTGCGTCCACCGGCGACTGCCGATCCACGACCGGTCGCCGAGCCCGGCCTTGCGGGCGAAGTTGCGGGTCGAGGAAGGGCGCAGCCCGGTTGCGGACCAGACTGGAGTCGGTCATGTCGGCCCCGCTGGCCCGACGGTCCTAGGAGTGTGAATGCCCGCTGACACCGATGAGACCCTGACCGCACCTGAGGCCGAGGTGGAACGTCTGCCTCGAGGTCGGCACAGCCTGAGCCGCGAGGAGGTCGCGGAGCGACAGAGGAACAGGATCCTCATGGGTTTGGTCGACACCATGGCCGAGAAGGGCTTCGTGCCGACCACCGTCGCCGACGTGATCAAGGCCGCCGGTGTGTCGCGCGAGACCTTCTACCAGCTGTTCACCTCCAAGCAAGATGCCTTCATGGCTGCCTTTGACGCCGCGGCCGAGCTGGCGGTTGGAACCATGGGCGTCGATCCCGCGATGCCGGACACCCGGAGCGGCGAGCCGAACGTGGCCGGGTCAGATCACGACATCCGCCTGAAGGTGTTTGCGATGGCTTTGCAGCGCTACCTCACCAACCTGGTGGAGAACCCGGCCTTGGCCCGCATGTTCCTCATCGAGGTCTATGCCGCCGGCCCCGAGGCGCTGGAGCGAAGGCTCCAGTTCCAGGGTCGGCTGGTGGATCGCATGGTCGGAGACCTGGGGTTGGGTGAATCCAACCGGTTCGCGTGTGAACTGACGGTGGCGGCCACCGCGGCCATGGTCACCCCCCTGTTGGTTGCCGGAGACCTGGGGGCCATCGAGTCGCTCGGCCCTCGACTGGTCGAAGCTCTAGACCGCCTGGTGGTCTGGCCGGCCTGATTTTCTGACTCCGCCGAAAGGCAGAGCCTTCCGGCGGAGTTGGGTCGCCGGTCTGCCGGCCGAACACCAATGGCGGCTGCTCAGAGCCGGATCCGCCTGGCGGACCATGCCCAGGGTCAGGTCTCCAGGCCCCTTTGGTGGGCGGCTATGTGGGCGGCGGCCGCGGCGGCGGTGGTGGGCCCGTAGGTCGGGGCCGGGCCGAGTGCCATTCGGACCTGTCTCAGCTCGGCGTCGTCCACCACACACCGCCCGGGTTTGGGTTCGATGCCATACAGGGCCGCCGAGGTGAGACCAAAGATCTTGGCCTTCAGGTCGGGCGTGAGCTCTGGGTATCCATGTCGTTCTTGTAACTCGGCTGAGATCTGGAAGGTGCGCATGGCCTGGATCTGATCCTGGGGGGTGCCGAACCAGATCGAGTCTGTCCCCCACACCACCCGGTCCGGGCCGAGGTGTTTGAGCAGCTTGCCCAACACGTGCGCGGCCTCGGTCGGGTTCCCCATGAGGAACCACCAGGTACCTCCCAGCTCGGCGTACACGTTCGAGTTTGGCTCCACGCCCGCCACCTCCAGGCTGCGGATCAAGCGATCTACGCCCTGGGGGGCGGGATCGGCGGGATCATAGGGACCGACCCCGGCGCCCGGCTCGAAGCCCGAGTGGTACACCACGAAGGAGATGTCGGGGTTGCGGGCTGCGGCTGGGCCGATGTCGGCAGGATCGGCCAGTGCGGGGCTGGACCCCACGATTCCCGACAAGCCCTTGTGCGTGCAGATGATCGGCGGCCCGATCTCGCGGACGTGGTCGATGAACCGCTGTCCGATCTGAGGTCGGTTGGGGTCGTGATCGTCGAAGTAGAAGTGCGAGTCCAGCGGGGTCATCGTGTAGATCTTCCACGCAGCCAACTCGTAGTCGGCCCGCAACTCGGTCATGCCCGACAACGCGACCTCGATGGGTCCGCGGTGGGGATATGCACCACCGTGCATCAGCACCCGACCGTCGCAGCCGATGCGGGTGGCCAGATCCGCAGCCCGGGCCATCTCCGAGGCCGGGAGCGCCCCTTCCACGGCACTGGGCAGGGCCGAGAGGATGGCCATGGACGTGTCGGAGCGCACGAACATCTCCACGAAGTACGCCGACACCGTGAAGCACGTGGTCGGGTCGCCCTCAGCGATGCCCTCGGGGCAGCCGGCCTGGGGGAAGGCCCTGGTCCATCGGCCGTCGAGGGGGTCGATGTCGGCGTTCACGTAGTAGGACTGGACGTCGCAGATGAACTCGTCGCCGCTCAACTCGTGTTCGGCTCGCTCCTCGTCGAGGGTGGCCTCCGGGCTCACCTCGAAGGTGCCACCCGGTGAGGTACCTCTCGATCGCGCTTCCTCGTTGGAGCATGCGGCCAGGGTGAAGAGGGTGGCCGCGGCTCCGGACGCACCGAGCAGGAACCGGCGTCGGCTGACACCGAGCTTGCGGGCGTGGTCGTCGGCGAGGGCGTGGGTACGGCGGATCGACTCCCGTAGCAACGGGGAATGTGGGACCGGTAGGAACTCACCGTTGGAAACCGGTCCGTACTTGATGGGTAGCCACTGATCGTCGTTCACGGTGAGCCTTCCGGTGGTTCGGGACTGCCAAGACGTGGTTCGGGACGGTGCCGCGGCGGGTGGGGAGAGCCCAAGGGTGGAGCGGCCGGCGCGGAGGAGAGGCCACCCATCATTGTTGGAAATGCCCCCGGAGCGCGGTGAGGGACAAGACTGGGGCCCGGTCGTGTCAACCGAACGCGTCGTTGGCACGTCTCCAGAGCAGATGCCTGCACCGACCCGACTTCCAGAGGGCTTCGACGCCTCCTTCGATGCGCTGTTCGCACGCGCCTATCGGGTGGCTCGTCGGATCCTGGGCGACTCGGCAGCGGCCGAGGATGTGGCCGCCGAGGCCATGGCTCGCGCCTATGCCCATTGGGCCAAGATCGCCGATCAACCATGGCGTGAGGGGTGGGTGGTCCGGGTGGCAAGCAACTTGGCCCTCGATGTCGTTCGCAAGGAAGCCCGGGTCTCCAACGTCGAGATCGAGAGGGTGGTCGAAGACGACGATGTGGCCGTGCGGGTGACGCTGTCCGAAGCCCTATCTCGCCTGCCCCGCCGGCAACGGGAGGTGGTGGTGCTTCGCCACCTCGGCGGCCTGTCAGAGGCCGAGTGTGCCGATGCGTTGAGCGTGTCAACCGGGGCGGTCAAGACCCACCTGCATCGCGGTCTTGCCGCTCTGCGGGTTCGGCTCGGTCCGGTGATGAGCGCCGAGGGGGTGAGCGCCAATGGTTGATGACCAGTGGCCGGTCGCCACCTCCCGAGAAGAGATGTTGGCCCGGGTGGCGGCGCGGGGCCGTAGGATCCGAGCCACTCGCGGTGCCCTCAACGCGGTGGCGGTGTTGGCGGCCATCGGTGTGTCCAGCATCGGGGTCGGCGCTGTCGTCCAGAGGGTTTCCGACGGTACCTCCGGCACCGAGGTCGATGGAGTGGCCACCGGTCCCCAGCGCCCCGAGTTCCCCACCGACGCGGTTGGTGATCCCGATGTCGGTCCCCGCCCGACCGGCGTACCCGACGATGGTGTTGGTGAGAGCAACGGTTCGGAATCGGCTGGTTCTGGGCGGACCACCACGACCAGACCGGGGTCGTCCACCAGTGGGACCACGGCGCAGTCCACGGCGCAGTCCACGACGCCTCAGACTGGCTCGAGTTCTTCGTCCACCACCTCGACCACCCCAGGTACCACGGTGACGACGACAGTCGTGGTCACCACGACCACTGTCCCCACCGACCCCACCGGCCCTTCCGACGGTGCCACCCCCAGACCTGCGGTCGGCAACCCGAAGGCCAGGACCAGCGGACTGCCGACCAACCAGAGCATCTGCGCCGGTGAGAACGACTCGGTGGTCGTGGTCGAGATCATGGGCGCAGACTTCGCCACCCTCAGCTGGACCCAGGGCAGCGAGACCACGATGGTCCCAATGGAACGTGACGGAACCAGCTGGTGGGCTCCCATCGGCGCTGTCGACGGCCAGGTCAGCGGAGCTCCCATCATCGTGAGCATCGAGGCTCAGGGGATGGGCGGCACCGCACACGAGACCGCGGTGTTCGACGTGGTGGAGTGCACCCCCCAACCCCGGGCCTGATCCGCGCCTCTGCCGCATCCGTCTTGACCTGAGCAGGTCCGGTTGCCGGCTTGGGTCGGCTCGCAGTTCCGCTCGCTTTGTTACCGGTCACGTTGGCGCGAGGCGCCGACGACCCTAGGGTGCAGGTCGATCGTCTTGTGCGAGCGTCGACGGCCTGGGTTCGGGCCGTGGCCGTCCCGGACCCGAACCCATCTGAGGCTGAACGTTGCCTGCTGTCGAAGTGAACTCGATCGACGCCGACCACGGCATCGACGAAGTGGTCTTGGCCCGTCGGTGGGCGATCCTGGCGGTGCTGTGCACCAGCTTGATGATCGTCATCATCGGCAACACCAGCCTGAACGTGGCCATCCCAACCTTGGCCCGGGATCTGGGCGCGTCCACCAGTCAGCTGGCGTGGATGGTCGACGCCTACTCGTTGGTGTTCGCCGGCCTGCTGTTCACCGCGGGGACGCTGGGGGATCGCTACGGTCGCAAGGGGGCGCTGCTGTCGGGTCTGGCCGTCTTCCTGGTCGGCACAACGGTGGCCGCCGTCGGCGACTCGGCTGGTCAGGTGATCGCCGCCCGAGCGGTGATGGGCGTGGCTGCCGCCTTCGTGATGCCCTCTACCCTGTCGATCCTCACCAACGTGTTCCCCGCCCACGAGCGGCCTCGGGCCATCGCCATCTGGGCCGGCATCTCCGGTGGTGGGGCGGCGATAGGGCCGATCGCGTCGGGGTACCTGTTGGAGCACTTCTGGTGGGGCTCGGTGTTCTTGGTGAACATCCCGGTCATTCTGGTGGCGTTGGTGGCGGTCACCGTGTTGGTGCCGACCTCGAAGGACCCCAACGAGCAGCCACTCGACGTTCCTGGTGCGGCCCTGTCCATCGTGGCGTTGGGGTCGCTGGTGTACGGGATCATCGAGGGTCCTCATCACGGGTGGGCATCGCCGGCGTCGCTGCTCACCTTCGGGGTGGCGGTGGTGGCCATGGTCGCCTTCTTGGTGGTGGAGTCCCGGGTGGCGCACCCGATGCTGGACCTCAAGTTGTTCGGTGACCGTCGCTTCAGCGTGGCTTCTGCCGGGATCACCCTGACGTTCTTCGCCATGTTCGGCACCTTCTTCTTGGTGGCTCAGTACTTCCAGATGGTGTTGGGCTACTCGCCGCTCAAGTCGGGGATGCTCCAGTTGCCCATGGCCATCGTGATGATGAGCCTGGCACCGCAGGTCCCCAAGCTGGTCGCTCGCTTCGGCACCCATCGGGTGGTCCCGGTCGGGCTGACCTCGACGGCGCTCGGCCTTTTCGTGTTCTCTCAGATGACGGTGAGCTCACCGCTGTGGTCGATCTACTTGTCGGTGGTGCCTTTGGCGTCGGGCATGGCCCTGACCATGACCCCCTTGACCACGCTGATCATGTCGTCGGTGCCGCTCCACCGAGCCGAGGTCGGTTCGGCCATGAACGACACCACCCGAGAGCTCGGCGGTGCCCTCGGTGTGGCGGTGCTGGGTTCGGTGGTCTCATCGGTGTACGTGGACCGGTTGGCCCCCGTCACCGCTGGCCTTCCCGAACAACTGCGATCGGTGGCCGACTCAGGTCTGGGCGGCGCTCTCGGGGTGGCCGCCCGCATGGGGCCGGCGGGTGTGGAACTGGCCGATGCCGCTCGCCAGGCCTTCGTGGACGGGATGAGCACGGCCGCCATGGCCGGCGGTGTGGCCGTTCTGATCGCGGCGGGGGTGGCGGCTCGCCTGTTGCCCCGCGGCGGCTTCCTGCCCGCGGGCGCCCATGCCGGTGATCAGGGTGCGGCCGGCGATGTGGTCGACGAGGGTCAGCACACCACCTCACCGGTCCTCGACTGACCCTGGGGTCAGCGGATGCCGATTGCACCTGGGGGGATGACGCCTAGACGGCCGGCCTCGAAGTCCTCGAAGGCCTGGACCAGTTCGGCGCGGGTGTTCATCACGAACGGTCCGTGCTGGGCCACCGGTTCGCCGATCCGTTGGCCGCCCAGCACCAAGACGTCGAAGGCGTCGGTCCGTGAGTCGGGGCTGGGTGAGCCTCCCAACGTCAACACGTTGCCCGGGCCGGTCACGGCCAGTTGGCCCGAGGACAGCGGCCGCTGGTCGGTTCCGACCGTGCCGGCGCCGCTCAGCCCGTACACGAGCCCGTTCCAGTCCTGGTTCCAGGGCAGGTCGACCTGGGCACCGGGGGCGATGGTGAGGTGTTGCATGGTGATGGGGGTATGGGTCGAACCCGGTCCAGCGTGGCCGTCGACGTCTCCGGCGATGACCCTGATCAGTGCCCCGCCGTCAGGCGAGGCGAGCAGGGTCACGTCACCGGGTTCGAGCCCCTGGTATCGGGGTTCGATCATCTTGTCGGCGGCGGGAAGGTTCACCCACAGTTGGAGGCCGTGGAAGAGGCCGCCGGAGGCCACCAGCGCTTCTGGTGGGGTTTCGATGTGGAGGATGCCGCGCCCGGCGGTCATCCACTGGGTGGCTCCGTTGGCGATGACACCGCCGCCGCCATGGGAGTCCTGGTGGAGGAAGGTGCCGTCGATCATGTAGGTGACGGTCTCGAAGCCGCGATGGGGGTGCCACGGGGTGCCCTTGGGTTCGCCGGGGGCGTATTCGACCTCGCCCATCTGGTCCATGTGGATGAACGGGTCGAGGTCGGCGTGGGAGACACCGGCGAAGGCGCGGTACACCGGGAAGCCTTCGCCTTCGAAGCCCTTGGGGGCGGTGGTGACCGACCGGATCGGTCGTGGAACCGAGGTGGCAGGGTCTGGAGTGCTCAGGCGGGGTAGGGCCAGGATGTTGTCGGTGGTTACGGCGGGCATGGGGGCCTCCTTCGTGACGACCCTCATGGTCGTCCGTTCTTGTTGACATGTCAACTACTTTGGGAGGCGTTCGATTCCCGTCCTGGGCAATGTCGGCTTTCGAACCGGTCAGTGCCGTTCCAGCCAGATGACCGAAAGAGGTGGAAGCGTGAGTTCGGTCGAGGTCGGTTGACCGTGACGGCCCTCGCCATCGGCGGATGCTGACCCCAGGTTGCCCATGCCCGACCCGCCGTAGTGGGTGGAGTCGGTGTTGAGGACCTCCTGCCACGGCCCCGCTATCGGTAGGCCGATCCGGTAGTGGTGGCGGGGAACCGGGGACAGGTTGGCCACGCACACCATCGGTGGCTCACCGCTGCGGCCGGCGCCGCGCCAGAACGCGGCCACGTTCTGGTCGGGATCGTCTCCCACCAGCCAGGCGAACGTGGACGGGTCGGCATCGCTGGCCCACAGCGAAGGGCGGGATCGGTACAGGCGGTTCAGGTCCCGTACCAGGTCTTGGACACCCTGATGGCCGGGGTCGGCCAGCAAGTGCCAGTCCAGGGACCGGTCGTGATCCCACTCGGCCTCCTGGGCCAGCTCACCTCCCATGAACAGCAGCTTCTTGCCCGGATGTGCCCACATCCAGCCGTACAGGGCCCGGACGTTGGCCAGTTGCTGCCAGCGGTCGCCGGGCATTCGGGTGAGGATCGAACCCTTCTCGTGGACGACCTCGTCGTGGGACAGCGGGAGCACGAACCGCTCGGTCGAGGCGTAGTGGAGGGGAAAGGTGAGGTCGTGGTGGTGGTGACGGCGGTGGACCGGTTCGTGACCGAAGTAGCCGAGGGTGTCGTGCATCCATCCCATGTTCCACTTGGCCCCGAAGCCGAGCCCGTCCCGGTCGGTTGCGCCGGTGACACGAGGCCACGCCGTTGACTCCTCGGCCACCGTGATCACGCCGGGGTGGTGGTCGTGGACCATGTCGTTCAGCTCTCGCAACAGCGAAACTGCTTCCAGGTTCTCTCGTCCTCCGTAAGGGTTGGGAAGCCAATGGCCCGGGGGACGTGAGAAGTCGAGGTACAGCAGCGAGGCCACCGCGTCGACGCGTAGGCCGTCCACGTGGAATTGCTCGATCCAGTGGCGGGCGCTGGACAGCAGGAAGCTGCGAACCCCGCCCCGGCCGTAGTCGAAGACCAGGGTTCCCCAGTCGGGGTGCTCACCACGGCGGGGATCGGGATGCTCGTAGAGGGCTTGACCGTCGAAGCGGGCCAGCGCCCATTCGTCGCGGGGGAAGTGGGCCGGAACCCAGTCCAAGATCACCCCGACCCCGGCCTGGTGCAACGTGTCGATCAGGTGGGCCAGGTCCTCGGGGGTACCCCAACGGGCGGCGGGGGCGAAGAACGAGGTGACCTGGTAACCCCACGATCCGCCGAAGGGGTGGTGCATCACCGGCAGCAGTTCGACGTGGGTGAAGCCCATGTCTCGTGCGTAGGCCGCCAGTTCGGGGGCGATCTCGCGGAAGCCGCGCTCACGGTGGGGTTCGTGGGGATCGCGTCGCCACGAACCCAAGTGGACTTCGTAGACCGACATCGGTCCGGCCCACAGGTCCCCCTCAGCTCGTCGGGCCAACCACTCGTGATCGTCCCAGCGGTGGTTGAAGCGATGGATGATCGAGGCGGTGGCCGGGGCTGGTTCGGCTCGGCGGGCCAGCGGATCGGCGTGCTCGACGGTCACGCCGTAGGTGCCGGTCACCGCGTACTTGTAGCGGTGGCCCTCACCCGCGTGAACGCAATGGCCCTGCCACACCCCGCCGTGGCGGTGCAGCGGATCGGATCCCGGCCTCCAGTGGTTCCAGTCTCCGACCACGGACACCGCTTGGGCGGTGGGGGCCCACACCGAGAAGTGGGTACCGGCCTGCCCTGGTTCGCCAGTGAGGTGGGCGCCGAGGCGGTGGTGGAGGTCGAGGTGACGGCCGGTGTCGAGCAGGTGGAGATCGAGGTCGGTGACGCGGTGATCGGAGACGGTGTGATCGGTGGATTCGGGGGATTCGGTCACGGATGGCTGACCCCGGTCCGTTCGAGCCGGTCCAGGACCTGGCCCAGACCCGTGACCGGGAGATCGACCCAATCGGCCCGATGGCTCAGCTCGTACCCGATCTCATAGACCGCCTTCTCCACCTCGAACAGGGCGAGCAGGAGTGCGGTGGTCCCCGCTCCCTCCGGCAGCAGGTCTCGGGGTAGCTGGCTCAGGTAGCCGTCGAGCAGGGCGGCTCGCGCGGCCGGTTCCCACCCCGGCCCTACCCGGCATCCCCCGGCTCGGCGGACGGTTTCGGACGCGTAGGACAGGGATCGGAGGAGACCGGCCATGTCGCGCAGACCGGGCTGACGATGGCGTCGTTCGACCAACGGACGGTCAGGTTCCCCCTCGAAGTCCAAGATCACCCACCCGTCGGAGCCGAGCACCGTCTGGCCCAGGTGCAGGTCTCCGTGTACCCGGAACTCGGGTCCCAGCACTCGGTCACCGAGCGCCGCGGCGAGATCGGCCAACACCCGGTCGGTTCTGGCCACCAGATGGTGGCCGACGGTCGGCTCGAGCGCCGCCAGTGCGTCTACAACCGACGAGATGGTGGTGGTGATCGCCTCGGATCGGTAGGTCGTGACCCCGAAATCGGCGGTGGTGCCGGGCTGGGCCAATGCCGCGTGGAGGTGGGCCACGTCGGTCCCGAGCCGATGAAGGCTGGCAAGCAGGCCCCCGGGGTCGGCGGCCAACCCCGATAGCACCAGCCCCCACCCATCCAGTGCGGCGGGAATCAGGCGGTGGATCACACCGAGGGTGGTGACTCCTCCGGCGGTATCGGTTAGCTCGTACCAGCCACATAGGGGTGCGACCGGTGCCACCGGGTGGCCGGCGGTGGCCTGGTGATGGAGGTGGAGACCCACTTCCACCTCGGGATGGATGCCGGTGCTCAACCGACGAAGAACCTTGAGGACATGGGTGCCGCCAACCGCCGATGAGGTGTTGGACTGATCCACTCCGAGCGGTCGGGGCAGACGCCGGCCCGGGGGGGCCGCCCCAGTCACCCAGTGGCCCCGGATCGTGCCCGTCGGCCCGTCCACCGAACCTTCGTCCACGCACAGGCGGGCCAGGGCCTTGGTCGAGTCCGGGTCCGTTGCCACGTCCACGGGTGGCCAGGCGCGGTCGGTGGCCGCCGCCCGCCTGGAGCCACCCCTGGCGCCGGGCACCGGACGGATCAACTGGTAGGTCTCGTCGCGGTCGTCGGTGATCAGCGCGATCCCGACCCGACCGGATTCGAGGACCTGGGTCTCACCGACCGAGACCGAGACCGAACCCGAGACCAGGCCCGGGTCGGAGCCGGTCTCGGTGTCCTGGGAGGAGTACCACCGTTGGCGGCGGATCCATTGGGCCACCGATTCATCCGACGGTTCGTCGGGGACCGTGGCACTCATGGTTCTGCCACCACCAGGATGTGGGCGGGACGGTCTCCGGGTTCCAGGCGGACGTAGTTGCGGCCCAGATGCCACTGCCACCGTTCGCCGCTGAGCTCGTCGAGCACCGTGAAGGAGGGGGGCAGTCCGGCATCGTCGGGGACGATGCACACCGCTTCGTGTGTGGCACTCGGGTCCAACAAGACCACCACGATCACAGTTCCCACGCCGCCGCCGGCAGGGCTGGTTTCGGAGTTGGCTCCGTGGTGATCAGGGCGAGTCGGTGGAGGCCGCAGGTAGGCGAGGATCTGGGGGTTCTCTGTGTCGAGGAACCGGATGCCGGTCAGGTGTTGGAGGGCTCCGTTGCGACGGCGCACCTCGTTCAGTTGGGCGACGAGCCCCAGCAGAGGCCCGTCCAGCCTGCGGTCGTGGATCTCGTACTTCTCCGAATCCAGGTACTCCTCGGACCCGGACTTGACGGCCACCGACTCGAAAGACTCATAGCCCGAGTACATGCCGTAGGAGGGGCTGAGGGTCGCGGCCAGGATCAGTCGACTGGTGAACACAGCACGCCCACCGGCCTGTAGTTGCTCGGTGAGGATGTCGGGGGTGTTCACCCAGAAGTTCGGTCTGAACAGGTCCCGTTCGGGGCCGGCCAGTTCGGTGACGTAGTCGCGCAGCTCGTCGGCTGACTGCTTCCAGGTGAAGTACGTGTAACCCTGAGCGAAGCCGACCCGGCCCAGCTCCTGTTGCATGGCCCGATAGGTGAAGGCTTCGGCCAGGAAGATCACCTCGGGATGCGAGGCCCTCACCCCCGCGATCAGCCACTCCCAGAACGGCAGCGGCTTGGTGTGGGGGTTGTCGACCCGAAAGACACGGACCCCTCGCTCGACCCAGGTGATCACCACATCGCGCAGCGCCGCCCACAACCCGGCCCGGTCTTCGCAGTTGAAGTCGAGGTTGTAGATGTCCTCGTAGCGCTTGGGTGGGTTCTCGGCGTACTTGAGGGTGCCGTCGGGTCGGTGAGCGAACCATTCGGGGTGTTCGGTCAACCATGGATGATCGGCCGAACACTGAACGGCCAGGTCGACGGCGACCTCCAAACCAAGGTCTCGGGCATCGGCCACCAAGGCCTCGAAATCGGCCACGGTTCCCAGATCGGGGTGGACGGCGTCGTGCCCCCCGGTGCGGTCGCCGATGGCCCACGGGGAGCCGGGATCGCTGGCGGTGGCCTCCAGGGCGTTGTTGCGTCCCTTGCGCTTGGTCAGCCCGATGGGGCTGACCGGAGGCAGGTAGATCACGTCGAAACCGAGCTCGGCCACGGCGGGCAGACGGCGGCGCAGCCCGTCGAGCCCGCCCCAGGAACGGGGAAACACCTCATACCAGGCTCCGAACCGGGCCAGCGGCGGGTCCACATCGAGGGCGACCGGGCTGGGCAGAGATCCGGCCCCGGTTCGGTCGGGGTGGGCGTCACAGGTGCGGGCCAGGTCGTCATCGAGGGCCGCGGCCACCCGCTCGGCCACGGCGAGGCTTCGGTCACCGACGATGACGGCGGCTTGTTCGATGGCCTGGGCCACCAGCCGGGCCGAATGGGTTCCACTGGCCTCGGCCCGTTCGCTGCAGCGACGAAGCAGTGCCGCGCCTTCGGCCAGCTCTCCGGCCAGCTCGGTCATTCCCGCGGCGTGCTTGCGTGACAGCTCCACCCGCCACGACGCCAACGTGTCGGCCCACGCCACGATGTTCCAACGCCAGATCCCGGGCCGGTCGAGATGGAAGGAGCCCGCCCACCTGACGCCGAGAGACCCGCCGTCCACGTGGTGGAGCGTGATGGTCGATGGGGTCGTGGAACCCGGGGGCCACACGATGCCCTCAGCGCGGAGCACCTCGTGGCCGTCGCGGATCACGTCGGCCGAGACGGTGACCGATTCACCCACGGTGCGTTTGGGGGCGTGGCGCCCGCCGTCGAGGGTGGGTTCGGGCCGGGCCACGACCACCCGGGCCGGGATGGGATCGGGAGGATCAAAGGGCGACGCGGTCCCGGCCGTGGTGGCGGCCGGTCGAGGACGGGTCACCAGTCTTTGAGCCGAGCGGTGGCGGCTGGGTCATAGAGGCACACCACATCGGCGAAGCATCGCAACTGGAGAGCGGCCCGCAGCATGGCCGCGCCCGCCCCGGCCTCGGGCAGGTGCGAGGTGACCACCACGTAGGGCGCCGGGTCTGTGAGGCTCCGCAGCAGGGCCCCGTTGGCGATGGCCTTCTTCAGGGTGTCGGTTCGGCGCAGCCCGGGTCGGGTGCCCTGAACGCTGCCCTTGTATTCGAACCACACGATCCGCCCCGACGGGCTGACCGCTTCCTGATCGATCTCCACCCCGACCTCGGTGAGGACTCGTCGACCCCGAAGGGTGAAGCCCATGTGGCTGAGGAGCGTGTCGCACTGTTCGGCGAACTGGCGGCCTTGGATGCCGGCCGAAGCCTGGAAGGACCGAGCCGGACCAGGGTTGCGAGAACGGTCTCGAGCGGGCAGGTGCGGCCCACCCCACGGGCTCTCGGCGTCATCGGCCTGAAGGTCGTCGTCGGTTGGGGACGGGGTCGAGCCGGCGACCGTCGCACCCGCGTCCGAACCGGCGCCGCCATAGGTGAAGAACGACTCGTCACCACCCAGTGGAAGCTGCCCCGACGGTCCCATCACTGCCCAGCCTACGACCCCTGCCAAAGCTCTGGGAGTGGCTCCACGGAGGAGGGTCACCTCCTGGCGTGCGGCTCGACCTGTCGATGGCTTCATCCCACCGAAACTGGCTGTGGGTCCACGGGCCTGTGTGGCAGCGCAGGTAGTAGGGTTTGGCTCCGTCTGGCCGGTGGGGTCAGTTGTCTGAATAATGGAGCGGAACCAATGAGAATCAGAGCAAAGCTGTTGGCCATGGTCGCGGTGGCGGCCGTCGGCTTGGCCAGTGCCACCTTGCCGGCGTCGGCTGACATGGTGGTGTACACGGGAGAGATCGGGCCGAACGACACACCGACCATGTCGGTCGTGACGATCTCCAATCCCGACTGCGTCGGGCAAGGCGTATTTCAGGTGGCATACCGAGAGCACCTCCTGCCGGCGAACCTGAGCGGTCCCTTCACCTTCACCCACACCGAGAGCGACGGGGCGAACCTGTCGATGTACCTGATGACGGCAGACTGGTACCCCGGTGCCGCCTACCCGTACTGCATCGCCGCCGTCAACGGCAGCTCGGGCACGATCACCGCCAACCTCGACCCGTCAGTGCGTTACTCGCTGGTGGTGTTCGACGATTCGTTCGACCAGAACGGCGGTTCCTATGAGGTGTCGGTCAACCGACCCGGCCTGAACCCGCCGGTGTTGCGACCCGGGCTTCCTGGTGATCGGCCCTCCGACTCGGTTCCGGCCACGACCACCACCGCACCGGTGACCACCACGACGCGGCCGTCGACCACCTCGACCACCGCGCCCGCCACCACCACAACGCGGCCGTCGACCACCACCTCGACCACCGCGCCGGTGACCACCACCACTCGGCCGGGCACCGTTCCCCAGGCTGGTGGGGCACGTCCCGTGCCGGCTTCAGCCAGCTACACCGGCTGATCCAGGCTTACCCTGGATCCTCTGAAGGGAGGCGCCGGGCCAGTTGGCCCGGCGCTCCTTCGCGCCACTGCACCTATGGGGGAGGGTCGGGTGCCGCAGGGGGAGGGGTCCCGGTCGATAGCCTCTCGGGGGTAGTACGTGGGCTGGAGGGTCTAGCGGTGGCAGGTAGGCAGGGACGGTCGCTGGCCTGGGTGATGGTCGCCCTGGTCGCCATCTTGGCGTTGGTGGGTGGAGCCACCTATCTGGTGTTGGAGAACAGCGACCCCGACGGTGGCGGGGGTTCGAAGGCCGATCCGGCCCGACCTGGAGTGGATGTGGCCGATCCGGCGGTGGTGGCTGCCGATCGATTCGCGGCCGCGGTGACCAGCGGAGATTTCAGCGGAGTCCGGGTCACCGACTCGACGATCACCGCCCGCCAGGCCCAAGAACAGGTCGACCTGATGCTGGCCGGAATGTTGACCGGCGGCGCCACCCGTCCCACCGTGAAGGTCTCCGAAGTGGAGCGGGGCACCGGTGAGAACTCAGACACCGCCCAGGCCACCATGGGCGTTACCTGGAACCTTCCCGGTGGCCAGAGGTGGACGTATGACACCTTCTGGACCCTGGTCGAGGATGCCCAGGTCAAGGGCGGGGATCGTGAATGGCGGGTGTCGCTCAGCGTCGACCGGCTGTTTCCGGCCGAGGCCGATGGCGGTGTGGTCCGGCTGGTCCGGGTGCCGGTCGGTCGAGGACGCATCCTCGACACCACCGGCCGGCCGCTGGTGGCTGGCGGCGGCACCGTGACCATCGGCATCCGCAAGAGCCGCGCCACCGACCCCGAGGCCACGGCTCGCACCGCGGCCAGCCTGACCGGGGTGGACGCGGATGACCTGGTGGCCCGAGTCGCCGCGGCCGGGCCCGATGAGTTCGTGGAGGTCGCCACCCTCGACCGTCCCGCCTACGACCTGATCCGCGCCCAGATCCAGCCCCTGCCCGGCACCGTGTTCACCGAACAGGCCGCCGAGACGGACCTACCCGCCGGCTACGCCAAAGGTGTCCTGGGAACCGTTGGTCCGGCCACTGCCGAGATCGCGGCGGCGTCGCAAGGCAAGGTGGTCGAAGGGGATCTCACCGGGCTGTCGGGTGTGCAACTGGCCCGCAACGCTCAGCTCGCCGGTGAGCCCGGCATGCGGATCGAGGCCGTCAGCACCGACGCTGCCGCCGCCGTCACCACCTTGGAGGACTACCCCGGTCGGCCCGGCGCCGACGTGACCGTGACCTTGGATTCGGCGGTGCAGTTGGCCGCTGATGCCACCCTTGCCGTCTCGGGACAGCCGGTGGCACTGGTGGCGGTCAGGGTCAGTACCGGTGAGATCTTGGCCGTGGCCAACGGTCCAGCGGGATCGGCTGGCTACAACCGAGCTTTCCTCAACCGCTACCCCCCGGGTTCCACGTTCAAGGTGGTGTCGGCCCTCACCTACCTGGAGGCCGGTCTGAGCCCCGATGACACCGTGTCTTGCCCGGCCACGGTGGTGGCGGGCAAGCGGTTCAAGAATGCGGGTGGGTTCGCGTTGGGTGACGTCCCCTTCCGGCGGGCGTTCGCCCGTTCCTGCAACACCACGATCGTGGCCCGCTCCGACACGGTTAGCTCCCAGCAGTTGACCGACACCGCCCGCCTCCTCGGGTTCCGGGACCTCGATGCCGAGCTGGGCATGGACGTGTTCGGAACCGAGGTGCCGGTCACCGACAACGAGACCATGCATGCTGCCAACACCATCGGTCAGGGCAAGGTCGAGGCCAGCGCCTTGACTGTGGCTCTCATGGCTGGATCGGTGGCCAACGGTTCGTCTTTGCTGCCCCGGCTGTTCGTCGACCCTGGCGCGCCGGCCCCGGTGTTGGGCCCGGCCCTGCCCAGCGGTGCGGTAACGGCCCTACGGGAGATGATGCGAGACGTCGTCACCGACGGAACCGGTTCGGCGCTTCAGGGCGTGGCCGGTGGTCCCGTGCACGCCAAGACCGGGACCGCCGAGTTCGGTACCGACGATCCGCCCCGGTCCCACGCCTGGATCACCGGCTGGCAGGGAGACGTCGCCTTTGCGGTCGTGGTGGAGGACGGTGGTGGTGGCGGTGCCGTTGCTGGCCCGGTCGCGGCCCGGTTCCTGAACGCTCTGGCGGGGGCCTGACGACGGGACTCGCTCGGCTGGGCCATCATTGCGGCCATGACAAGCGTGACCCGTTCCGACTTCGGCCCCGATTTCACCTGGGGTGTAGCCCACGCCTCCTATCAGGTGGAGGGCGCCAAGGACGCCGACGGCAAGAGCCCGTCGATCTGGGACACGTTCACCCACAAGCGAGGCAAGATCCGCGACGGCTCCAACGGAGACGTGGCCTGCGACTACTACCACCGCTTCGAGTCCGATACCGCGTTGGTGGGAGAGCTGGGCTTCGGTGCCCAGCGGTTCTCGATCGGGTGGCCGCGGATCCTGCCCGACGGCACCGGACGGGTGAACCAGGCTGGGCTCGACTTCTACTCCCGTCTGGTCGACGCCAACTTGGAGCGGGGCATCGAACCGTGGGCCACGCTCTACCACTGGGATCTTCCTCAGGTGCTCGAGGATCGGGGTGGTTGGGTCAACCGTGACATCGTGGGCTGGTTCGGCGAGTACGTGGCGACCGTGGTCGACAAGCTGGGGGACCGGGTCACCAACTGGATGCTGTTCAACGAACCGTGCAGCTTCATCCACGGTGGCTACCTGTCGGGCTACCACGCACCGGGTCGACGGGGCCTGCTCAAGGCGCTGGCCGCCACCCACCACGTGAACTTGTGTCAGTCGGTGGGGGCCGAGGCCATCCGGGCGGGGGTGACCAACTCCAACGTGGGCACCACCCATGTGGTCTCGCCCATGCGAATCGCTTCTCAGAGCGACCGGCACCGGCGCGGGGCCGAGGTCATCAACGCCTTCACCAACCGCATCTTCATGGAACCCAATGCCGGGCTCGGCTACCCCGTAGACGTGTCGCCGTTCATCCGGCCGGTCGAGCGCTACATCAAGAACGGTGACGAGTCGGCCATCAAGGTCGACTGGGACTTCATCGGGGTTCAGTACTACTGCCGGTTGCTGGTGAAGCCGGTGCCGGTGCCGGGCCTGTGGGGTGTGCCCTGGCCCAGCAAGGACCATCGCAGCTTCGACGTGTCGGGCATGGGACAAGAGATCCAGGCCGACGGTCTCTACGAGGCCCTTCAGATGGTGAACGACCTCCCCGGTGATCACCGCATGGTGATCACCGAGAACGGTGTGACCGTGCCCGACCGCCTGGTCGACGGCCGGGTGCGTGACGTTCGACGGGTGGCCTTCTACCAGGACCACCTGGCCGAGGTGGCCCGAGCCCGACGCGATGGCCTGCCGGTGGACGGCTACTTCTGCTGGTCGCTGATGGACAACTTCGAATGGGCCGAGGGCTACACCGCCCGATTCGGTCTGGTCCACACCAACTTCGACACCCTGGAGCGGACGGTCAAGGACAGCGGGCGCTGGTTCCAGTCGTTCCTCACCGACGACCCCGCCCCGGCGCTGATCCCCGACTCCCCGATGGTCACGGCGTGACCAGCACCGGAGGGGCTCTGCCTCTGGCCGGGTCCTCGGTGACGATCCCCCGCCTGGGGGTGGGCACGTGGGCGTGGGGGGATCGGTCCACTTGGGGGATGGGCACCTATGACCAGGCCCTCACCGAGGGCACGATCCGTGAGGCCTGGAGGCCTCGATCGATGCGCGCGACCTTCTTCGACACCGCCGAGGTGTACGGCGCGGGTCGCAGTGAGTCGATAATCGGGGAGTTGCTGGCTGCAGACCCGGGCCGGGCCGACAAGGTCCAGATCGCCACCAAGTTCATGCCGTCGCCGTGGAAGCTCGATGTCCGTCGGTCTTTGATGGCGGCGCTACGGGCATCGCTGGATCGGCTCGGTTTGCCGGCTGTGGACCTGTACCAGATCCACGGCCCGGTGAGCCTGCGTGGCCACGCCGCGTTGGCCGATGCGCTTGCCGACGCGAATGGCGCCGGTTTGGTGCGAGCGGTGGGGGTGTCCAACTACTCGGTGCGCGAGACCCAGGCCATGGCCGCCGCCTTGGCTGAGCGGGGCCTGGCCCTGGCCACCAACCAGATCGAGTTCTCACTGCTGCGCCGCATCCCCGAGACGAGTGGCCTGTTGGCAGCATGTGCCGATCTCGGGGTGGTGCCCCTCGCCTATTCGCCGATCGGGCAGGGTCGCCTCACCGGCAAGTACAACGCCCACAATCGTCCGCAGGGGCGGCGCAACTTCTCTGACCATCCCATGGAGGTGGTCGACGACGTTGTGGCCGTGTTGCGACGAGTCGGAGAGGCCCACGACGGCAAGACCCCCAGTCAGGTGGCACTGAACTGGATCATGGCCAAAGGGGCGGTTCCGATCCCTGGAGCCAAGAACCAGGCTCAGGCCAGCGAGAACGCTGGGGCACTGGGGTGGGATCTGACCGCTGAGGAACTGGCCGAGCTGGACCATGCCGCGCTGGTCCGGGTTGGGGGAATCGCCGGCCTCAAGACCCGGCTCTGGCAACACGGCTGATCTGATCGGTGACGCGCCGGGGGCGGGGCTGGATCTGATGCGATCGTGGCCCCCGCCCCCGGGACGGAACCTGGTGGTGGCTGAGGTCAGCCCGCAGCAGTGGTCGAGGTGGTGGTGTCCTCGCCCCTGCCGTCGGTTTCGCCTCCCATGTCTTCACCCATGCCCATGAAGGCGCAGCCCATGATCCCACCCATGATCTCTTCCATCTCGGGGTTGGTCTCCATGCCCTCGTCGCCTTCCATGAACATGCTGACCAGGAGCTTGCGGAGGTTTTCCTCGGTGAGGACGGTCTCCATGCACGCCTTCTGACCAGCGGTCATCTCCTCTTCGGCAGACATCGACTCGAGCATCATCTCGTGCATGTCGATGCCGCACTTCTCGAAGTTGTCGAACATCTCGTTGGCCTTGTCCTCGGAGAGCTTCACCTCGGAGAAGTCCATCGAGTTGTCCGAGACGAAGTCCTCGGGCTTGATGCCAGCGGCCTGAAGGGTGTCGACGCCGATGGTGTTCACGGTGCGGGCCGCGAAGCACTCGGTCTGCTCGTCTGACAGCGGGAAGTCCTCTTCGCCCTTCATGGACTCGGTCATGGCATCGACATAGGCCCGGGCGTCAGCGGAGACCTCGACGTCGCCGCCGTCGTCTTCCTTCTCGGTGGTGGTGGTCTCGTCGCCTTCACCTTCACCTTCGGTGGTGGCGGTGTCTTCGCCGCCGCTCTCACCCTTGGTGGTGGTGGTCTTGTCTGAGGCCTTGTCGTCTCCCCCGGAGCTGCACGCCCCCAGAGCCATGGTGGTGACCATGGCGAGGGCGAGCAGGAGGCTGACTGGTCGGCTGGTTCTCATGAACGTTCCCTTCGGTGTGGGTCACCGACTCTCCCGCCGGCGATCCCCGAAATGATGCCTCATCGGAGCCTCCGGACTGGCCGCGGTGGCAGGTGGGGTCGGATCGGTCTCGGTGACACCGTCGTCTGCGGCCACCTAGGTTGCCGACCATGGAGATCAACGGATCCACGATTCTCGTCACCGGTGCCAGTGGCGGCTTGGGCGCTGCCATGTGTCGTGAGCTGGCCCGGCTCGGGGCCCACCTGGTCGTCACTGCTCGGCGTGAGGCGCTGTTGGCCGACTTGGCGAGTGACACCGGGGCCGAGGTGCTGGTGGCGGACCTGACCGATCGGGACGACGTGGTGAGGGTGGCTGATCGGGCCGCCACCTGCGATGTGTTGGTGGCCAACGCCGGCGTAGGCAACGACCCGAGCCTCGATCACCTCAGCGATGACTCCATCGACTTCTCGATCGACGTGAACCTGCGGGCTCCGATCGTGTTGTCGACCCGGTTCGCCCGTGATCACGTACAAGCTGGCAATCCGGGTCAGATCGTGCTGGTCGGATCGTTGTCGGGGTTGGCTGCCAGCCCCGGAACTCGCATGTACAACGCCACCAAGTTCGGGCTCAGAGGGTTCGCCCTGTCGTTCCGCCAAGAACTGGAGGGAACCGGGGTGGGCTGTACCCACGTGGCGCCGGGGTTCATCCGCGACGCCGGCATGTTCGCCAACGGCGGTATCGATCTACCTCCGGGGGTGCGCACCAAGTCTCCCGGCGATGTGGCGGCCGCGGTGGTGAAGGCCATCACCTCCAACCCGATGGAGCTCTACGTGTCTCCCCCCGAGTTGCGGGCGGTCTCGACCTTGGCCACGGTGGCGCCGGCGTTGAGCGCCTTCGTCCAGCGCAAGCTGAACGTGTCGGACCGCGTGGAACGGTGAGCGGTGGCCACCCCGATCGCTCCACCTGAACTGGCCCGCCTGGTCGACCTGTCCGAGTGGCCGCGGGCTCAGGGCTGGAGCCTCCGGGCGGCCCTGGTGCGCTACGCCCAACCCCAACCGGTGCGGGCCGCGGCGATCTTGGAGGTGGTGCGTCGAGTGGATGCCGCCCTGGCGGGCCAGCGCCGATCGTTGGAGAAGGACGGACCCGCGGTGTGGGCGGCGGTGGTGGGCGGAGACACGGCCCCTCTTCCGGCGCTGCTGCGGGCCGTGGTTCCGCTCGACCGTCTGGCCGACGTCATGACCCGATGGGCTCCCGATCGCGCTGGTGAACGCCCCGACGCCGATGTGGACGCGGCGGTGGCCGAGGTGTCGGCCACGCTGGATCTTTTGGGCGTACCGAGAGAGGAACGGACCGGGCCTCCCCGGGCGGCCCGTGGTGCTTCTCGCCGGTCGGGCCCCGAATGACCACCGCAGGTGGATGGTCTCGGCGGTAGAGGCTCGGGATCGTGATTTCAGGTGGGGGTGTCGCCGAGTGTCGACGTGACCACCTCGATGACCTGGTTTTCGGTGAGCGGGGTGTAGTCCCACACGTCGACCCCGACGTTGATCATGTGGCCGTTGGTACGCCAGCGGGAATGGACGTGACCGTGCAGCAGTACCCGGCCCTGGTCGACGGGGCGCCAGTCGAGGTAGCGGTCCTGGTCTCCGGAGTCACCCTGGTAGGGGAAATGGTCGACGCCGACCACGGTGCCGTCGGCCAGTTCGATAGTGGCTGGTGCGTCGATGATCCGGTCGACCCCCGGCGTCAAGGTATCGGTCGAACCAGTCGCCGCGGTGGGGGTTGCCCAGCCAGGCCCGGTCATGGTTTCCAGGCACCAGAACGATCCGTCCCTGGAGCTCGCCGATGAGGCCAAGGGTGGTGTCGAGCTTGCCCATGACGATGTCGCCGAGCACCCACACCTCGTCGTCGGCGCCGACGGTCCCGTTCCATCGGTCGATGAGGAAGGTGTCGAGCCGAGCCTGGGTGGCGTCGTCGGCGGGACCGTCGAGTGGTTCCACTCCAGCAGCTCGGGCGCGCCCGGCCTCATAGCAGGCGATGTTGCGGTGGCCCAGGTGGAGGTCGGAAGTGAAGAAGCGAGCCATGACATCCTTCTACCGTTCGTTCAGCCTGGCTCCAGAGGCTGAGAGGAATGTGGCGGCCCGCGGGTGAAGTCGGCGTCGTCGGTGAGCAACATGAGGTTGTTGGAGATGCAGATCTGGGCGATCAGTGCGTCGACCGAGTCGAGCTGCACTCCGGCCCGGCGACACGTGAGGCACAAGTTGGAGGCCTCGGCGTAGTCCTCGCGGGTGGGCTCCACGAAGGGGACGTTGTCGAAGTGGTTCCGGATCATTTCCCGTGTGCTTTCCCGAGTGAACCCGCGCAACAGCTCCAAGTAGACGATGCCGGTGGTGACGACGTTTCGTTCACCGAGCTGATCGTCCAGTTGGGACACGATGGGATCGCTGTCGTCTATGTCGCTGCGGAGGTAGCGCGACCATGCGCTGGTATCGGCCAGGACTGCGCTCACTCGGTCAAGCCGAGCTTGCGGTCACGAGCACGGCGCGACGCCTTGTAGTCGAAGGTTGGGTCCCAGTCGCCGAACTGCCCGCGCGAGGCCCTGATCTTGGGCTGTGCCCTCCGCTGGATGTACTCGAGCGCCTTGGTGACGGTGGCCTTCTTGGTCCTCTCTCCGCCGATCGCCAATGCCCGCTCCAACAGGTCGGGGTCTATTGCCAGGTTCGTAGCCATGGTGTGTACCTCTTTACACATGATGCTACACAAGTGCGGGTCCGGATGGTCGCAGCTCACCTGGTCGCTATGGAGGTGGAGAGTGGTATCGCCGCCTCAGGTCGTTCAGGTACGCCTCGGTGACACCGCGATGCCCGCTACAGGGCCTCAACGGGGACGGGTCAGAATGCTGACGGCGTGACCTCGGCCCGGCTCCTTCCCTGACGCAGGTTGATGAGCGGCAGTCCGATGGTCATCAGCGCGGCACCGCCGATGAGAGCAGCAAGCGTCATCGGGTTGACCCGGTTGAAGGTTCCTATCGCCCACACGAGCATGCCGACGCCCCACAGGGCGCCGGCCGCCACCAACGTGCCGTTGGCGTTGCCAAGTCGGCGCCAGACGCTTCCCGTCTTGGTAGCCAGCGACAGAACGACGGTGAACACCGCAATCGGCAGGCTGAAGAAGAGGAGCTTCTCGGCCAGGAAGAAGGGAATCATCGTGCCCGACATGGGTGTAGGTCTCGCTCCAGTACCTGCACCCGCTGCCAGTGGCCGTCGGCACCCACCACGACCACACCCTGATCTCGGGCCGACACGACGACCGAATCGGTACCGCTCTGGTCCACCACCGCCACTGCGGTGAACAGGTCGTAGAGGCTGGCTCCCTCATCAAAGCGGCGATAGTCGATGACCGCTCGCTGCCGCTTGTTGAACGTGAAGGTCGATTCCAGGTCTCCGTTCGCGGCCCGATGCCCGATGCTGTGACCGACAGCCTGGAAGCAGTGGCCATCACTGCGACAGGCCTTACTGGCGGCCTCGACCGCACCCGCGGGGACGGCTCCCTCCAATCGGCGCCACTGGTGCCCCCCGTCATCGCTGACCGCCCACACCTCGCTCTGACCGTAAGAGTCGGGTTGGTCGATCTCGGCGTAAACCGTCGAGCCCATGGTGCGCAGTGCGATCACCTCGGGCCGCGAAACCGGCGATGTCGCGGTCAGGGCCAGGAGTGCCACGAACGCTCCCCCGACGGGCGCAGCCAGCGGTGCCCGCTGCTGACGTTGTGGAACCGCTATTCCTGGGGCGGTGGTGGGCCATGGTGCCGCTGTTCTGGTCGAGTCACGGCACCGACCGAGCCAGTACCAAAGCAGGGGGATAGCGCTGAGCCCGACGAGATCGCTGGGGTCTCGGAGGGTCACACCACCGAGGATTGGTGCCGCCGACTCGGCGACACCGGGGACGGTCTTGAGGGCAACAAACCGGCCCCGGTGATGATGACGGCGGCGTTCCTGCCCGCGACGACGGCGATGACGGTGGCGACCATGAGGGGCCCGGCGAAGTCGCTGAGCTTGCCGGTCACGGTTCCAGGGAACCGTGCTTTGAGGATGTGATCGTTGACCGCCAACACCACCACGAAGCTCAGGAAGCACGGCCGTCCCAGCACCGTCGGTGAGACCCCAGTTGCACCGACCCGCCCGACTCTCATCGATCGGACTCTAGGTAGAAACGATGCGCGGTGCCTCGACCCCGTGTCTTCGAAGGGAGGAACACGGCAAGTCGGCACCAGACGGGCTCGGCACCTCGGCATCGCACCGGTCGCTCGCACTGGGCTGGGCCGACGGCAATAGCCACATGGCGCGGAGTTACGTGCCGGCCTGCTCGATGGAGTGAACCAGGTCGACGATCGTGCTCTCGGGAACCGGGCGGTAGTCCCACACGTCGACGCCGACGTTGACCATTCGCCCGTTCGTCTGCCACGTGGAATGGACGTGGCCGTGCAGCAGCACCCGGCCGCGGTCCACGGGCCGCCACTTCTCGTGTCGGTCGGTGTCACCGGAATCTCCCCAGTACGGAAAGTGGTCGACGTCGACCACGGTGCCATCGCACAGCTCCAGGGCCGTGGTGCCGTCGACGATCTCGTCTATCCCCGAGTCGAGGTAGCGGTCGTACCAGTGATCGCGCCTGGATTCACCCTTCCAGACCCGATCGTGGTTGCCAGGCACGAGAACGATCCGGCCGAAGAGGCGACGCATGGACTTGAGCGTGTCGTCGAGCCTGCCCATGACGGCATCACCCAGGATCCAGGTCTCGTCCTCGGGTCCGACGGTTTCGTTCCACCGGTCGATGAGGAACGTGTCCAGGCGGGCTTGGGTCTTGTCGTCGGCCGCCCCGGTGAGCGGCGCGACCCGGGCCAATTCGGCGCGCCCTGGTTCGAACCTAGCGATGTTGCGGTGCCCCAGGTGGAGGTCGGAGGTAAAGAAGCGGGCCATGACACCCTCAATCGTGCCGCCTGAACCCAACACCCCACCCAGCAAATTTCCCGACGGTCCTTGCTGCCCGAGGTCGTTCAGGTAGCTCTCGGCCACACCCGACTTTCTCGTGCGTCGTAGCCTGTCTCCATGAGCACGGTCCTGCCGGGAATCGATGTCGACCTCGATCTCCTCGCCGACATCTGCCGTCGGTATGGCGTCGCCCGCCTCGACGTCTTCGGTTCCGCCAGCCGTGGGGAGATGAGTGACACGAGCGACATCGACGTTCTCTACGAGCTGGAACCTGGCACGCGGCTGGGCTGGGACATCGAGGATCTCGCCAGCGAGCTCACCGGGGCACTCGGTCGGCGCGTCGATCTCGTCTCTCGCCGCTATCTCAACCGCCGGCTTCGTGACATCGTCATCGCCCAGGCGACCCCGCTCTATGCGGCGTGACTCGCTCCTCCTCGAGGAGGCGATCGAGGCGGCCTCTCGATCGATCGAGATCGTCGGCTCTCTGTCGGTCGACGAACTGGCAGACGACCGGCTCCGGCTGGACGCACTCCTCTGGAACCTGACGATCCTCGGCGAAGCGATCACCCAGCTCTCGGCCGAAACGATCTCGCCGTACGCGGATATCCCCTGGCGCAGACCGATCGACCTTCGAAATCGGATCGTGCACGGTTACTGGTCCGTCGACATCTCGGTACTCCATGCCACAACTACTCTCGACCTTCCGCACTTCACGGCTCAGCTCCGCATCGTGTTGGCTGACCTCGACGGGCCGCAGAGGTAGTTGCGGGAGGTCCGCGACGCCGGCACCTACGAGTCGGAATTCGGCCCGGCGGATCCGTTCTCGGTCGCCGAGGAAGTCGGCGAGACGCGCCTTCGCTTCGAACCTGAACCTTCTGGTGGGCGAGGGGACTTGAGCTCTGGGGAACTGGTGCCAATGCACACCAGCCAGCCTCGCTCGGTACCGCACTAGCCGGGGGCTTCTCGGTTCGGACGTTCGTCCAGTAACAACGAGTGCATCGCCCTATCTGCTCGCCCGGTAGAGATCCCGGTAGAGACCCAGATAGAGGTCGGACGTTCGTTCCGCTCGTCACATCGAGCGCCCGCGCCCGCGGGCGCGGCCATGCGCCGTTGCACGATCACATGATCAGGTGCGGGAGACCGCTCGTGGTCGCACCCACGCGAGTGGCCGAAATCCCGGTTGTTTGGCTTCTAGGTCAGGCTTCGTTGTCATACCTCCTTCTTAGGCTGGTCGAGCGGAGCTCGACCGAGGAGGCATGGCGATGGCCACGGCGGAGAATGACACGACCGGCAGGTTCACCACTGAGCTGGCGGAT
The DNA here is from genome assembly GCA_016702505.1 of Microthrixaceae bacterium. Lineage (NCBI taxonomy): Bacteria > Bacillati > Actinomycetota > Acidimicrobiia > Acidimicrobiales > Microthrixaceae > Microthrixaceae bacterium. Next base: position 632,446 of record JADJDU010000003.1, read on the forward strand.
GTGCCGGCGGAGCGGTTGGAGGCCGAGCTGATCGATCTGGCGGGGTGGCTGTCGGCGGGCACTTTCGAGTTGTTGGTGCTGGTCGGTGAGCTCGACGCCCGAGGGCTGTGGGCGCGTTGGGGTGCCCTGTCGTGCGCGGCGTGGCTGGCTGAGGTGTGTGACGTCGAGGTGGGCACGGCCCGTACCCAGGTTCGGGTGGCCCGGGCCCTGCGGACCTACCCGCTGTTGGCCGAAGCGATGGCCGATGGTGACGTCTCCTACGCCAAAGCCAGGGTGCTGGTCCCTCACCTCACGGAAGCCAACGTTGACGTCTTGTTGCATCTGGCGGTCACCAACCCGGCCGGGCGGCTGGGAGCGGCGATCGCGGCGTGGTCCCAACGCCACGAGGACCCCGAAGCCATCGCCCGTCGCCAACACGAGGAGCGCAGCGTGTCGTGGCGTACCGGGCCCGACGGAATGGTGACCATCACCGCGCGTCTCGCTCCCGCTGTCGCCGGTGCGGTGTGCGCGGTGATCGACGCGCAGGTCACCCGGTCCGCCGCGCCCGCGGACGCGTCACTGACCCAACAACGAGCCGACGCCCTGGCCGCGGTCGTGACCGGCGGGGGAGGCAACCTCGACGCCGAGGTCGTGATCCACGTCCGCGGAGACGCCACCACCCTCGCTGACGGCACACCCATCAACGACCACGTGGTGGCCCAACTGTTACCTCACGCGTTTGTTTCGTTGCTGATCGTCGACACCAACCGTCAACCGATCGATGCCAGCCCCCGCCGCCGCACCCCGACCCGCCGCCAGAAGCGCGTCATCGACGAAACGAACCCCGAATGCGGTCACCCGGGCTGTCGGGCCCGAACCTTCCTCCAGTACGACCACATCCAGCCCTACGCCCAAGGTGGTCCCACCGTCGTCGCCAACCTCCGACGCCTCTGCGGCCCCCACAACCGAGCCCGAATCGGCCCCACATTGCATGACGAAGCCGCCGAGTTCGTCGCCGACCTCATCCCGTAGGCAGGAGCTGTCATGGCGACTCAGATCAAAGAACACCTGCGCGACGAAGACCCAAGAGAGTGGACGCTCGTCATTCGAGGCCGGCCGCTGACCGTCGATGGCCTCCTCTTGGCGGCCGGGCGGACCCTTAGCGAGTTCACCTTGCGGGGCGATCCAGTCGCTGCCATCTCCGCGGAGGTCACCGGACCGGGCCGAACGACCGACGACCTGCTGGCCGGTCCTCGTCTTCGTACCCGTCGGACCTACGCCTTCGTCCCGGTTGCTGTACTCATCGAATGTGGGTTCCCGGTGTTGGCGACGTTCACCGCGCCCCATGTGAGCATCGTGCTACCGGCGTACGATGACGAGCGTGTTCGTGCGTTGGTCGACCTCCTCGGACCGGAGCACGTAAACCCGCACTATCTGAGGACACTCTGATGGCCACACGAATCACGCTCCCCGCCGACGTTCACCAGATCGACGCGACCGGCTACGTGTGGACCTTCCTCGACGAGGCTGACACCCCAGGTCGCATCACGGTCGGCAGCGTCGTCGTCGCCGGCGACAGCGAGGACCCGTTCCTCGCCCGGGTCATCGACATCGTTGCCGGTAGCTCAGGCCGCGAGATCGTCCACCTCGACGTGATCGGCGTCCCCGACCAGGTCATCGACGAACTCCGCCACGCCAACCTCCTCCCCGCGTAGCGGACCGAGCTCGTAGATGGTGCTTGTAGAACGACCGACGACGAAGGTCGTCGATCAGTTCGGAATGGCGCCCGTTCTTCACTGCACCCAGACAGCGAAGAACCCCCTGCTGAGCAGGGGGTTCGTGGTGGGCGAGGGGGACTTGAACTCTGGAGAACCGGGTATCGGTGCGTACCTCTGCGTCCCGTTCCGTACCCCCTGAGCAGGGGTTTCGCGATTCGGCCGTCCAACCCGTACCAACGAGTGCAACCCCGTATCTACCCGTCCGGTAGAGATCCGGTAGAGATTCCGGTAGACGTCCGCTGCCTCAGCTGGCCGTAGCGGCGACCCCATGGAACTCGTTGAGGGCATCGGCGATCGCGACCCGCCGCGCAGCGAGGAAGGACTCGTAGTCCGTTGCCTCTTCGCCCCACTCGTCGAAGTCGATGAGCTGAGCTTCGAACGCGTCTGGCGGGTAGCTCTGCCGGTAGACGGAAGGCGTCTTGGCGCTGATCTGCTTGTTGGTCGTCGAGCCGATGAACGCGAGGTTGGCGATGTCGTTGATCTCCCGGTCGGACAGCTCCGGTCGTTCGGCCTTGAGGTAGGCCTTGGGGTAGATGTGGTGGAACTCGATCTTGTCGGCCCTGTTGGCGTGCTTCGGGCTGAGGAGCAACGACGTCGCCCAGTCCTTGGCTTCGCAAGCCTTGAACAGGAGGAACATGGCCTTGAACACGCCAGCCGTCGAGGTCCGTCCAGCAAGGTCCCCAGGCACGAAGTCCATCCGCCCCACCTGCTGCACGAGGCGGTCAGCGAGGTCCTCCGCCGTTCCGCCGCCCCGGAGGACAGCGAGGTCTTGGTCCAGGATCGACTCCGATGAACCCCTCGAGTAGCGGCCCTTGGCGTTGGCGACGAGGAACCACGTGCGGAACTGGGTCGCTTCCTCGGGGGCGATGTGGAGGTCCCGTTTGTGGGCCCAGTATGCGGTGGTGATCAGCAGCAGAGGTGACGACAACAAGGTGGGGCTGTCGATCTGGAGGTTGGCCTGGACGAAGTCGACGGCGAAGTCCAGGCACCTCTTGGTCCTGCGCCACCCCTCCTCCAGGGTGGACCGCTTGAGGCCACCCACTTCGTAGTCGAACCCCCGTTCCGCAACTGCCTGCTGGTACTCGTTGAACATCTCCAACGATCCCTTCCACCGGGCGGTGATCTGGGCGAGCGCGAGATCGGAGCCGCGAAGCTTCGCCCCGAGGGAGTTCACCCGCACGAAGATCTCGGTGACCTCCTCGTAGGACTTCTCGCGTTCGAGGACCTCAGCCCGGTACATGTAGTCCGCGATGCCTCGCAGCTGCTTGAGGCGCTCCGAGTACTTGGTGTACCGGGGGTCGTCGAAACCGCTGACGCCGGCCCCCTGGAAGATCTCGGCGTCGGTCCTGTTGAAGACGTCGGTCACCCTTACCCAGTTGGGTAGGGCCAGCACTGGGTTGCTCGCTACGACGAAGGCCCGCTTGTTGACCTTCTCCATCGGGTCGAGGTCTGCCTCGTCGCTATCGTCGGAGTCGTCGTCGCTCTCAACGTCCTCGTTGACCTCGGTGATGAACGTCAACTCGTCGGGGTGCTCCAGGTTGAAGAGGATCTCGACCGGCGTCTTGCGCCCGCGGACCTTGACCTTCTCGCCACGCAGGACGGCCGACAGCGACGTCAGCCGCTGCTGGCCATCGAGTAGCAGCAGGGAAGCCTCGGCATCTGGGTTGGCATCGACGGCGAAGGCCCGAGTTTCGACCTCAGCGCCATGAGGCGCCTTCCAGGCGAGGATGATCCCGGAGGGATAGCCCCGGTAGAGCGAGTCGAGCAGATCGCGGACCTTGGTCTGGGTCCACACGTATCGACGCTGCATCTCGGGTAGCTGCAACTCGCCCCGCTCGATCATGTCGACCAACTCGCGGACCTTGAACTCTGCCTTACTCATCGTCGGCCCCTCCAACGGGTCGGTCGTGCTGGCTGGCGACTGCCAGGTCGGTCTCGATGCGACGGGTCAACTACCGGGTGCTCCGACGAGCTGCATCAGCTCGCCGTAGTCGGTGACGACGTCGTAGCGGACCGCTTGGTCCCCCCTTGGCCGCGAGCGACTCGAAGAACTTGCGGGCGCACTGGATCTTGGCGTCTTCGATCCCCTTGAGCTGAAGGGTGGAGAGCGACCCCTTCGTCTCGGCCACGAAGTAGACATGCTTGACCTTCCCGTCCTCGAAGGCGATCGCCCAGTCAGGGTTGTAGTCACCGACGGGGGTCGGGATGAAGAAGCCTCGTGGGAGCTTGGCGTACACCACGACCTCGGTGCTGGTGTCGAGGTCGGTGACGAACTTCCTCTCGACCTTGGAGTCGGTGATGACGTAGTCGTAGATGTGCTTGCGGAGCTTCTCGCCGGCGTGGGTGAACTCCTGCTTGGTCTGGTTCTCGGTGAAGATGGCCGTGTCGTAGCGGGCGTCGAGCGGGTCGTAGGTGAGGTGCTCCACGATGACGGTGGCCTTCTGCTCGTTGACGAGTCGGGAGACCTCGCTGATGAACTGCTCGGGGTTCTGGCGGTACTTGGCGAACGTCGCGGGAGCGATGCCCTGGAGGATCGAGCAGACGGTGCGGCGGAGTAGGTGGGTCTTCTCCGCTACTTCGCCGAGCAAGTCGTAGCGGACCTGCGACGAAGCCGTCACCGACTCGGTGTGGGTGGTCGTCGCGTCCACGGCGAATCCGGTGCCGGCGGAGAGCGACTCGTGTTCGAGCTCGGCCGCCTGGGTCCCCTGCTGTACGACGTACTGGAGCGAGGTCACCGCAAGGCTCGAGTCGAGGGTGTCGATGCACTTCGCGATCAGTTCCTGGGAGTCGAACTCGACCTGGTAGATGGCTTTGTGGTTGATCCGGCCCCAGAGCTGCTGAAACTCCTTCCGCTCGAAATTGCGTTGGTTGAGGGGGACGGCCTTCGACTTGCGTCCGTCCAAGGGCAAAGGGAAGCCGGCGTCGAGCGAGTCGATGAACTCGGCGACCTGGTAGTGGAGCGCTGCGAGGCCCGCGGGCATCTCCGGGAGTTCGGCTCCCCCACGCTCGAGCCAGGCGTCGGTGAGGTGGAGGTCGAAGTCGATGAAGTCGTGCTTGATGAGCCAGTGGTGGAGCTTCTTCGCCTGGTCCTCGGTGATGACCACCTTCTCGTTGGTCTCGGGGTCGAGCAGTTCCTTGCCCGTGAAGAACTCAACGGTTGCTTTGCGGGGACGAGCGGCGAGCGACGCCGCCATCTCCTTCTGGAGCCCGGCGACGAAGTCCGTGTAGGACTCGTCGGTGACGACCGTGAGCTCGTTGATCTCGTGCACCGTGACCGGGTGGTCCTGGCGCTCACCGTGTTGGTCGACGGCGAGGCGGAGGCCCCGTCCGATCTCCTGGCGCCTCGAGATCGTGTTGTCGCTCTTCTTGAGCATCCCCATGACGAACACGTTGGGGTTGTCCCATCCTTCGCGGAGCGCCGAGTGGGAGAACACGAAGCGGACGGGCTCGGTGAGCGAGAGGAGGCGCTCCTTGTCCTTGAGGATGAGGTCGTAGGCATCGACGTCGGTCGACTGGCCCTTCTCGTCGCCGGTCTTCTTCACGGCCGGGTCGACTTGGTGCTTGGTCTTCTTGTCGATGGAGAAGTAGCCCTCGTGGACCTGGCGGGCGTCGTCGCGCTGCAGGTAGTCCTGGTAGGCCTCCGTGGCAGGGTCGAGCGCCAGCTCGCCGAGCATGCCAGTCACCGCCTGCGCGTACTCCTCTTCGAACCAGCGGGCGTAGTCGCCGAGGGTGTCCTCACGCTCGTAGTCGCGGTACTTGGCAACCTCGTCGATGAAGAACAGCGACAGGACCTTGATCCCTTGGGCGTGGAGCTGGCGTTCCTTGTCGAGGTGTGAGGCGATCACCTCGCGGATCTGGATGCGACGCTTGGAGTCCTCCGTGACGTCGCTTCCAGAGATCTGGCCGGCGGCAACGACATCTCCGTTGCTCAGCTCGATGATGTCGCGGATCGCGTCCACGTCGACGACGACCAGTTCATTGTACGCCTCCAGGCCACCGGAGAGGTCGTGGAGCCGGCTTCCCTTGTCGACCCACCTGGGTTGGCGGGTGATCGCACCGGACTTCGCCTGTACCTCGATCTCGACCTGGGCGCGGGGGTTCGCGCCCTTCCTCACCTCGATGCGGTCCAGGTACAGGTAGGCGCTCGTACCGGCGAGGCCCTTCACGGCGATGCCGCACCGCGATGCGCTTCACCAGCTTCCGGTTGTAGGCATCGAGGGCATCGAGTCGGTGCACCTTGGTGTGCTCGACTCGATGGGTAGCCGAGTACCGCAGGACCATCAAGGCGTTGAAGTTCGACAGCGCGGCGAGGGACTTGTCAGCCCCGATCTTCTGTGGCTCGTCGATGATGACGATCGGGCGGTTGGCGGCGATCACGTCGATGGGGCGTCGGGACTGGAAGTCGTCGAGCTCTTCGTAGATGCGCCGGTTGTCCTTGCCGGTGGCGTTGAAGGCCTGGATGTTGATGATCATCACCTGGACGCCACCGTCGGAGCTGAATCGCTCGATCTCGTGGAGCTGCGACGAGTTGTAGATGAACGCCCGAGGCTTGGTGCCGTAGGCCTGCTGGAAGTGCTCGGCGGTGACCTCGAAGCTCTTCTTCACGCCTTCGCGGATGGCGATGCTGGGCACCACAACGATGAACTTGCTCCACCCGTAGCGTTGGTGCATCTCCATGATCGTCTTGATGTAGACGTAGGTCTTCCCTGTGCCGGTCTCCATCTCGACGTCGAGGTTCGGCGCACCGGGAGCGGCCTTGGAGTCGACCAGCTTGGCTGCGAGGGGCAGATGGGCCGCCTTCTGGACGGAGTGCACGTTGGCGAGGAGCTGCGCGGGACCGAGGGCGATCTCCGCGTTGCGCAAGCCGGCGTCGGCTCGTTCGCCGAGGTCGAGGGCCGGCTGAGCTTGCGGGGCAGCCTTGCCGGGGTCGATGAGGTACGACACGCCGTCGACCTTGGGCTGTCCGGCGAAGCAGTCGACCACGGCGTCGACTGCGTCCGTCTGGTACTCCTGGACCTTGAACTGCAGCTTCACTCAGCACCCCTGGCTGTCCGGCCTTCGGTTCGATACGGATAGCTACAGATACCGACGTCAGATCCTGCGGCGTCGTATCCGAAACGGTGAGCGGAGAAACACCAGGTCAGACCAGCTTTCTGCCAACTTCGATCGAGCACGGATCCCACTCATCCCTCCGAAGTTTCGGATAGGCGCAGGCGCCACCGGGCGGTACGCGTACCGCCGATGCTCTCCACACGGCCCTCCCGTCGGAGCCTGGACAGCAGGTTGCGAACCTTGTTCGTCTTCTAAACCTCTGACAGGCCGTCTGGCAGCTTGCCTCGGAGGAGGGCATCGATCTCGGAGCGAGGCGCGAGCTCGAACTTGGTGGAGGTACTCGATGATCAGGGTGGCGTAGTAGTCGTCATCGAGTGCCCTGGTCTGGATGTACTCGGCTCGAGTGTCGGTGACGTCCGCGACAGTCGCCGAGACGTAGAGCCCGTGGCTTGCGGCCCTCGACCAGCTTCGCCTTGCGGAGTCGGGCGATGGCCTCGTTCGGGATGGGAAGGCCCTTCTGCACGCGATCGAGGGCGAGCACGTCCTCGAGGGGAAGGTCGGTGCGGACCATGAGCATCTTGGAGTAGGCCTCGTCGATGACCGCCCCGGGGATGGTGAGCTTCACCTCACCGGCATTGGTCTCGAGGTCGTAGTCGGGCAGCGGAAGGAAGCGGCGGACCTGCTCTCGCACCATCCGATGGATGCCGAAGCCCAGATGGTCGATGAGGTTGAGCTCCGTCATTGCTTCGACCAGGAACGGGTTCCGGTACTTGCGTGGGGTCCGCACCTCGACGGCGTAGTCGTCGGGAGCGCCGTCGTAGAACTCGCCGACGCTGATGAACTCGACCCGGTCGGGGTGCTCCGTGACGATGACGCGCGAGCCCTGGGCGTAGTCCTGGTGAGCGATGCAGTTGTAGAGCGCTTCGAGCATGCTGAGGCCGTCGTACTTGCTGATCTCCCGATAGATCAGCTCGTCGGGCGGAAGGAGCCGGAGTTGCACGTTGCGGATGCGCTTAGCCAGGGCGGTCGCCGTCAGCAGGAACGGCAGGTGGAAGTGCTCGTAGGCCTGCTGCTCGCCGACCAGCTTCCAGGTCATCTCGCCGGGGTGGGGATTCAGCAGGTGGGTTGACGTCCCGGCCCCCAGGAGCAGCAACGTGGCTCGCGTTATCTGGCCATCGCGCAGCAGGCCGGCCTTCTCCAAGAAGGCCTGGTCGTCCCCACGCGTCGACGTCGGCGGCAGTGATGCGTGGGCGTGCCGCTCCGCGAACCCCTGACGGGCTCGGGAGATGGCTGCCGGGTCGAGGTGGGCCAGCGTCGCCTCGGGCACAACCACCGCAGTCCAGTCGGTGGCAATGGTCCAGGACCGGATCTGATCCAGCTTGTCGAGCGAAAGCGGCACGAGGCTCTCGCCGGCTCGAGCGCGGTAGTCGCCCTTCCACGAGATCGGGATGCCGCGAGTGCGGCCGGGATCTCGGCCAGGACGGCGCGTCGTCCGTCTCGATCGAGTTCGTGGATCTCGCGGATGGTGAGGCTCGGGTCGGTGCCCTCGAAGACCTGGTGCTTCAGCGCTTGGCGTTGTTCGAGGCTGGCGAGATGGGTGGTGTCGACGACCTCTTGATTGTCCGACACCCCGAACACCAACCACGCCGATGCCAGCCCGCGGAGGTTGGCCTCGTTGCTCAGCGCAGAGACGTAGGCCCCTGTCTTGTCAGCCGAGAACTGTTCGCGGGCCGCCTTGAACTCGACGACCTCGTTCTCCCACTGGGCGAGGATCCGATCGAGGAGGTCGCTGAGCTCGGCCAGTTCCATGCGGTGGCCTCAGATCACCTTCACGTCGGTCGCCGGCGACAGCTCGCGGAAGATCTGCTCGGCGTTGATCCGATCCGCGTCGGTGGCGAAGCCCGAGTCCCGAACACCGCTCGTAGCGGCCCACGGCTGGCGATCTCCCGCACGAGGTCGAGGCTGACCTGCTTGTCGAAGCACGCGATCAAGGCTCCATCGTCGACCACGAACACCTCGTACACGTCGACCGCTTCGGCAGCGATGGGAAGGGAAAGTTCAAGCCCCCAGCCGAGGAGCACCTCGAAGAGCAGATCCTCCCCAACCGGCCCGCCTTGACGCTCTCGACCGACAGCTCCAGCTGATCCTTTGCAGCCTCGTCCGGAGTCCGCAGGACGCCGGCCATGTTGGTCGTGTCGATCCTCAGCACCCGGAAGCCGGCGTCGAGGTGGGTGCCCAGGGGCCCGGCATCGTGCGTTGCTCGCTCACCAGCGACGAAGTGTCTCGCGGGCAACGCTGGCGATCGTCTCGTAGTCCGGGTGGTCAACTGCCTCACCAAGCTGAACGAGGATGTACTGGCGATGGCCGCCATCCGCGGCGTTGAGATCCATGACGGCGTGGCCAGTTGAGCCCGAGCCCGCGAAGAAGTCGAGGACAATGGCATCCTTCCTCTGGTCCGTAACGAGACGAAACCAGCGCGCAAGGGACACGCCGGTCCTTCGGATTGTCGAAGAGAATCTCGCCCATTAGGTCGCGCATGTCAGTGCTAGCGGCCTTGCGGTCCTGCTCGAACACCGAGATAGCGACCTGATCGCTCTTCTCATCCAAGAAGGAGATGCCGCGAGGAATCGCGGACTCGTCCGAACCGAACCAGATCTTTCCCTCGGCGATCCGACGATCCATCTCATCCTTCTGGAAGAGCCAGCCACGCTTCGGAAGCGAGACCGGCTTGCCTGACGTGGGGTGAAGGACATCGTAGGTAGGACCACCCCCACCTGGCCACGTGATGTTTCCGTAGGTGTTCATGGGTCGGCCAGTCCCCCGCTGGAGCTGGTCATACCGCGCCACCGAATCGGTGATCTCGCCAGTCGCCTTCTTGCTCTTGAGCCAGGCCTTCCATAGGGCCGAGGCTTCGTCATCGCTCTGACGCGTCGACCAGATAGAAGCCGCCTTCTTTAGCGCAGTATCGAGACCGACCTTGGGCTCGCGCCACCGAACTCCGAGCTCGCTAAGGCGCACCTCGTGCCGCGTAGATCAGCATGTAGTCGGCGCCGTTGGAGACATAGCGAGAGTCGTTCTTGCGACCACCTTGCCAGACGACGTCTGAAATGAAGTTCTAGGCGCCGAAGACCTGATCGAGGAGAGATCGAAGGTTCGTATGCTCGTGATCACCGATCGCGGCGATCACGATACCGTCGTCAGCCAGCAGGCGACGCGCCAACTTCAGTCGCGGGTACAGCATGCTGAGCCATTTGGAGTGGAATCGGCCGGTCGTCTCCGTGTTCACAATGAGACGGTCGCCTGTCTCAGACTTCTGACCTGACCGCTCCAGATACTCGCCGGACGTCTCGGAAAAATCATCTTCATAGATGAAGTCATTGCCGGTGTTGTAGGGTGGGTCAATATAAATAAGATTGACCTTGCCCAGGTAGGACTCCTGGAGGAGCTTGAGGGCGTCGAGATTGTCGCCCTCGATGAAGAGGTTCTTTGTGGTGTCGAAGTCCACCGACTCCTCGCGCACGGGGCGCAGAGTCTTGGCGATCGGCGCGTTGGCAGCAAACGCAGCAGCTCGCTTGCCAGGCCAGTCGAGCTGGTAACGCTCGCGAGGGCCGTCGACGACGTGATCTGACAGCTCCTGCCGGAGCGCGTCGAAGTCGATGGCGCGGACGACCTTGCCGTCGGCGTCCAGCGACTCGGTCATCACGTTCGGGAACAACTCAGCCTGGATCCGCCGATCGAGGCGAGGGTCTGACGGTCGCGTCTCGCGGAAAGTGCCTCCCACGCTGGGACGATGACGGTTCTCGAGGCCACCATCGCCTACCAGCTACAGGAGCATTTCGGTGACGATCAACCACGGGATCGACCGGATCCGGGTGATGACCTTCGATGACGAGCGCTCGTCGCGGATGCCAGGCTGTTGTTGGTGGCCACGGTCGCGGCCCGCTACCTGGGGCTCGAAGCGCTGATCATCGAGCGGTGCGCTCGCCGGTCGGGTAGGCGGCGCCCGACCGAGCCGCAAGGCCGCCACGTTGATCCCACGCCATGATCAGCGGCGCCGACTGCATCGACGACACCAGCCGGCTCGCCGGGGGCGACCGGCGGTGCTCGGCCATCGGGTGATGGCCCCCTCCACGCTGGGCACGTTCTTCCGGTCCTTCACACCGCCATCCGCCAACTCGAGCCGCCGTCTGCAGCCATCAAGCGGGCCTGGGGGTGCCAGGCGGGCCCGACCGCGACGTTGATTGTCGATTGGACTCCACGATCTGAGGTCCTGGCTCGCCGGGCTGGCGCCGCCTACGGCTACACCAAGGCGCTGGGCTACCACCCGTTCCGCTGCTGGCGACCCGCGCGGACACCGGCGAAGTCTCCACGCCCGCTGCGCAAAGGCTCCACGGAACACCGCCCGAGGATCATCCGCTTCATCGACGAACTGCTGGCACGAGTCGAAGCGCCGGTGGGGTGGCGCGATCATCGTGCGAGCCGATCCGGCTTCTACCAACACAAGCTC